>CAVSLO010000065.1:0-69963 GCA_963728675.1 uncultured Alphaproteobacteria bacterium | reverse complement strand
CTAGCAGTCGGGTCTTTCGGTAAACGGCGGGGACTGCGCGGGGTCAGGTTCGTTCAGTTCGTTGGGTCGAGGATCGCACCTACGGCTAAGCCAACTCAGGACCGATACTCGTTGAGGCGCCTGCGTCCGATCTCGGTAATTGCGAGACGGGCTGGCTTGTCCGTCACTCGTCGCACCGCGCCCTCGTTGACCAGCGCATTCAGCGCATCGGTCAGGGCACGGTAGTTCAGGCGGGATCTGGTTGTTGCCTCGAGATCCTTAAACGGCACACCGGCCTCACCGTGCCGCCCGGCTAAGCCCTCCAGAGCTTCCAGCACGGTCACACTCTGAAGCGCATCGGGTCGTGATCCACGGGGTCGCATCGCGCCATTCTGGTGTCGAGCGAGGGCCAATGTCCACTGCTTCCCAAGTGGCCGCTCCACAAGGAAGCTGAGAGCACCGCACATCAACCTATCTGCCCCGAGCTTGGCAGGGTGGGATGTGAGAAGCCGCTCGGGTGCGAGACTGTTAATGACCTCGGGCAGATCGACTGCTGCGGGTGCGATCCTCACCCTGAAAGCTCCTCAGTCTGAAAGCTTGGGAGCGCTGCTATAAGGGGCTGGAAATCCCCTCGCCGCGCTCGGTATTATAGGGCGCTGCACCGATCCTGATGAGGAGGAGCGAACGATGGCGAAAGGCGAACAGCGCGGCAACCGTGAAGCCAAGAAGCCGAAAAAGGAGAAGCCGAAAGCAGCTCCGGCGGCCTCACCCTTTGCCAAACAAGATATGGGCGCCACTGTCGCCCGGAAGGGCACCGGAAAGAAGTAGGGGGCCTCTGCTCGCGATTGCAGATGGCCGACAGGGCGCGGCTGGCCGGACTCCTCAAGGCGCTTCATAACCAGCTGCACAAACAGGAGCCGTGCTGAGCAGACGAGCGCGATCTACCCGGAAGAGACCCGGATCAATGGCTCTATTTCGCTAAAAGCCACGTTTCGGTGACGAAGGGCACCTTCTGCAGTATTGCGCCCCAAGCGGCAGCTCAGTTCCGATCCCTCCCGGTCACCCAGCCTCCCATCTCATCCAGGGCATCAAAGGCCCGGTTCGTTAGGCGGCGCGCACCCGAGAGCAGGCCGTCGTCCTCTCGCTCCACAACACGGGGCGGGGCCTGCCTCCACGAGTCACGGTACTCCGGACGTTCTTGGCGCATCGCCTCGACAGGCTCACTGTGCAGGCGCTCATAACGACGTGCCCGCTCCGGCGCGCGGTCAAGCCGTTCAAAGCGACTTTCTTTCTCAGGCGCACGATCCAGGCGCTCCTCACGCCGGGCCTCAACGGGCGGGCGTTCCCAGCGCTTCTCTTGCCGTGCCCCAACGGGTGGACGCTCCGGGCGGTCTTCAAGTCTGGCCTCAACCGGCGCATGTTCACTCGGGTCACCCGCCGTTGTGACGACGTCCTCGGCTTGCTTCAGAGGCACGAGCTTGGATTGGGCGAGCGCCACTCTGTAGCCATGGCTCTGGGCAACCCCGGCGAGGTTGTGGACCGCCGCCTTCCCGGCCTCCCGGCCATGGCAGATCGTGAAATACAGGGCATGGAAGTTCGCGTTCTGGCGCACGCTCTCCCGGCGCTCCTGGGTGGCGAACGGAGCCAGGAAGAAGGCCATCGTCTGCCCGTTCTGCTCGGCCATGATCGCCGGCTTGGTCCGTGAGCAATACACGTAGCCGTTTTCTTCACCCCGGTCTTGGCGACCCGCATGGCTGGCGTGAAAGGTCTTCAGCCGCGTCTTGAACAGTGTTCCCTCTTCGGTGGCCTTGATGCGGTCGGCGGCCAGGATCGTGAACTCGTCGCAGCCGTCCTTCTGGCACAGGCCGCGCACGAGGTCCTGGCGATTGTAGTCCTGCGCCAAAGCCGAAGTGGCGAACAGGGTGACAGCGAGGGCGACGAGGGTGCGGGTCATTTCGGTTCAAGGCTCTTGGACGAGGTGTTGGGGCAGCACGAATCGAAGGGGCGGCAGGAACCGCGTGAAGGCGGCAAAAATTGGGGCTTCGATGGTGACCATTGGCTCACCTCCACGGGTCCAATGATCCTCAGGTCGGCACGAATCAGGAACAAGCATAGAACAGACCGTAGGCTCTGATGTTTGCCGGTGTACAAAGCTTGCGGGCTGGTTGCGAACCGCTCCCGCCAGAAGCACAAAGCCGGAGATGTCGAACGTCGTCCCCTTTTCGGCTCGAGCCGGGATCAAACCGGCTCTCAATGCGGCCTCCACGGCACGCACAACAGCCTCGGTCGTGGCCGAACTCATGAGCATGGTCGAGGAGATCCGAGGCCTTAGCGAAAGGGTGCTGCCGCTGCCATATGATGTGCGCGAGGTTGAGCGCACCCTTCAGGCCCTTTTGGACGCGATCAGCGCGATTGAGCACGCGACCGAGGTGCTGACCCAACACGACGAGCGCACGCCGTTCTGAGCGCAGATTGATCGGGGTGTTGGCCCAACCAGTGAGGCCAAAACTGTCGCCTACGCGTGCGGTGCGTTGATTGGGGAACTCTTGCGCGGGAATCTGGAGGCTTCTGTGAGGTCCGCGGCGCGACTTTCGGGCGGCGTGATGCGGACCTCATTGAAGCCGGATTGAATGAAGCCGCGGTGGGATTTGCCGCGATCTATGGGGATTGTTGTCCGGCAGCGGTTGGCGCGGAGGCGCGGAGGCGCAAGGTCGCTGGGACCGGGGCGAGCGCTGGTCGTCGATTTTGCCGGAGGTGAATGGCGCGAGCGGCGGTCTTCGGCCCTTTGCTGCGGCTGGTGGCGTGCGAAGAGCGGTGCCGGCGCGCAAAGGCCCTGCCGCCCGGGAGGACGATGCGGTCGAGGTTCATCGCGGCCTTTACACGGGCGGGTCTCATGACGTGTCGCACTGGAATGGCGCGGTGGCCGGACGGGACCGGTCGGCGCCGCGCGACAGCGTCGCGAGGACGCGCATCACGCCGCCGCATTCGGGGCAGGCGGGAACGTGGACGCTTGCCCGCGAGGTCGCGGTGTCGGCTGTCGCGGTCTCGCAGCGGTCCATCTGCTGGGCCAAAGCGGATCGGCAGAGCGCGAGGTTGGCGGCGCGGCAGCTGTTGGCGAGGAAGCCGAAGTACCGGATGCGATGGAAGCGGTCCGGGAGCGTGTGCAGGAGAAAGCGGCGGATGAACTCGTCGGGTGCGAGCTTCATGACCTTGACGGCGCCGTCCTGGCGATAGTCCTTCCAGGTGAACGCGACATGGTCGTCTTCGATCGCGACGAGGCGGCTGTTGGCGATGGCGACCCGGTGGGTGTAGCGGCCGAGATACGCGAGCGCCTGGGCGGGTCCGCCGAAGGGCCTTTTGGCGTAGACCACCCAGGCGGCGGCGCGCAGGTCGGTCATGAGAGCGTCGAACCTCGCGGGCTCGGCCAGACCGGCTTGATCACTGAAGAACCGCAGAGCGCCCGCGTCGAACGCGTGTTGCAGGCGTTCGAGGAAGAGGCGGCGAAAGAGCCTTGCGAGCGGCTTGACGGCGAGGAAGAAGTTCGGTCGCCCGGCGACCCAGCGCGTCCTGTCGGGCGAGAGGCCCCCGCCCGGGACGATGCAATGGACGTGCGGATGATGGGTGAGCGTCTGCCCCCAGGTATGGAGGACGGCGAGGCCGCCGATCCGTGCGCCGAGCCGGCGCGGGTTTGCGGCGAGCGTCGTCATCGCTTCGGCCGAGGCCGCGAACAGGATCGCGTAGATGAGGGCCTTGTTCTGGAACGCGATGGCCGCGATCGGCGCCGGCAGGGTGAACACCACGTGGAAATAGGGGACCGGCAGAAGTTCGGCCCGGCGCGCGGCAAGCCATTGCGCCCGCGCGGCTCCCTGGCACTTCGGGCAATGGCGGTTGCGGCAGGAGTTGTAGGCGACGCGCGTCAGGCCGCAGTCGTCGCACGCTTCGACGTGCCCGCCGAGCGCGGCCGTGCGGCAGGCGGCGATTGCGCCCATCACGCGCCGCTCGGTGCGCCCCAGATGGCCGGCGTGCGCCAGACGATAGGCGTCGCCATGCCGATGCAGAACATCGGCCATCTCGAGGCGAGCGCCGGGCCTGTTCCCGGCCACGGACGTTCAGCCGGGCGGAACGACCTCCAGGGTCAGACGATCGAGCGGGCTCCGGGTCGCGCGGATCGTGTGGGTTGCGACCTGCGTGTAGCGCGCGGTCGACGACAGATGGTTGTGCCCGAGCAGGACCTGGATGATCCGGATGTCGGTCCCGCTCTCCAAAAGATGCGTCGCGAAGCTGTGGCGCAAGGTGTGCAGCGTGACGCGCTTGGTCAGCCCCGCCGCCTCGACCGCGGACCGGCAGGCCGCATGCAGGACCGTCGGGTGGATCGGGTGATCATCGTCGCGGCCGGGGAACAGGAACGTCTTCGGCCGGGCGAGGCGCCAGTACGTGCGCAGGATGCCCAGCAGCTGCGGCGAGAGCATCACGTTGCGATCCTTCCCGCCCTTGCCGTGACGCACCAGGATCACGCCGCGGCCGCTGTCGATGTCCGCAACCCTGAGCCCCGCGACTTCCGAGGCGCGCAGCCCCGCCGCATAAGCCGTGGTCAGCGCGGCGCGGTTCTTCAGGCTCGACACCGCTTCTAGAAATTGCACGACCTCATCGGCACTGAGCACGACCGGCAGCTTGCGGGGCTCGCGCGCGTGGGGGATCCGCTCGGGAAGCGTCGCTTCGCCCAGCGTGATCCCGTAGAAGAAGCGCAACGCACAGACGATCTGGTTCAAGCTCGGCCACGAGATGCCGGTCGAGACGAGGTGGACCTGGAAGGCGTGGACATCGTCCAGGGTCAGCTTGTTCGGCGAGCGGCCGAAATAGCGGCTGAACTTCGCAACCGCGCTGATGTAGGATCGTTGCGTCGCCGGCGACATGTTGCGGACGGTCATGTCCTCGATCATGCGCCGGCGGAGAGGGCTCATCTCGGCCATCTGGAAACTCCTGTCTGAGGGATCGGATCGACACCCGCATCCTCTCAGGCAGGAGACCTGTCATACGGTTTCCGGCTGATTAGGCCGGGATAGCTGGCTTGGGCCACCAGTGGAAGTTTGTCCCGGGTTTGAGTTGATCGCCATTCAGGATGCGACAGCGCTGGGCGACGACGTGCTCAAGATCGGCAAGGGTCGCGAAATGCCGGTTGGCAAGCGGCTCATCCAGAACAGGCCAGAGGTGCTCGGCGGGCTGAAGCTCGGGGGAGTATGGGGGCAGGTAGACGGGCCGGATCCCGTCCGGCACGGCCAGGTTGGGCGCGGTGTGCCAGCCGGCGTTGTCGAGCTCAAGCACGATGATGCGATCCCGTCCCGCCCCAGCCTCGCGCGCAAACAGGGCCAGCAGCGCGGCAAAGAACGGCTTGGACACCCCGTTCGAGATGTACCAGAAGGTCTCGCCGGAGATCGGCTGCACGAAGGCGGTGACGTACAGCCACTTATAGCGGTGGTGACCGAGCGCGATCGGCCGCTGACCCTTGGGCGCCCACACCCGGCGCAGGATCGGCTTCAGCCCGATGCGGTGCTCGTCCGTGGCCCAGACCTCAACCGGTTTGTCCGGGTGCTGAGCTCTCGCCTCAGCGACGGCCTGCTCCAGCTTTTTTTAAACGCCTCGCGCTCCTCGGGCGTGGCCGAGGCAGGATGGCGCGGGCGGGGCTTCTGCACCGACCAGTCGATCGCCTTGAGCGCCTCCCAGCCGCGTTGAGGCAAGACCGCAGCGAGCCCGAGTTCGCCGGCCATCCAGGCCGCCACTTTCCGGCTTGACCACAGGCCACCGTCGGACGGAGGCGTCGCAAGCCGCTCGGGCAACCGCGCCAGAAGCTCAGGGCGCAGCACGCTCGGTGCGCTGCCGTTGCGCCGGCGCAGGTCGCCCAGGGCCTCGGGCCCGTGCGCGTTGTAGCGGGCGAGCAGCTGCTCAATCCACCGTCGCCCGAAGCTCGTCACCGCCGCGACATCCGCGATCGTGTGACCCCGCGCTAACAGCCAGATCACCTGAAAGTGCCGCGTCGCGGTCGGATCCTGGGCCGACCGGAGCCTCGCTTCCAGATCCTCTACGCTCAGATGATCAGCAACCCGCGCCATGGCTCGCCTCCGCGACTCATGGCGCACCAGCCTACCCGTTGCTCAACAACCCAGGAATCCTCAATCCGAGTCCATCGCCCGGAATCGGTATCACGCCACCAAGCCGCTCACGCCGCGACAGCGGCTTCGTTCAATCCGCGCGTCTTGTAAATTCGGGCGCGTCGAACACGACACGTCGAGCGGCGACCTTCACCTCAGTACGAACAGACCATCACGCGGGCGGGCCAACCCCTGTCCGTTTGGTTGAGGGATTCCGCTTGGAGGCGGCGATGGCAAATGCGGGCCTGACCTGGACCAAGGAGCGGATCGAGCGCCTCAAAGAGCTCTGGACTGAGGGCCTGAGCGCCAGCCAAATCGCGGCAGAGCTGGGGGGTGGCCTGACCCGAAACGCCGTGCTCGGCAAAGCCAATCGGCTCGGTCTTACTCACGGCGCGGCCAGGGAAGTACGCACGCCGCGCCCACGCAAGCCACACCCGCCGGACCCGGCCCCTAAGGCAGAGCCATCCTCGCCGACTGAACCGACGCCTGCATCGATGCCGACCAAGCCGGTAGCCGTCAGCGGACCGGCTGCCGCTCCACCTGCACCAGTGGCGCTTCGAGAAGCAGCCATTGTGCCTCAGTCGGAGGGCGTGACGATCATGGAGCTGCGCGAGGCCATGTGCCGCTTCCCGCTGGGTGACCCGACCACCCCGGAGTTCCGGTATTGCGGCGCGCAGGCGATCACGGACGACCCTACTGCGCTCACCATGCACAGATCGCCTACCAACCGGCTACCGAACGCAAGCGGCTGCGTGCCTAAACCCGGATTCCCCAGATAGGCAGCCCAACCGGGTACGTTCGTAGACCGAATAGTCTCGACGACGACCTGTGAACAGCACCAAGAGGCCGATTGTCCAGTTTGATCAGCTCCAACGCTCGCTCTTATCCGCGAGACAGCGCCGGTTCTGCTGATCGCGCGCCATTTTGGGCGCACGTCGCCTGTCAGGTTCCACGGTGGTGCCCTCTGCCGATGGGGTCAACATCGCACCACCGGCCTTGGCCGCAGGCCGTCGATCATCTCCAGGATGCGGCGGAACAGGTCACGCGGCAGCGCCACCTCGGCCATCTGGAACACCGTGTAGCGGGCGTGCGTGATCACCTTCGCGCCGATCTTCACCACCTTCTCGCGAAGCGTGGTCAGCGACCATCGCTCGACCTCATCTGGCAGAACCAGAGTGCGGAAGAAGTTGGCCAGGTTGTAGGCCAGAGCGTGAAGCTGAAGCCGGACCGCGTTGGCCTTCATTGAGCGGCACGACAGACGGGTCCAATTGACCGCATTCTTGCCCTCTCGGATCCACTGCTCCGCCGTGCCGCGCTGATTGTAGAAGGCGACCACCCGCTCGGGTGGACGGCATAGGTTCGTGACCAGAAAGCCGACCCGTGGGTAGAGTTCGCCGGGGTGCCACTCGACCTTGGCTACGACCCGGCGTGAGCAGCTCCAGCTCTGGGCTTGATAGCGGAAGCTGGCGTAGGAACGCCGGACCTCGTGGGGTGGACGACCCACCGGACGCTTGAGCAGATGAGCAATCCTGCGCTGGAGAACAGCATTGGCGGGCAGGCGGATCACGTACCCGTAGTCCTCCGCCTCCAGGAGTTCGTAGACCTCCGGCGCGGCAAAACCCGCATCGGCCCGGAAGTAGCGCCGCTTCATCGTCGTCCGGTAGCGGGCGATCACCGGCTCCAGCACCGCACGCCAGCCCTCGGCGGAGTGGACGTTGCCGGGCCGCAAGGCACAGCGTTCGAGATCACCGAACTGGTTGAACACGAACAGCGGGTGATAGCAGGTGCAGCCAAAATGGCCGTTGTAAGCCGTCCCTTCCTGCTCGCCAAAGGTCGGGCTGACGCTGGAGTCCATGTCCAGCACGATCCCCTTCACGGGGCGGCGAGCATGCACGACGTCGATCCAGCGCCCGCTCAGGTCGGTTAGCGCCGCCAGGTTCGCCCCTTGGGTCAGCACCTCGGTCTCGAAGCGGCCCATCTGGCTGGTGGAGGCCGCCTGTCCCGTCGCGGCCCGGCCACCGACGATCCAGCGCATGGCCGGATCGTGCGCCAGCCGGTCCGCATCGTTCACATCCTCGTAGCCTGCCAAGCGCCCGAACACGGATTGGCGGAACTGTCCAACCAGGGTGTGGCGTCCGTTCGCGCCGGTGCGGGTGTCCGTCAGAATGTCTCCAGCGGTCTCGCTCAGACCCAGGGCATCGTCGAGTTCGCGGCAGGCCAGCAGACCGCCATCAGACGTGACCTTGGAGCCGTGGAACTCCAGCTTCAGGCGGGGATCGAACGTGACCCGGAGAGCGGCAGTGTCTTCTTCACCCGCTGCACCGTCCATCTCCAGCCCACTCCAGCCCCGTTGATGCCGACTACCCCCTTGCAGGATAACCGAAATTCAGGCTTTCAGATCACCGCATCGTGTGCGCATCGTAGAGTCGAGGACGGGCGCGGTGGCTTGGGCCATGCGGCAACGCTCCGTTTCCCGTCCCCGCTCATCAAACCGGACGTGCGGATTTCCCGCATCCGGCTTTCCGACTGGTTTCACCGCGCGGCACACGGCGGCGCGCCGAGTTCGGTGCGTGCTGCCGAAGCAGTGGGCGATGGCAGACGCGCCCAGCAACACCGATCGGCGTCCGTCTTCGCCGCGGGGTAAAGCTTCTTCAGAAGCGTCCGGATACGCAGGGGTGTTCCAGGCTCATCGCCAATCACCGATCCTCGGCTCCGTCCAAAGCGCACCAGAAGTAAGGGCCCTTTCCTCCGCCAGCATTACCCGGCCTCAACGGTCGTATGGCCCTCTCCGACTCCCGTCCGACCCGCCGCCTGTGCGTCGTGGGGGGCTGCCAGCCCCAGTCGAGACGGGTCTCCCCCGATGACCCGCATCACCCTTCCAACGTGCCGTGCCCCGTACCCCGGCGGATCGAGACGGGTGCCTGTGTCGATTGCTTCCCCGCTCACACGGCCTTCCCCGTTTCCCAGGCGGGTCGGCATCCGCATCTTCACTTTCGAGATGCTATGGGGCGGACGGTGGCGAGATGTCACCATCGTCGCTGGAAGCAACGCGATGGAGCGTCCCATGGCACAGCAGCTCGACGATCTAAGCCGGTCCCTCACTCCCCTGGAGCAAGACAGCACGATCATGGCGGTGATTGAGATGAGCCAAGCGAGCTGGCTCGTCGCCGGCATTGTTCCAGGGATCGAGCGCCATCCGCTGAAGAAGCTCGAACCAAGCGAGGTGGAATTGCTCCGTTTGTTGATGCGCTGGCGTGCAGAGGCCACCGAGAAAGGCCGCACGATCACGCGCATCGCGGTCGCCTTCGAGGCGGGCCGCGACGGGTTCTGGCTGGCGCGCTGGCTCCGGGCCCGCGACATCGAAGCCTACGTCATCCATCCGACCAGCGTGGCTGTCTCACGCGAGCACCGCCGGGCCAAAACAGATCGCCTCGACACGGGATTGCTCAAACGCGTCTTCATCGGCTGGCTGCGCGGCGAACCCGATCACTGCCACATGGCGGCCATTCCGACGCTGGCGGAGGAGGATGCCAAGCGCCCCAACCGTGAGCGCGAGGGGCTCGTCCGTGAGCGCACGCGCCTTGTCAACCGGATGAAGGGGTGTTTGGTCCGCTTCGGGGTTCGGACCTTCAAGCCGACCTTGCGCAACGCCCCGGACCGTCTCACAGCGCTTCGGACCCCCGAGGGGGTGCCGCTCCCGCCCAACACGCTGCTCGAACTTCGTCGCGACATGGCCCGCCTGCGGTTCGTCATGGACCAGATCAAGGAGGTTGAGGAGATGCGTGCGCAAGAGCTGAAACAGGCTCCTCAGGACAAGACGCATGTCATGGTTCGTCTCCTCGCGCGCATTATGGGCATTGGCGTTGAGACAGCGGACATGCTGGTTCATGAGGTTCTTGCCCGGACCTGGCGCGATCGAAGAGCCGTCGCCCGCTATGCGGGCCTCACCGGCTCCCCCGACGAGAGCGGCAGCCGGCGACGCGAGAAAGGGCTCGCCAAAGCGGGCAACGCCCGCGTCCGCCGCGGGATGATCCAGCTGGCCTGGCGCTTCCTGCTTCATCAGAAGGAGAGTGCGCTGGCGCAGTGGTATCGGGCGCGCACGGCCGACGCCCACGGCGGCACGCGCAAGACCCTGATCGTGGCCCTGGCGAGAAAGCTGCTGATCGCGCTGTGGCGAATGGTGACCACGGGCGAGGTGCCAGCTGGCGTCGTCTTGCGAGCGGCGTGACGGGCGAACGCGGATAGGACAAGCTCTTGGAGCCTGGTGAACAGGACATCGCCGGTCTCCGATGACGATCCGAGGTGGCGGTCACCCGAAGGAGGCCATGGTGTTGACACCGTTTTCGAGAATGGGCCCGCCGCCCCGGAGCTTCGCCGCCGATGCGCATGACTGCATCATGGTCAGGCCCCCGTGGACCGACCGAATACAAGGGTGTGGCGCGATGATCCGTGCCCGATGGCAAGCTCCCCTCTGATCGTCGAGGCTCGGCTTTCGCCGAGCAACTTGTGCTCGAGGCTCCGGACAGTGTCCGATAGCGTCGCGCGTGGCGGCAACCGGGATGGTTGGTCGGCGCGACCACGGAGGCCTGGTATCGTCCATTGGGAAGGTATGGCTGGAATAGTGCGACACTCGCACCGTGCCGCCAGCGCACTGTGCGATGCTCCCAAGGCTGGAAGCTAAAACGCGTCCGGCAAGGTCCGAAACGATGGCAGTGGTCAGGCCGAAAGCCGTCTCGGCCGAAACCGCTTGACATCGAACGCCCCATACAAGGCTCCGGACAGTGTCCGATAGCGTCGCGCGTGGCGGCAACCGGGATGGTTGGTCGGCGCGACCACGGAGGCCTGGTATCGTCCATTGGGAAGGTATGGCTGGAATAGTGCGACACTCGCACCGTGCCGCCAGCGCACTGTGCGATGCTCCCAAGGCTGGAAGCTAAAACGCGTCCGGCAAGGTCCGAAACGATGGCAGTGGTCAGGCCGAAAGCCGTCTCGGCCGAAACCGCTTGACATCGAACGCCCCATACAAGGCTCCGGACAGTGTCCGATAGCGTCGCGCGTGGCGGCAACCGGGATGGTTGGTCGGCGCGACCACGGAGGCCTGGTATCGTCCATTGGGAAGGTATGGCTGGAATAGTGCGACACTCGCACCGTGCCGCCAGCGCACTGTGCGATGCTCCCAAGGCTGGAAGCTAAAACGCCGTCCGGCAAGGTCCGAAACGATGGCAGTGGTCAGGCCGAAAGCCGGTCTCGGCCGAAACCGCTTGACATCGAACGCCCCATACAAGGCCTCCTCAGGCTTCACGCGCGTTACGGCCCGCTGGATTGCTCAACCGCCCAAGGCGGCCTTTGTCACGAGGCTCCAGCCCAGTCAGTTGCCCGACCAAACCGCTCGTCAGCTACCGGAGCAATCGACAACTCTCCGGGTGGAACCCTCCTCCACTGGTGATACGCGCCGTCGGGGCGCACGGGGAAATCCGGGTTGAGAGCTGGCGACCTGGCATCCCGCTCCCCTCATCACAGCATGAGGGCCGCTCTTTGACATGCATCAGTCCTCGACCAGAACCTTGCGCCAAGCGGCCGCGGGGCGATCACGCGCGCCTGCTGCGTTGTCTCGCGCAGGCGAGGACCCATGAACACGAGAGTTGGCGAAAAGAGGAGACCCGCCGCTTCGTCCTGCTCCGCCAGTGTTCATGGATGCCTGCCTAAGCCGGGCATGCCAGGAGGGAGCGCAGACTATCCGCGGAGATTCCCAAGCCGCCTGGCTCGCTTGCCGCTGACCGATGCGCGGGCTATGCCGCGCCTCACAGTTTTCCTCGTGAAGCCGATGTCCGCGCCCGAAAAAAAGACCGACAAGCCGAAAGCCCGCCTGCCGCGCGGGTTCGCCGACCGCGGCCCCGCCGACCTCGCCGCCACGCACCGGATGCTGGAGAAAATCCGCGAGACGTATGAGCTGTACGGCTTCGAGGCGGTCGAGACCCCGTTCGTCGAATACACCGACGCGCTCGGCAAATTTTTGCCGGACCAGGACCGGCCGAACGAGGGCGTGTTCTCGTTCCAGGACGACGACGAGCAGTGGCTCTCGCTGCGCTACGACCTCACCGCCCCCCTCGCCCGCTACGTGGCCGAAAACTTCGACGCGCTGCCAAAACCCTATCGCAGCTACCGCTTCGGCTGGGTGTTTCGCAACGAAAAGCCGGGGCCGGGCCGCTTCCGCCAGTTCATGCAGTTCGACGCCGACACGGTGGGCGCCGCCAGCGTCGCGGCGGACGCCGAGATGTGCATGATGGCGGCGGATACGCTGGAGGCGGTTGGGATCAAGCGGGGCGATTACGTTATCAAGGTCAACAACCGCAAGGTGCTGGATGGCGTGATGGAGGCGATCGGGCTCGGCGGAGAGGACAAAGCAGGCCAACGGCTTACGGTGCTGCGGGCCATCGACAAGCTGGACCGTCTTGGCATGGAAGGCGTCGATCAACTCTTGGGACCATGGACGCAGAGACGAAAGCGGCGATTTCACCAGAGGAGCGGGGCTGCGCAGACGCTGCAATCATCGAAGCGTCGTCAACTTCACTGGTTGGAGCAAAGCAGGCACAGGCGCTCGCAGCTCGGTTAGGAGCTTCAGTCGGACAGTGACATTGACGCTCTCCAACATGGAGGCATGAACTTTCAGGTCGTTGGCGCACAGCGGGTTGGAGGGTATTCGAGAGCTACGAGAAATCGCTTGCATTGCATCGAAGCAGCAGGTTACATCCGACCGCATCATCATCGACCCTTCCGTCGTCCGCGGCCTCGAATATTACACCGGCCCGGTTTACGAGGCCGAGCTGACATTCGAGGTCAAAAACGAGGACGGCCAGCCGGTGCGCTTCGGCTCGGTCGGCGGCGGCGGGCGCTATGACGGGCTCGTCGGCCGCTTCCGCGGCGAGCCGGTGCCGGCGACGGGCTTTTCCATCGGCGTCTCGCGCCTGCTCGCGGCGCTGAAGGCGGTCAAAAGCCCCATCGTCGCGGACGCGGAAAAGCCCGGCCCGGTCGTGGTGCTCGTCATGGACCGCGACCGCATCGCCGACTACCAGCGCATGGTCGCCGCCCTCCGCACCGCCGGCATCCGGGCCGAACTTTATCTGGGCGCGGCGGGCATGAAGGCGCAGATGAAATACGCCGACCGGCGGCAAAGCCCCTGCGTGGTCATCCAGGGCTCGAACGAGAAGGCCGACGGAAAAGTCCAGATCAAGGATTTGAGACTTGGCGCGGAAATCGCCCAAGGCGGCAAGGATCGCGCGGATTACCTGCAAAAACAGGCCGAGGCGCAGTTCTCGGTCGATGAGAATCGCCTCGAAGAGGCCGTGCGCGAAGTGCTGACGCGGCATTTTTCGGCGTCGGCCGGGTGAGCCCCGGAATGGCGTGGGCGACCCTGGCAGGCCGAAAAAGGTGCAGCGGATGAGAGTGGCGCTGGTCGGCTCGCGCTGGTTCGGGGCTCAGGTTCTGAGGCTTCTGCTCGAACGGCACCACGAGGTCTTCGTGGTCGCCCTCAAGGCCGACGACCACCTCACGCAGGCGGCCCAAGCGGCCGGGTCGCCTCTCCTGGTCCTGGACGGCGCCCGGCGCGTCCTGCCGCAGCATCTTCCGGATGAGATCGACGTGATCGTCGCAGCCCACGCGCATGCTTTCATCGTGGCCGAGGCGTGTGCGAAGGCGAAGCGCGCCGCGATCGGTTACCATCCCTCGCTTCTGCCGCGTCACCGCGGCATCGCGGCCGTCGAATGGACGATCCGCTGCCGCGATCCGATCGCCGGCGGAAGCATCTACCATCTGACCAATGGCCTCGACGGAGGGCCGATCGCCGCGCAGGACTGGTGTTTCGTCTATCCGGACGACGATGCGAACAGCCTCTGGCGGCGTGCGCTCGGGCCTATGGGCCTGAGGCTCTTGATGCAGGTGGTCGATTTCATCGACGCGCATGGTTACGCCGAGGCGCGCGAGCAGGACCCCAAAGCCGTCACCCAGGCGCCTGCCTTGAAGAAGGCCGCGGAATGATGGCTTACGTGGAGCGGTTCACGGCTCACGAGAAGGCGTCCCAAAACTCTGGCGCCCTCCCCTCGCGGACTCGCGTCGACTCGACGGCCCGAGTCCTCGCCCAACTGTGGATAATAAAGGTTAAGTAAACCCACGCTGGGAACCCGTCGTGTGTTCATCTCGTTGTTTTTTGGAACGGTCGCGCTTCCAATAAGGTGAGTCTCATGGCGAAAAAGACGACGGCGAAGACACAGGCGGACACGGGCGAGGCCGCGAGCGGCAAGACCGCTGCGCGAGCGCCCGCCAAAGCGAAATCGGCCTCGAAGAGCGCTTCGGCGAAAAAGGCGACCTCGGCCAAGAAGCCGTCGAAAGCGGCCAGCCGGTCCGGAACGTCGGTGGCCGGCATCGAAATCCCGAAGGGTTTGCAGGACGTCGGCGCGCAGATCGCCAAAATCATCGATACGGATGTCGGCCGCGTCGTCCTGGCCGAAGTTCTGGTGCAGGCCGCCAAAGCCTTGAGCCGCACCGCCGCGGCGAGAGAGGCGGTGACGAGCGCCACCAATGCGGTCGCCGACGCAGGATCCGCCATGATGGAGGCCGGCACGCGGACGGTGGAGGCCGGGGCGGAAGCGGGCGCGCAGGCCATGGAAGCCGGCGCGCAGGTCGCGACGACCGCAAAGGATATCGCAAAATCGACCGCTCAGGCCGCAGCCGGCGTCGTCAGCAACGTCATGATGGAAACCGCCAAGCGCGTCCTGCCCGAATCGAGCCGCGGCCGTGGGAAAGGCCGCGGGACCCCAGGCGAGGGTTCCGGCGGCGGACACTGACGACCGGCGGCCCAGGACGCGGCTCCGGGGGCGGGACGGCTTAACGCCGCCATGTCGCCCAGCGCGCCAAGACACGCGCCACGACACGCGACCGAAGCGTTCACCGTCCTTGCGCAAAACCGTCGCCTTTACGGCTCGCCGCTGCTACACGACGGCGGATGACGCCGACCGCCGCGAAGGACGCCTTGATCGCGCTCTTCGAGCGCGAAGGTTATGCGCGCGTCGAGCCGCCGGTGCTGCAGCCCGCCGACGTCTTCATCGACCTCTCCGGCGAGGATATCCGGCGGCGCATGTTCGTGACGCAGGACGCGGCCGGCCGCGAAGCTCTGCCTGCGCCCCGAATACACGATCCCGGTCTGCCGCCAGCATCTCGCCACGCGTCGGCGCAGCCCGCCGAGCTACAGCTATCGCGGCCCGTGTTCCGGCTGCGGACCGGCGAGAGCGGCGAGTTCCTCCAGGCCGGCATCGAGTCGATCGGCCGCACGCGATGCGTGCCGCCGCGGATGCCGAGGTCGTCGCGCTGGCGCTCGAGGGCCTCGAGGCGCTCGGCGCCCCGGCGCACGACGGTGAAGCTCGGCGACATGGGCCTCCTCGAGAGCGCTGCTCGATGCGCTCGGGCTCGCGCCGGCGGCGAAGCGCCGGCGTCATGCGCGCCATCGTCTCCGGTCGCGGGCTCGCGGGCCTCGCCGAGCCCGCACGGACAGGGCCTCGCCCGAGCATGCCGGCCTTCTCGCCGCGATCGAGGGCCAGGCGCCGCAGGCCGCGCAAGGCCTTCGTCGAGGACATCCTCGCCATCGCCGGGATCTCGCGCGTCGGCGGCCGCAGCGCCGGCGAGATCGCCGAGCGCTTTCTCGCCCGGGCCGCGAACCGCTCCGGCACCTGCCCGACGAGACGCGCGCCGTGCTCGCCCGCTACCTTGCCATCGCCGGCGACCCGGACGCCGCGGCGGCGGCGATCCGGTGCGCTCGCCCGCGACGCCGGGCTCGATCTCGAGCCGCGCCATCGACGGGCTCGAGGAGCGCACCGGCTTCATGGCGGCGCGCGGGCCTCGACGTCGCGAGCCTTCCGCTTCGCGGCCGACTTCGCGCGCAATCTCGACTACTACACCGGCTTCATCTTCGAAGCTGCACGATCCGCGCCGCCCCGACGGCAAGCCGGTCGTCGGCGGCGGCCGCTACGACCGCCTGCTGCAACACCTCGGCGCGACCGAACCCGGTCCCGGCCGTCGGCTGCTCGTTCTGGCTCGACCGCATCTCGGGAGGCGGCCGCCGATGAGCCGATCGGCGCCGCCTCGATCCTTGGCGGTGCCCTCGAAGGGCCGCCTGCAGGAGAACGCCGCGGCGTTCTTCGCCCGGGCCGGGCTCGTCCTGTCGCAAGGCCGCGGGGTCGCGCGACTATCGCGGCGCGCATCGCGGGCGTGCCGGACGTCGAGGTGCTGTTCCTCTCGGCCTCCGAGATCGTGTCGACAGCTCGCGCGCCGGCGGCGCCCATCTCGGCGTCACCGGCGAGGACCTCGTCCGCGAGAGCATCGCCGATGCCGACGCGAGCGGGTCGAGCTTCTGACGCCGCTCGGCTTCGGCCAGCGCCAACGTCGTGGTCGCCGTGCCGCAGGCCTGGATCGACGTGCGCACCATGGCCGATCTCGACGAGGTCGCGGCCGACCTGCGCGCCCGGCACGGCCGCGAAGATGCGGGTCGCCACGAAATACGTGAACCTGACCCGGCGCTTCTTCGCCGAGCGCGGCGTCGCCGACTACCGCATCGTCGAGAGCCTCGGCGCGACCGAAGGCGCGCCGGCCGCGGGCGCCGCCGAGACTCATCGTCGACATCACGACGACGGGCGCGACGCTCGCCGCGAACGCCCTGAAGGTGCTCGACGACGGCGTGATCCTGCGCTCCGAGGCCAATCTCGTCGCCTCCGATCAGGCGCCCTGGGGCGAACGCGCGCGGGCCGCCGCCCGCACCGTGCTGACCCGGATCGCCGCCGAGGAGGAGGCCCGCACGACGCGCGAGGTCCGCGCCGCGCTTGGACCCCGACCGGCCGCTCGAGACCTCCAGGATTTCGCCCGCCGCGACGGTTCGATGCGACGCTGCCGCTCGGCTGCGCGGCCGTCGAGATCGTGCTCCGTTGTCCGCAGTTGAGCGCGTTTTCGGGCTCGTCGAGGCGCTTGTCGCCGCCGGCGCCCGCGACGTGACGGTCCGCGCCCTCGACTACGTCTTCCGGCCCGGCAATCCGCTGACCGACCGGCTGTTCGCAGCGGCTTGGCTCGGGGTAAGAGGGTGCGCCGAGCCGTTGGTCGTGCGCGTGCCGCAGCCCTTATGGTCCGCGGCGAATTCGGACGAGGAGGTACCGCCGATGAAAGTGCTTCGCGTTCAGGCGCTGTTGCTGCGTGCGCCGTCGCCGCGCGCGTCGGCCGAGGCCCAGGAATTTCATCCGCGCGCCGCGGCAGACGACGGACGAGGAAGAGCAACGCCGGGCTACGAGCGCCCGCCGCCGAAGCAGGACAAGCGCTTCCCGATCGGGCGTCTCCTGGACGGCGGCGTCAGCCTCAACGGCAAGCCGTTCTCGGGCGCGAGCGGCCGTCCTTCATCCTCGACGAGCAGTTCCGCGCGCACCGGCTTCGGCGGCTGCAACACCTTTGCGGCGACGGCCTATCCGCTGCGGCAGCAGAAATTCGCGGTCGGACCGTTCGCGTTGCCGACGCCCAAGAGCTGCGAAAAGGCGATGGCGATCGGAGACAGCTTCCTGGTCGCGCTGCGCACCGCGGTCGAGTGGGATTCGTCGAGCTCGGCACCCTCGTCGTCAAGACCCAGAACGGCGAGCTGCGCTTCGAGCGCTCGCTCTGAGGAGCGGCTCGGGCGAGCCGCTACTCGGCCGCCGCCGGCGCCCGCGCGTCGGTCGGGCCGAACAGGCCGCCGGCGGTCGGGCGCATGTCGATGCGCCGGTCGTGGAAGGCCGACGAGCGTCGAGCGGTGCCCGATCGAGACGACCGTCGTGTCCGGCAGACGCTCCATCAGCATGCGGTAGATCGCTGCCTCGGTCGGCTCGTCGAGCGCCGCCGTCGCCTCGTCGAGGAACAGCCAGTCCGGCTTCGCGAGAAGCGCGCGCGCAACCGCGAGCCGCTGCTGCTCGCCGAGTCGACAGCGTCTGCGCCCAGAGCCCGCTCCTCGTCGAGCCGCCCGACGAATTGCGGCAGCCCTGCCGCGCCAGCGCCTCGGCGATGGCCGCGTCGTCGTAGGCGCCCTCGGACCTCGACGGATAGACGACGGCTTTGATGAGCGTTCCGATCGGGATGTAGGGCCGCTGCGGCAGGAGCATCATGCGCGGCCCCGGCGGGCGTCAGCGATCGGCGCCCTCGCCGAACGGCCAGATCCCGGCGATGGCGCGGAACAGGGTCGACTTGCCGGAGCCCGACGGACCGGTCACGAGCGCGCTCTCGCCGGGCCGGAGCGCCAGCCCGTGCGCCGCGACGATGCGGCGGCCGTCGGGCAGCGCGAGGGAAAGGTCGTCGCACCTCGAGTTCCGTGTCGCGCGCTGCTCGGCAAGCCGGATGCCGGCCTCGCGGCCCGAGCGCCCGCCCGGCCGCGATCGCCTGGTCGAAGCTGGTCAGACGGTCCATGACGGCCTTGTAGTCGGCAAGCGTGGTGTAGACGTCGATGAAGAAGGACATCGCCGCTCTCGACGCGCGCGAACGCGCCGGCCGTCTGTGTCATGCCGCCGAGCGGAATTTTGCCGAGGAAGTAGTAACGGCGCCATGAGACGTAGGGGATGACGGCGCTGACCTGGCCGTAGAACGAGCCGTGAAGATCATCAGCTTCTTGCGCGGCTGACGATGCGCCAGAAGTTGCTCGACCACGTGCCGAAACGCCCGCCGCAGCCGATCCGCGCTCGGCCGGCTCGCCGCCGAGCAGCGCGACCTGCTCGGCGTATTCGCGCAAGCGCGCGAGCGAGAAGCGGAAATCCGCCTCGTAGCGCTGCTGGTCGAAGTTGAGCGGCATCAGCGGCCGGCCGATCAGATGCGTCAGCCGCGTGCCGAGCGCCGCGTAGATCGAGCGCGCCCCAGAACAGGAAGCCCGGCACGCTGGATCTCCGTGCCCGGAAAGGTGAAATCGGCCGAGATGCTCCACAGGATGATCGAGAACGACACCAGGGTCGAAATCCGCCGAGCAGCATGGTCGAGCGTGAATAGTCTGCGTCCGCGATGAACTGGTCGATGTCCTCGGCGATGCGCTGGTCCGGGTTGTCGGCGGCGCGCCGCACAGCCCATGCGGTAATGGTTCCCTTCGCCGAGCCAGCGGGCGATGTAGCGCGCGTCAGCCAGCGCCGCCAGCGGATGCGCAGGAAAGCCGACTGGACGCGATACTCGGTAGATGGCGCTGGCGATGAAGACCGCCGCCCAGAAGCAGGAACACCGTGAAGAGCAGCGACCAGAACGCTGCCTCGTCCTTGTTTTGGATGGCGTTGAACCAGTCGCGGCTGAAGTAGTACAGGCGCACGTTGATGGCGACCTGGCCGAACTCGATGGCGACGACCACGATCGCCAGGGACAGCGCCACCCAGCGCTCCTGCACGCGAAATTGCCCGAACGGCCAGATGCGAACCTCGGTCTCGTCCCGCGTGGTGAAATACGGGTAGGCGAGCCGCCAGATTTGCAGGACGGCTTGCTTCAATCCGTTCATGACGTGCTCTTTCGAAAGCGGGCCTCGCCGCAGTGTATGGTCCTTAAAGATTGTGCGGTGCGATGCAATCCATGCGTGGCGCGAGGATGGCAGGCCCCTGCCTCTGCGACGGGAGGCCGCGATCCGGCTTTTTGCGGCGACTTGATCGCGTCCTGCCGCCTCTTTAGGACGAACGCGCATGCCACGGAATCGGGGAGCAGGCTATGGCCCTATCGGTCGTCAATGTCGAAGCGGTCCGCGACGCGCCGCAGTCGCGCGAGCCTTACGACTACTTTCTGGGCTCGGGCATCCTCTGCGAGGAAGCCATTCCCGACCTGAAACGCGATTTTCCGGACATCGACAAGCCGGGCTACCTTACCGTGGACGAGGTGCAGCTCAAGGGCCGCTTCAAGACCCTGATCGAGGAACTGGAAAGCCCCGAGTTCACAGAGGAAATCTCGCGCAAGTGGGGGAAGGACATGCATCCCTACCCCCGTCTCACGACCATCATGAAGCGGTCGCAGCCGAAGTACGGCTCGATCCACACCGATGGCCCGTCCAAGGTCATGACCATGCTGGTCTACATGAACGACGACTGGGGCCAGGACGACGGCGGCCGCCTGCGCGTGCTCTACGACGGCCGAGAACTACGAGCCCTATGCCGTCGAGGTGCCGCCCGTGATGGGCACCGTGTTCGGCTTCTTGCGCGCCGACAACTCCTGGCACGGCCACCGGCCGTTTTCAGGCGAGCGCAAGGTCGTCCAGATCGCCTGGGTCAAGGACGCCTCCGAGCTTGAGCGCAAGAAAAAGCGCAACAAGACGGCGCAGTTTTTCAAGAGCGTTTTTGGGCGCTAAGAGCGGTTTCAGGCGACGTGGCCCCGGTTCGCCGTCGAAAACGCGGCACAACACGAAACGAGCCGAGTCCACGCAAGGGGAACCGGCTCTAAGAGCGGGACCGGGGCTCGGTTCCCGCGAACACATGAAACCCACGTTTCGCTCTGGTTCACTGACTTTTCCGCAATCATAAAGCATGCGGGGCTGTTGAAGGAGCGAGCCAAGAGAGCGACAGGCGCGCTGCCTCTCCCCTTATGCGCCCCGCTCGGCGCTTCCACTTTCGGCGCCCGAGTTGATAAGGCCAGAACCTAGCGCCCGTCCGAAGCCGCCTGCTGCTTACGGCTGAAAAAGGCTTGCAATTCTCCGACGATGCCGCGGCGGAACAGGAGCACGCAGACCACGAAGATCACACCCTGGACCACCGTGACCCAGGCGCCCAGCGTAGCGAGATAGTTCTCCATCGCGACGATCACGAGCGCTCCGGCGATGGGACCGAAGACCGTACCCATGCCGCCGACCAGCGTCATCAGCACGACCTCGCCCGACATGCTCCAATGCACGTCGGTGAGCGAGGCGAGTTGGAAGACGATCGCCTTCGTCGCGCCGGCAAGTCCCGTGAGCGTCGTCGAGAGCACGAACACCATGAGCTTGTATTGATTCGTGCGATATCCCAGCGAGGTCGCGCGCGGTTCGTTGTCCCGGATGGCTTTCAGGACCTGCCCGAACGGCGAGTTGATGATGCGGTAGATTAGAAGCAGGCCGGCGAAGAAAATCACGGCGACGACGTAATAGAGCGTCCGGTCGTCGGCGAGGCTCAAGACGCCGAACAGATTGCCGCGCGGCACCGCCTGGATGCCGTCCTCGCCGCCCGTGAAGCGTGGCGTCTGCAGCGAGAAGAAATACGCCATCTGGGCCAGCGCCAGGGTGATCATGGAGAAATAGATGCCGAGCCGCCGGATGGCGAGCAAGCCGAACGCAAGGCCGAGCGCCGCGCCCGTTACGGTTCCCAAAAGGATCGAGATCTCCGGCGTCACGCCCCAAAACTTGGCCGTGTAGGCCGAGACGTAGCTCGCCATGCCGAAGTAGGCGGCGTGGCCGAACGACAGAAGGCCGCCGTAGCCCAGCAGAAGGTTGAAGGCGCAGGCGAACAGCGCGAAGCACAACACCTTCATCAAAAAGACGGGATAGAACAGGAACGGCGCGACCAGCAGCAGCACGCCGAGCCCGATGAAAACCGCGCGCGTGGTCGCGTCGGCGTTCTTGGACTCCGGCTTGGGCACATTGACCGGAGTATCGACGGCGGTCGCGCTATCGGCCATGAGACGGCCCTCCCTGAACGGCATCACACATCCGAAGAGCGCCCATCAGGTCGCCCTCCCGAACAGGCCGGCGGGCTTCACCAGCAGCACGATGACCATGACGATGAAAATGACCGTGGCGGACGCCTCGGGATAGAACACCTTAGTCAACCCCTCGACGAGGCCCAGGCCGAAACCCGTGATCACGGACCCGAGGATCGAGCCCATGCCGCCGATCACGACGACCGCGAACACCACGATAATGAGGTCGGCGCCCATGTTGGGGTTCACCGAGTACACCGGCGCGGCGAGCACGCCCGCGAAGGCGGCGAGCGCAACGCCGAAGCCGTAGGTCAAGGTGATGAGCCGCGGCACGTTGATGCCGAAAGCGCCGACCAGTGTGGGATTCTCGGTCGCGGCGCGCAGGTATGCGCCAAGTTTCGTTTTCTCGATGACGAACCAGGTGGCGAGGCAGACCACGAGCGAAGCGATCACGACCCAGCCGCGGTAGTTCGGCATGAACATGAAGCCGAGGTTCTGCGCACCCTGGAGTTCCGCCGGAATGCCGTAGGGCAGACCCGACACGCCATACTGGTTGCGGAACAGGCCCTGGATGATCAGCGCCAAGCCGAAGGTGAGCAGCAGCCCGTAGAGGTGGTCGAGATTGTAGAGGCGCGAGATGAACAGGCGCTCGATGATGACGCCGAAGGCGCCGACGATCAGCGGCGAAAGGATGAGCGCGGGCCAGTAGCCGATGCCGGCGTAGTTGAGCAGCATCCAGGCCACGAAGGCGCCCATCATGTAGAGCGCGCCGTGGGTGAAGTTGATGATGTTGAGGAGGCCGAAGATGATCGCGAGGCCAAGGCTCAGGATGGCGTAGAACGAGCCGTTGATGAGCCCGAGCAGAAGCTGGCCGAAGAGGGCGGGCAGAGGAACGCCCAGGATGGTCGACATGCGGCGGTCCAGACGATCAAGCCGGAAGGGAGCGGACGCCGGCCTCGGCCGGCGTCCGCGGTTCGAATGCGGTCAGCTCTTGACCAGCGGGCAGGGACTGCCCTCCAACGGCCGGAAGGCTTGATCGCCCGGAATCGTGGCGCGAAGCTTGTAGTAGTCCCAGGCCCCTTTCGATTCCTCCGGCTTCTTGACCTCGAAGAGATACATGTCGTGGATCTTGCGGCCGTCGGCGCGAATGTAGCCCTTGCCGAACAGCGGGTCGTCGGTCGGCATCTCCTTCATCTTGGCCATGACCTGCTGGCTGTCCTTGCTCTTCAGGGCTTCGACGGCCTTGAGGTAATGCAGGATGCTCGCGTAGACGCCGGCCTGGACCATGCTCGGCATCTTGCCGCCTGCCCTCTCGCCGAAGCGCTTGGAGAAGGCGCGGGTCCCATCGTTGAGATCCCAGTAGAAGGATGAGGTCAGCACGAGGCCCTGCGCCGTCTTGAGCCCGAGCGCGTGCACGTCGTTGATGAACACCAGCAGGCCGGCAAGCGTCTGCCCGGCTTGGGTGATGCCGAACTCGCCGGCCTGCTTGATCGAGTTGATGGTGTCGCCGCCGGCGTTGGCGAGGCCGATGACCTTCGCTTTCGAGGCTTGGGCTTGCAGGAGGAAGGACGAGAAGTCCGTGCCCGGGAAGGGGGTCTTCACCGAGCCGATCACCTTGCCGCCGTTCTTCACGATCACGGCCGTGGTGTCACGCTCGAGCGCATGGCCGAATTCGTAATCCGCCGTGAGGAAGAACCATGTGTCGCCGCCCTGCTTCACCAGGGCGCCACCGGTGCCGTTGGCGAGCGCGACGGTGTCGTAGGACCAATGGACGGTGAACGGCGAACACTGCGCGCCGGTAAGATTGGACGTGGCCGAGCCGGAGTTGAGGTAGACCTTGCTTTTCTCGCGCGAGACCTGGGCGACGGCGAGCCCGACCGACGAGGCCGGCACGTCCACGATCACGTCGACGCCGTCCTGGTCGTACCATTGGCGGGCGATGCTGGAGCCGACATCGGGCTTGTTCTGGTGATCGGCCGAGATGATGTCGACCTTGATGCCCTTTTCGGCCGCCTTGAAGTCCTCGACGGCCATTTTCGCCGCGACGACCGACCCCTCGCCCGTGAGATCGGAATAGAGGCCGGAGCGGTCGTTCAGGACGCCGATCTTGACGCTGACCTGGGCCTGCGCCGCGCCGGCGGCCAAGCCCGCAAGCGCGGTCGCAAGCAGCAGTGTTTTGAATCGCATCGTTTCCTCCTGTTGAGTCTTTATCGGCGGCGCTACACGCCCAAGTAGCGCTGCAGCTTGTCCATGTTGGCTTCAAGTTCGGTGTTGGGGAAGGTGTCGACCACGTGCCCTTCCTCCACGACGTAGTGGCGGTCAGCGACCGTGCGGGCGAAATGAAAGCTCCCCTCCACGAGGATGATCGTATAGCCCTCTTTCTTCAGCCGGCCGATGGTGCGACCGATCTGCTGCACGATGACGGGCGCCAAGCCTTCGGTCGGCTCGTCGAGAAGGATCAGCCGCGCGCCGGTGCGCAGAATGCGGCCGATGGCCAGCATCTGCTGCTCGCCGCCCGACAGCTTCGTGCCCTGGCTCGACAGCCGTTCGCGCAGGTTCGGAAACAGTTCGAAGATCTGGTCGCGGGTCATGCCGCCGGGCTTCACGACCGGCGGCAGATCGAGGTTTTCCGCCACCGAAAGGCTCGCGAAAATGCCGCGTTCCTCCGGGACGTAGCCGATGCCGTGCCGGGCGATGACGCGCGCGGGCAACCCGATCGTTTCAACGCCGTCGAAGACGATCGAGCCTTTCCGCCTGGGCAGGATGCCCATGATCGACTTCATGGTCGTGGTCTTGCCGGCCCCGTTGCGGCCGAGCAGGGTGACGACCTCGCCCGGAAAAACGTCGAAGCCGATCCCGTGCAGAACATGGGACTCGCCGTACCAGGCGTTGAGGTCGCGCACGGCGAGAAGTGGCGCAGTCGCGGCCTGGGGCGAGGGTGCAACGGCGGCGGCGCCGCTAGCCATGACCCACTCCGATGTAAGCCTCGATGACGCGGGGGTCTTTCGACACGGTGGCGTAATCTCCCTCGGCGAGAATCTTTCCGCGCGCCAGAACCGTGATCCGGTCGGAGAGCCTCTCCACGACCGAAAGGTTATGCTCGACCATCAGGATGGTGCGGTTGGCCGAGACGCGGCGGATCAGTTGCGCGGTACGGTCGATGTCCTCGTGGCCCATGCCGGCCATCGGCTCGTCGAGAAGCAGCATCTCGGGGTCGAGGGCGAGCGTGGTGGCGATCTCCAGCGCCCGCTTTCGGCCATAGGACAGTTCGACCGCCGGAATGTCGGAAAATTCGGACAGGCCGACCGCCTCGACCAACGCGGCGGCGTCCGGATCGAGCGCGTGCAGCACCTTCTCGGAGCGCCAGAAGTCGAAGTTGTCGCCGCGCCGACGTTGCAGCGCGATGCGCACGTTCTCAAGCACGGTCAAGTGCGGGAACACGGCCGAGATCTGGAACGAGCGGACGAGCCCAAGCCGCGCGATGTCGGCCGGCTTCATCGCGGTGATGTCGCGGCCGTTGTACTGGATCGCGCCCCGCGTGACGTCCAGGAACTTGGTCAGAAGATTGAAGCAGGTCGTCTTCCCGGCCCCGTTCGGGCCGATGAGCGCGTGGATCGTCCCGCGCTGAACCGCCAAGTTGACATCGCTGACCGCCGTAAAGCCCTTGAACTCCTTCGTGAGACCCTGGGTCGAAAGAATGGTGTCCTGGGCCATAAGCTGCACACCTGCCGTAGGTTATCGTTCGTTCTCACGGGAGATCGTCAGGGCACGCGGATGCTGCACGTTGCCCCGACGCGTGTCAACACGCTCCGGTCCGCGATCCAAAGGCGGAGCAACCACTTGGCGGCGTTGCCGAGCCGACCGACTCCGCTAAAGTGTCCGGGCTGGAGCGCATGCACGCGCAGCCGTCGAGCATCGCTGCACGTGTGGTTGATTGCACAACTTGTCCTCACCCTCACCCGATCCCTCGATACAGGAACAAACGATGTCCGCTGCGGCCTCGCTCAAACCAGACGAAAGCCTCGACAGCCTCCGCCAGCGCGTGGCGAGCTTCGTCGAAGAACGCATCATGCCGATCGAGGCGGACCGGGCGAACTTCGACGAGCACGAGAACATCCGCCTCGACGTGCTGGAGGACGTCCGGGCCGGGGTGAAGCAGGCGGGTCTGTGGGCGCCGCAGATGCCGCGCCATCGGGGCGGCCTCGGCCAGACTTTTCCCGGCATGGCCGTGCTCTACGAGGAGATGGGCCGTTCGATCTTCGGCCCGGTGTCCTTCAACTGCGCCGCGCCCGACGACGGCAACATGCAGGTGCTCGAAAAAGTCGGCACCGACGCGCAGAAGCGCGAATGGCTGCAGCCCATCGTCGATGGCGTGGTGCGCTCGGCCTTCGTCATGACCGAGCCTGCGCCGGGCTCGGGCTCCGACCCCTCGATGATGCGCACCGCGGCGCGGCGCGACGGCGACGACTGGGTGATCGACGGCCATAAATGGTTCATCACCGGTGCGGACGAGGCGGCGCATTTCATCCTGATCGCGCGCACATCGGACGACGAGCGCAAAGGTCTTTCGGCCTTCCTGTTCCACCGCGACGATCCGGGCTGGCGCATCCTGCGGCGCATCCCGATCATGGGGCCGGAGGAGCACGGCGGGCACTGCGAGCTCCTGTTCGAGGGCCTGCGCATCCCGGACCGCAACCGGCTGATGGAGGTCGGCGACGGGCTGAAGCTGACCCAGATCCGACTCGGACCGGCCCGCCTCACCCATTGCATGCGCTGGCTCGGGATGGCGCGGCGCGCGCTCGAGATCGCCACCGCCTACGTGCACGATCGGCGCAGCTTCGGCGAGCGCCTGTCGGAGCGCGAGGGGGTGCAGTGGATGCTGGGCGAGGCGGCGCTCGCCATCGAGACCGGGCGGCTCCTGACCATGCGGGCGGCGCGCCTTCTGGACGAGGGCGACTTCGCTCGCAAGGAGGTCTCGATGGCCAAGATCCAGGTCGCCGACGCGCTGCACAAGGCGGTCGACACGGCGATTCAGCTCAACGGCGCGCGCGGCTACTCCAAGGACACGCTGCTGGAGTGGATGTACCGCTACGCCCGCCAGGCGCGGCTTGTGGACGGCGCGTCCGAGGTCCACAAGATGGTGCTGGCGCGGTTCCTCATCTCCGAGGGGCGGGACTTCTGGCGTCCGGTTTTGTGAGGGCACCGCCGTGCCGGCAAACGCACATCCGGGGGCGTCCGAGACCGTCCGAATCCAAAGCGGGGACGCCTACGCCGAACTCGCGCTGATCGGGGCCGAGCCGCAGTCGTGGCAGGTCGGCGATCGAGACCTGCTCTGGCGCGGCGATCCGGCGCATTGGGAGCGCCGCGCGCCGCTGCTGTTCCCGGTCGTGGGCGCGTCGGCGGGCGGCGTGGTCCGCGTCGGCCACCAAGACTACCCGATGCCGCGTCACGGCTTCGCGCGGGACTCGCTGTTCACGATCCGGGAAAGGACCGAGGACTCGGTGCGCCTTCAGTTGAAGGAAAGCGACGAGACTTGGACGCATTATCCCTTCCGCTTCGTCCTCGACGTGACCGCGGTCATCACGGAAAACACGTTCGAGTTCGGCTTCGAGGTGCGGAACACCGACACCAGCCGACATGCCCTATTCGTTCGGGTTCCATCCCGCGTTCCCGTGGCCCTTCGACGGCGGCGCGCGGGAGAAGCATGGGGTTGCGTTCGAGGCCGAAGAGCGGCCCCATGTTCCCGAAATCACCGCCGACGGCCTGATCGGACGGACTTCGCGGCCCGTGCCCTTTGACGGTCGTCGGCTGCCGCTCGACCCGCAGATGTTCACCGAGGCGCTCTGCTTTCTCAACGCGCATAGCCAATCGCTGCGCTTCGTCGCCCCCTCCGGCGCAGCCATCGGGATGACGGTCGAGAACATTCCGCACTTCGCGCTGTGGACGAAGCCGGACGCGCCGTTCCTGTCCCTAGAGGCGTGGACAGGCCACGCCGATCCGGAAGGGTTTGAGGGCGAACTGTTCGATCGCCCCTCGATCATCCGTCTGCCGATGGGCCACGCGATGCGTCATCTCGTGACATTGACGTGGCGCCAGGCGGAGCAAGCCGGTCCATCCTAAGCACCGGCGCTCAATGGCCCCCACCGGGCGGTTGATCGAGCGCGGACGAGCCGCGCGCCATCAGTTCGGAGAAGGCCGCAAAGAACGCCGAGAGTTCGACGGCCACGCGCTCGCGCGCCCAGACGTCCAGCATGGCGCGATCCGGCAATTCGGAAAGCCGCTGCAGGGCCGGGAGAACGTCCCGGATCGCCGCCGCCACGGCGGCGAGCTTCTGTTCGGCTTGAGCCGCCCGACCGAGCCCGAAGTGGAAAAGGCTCGCCGCCACGCCGGCGAGGTCGAACGTATGGTCGGCGTCCGGCGTAAGGACGCCCTGGCTCTCCAAGGCTTCGAGCGCCTCATGGGAGAGGCCGAAGGTTCGGCAGACGCCGTCACGGGTCAGTCGCAGATCCGATAGGCTCATCGGCGCTCTCCGGTCCGATGCGAAGCGGTCGGCTCACGAGAGCCGAATCTACCCCGTCCCGAAATCAAGCGCCGGGCCGACCGGCACGATCCCGCTCGGGTTGATGGTCTTGTGGCTCTGGTAGTAGTGCGCCTTGATGTGCCAAGGGTCGACGGTCGCGGCGACGCCGTCTTCAGCGTAGAGCCGCCGCGTGTAGGCCCACAGGTTCGGGTAATCCACGATCCGGCGGATGTTGCATTTGAAGTGCCCGACATAGACCATGTCGAAGCGCACCAGCGTCGTGAACAGCCGCCAGTCGGCCTCGGTCAGGCGCTCGCCGCAGAGATAGGGACGGTCGCCGAGGCGCGCTTCAAGCCAGTCGAGCGTTTCGAACAGCGGGCCGACGGCCTCCTCATAGGCATGCTGGATGGTCGCGAACCCCGCGCGGTAAACCCCGTTGTTGACGGTGGCGTAGATGCGCGCGTTCAGCGCATCGATCTCCACGCGCAGTTCGGCCGGGTAGCAATCGCCGGGCTTCGCGCCGACGTCGTCGAACGCGGCGTTGAACATGCGGATGATTTCGGACGACTCGTTGTTGACGATCACACCGTTCGTCTTGTCCCACAGCACCGGCACGGAGACGCGGCCCGTGTAGTTGGGGTTCGCGGCCGTATAGACCTCGTAAAGGTACTTCGCCTCGTTGATCGGATCCGGCACGACGCCGGGGCCGGGCTCGAAGGTCCAGCCCTCCTCGCCCATCAGCCAGTGGACGACCGAGAGCGAGATCATCGCCTCCAGACCCTTCAGCTTGCGGAAGATCAGGGTTCGATGCGCCCATGGGCAGGCGAGCGAGACATAGAGGTGATAGCGGCCAGGCTCGGCCCTGAACCCGCCCTCCCCGCTTGGGCCGGCCGAGCCGTCCGGCGTGACCCAATTGCGGAACTGCGCTTCCTGCCGGACGAAATGCCCGCCGGTCTTGGCGGTGTCGTACCAACTGTCCTGCCAGACCCCATCGACCAACAGGCCCATTGCCTGCCTCCGCCTTTAAGCGTCGCCTGAGATCGCGTGGAGCCCGCGCTTGCGCAGAAGAGCGTCGATCACCGGCATGCGGCCGCGGAACGCTCCGTAAGCTTCGGCCGGATCGCGCAGGTTCCCGGCGGCGTATACATAATCATGCAGCCGCTTCGCCGTTGCAGGGTCGAAAGCGTCCCCCGCTTCCAGAAAGGCCGCGAAACCGTCGGCGTCGAGCACCTCGGACCAGAGATAGCTGTAGTAGCCCGCCGCGTAGGCGTCGCCGGAGAAGATGTGGGCGAAATGCGGCGTGCGGTGGCGCATGACCATCTCCGCCGGCATCTCGATGCGCTCGAGCGCAGTTCTCTCGAAGGCCGTCACGTCGAGGTCGTCCGGCCGTTCGAGAAGGTGCAGGTCGAGGTCCACGATGGCGGAGGCGGTGTATTCGACCGTCGCGAAACCCTGGTTGAACGTGCGCGCCGCGAGCAGCCGCTCCAAAAGCGCCGTCGGCATCGGCTCGCCAGTTTTGGCGTGGACAGCATGGCGGCCGAGCACCTCGGGGCGCTCCAGCCAATGCTCGTAAAGCTGCGAGGGGAACTCGACGAAGTCGCGCGCCACGCTCGTGCCCGAGAGCAGCGGGTAGGTCACATCGGACAAGAGGCCGTGCAGCGCGTGACCGAACTCGTGGAAGAGCGTGCGGGCATCGTCGAAGCTCAACAGAGACGGCTCCCCCTCCCCGCCCTTAGAAAAATTCATGACATTGACGATGATCGGCCGGATGTCGCCGGAGAGCTTTTCCTGGGAGCGGAACGCGCTCATCCACGCGCCGCTGCGCTTCGAGGGTCGGGCGAAGTAGTCGCCGAGGAAGAGGCCGACGTGGCGGCCGTTCGCGTCCCGCGCCTCCCAGACGCGCACGTCCGAATGATAGACCGGCAGGCCCTCCAACTCCGTGAAGGTGATCCCAAACAGCCGGTGCGCGGTGTCGAACGCCGCCGCGATCATCTTGTCGAGCTGCAGGTACGGCTTGATCTCGGCCTCGTCGAGGTCGTGCTTCGCCTGACGGACTTTCTCGGCGTAGTAGCGCCAATCCCAGGGCGCGACGGCGAAGTTGCCGCCCTCCGCCGCCGCCATCGCCTGAAGATCGTCGCGCTCCCGCATGGCGCGGGCGCGGGCCGGCGCCCAGACCTGATCGAGAAGGCCGCGCACGGCTTCCGGGGTCTTCGCCATGGTATCGTCGAGCCGGAAGTGCGCGAAGGTCGGGTAGCCCAGCAGCTTCGCTCGTTCGGCCCGCAACGCGATCGTCTCGGCGATCACGGCCTTGTTGTCGGTTTCGCCGCCGTTATCGCCGCGGCTGGTCCAGGCCTCGAAGGCGCGCTCGCGCAGGTCGCGCCGGGCCGAGAATTGCAGGAAAGGGTCGATGGAGGAGCGCGCCAGCGTGATGACGTGTTTGCCCTCGAGCCCCCGGTCGGCGGCGGCGCGCGCCGCTGCGGCGCGCACGAAGGTCGGCAGCCCGGCGAGGTCCTCCTCGGTTTCGAGGACGAGCGTATAATCCCGCTCGTCGGCGAGCACGTTCTGGCTGAACCGGGTGCCGAGCGTGGCGAGCCGTTCGGTGATGGCGGCGAGGCGCTCCTTCGCGGCGGGGTCGAGCCGCGCGCCGGCTCGCACGAAGATGATGTGATAGCGGTCCAAAACCCGCGCCTGCTCAGGCGTGAGGCTTAAGGATTCGCGCCGTACGAAAAGATCGTCGATGCGGCGAAACAGGGCCGTGTTCAGAAAAATGGCGCTGCGATGCCGCGCGAGCACCGGCGCGATCTCGCGCTCGATCGCCTGGATGGCGTCACTCGTGTGCGCGCCGGTTAGATTGAAGAACACGGACGCGACTCGGTCGAGGCCGCGCCCGGCCTTTTCAAAGGCGTCGATCGTGTTCGCGAAGCTCGGCGAAGCCGGATCGTCGGCGATAGCTTCGATCTCGGCGCGATGCTCCGCCAGCGCCTGATCGAAGGCCGGGCGGAAATGCTCAGGCGCGACCTCGGCGAAGGGCGGCAACTCGAAGGGGGTGGCCCATTCGCCGAGAAGAGGATTAGGCGGGATGGCGCCCGCAGAGCCGTTTTCCATCTGTTCTGCTCTCATGTTCCCTGCGTCTTCTCCGGCGATCTTACCGGGCTGTCGGCTTCGCGACCCGCACCAGAAGCTTGCCGAAGTTCTTGCCTTTCAGAGAGGCCCATGAAGGCCGCCGGCGCGTTCTCCAGCCCGTCCACGATGTCCTCGCGGTGCTTGATCTTAGCCCTCGCGCAGCCAACCGCCGGCCTCGCGCAGGAACGTCCCTTCCTCCGAGGCGAAATCCCAGACGATGAAGCCGCGCATAGTCAGCCGCTTCGTCAGGACGGCCCGCATCAGCACGGGCGTCCGGTCGGGGCCTGCGGGCAGCTCGGTGGCGTTGTAGTGGGCGACGAGGCCGCAGACCGGCACCCGCGCGAAGTCGTTGAGCAGCGGGAACACCGCGTCCCACACCGCGCCGCCGACGTTCTCGAAGTAGACGTCGATCCCGTTCGGGGCACGCCGCGCGCAGGCGCTCGGCCATGTCCGGCGCGCGGTGGTCGACCGCGGCGTCGAAGCCGAGTTCGTCGGTGAGATAGCGGCACTTGTCCGGCCCGCCCGCGATCCCGACGGCGCGGCATCCTTTCAGTTTCGCGATCTGTCCGACGAGCGAGCCGACCGGCCCTGCCGCCGCCGCGACCACGACCGTCTCGCCCGGCTTCGGCTGGCCGATGTTGAGCAGGCCCGTGTAGGCCGTCATGCCCGGCATGCCGAGCACGCCGAGCGCCGTCGAGACCGGCGCGGCGTTCGGGTCGAGCCTGCGCAGCCCCGAGCCGTCCGAGACCGCGTATTCCTGCCAGCCCGCCATGCCGAGCACGATGTCGCCGGGCGCGGAACCGGGGTGGTTCGAGCGCACGACCTCGCTCACCGTGCCGCCCGTCATCACGCCGCCGATCTCGACCGGCTTGGCGTAGGATTTCGCGTCGCTCATGCGCCCGCGCATGTAAGGGTCGAGCGAGAGCCAGAGCGTCCGCAGCAGAACCTGCCCCGGACCGGGCTCGGGAACGGGAACCGTCTCCAGGCGAAAGTCGCCCGCCTGCGGTTCGCCATGCGGACGGGACGCGAGCACGATGCGGCGGTTTATGTCGGTCATCCGAAGCTCCCGTCAGTCGAAGGCGCGGCCCCATGTCGATCAGCGGCCCCTCCGCGGAGACCGCCGGATCCGGTCAATCCCCGCGGTCCACTCCCGTCATGGCCCGAGAGCTGTACCATCGGGTCGCGCCGGCGTGGAACGGCAAGAAGGTGTTGCGCGTGAAGCGGGCCGGCGTCGTCTCGGCCGCGGCCGGATGCGCCTCGATCAATTCATCCTGATGCGTAAAGACGGCGTCGACGATCGCGTAAACGAGACTGTCGGGCAGGTCGCTGCGGGCCACGGCGAAATTGTAGAGCCCGACGGTCTGATAGCCCCGTCCGAGCGAGGGATAGACGCCGGCGGCGATTGTGGCCGGCGCCAGCTCAGGCATGGCGAGGCGCAGATCGGTGATCTGCTGCGCGTTCAGCGGAAGGTATCGAACCCCCTCGGGTTCGAGCTGAAGCAGCGATGGGAACGGAACGCCCGCTGCGACCAGCATCGCGTCCAGGCCCTGGCCCTTGACCTGAGCGACGAGATCGCCCCAGTCGCCGTTGCTGAGCGTCGGCGCAACCTTCAGCACCTTGAAGAACTCCGGGGCATAGACGCTGGTGGTGCCGCCCTGCGGGCCGACGCCGATGCGTTTTCCGTTCAGGTCGGCCACCGCCTGGATCGGCGAGCTGCGAGGGACCGCGATCTGAAACACGGTCTCGTACATCGGAAAGAGGGCGCGCATGGTCCGCATCTGCCGCCCGCCGGTCCACGCGCCCGTGCCGTTCCATGCCTGAAGTGCGACGCCCATCGTCACGAACCCGAGTTGGATGTCGCCAGCCTCAAGCAGTTTGACGTTCTCGGCCGGCCCCTCGGTCATGCGGGTCGTGACCGGAAGGCCGAGTTCGCGGGTCAGGATTTTCGCCAGCCCGTCGCCGTAGACCGCATAGGTTCCGCCGGGAGCCGCGGTGCCGATGATCAGCGCGTCGGGCCAGTTGGGCTCGGCCGGCAGCGCCGGCCTCGACCAGATCGACAGAACGACAACGGACGCGATGATGCGAACGACATAGCCCAGCATGGCAACCTCCCCTGAACGATCCGGACTCCGCCCCGTTCGGAGTGACGCCGGGGCTGCGCCGTCATGGCTCGGACCTGAGCTTACCGGGGTATTCGAGGGCTGCTCAAGAGCATGGATTGAACGCCGAATGGCCAAGGTCGGGAAAAAGGAAGGGGCACGCCGGGCGTTCGTGCGCCCGGCGTGCCCCGCATTGTCTCGCTGGTCGAGGCGCCGAGAGCGCCCGCGATAAGCTCCTTCAAGAGCTAGAGAGCGATCCCAGCGAGGTGACAGCGCTTACAATGAGACACTGGATCACCTCCTTTCGGTTGTTGACGGCGCCCCGGATATAGGCGGCGGAGCGGGGATGCGGAAGGGCCCTTGCGCCGGGCAAGCCTCCACCAGAGTGCGCCCTCCCGATGTCAGTATCCTCCTCATATCCGCCGGTTTTAATGCGCTCACGCTTCGGGATCGGCCAGATCGAGCGAGGGACATCAAAACACTCGGCTCTACCGCGAGAGGGCCGCGACAGGCATCGCAAGCCGCACCATAAGGCCTGTGGGAGCCCAATCGTACACGATCGTCCCATTGAGCGACCCCGCGACGCTGCGCGCCGCCATGAGCGTGCCGAACCCCTCCCGCTCCGGCGGCCCCGGGACGGCGGGTCCGCCGCGTTCCCGCCAGGTCAGGATCAGCTCGTCACCGACCTGTTCGGTCGAGACATGCACATGCCCTCCTTCCTGGGAAAGAGCGCCGTACTTGACGGCGTTGGTGGCCTGCTCATGCACGATGAGCGCCAGCGCCGTCGCCGCCGAAGCGCCGACGGGAACGTCGTCGCCTTCGACCCTGAAGCGGGCCTGGCGGTCCTCCAGGTACGGCGCGAGAAGCGCGCGCAGGAGGCCCTGCACGGTTTGCTCGCCTGAGCGCGGCAAATCCGGGCTGTAGGGGCGGACGTACTCGTGGGCCTGAGCCAGGGCCTGGACACGCTCTCGGAACGCTCCGGCGAAGGGCTGGGCGTCCGGACGGCCGCGGGCGCTCAGAATGGCGAGCCCGCTCACGACGGCGAAGATGTTCTTGATGCGATGCGACAATTCGCGGCTCAGGAGTTCGCGCGCCTCCTCGGCTTGTTTCCGCTCATGGATGTCGAGCGCGATGCCGATCCACCGCTCGACCCGACCCGCGTCATCCTTGATTGGCAATCCCTTGGCCAAGAACCAACGGTAACTGCCGTCCAAGGCGCGCCGGAAGGGGATTTCCTCCTCGTAGCCCTGGACGCTCTCGACGGCTCTCTTCCATGCGCCGAGAACCCGCTCGCGATAGTCGGGGTGGACCGCGCTCGCCCAACCGTCGCCATGTGTGTCCTCGGGCGTCAGTCCGGTGTAGGCGTGCCAATAGGGGTTGCAATAGGTGATGCGCCCGTCGGCGCTGCCGAACCAGACGATCTGTGGACTGACCTCGACCAGGGTTCGGAAGCGCTTCTCGCTTTCGCCCAACAGATCGACGGTTCGCTTCAGTTCGAGTTGCGCCATCGCCTGCTGGGCGAGGGCGAGAAGAACCTCCCGCTGCTCGTCCGTCAGGCCCTCGGGTCTCGCCTCGGTGTCGAGGACGCATACGGTGCCGAGCGGCAAACCGTCCGGCGTTTCGAGCCTCGCTCCGGCGTAGAAGCGCAGATGCGGCTCTCCGGTCACAAGCGGGTTGCAGTGGAAGCGCGGGTCTTTGGTCGCGTCGGGCACCACGGTGACCCCGGGTTGCAGGATGGCCTGAGCGCAAAGCGAGATGTCGAGCGGGGTCTCGCGCACCCCGAGACCGATCTCCGACTTGAAGAACTGGCGCGTGTCGGCGATGAGATTGACGACGGCGATCGGCGCCTTGCACACGAGCGAAGCCACCCGCGTGATGTTGTCGAAGGCCGGCTCCGGCGGGGTATCCAGGATTCCATAACGCAGCAGCGCGGCGAGACGGTCGGTCTCGTTCCAGGGCAGAGGCGCGCTCATGATGGTTCGCTCTCGCAATCGCGCGAACCTCGGACCCTCACAGATGCGCGACAGCACAAAACGCGAGCCTTGTTCGTCATGATGGTCTCTTTAAGCCGCTCGCGGCGTGGCGGGACGTCATGCGGCAAACGTCAAGCCGCGCTCGCCATCGTCCGCACGGCGAGGTTGTTGTGATGCGAGCCGCATTGCCGACTCGGCGTGAGGGCTCGAACTTAAGATATCGCTCGACGGCGGGTAAGCTTATCCCGCGCCGGCGGGCTCCTGCGCTCAAGGAGGCCTCACGACCGCCCGCGTCAGGCTGTCGGGCCCGATCTCTTCGACATCGTTCAGCGCGAGCAGTTCGGCGAGGCGCGCGCGCGCCCGATTGACCCGGCTCTTGATGGTGCCGACGGCGACCCCGCAAACCGCCGCCGTTTCCTCGTAAGACATGCCCTGCGCGCCGACGAGGAGCAGTGCTTCGCGCTGGTCCGGCGTGAGCTTGGCTAAGGCGGCCCGGAAGTCCTCGAACTCGAGGCGCGAGCCCTGCTCGGGCCGCACGGCCAGACGCGCGGCGTGAGCATTGTCCGGGTCCTCGACCTCCCTCCGCCGCTTGCGGTACTCCGTGTGGAAGAGATTGCGCAGGATCGTGAACAGCCACGCATTCAGGTTCGTACCGCGCTCAAACTGGTCCATGCGCGAGAGCGCCCGAAGAAGCGTGTCCTGGACCAGATCGTCGGCCCTTATGGGATCGTTGGTGAGCGAGATCGCGAACGCCCGCAGGGACGGCACGGCTCCGAGCAAGGCGTCGCGAAGGGGCCGTTCGATGTTCATCGCACACACGGTTGGCCGGCGGTCTCCGGCTCGGCTCGATCTGAGGCCAGGGCGCAGTAGCCGGACTCCCATGTCGACGGACACTCCCATGTCGCGCTCGGAGCGCACGAGGCGCTTCGTCCATGAGGATCGGCCTACTTCTTCAAGGCGTCGCGCACGCCGTCCTTCGCGCCTCCGACGGCGTTCTGGGCCTTGCCGGCCGCTTTCTCCGCAGCGCCTTCGGCTTGCGTCTTCGCGTCCCCCGTCATTTTCCCGAATGCTTCCTTGACGGCGCCCTTCGCCTGTTTGCCGGCGCCTTCGATCCGGTCCTTGTCCATGACGGTCTCCTGTCTTGAGGATCGTTTTCAAAAAAACGGCCGGGCCGACATGCTCGCCGAAGCTTCAGTCCGCGGCCTGCCGGCGCGCCCAAGGTAGGCAGCCGCAGCCTGACGCAACAGGCTTATCCGTACCGCTTGTCCGGTACAAATGTCCTTATTGCGTCTGCGCCCGGCGGGCGTTCGCGGTCGCCTCGCCCGTGAAGCCCCGTTCCCGCGCCCAGACCATGGCGGCGCTCCGGCGCTTGAGGCCGATTTTCCGGTAGATCGCCGAGACGCGGTTGCGGATCGTGCTGTTGGAGAGGCCAAGCTGCTGGGCGATCTCCTTGTCGGCGAGTCCTCGGGCGATCAAGCCGAGGATCTCCCGTTCGCGGGCCGTGAGGTCGTCGAGCCCCGCCAATGCCCCGCTCGACCGCTGCGGATGGCGCAGATTGGCGAGCTTCTCCATGACGGTGCGGCTGAACCAGGACGCATCGCGCATGACCGCCTCGATGGCTTCGACAAGCTCCGCCTCGGACCGCTTGCGGTCGGTGATGTCCTGCACAACGCACAAGAGGCAGTCCTGGCCGTTGATGCTGACCGTCTCGGCCGAGACGAGGCCGTCGAGCGCATCGCCCTGCTTCGGCCGCAACTCAATCTCGAATCCGCGCACGCTTCCGCTCTTTTTCAAGAGCGCTTCGAGGTCGCGCCGCGCCGCTGAGGGCTGCCAGAGTCCAAGGTCCGGAATCGTGCGCCCGATCGCCTCCTCGGCGATATAGCCCGTGGCGGCCGTGAACGCGTCATTGACGTCGAGGATGCGGAATCCGTCCGCGACGTCAACGACCGTCATCGGGACGGGCGCGAGCCGGAACGCCTTCGAGAACCGCTCCTCGCTACTGCGCAGGGCGTCCTCCGCCCGTTTGCGCGGCTCCAGGTCGACGAAGGTGAAAAGCATGCAGGCTTCGTCGCCGATCTCGATCGGCTGCCCCGCCACGATGACGAATTTGGCGCCGCCGTCCGTCACCCGGAGCATCGCCTCCATCTGCGGAATCGTCCGGCCCTCGTTGAGGCGCTCGATCGCAAGGTCTCTTCTGTCCGCTTGTTCGAGGACGTCGATCTCGTAGACGGAGCGGCCGATCACGTCCTCGCGCGCGTAGCCGGTCATTTCCAGGAAGCCCTGATTGACCTTGACGTAGCGCAGGTCCGCGATCCGGCAGATGATGGCCGGGGCCGGGTTGGCGCCGAAGGTGCGCTCGAAGCGTTCCTCCGCCTCGAAGCGTTCGGTCGCGTCATGCAGCACCAGCACGAGGCAGTCCGGCGCTTCGTCCGCGTCCGTGAGCACCAGGCTGCGGATGCGATGCGTCCAGCGCGGCTCGTCCTCTCCCTTCAGCGCGACTTCGACGACGACATCGCTGAACACCTCTCCGGCCGCCACGCGATCCAGGGGATAGTCGCCGGCGGGGACCGGGTGGTTGTTGCGGTAGCGGAGCCGATACCGGTCCCGGTAGTCGTCGACCGTCGCGCCCAGTTCCTGCATCGTCTCGGCCCCATGCATGGCGAGGGCCGCCTCGTTCGCCCACAAGATCGTCTGGTCGGGATCGATGAGAATGACGCCCTCGGTCAGCCCGGCGATGATCTGCTGCAACTGGCGCCGATCGGCGCGCGGCCGCGGGTCTGGATCAGCCATCTCGGAAGCTCCCGTCGGTCTGGCGCCTTAAGGTCGGAACCCTGTCCGTGACGACTGCCGCCGTCCGTTGAGGAACTCCTGCAAAGCGCGGGCGTTGCAAAGCGTTGCCATCTGGAGCTTGTCATCATGCCAAAGACGCCTGCTTCTCGCGATTTGCGCCCTTCCGCTTCTGACCGGGCTTGCCCTGTCGCAGACGAACCAGCCGGCTCCCGCGCCTGGTGCAGGCGGGAGCGGAACGGCGACGCAGCCTGGATCGGCTACGCAGCCCGGCTTGCGCACGATCGACCCGACCACGGTGCGCATGACGTTCTACACCGTGCAGCCGACCGACATGCCGCTCTCGAACCTCTACGAACTCGACGTCTACAACTTGCAGAACGAGAAAGTCGGCGAGATCGAGGACGTCATCATCGACAATGGCAAGACGATCAAAGCCCTTGTGATCGGCGTCGGCGGCTTCCTGGGGATTGGCGAGCGCTATGTGTCGGTCGACCCAGCCTCGGTCGTGATCATGCGCCAAGGCGATAGCTATCGCGCCGTCATCAACACCACCCGCGAGGATCTTCGAAACGCGCCCCAGTTCAAGTTCGAGGGCAGCATGAAGCGGGACGACTGAGCGGCGTAGGGGAACGCGGCGCAAGGGCTACGCTCCCATCGCGCTGGCCTGTCAGCTCGTCAGCATCTGGCCCTACACGCCCCTCCACGCGACCGAAGCCAAGATTCCGGCCTCCTGCCCGGAGCCGTCGCGCTTTCGACTGCTCGCCGCGAACGTCCTGATGACCAACCGGCGGGCGAGGCCCCTTCTCGATCTCATTGACCGGCTCGACGACCTTGTCCTCCTGGTCGAAACCGACGTGTGGTGGGATGCGCAGCTCGCGTCCGTGAAGGTGCGCTACCCTCATCGGTTGACCCGCCCGCGCCCCGATTACTCCGGGCTGCACCTCCTGTCGCGGTTCGAGCTGGCCTGATCGACGGCTACGTTCCCTCGATCCGGACGGGGGTCAGGCTGCCCTCGGGGGCGCTCATCGACTTCCACGGCGTCCATCCCAAGCCGCCGCCGTATCAGGACACGGCTCGGCGCACCGGCGTCTTCCAGGCGGCCGCGAGCGACCGGACAGTCCGAACCAAACCCTCTTCGAGCGCGAGCGCGGTGCGCTCCTGGTTGTTGGCATCCCGTCTCTCAAGCCGATCAGGCGATCTCGTTTGGCGCAACGACCTCTGTGGCATCCGACCGCGTCAGACGATTGATCCTTGCCAGGACTTGAACTTTGGTGTTTGAGCTAAGCCGTTGAAGCACAACAGTTTCGAACGATTCCAAACTGTGGGGCCTGGATGATCGTCTGCTCTTGCAACGTTCTAACGGATGGCGATGTGCGCGCCTGTCTCAATCCGGGGCCGGACTGTCCGCGCACGCCGGCGCAAGTTTATCGTTGCCTGGGCTGCAGCCCGGAATGCGGGCATTGCGCGCGCACCATCCGCAGCATCATGGACCAGGCGCTCGCCGCAGCTCAGACCGGACATGCGGAGCCGTGCACGCGCGGCTGCTGCAACGCTCTGTCCATCGCCGAAGCCCTTGCGGTCGGGCCCGACCTGTGAGGAACCGAATCGAAGCCGTTCGCGTATAAGCTTTCAGCGCCAAGTTGGCGTAGAGGGCGAGAGAACGGCCATGAAGGGCGACGCAAAGGTCATCGAGTATCTGAACCGCGGCCTGCGTAGCGAGTTGACCGCGGTCAACCAGTACTGGCTCCACTACCGCCTCCTCGAAAACTGGGGCTACAGGGACCTCGCCAAACGCTGGCGGGAGGAGTCCATCGAGGAGATGCAGCACGCCGACCGCTTCACCGACCGCATCCTCTTCCTCGAAGGCTTTCCCAACATGCAGGTGCTCGACCCATTGCGGATCGGGCAGAACGTTCAGGAAATCATCGAATGCGACCTCGCCGCCGAGCACGAGGCGCGGGCGCTCTATCTCGAAGCGGCGCAATACTGCGATTCCGTCAACGACCGCGTGACGAAAGAGATGTTCGAGGATCTCGCGGCTGACGAGGAAGGGCACATCGACTTCCTTGAAACGCAGCTCGAGTTGATCAAGCAGATCGGTGTGCAGCTTTATGCCCAGAAGCACATCGGCGAGCTTGGAGAGGGCAAAACGCCCGGCGCGGAGTAACGGCCTGGTTTGCGTCTGACTACGCGGACTCCCGAGTCGTCACCGCCATCGCCACGTCCAGCGACACGATCTGGATTTCGGGGTCGTCCGGCTCGGGGCGGATGTCGAAACCGAGCCGGCGGCAGACTTCGAGCATCGCCATGTTCTCGCGCAGGACCTCGCCCGCGATGACGCGGAGACCTTCGGCGCGCGCCCACTCGATCATCAACCGCATCAGTTCCCAGCCAAGGCCCTGGCCTTTCAGGTCCGACCGCAGCAGGATGGCGTATTCGCCCCGTTCGTGATTGGCGTCCGCGTGCAGGCGCACGACGCCCATCATCTCGCCGCTCTCACGCTCGATCGCCACGAAGGCGATGGCCCGCGCATAGTCGATCTGGATCAGCCGCGCGAGGAAGGCGTGGCTGAACTCGCGGATCGGACGCGAAAAAGCGCAAGCGCAGGTCCTCGGCGTGACCGCGCCGGAAGAAGTCCAGGAAGAGCCCCTCGTCCTCCGGGCGCACGGGGCGCACGAACACGCGCCGTCCGCCCGCCGAGACGATCTCGCGTTCCCACTCCTTCGGATAGGGCCTGATCGCGAAGCGCGGGTGGCCGCGGCCCTTGCGGCTCTCGGCCGGCACGGGCGCCACGGCGACGCGGGCGTCGACCGCGATGAGCGCCGTCCTTGTCGGCGAGGAGCGGATTGATGTCGAGTTCGCGCACCTCGGGCAGGTCGGCGGCGAGCTGAGCGAGCTTGACCAGCACCAACGCGACGGCCTGCTCGTCCGCGGCCGGCACGTCGCGATAGGCTTTCAGGATGCGCGATACGCGCGTGCGGGCGATCAGCATCTCGGCCAGCTTCATGTCGAGCGGCGGCAGCGCCAGCGCTTTGTCGTTGATGACCTCGACGGCGGTTCCGCCGCGCCCGAACACCACCACCGGCCCGAAAGTCGGATCGTCCGCGAGGCCCGCGATCAGCTCGCGCGCCTTCGGGCGGCGCACCATCGGCTGAACCGTGACGCCGGTGATGCGGGCGTCGGGCTTGAGACGTTTGGCGCGCTCGAAGATGTCGAGCGCCGCCCGGCGCACCGCCGCTTCGCTCGTGAGGTCGAGCTTGACGCCGCCGACGTCGGATTTGTGAATGATGTCCGGCGACGAAACCTTGACCGCCACCGTGCCGCCCTCGGCCAAAATAGGGCGGGCTGCGGTCGCAGCCTCGTCCGCCGTCTCGGCGAGGGCGATCGGGGCGACCGGAACGCCGTAGGCGCGCAGGAGTCCATTCACTTCCAGCGGGTCGAGCCATGTCCGCCCATCTTGAACGACGCCGGCGATGATCGCGCGCGCCGTTGCGACATCCGGCGCGAAATCCCCCGGCAGGCTGTCCGGCGTCTCCATGAGCAGTTCTTGCGCCTCGCGGTAGCGCACGAGATGCATGAAGCCTTGCACGGCGTCCGCCTCGGTCGCGAAATGCGGGATTCCCGCCTCTTCAAAGGCCTGAGCCGCAGCCGGATTCTCCCCGAGCCAGACCGACGAACACGGGCTTGCGACGGAAGCCCTTGGCGCGCTCACGTCGGACGATTTCGACCACGGCTTCGGCGGCTTCGGACGCGCTGGCAAGGGCGGTGGGCACCTGGAGCACGAGCACGGCGTCGTTGCCATCGTCGTCCAGAAGCGCTTCCATCGCGCCGGCGTAGCGGGCCGCATCCGCATCGCCGACGATGTCGACCGGATTGGCGCGTGACCAAGCCGCCGGCAGCAGCCGGTCGAGGCGCGTCAAGGCCTCCGCCGACAACGCGGCCAGCGTGCCGCCGAGGTCGATCAGACGGTCGACCGCCAGCACGCCGAGGCCGCCGCCGTTGGTCAGGACAGCGAGGCGCCTGCCCGGAAAAGGCTTCTGGCGCCCGAGCGTCTCGGCGGCTGCGAACATCTCGTCGAGATCGGAGACGCGCAAGAGGCCGGCGCGGCGAAACGCGGCCTCATAGACGGCGTCCGCGCCGGCGAGCGCGCCGGTGTGCGTCGCGGCGGCCTTCGCACCTTGCGCATGGCGGCCCGACTTGATCACCACGACCGGCTTGGCGCGCGCCGCCGCCCGCGCGGCGGACATGAACTTGCGCGCGTCGTTGACGGCTTCGACGTAGAGCAGGATGGCGCGGGTCGCGCGGTCGATCGCGAAATAGTCGAGACAATCGCCGAAATCGACATCGACGTTATCGCCGAGCGAGACCACGGCGGAGAAGCCCACGTGGCGCTGCGCCGCCCATTCCACGAGACCGGCTGCAATTCCACCCGACTGCGAAATGAGGGCGAGGTCTCCGGCGTTCGCGCCCCGCGCCGCGAAGCTGGCGTTGAGCCGGCTGGCCGGCGCGAGCACGCCGAGACAATTCGGCCCGACGAGCCGAAGCCCGTGCCCGTGGGCCTCAACACGCGCCGCATCCGCCAGCGAACCCGGTCCATGACCGAGACCGCCGGTCAGAACGATCGCCGCCGCCACGCCTCGCCGGCCCGCCACGGCGACGAGGCCCGGCACGGCCGCGGGCGGGGCGGCGATGACGGCGAGGTCCGGCGCGTCCGCGAGGTTCTCGATCCGCGCGGCGCAAGGAGCGCCGTCCACCTCGGCATACTTCGGGTTGACCAGATCGATCCGGCCCGGAAAACCGGCCTCGCGCAGGTTGCGCAGGACGGCATGGCCAAGCGAGCCCTCGCGGGGGCTCGCGCCGACGAGCGCGAGGGAGCGGGGCGCGAACAGCTTGTCCAGGCGGTAGGTGCTCATCGCAGGTCTCCGGCCCCGGATCAGGGCCCCGTCGAATGGAGAACGGCTGCGCGGCGGTGACGGTTCGAGCGGGCTTCGTCCATGCCCGAACGATCGTCGGCGTCCCGTTTATTGCCGCAAGGTCTCGCGGGCGATGATCAGCCGCTGGATTTCCGATGTGCCCTCGTAGATCCGCGTGATGCGGGCGTCGCGCGCGTAACGCTCGACCGGATAGTCCCTGATGTAGCCGGCGCCGCCGTGGAGCTGGATCGCCGTGTCGGTGGCGCGATGCGCCGCTTCCGAGGCGAACAGCTTCGCCATCGAGGCCGCCTTGGCGAAGGGCCGCCGCTGGTCCTTGAGGTGGCGCCGCCTGGAGAATGAGGAGGCGCGCCGCTTCGAGATCGACCTCGCGGTCGGCGATCATCCACTGCACGCCCTGAAAGTCGGCGATGGCCTGCCCGAACTGCCGGCGCTCCTTGACGTAGGCCTTCGCCGCATCCATGGCGGCGCGGGCGATGCCGAGCGAGAGCGCGGCGACGCCGATGCGCCCGCCGGCGAGTTCGCCGACCGCGATCCGGAAGCCGTCGTTCTCGCGCCCCATCAGGGCGTCCGCCGGCACGCGGCAGCCGTCGAAGCGCACGGCATTGGCGGCCGAGCCAGTCTGGCCCATTTTCTTCTCGGCCTTGCCAATGACGAGGCCCGGCGCGTCCCGCTCGACCAGGAAGCAGGAGATGCCCTTCCCCTTCGGCGCGTCGGGGTCCGTCACGGCCCAGACCACGAACAACCCGGCGTACTCGGCGCTGGTGATGTAGATCTTTTCGCCCTCGATCAAGCAGCCGTCGCCGTCGCGGCGGGCGCGCGTCGTCATGCGCGCTCGGGTCCGAGCCCGCGCCTGCCTCGGTCAGGCAGAAGGCGCCCGCGGGGTAGGTCCCGTCCGCCAGCAGCGGCAGATAGCGTCCGCTTCTGCGCCTCGGACCCGACCGCCTGAATCGACCTCGCCGACCATGTTGGTGACGGAGACGGTTACGGCCGTCGCGGCGCAGGCGTGGGCGAGTTCCTCCACCGCCAGCGCGAAGGCGACCGTGCCGGCTTCCGTGCCGCCGTGATCCGGCCGCGACGTTCAGCGCCATGAAGCCGTTCGCGGCCAGCAGCCTTGAGATTGTCCGAAAAGCTCCGCCCGCCCCTCGCCGAGGTCGAGGCGCGCCGCGAGGGGCGCAAGCCGATCCGCCGCGATCCGCCGAGCCGCCTCGCGGATCATCTCTTCCTCGTCGGTCAGCGCGAAATGCATCGCTCGCTTCGCCCTTCCGCTATTCCGCCGGAACCCGCGTCGGCGGGAAAAGGATCTCGACCAGCGTGCCCTCGTTGGGAACGCTGACGATCTGCAAGGCCCCGCGGTTCGCTTCGACAAGCGCCTTCGTGAGCGGCAGCCCAAGGCCCGTGCCGTCGCCGCGCGCGCGCCGTCCCAATCTGGCCGAACGGCTTGAGCGCCGCCTCGATTTCTCCCTCGGCCATGCCGATGCCGGTGTCGCGCACCCGGAGCGCGACCTCGCCGCGGTCCGTCACGGCGGTCGAAACGATCACCTGTCCGCCCGCATCCGTGAACTGGATCGCGTTCGAGACGATGTTGAGCACGATCTGGCGCATCGAACGCTCATCCGCCATGATCGACACCTGCCGCTGTGCGAAGCTCGTCCGCATGACGATGCGCTCGCGCGCCGCTTGCGGCTGCATCAGCGTCATGCAACTCGCGACGAGAGCGTTCAGATTGACGGCGGTGAACGACAACTCCACTCGTCCCGCCTCGATCTTCGCCAGGTCGAGAAGATTGTTGACCAGGTTCATGATTCGGCGGCCGGAGGCGTGGATGTCCTTCAAATAATCCTTGTAGCGCTCGTTGCCCATCGGGCCGAAGCGCTCCTCCAGCATCATCTCGGCGAATCCGATGATGGCGTTGAGGGGGGTGCGGATTTCGTGATTGATCCTGGCGAGGAGGTCCGATCTTTGCGCGTTCACCTCCTCGGCCGCATGCTTGGCGGCATGAAGTTCGCCTTCGGCCTTCTTGTAAGCCGTGATGTCGCGCAGCACCGCGCTCATCTTGCGCTCCGGACCATCGCTCACACGGCCCATGGTCATGAACAGCGGGATGGCCCCGCCCTGCCGGGCGCGGCCGATCACCTCGCGGCCGTCGTTCAGCAGGCTCGCCACGCCGTTCGCTTGCAGGCCGTTCAAGATATTCGAGGGCTGCGGCGTGACTCTCGGGAGCGAGAAGCACGGTGATCGGCTCGCCCGCCACTTCCTTCTGGTCATAGCCGAACAAGGCCTCCGCCGACCGGTTCAGCGCCAGGATGCGGCCGGCGGCGTCGAGAACGAGCACGCCGTCAGTCGCCGTATCGAGAATCGCGGACAGCTCCTGCACACGGGCTTCGCGAGCCTCCAGCTCAAGCTCGAGCGCTTGGACGCAATGGGCCGGGTCGGCTTCCGGGAGCTTGCGGATGAGCATCAGACCCGCCGGCGCATCGCCCCACTCAACGGCTGTGAGCCGCGCTTCAACGGCGAGTTTGCGGCCGTGACGGGTGGACACGGTCAGCGGCGATGCTCCTTCCTCCGAGCGATCGGGTTCATGCGGCCAGCCCCGAAACAAGCGCGCGACCCCGCCATCCGCCGCCAGCGCCTCGACATCGCCGTAACCGAGCCAATCGAGGAGCACGCGGTTCGCAAAGATCGGCCGCTCGCCCCGGTGGACGAGAACGCCGACCGGCAGCTGGTCCAGGACCCGAATCGGGTCCGGCGAGGCACCCTGCGGGCGGGGCGCGGGCACGATTTCGGCGGAGCGCCTCGGCTCCTCGATGATCTCGGGCGGATCGTCGCCTGCGAAACGGGCGCCGAGCGCGCGAGCGATCTCGCGAAAGGCGCTTCGTTCGGCGACCGAGAGGCGCGGCTTGGATTCTGCGCCGCTCCGCGCGGCATGACTTTCGGCTGGCCCGACATCGCTGAAGACCTGCCAATCGCGGGATGAAGACCTCTCGACGGCACGCAAGGGCGCAGGCCGATCCTGGCCCAAGCGCCCCCTCGCTGTTCCGCTGAGCGCGTTCAACGACGTTTCCTGGGGGGCCGCAGGCTCTGCATCTCTCAACGGCGCGCTTTCGTCGTGAGCGCAACGTCCGGCCGTGTCCGGCGGCGATGTCGAAGCCCGCAGCGGCGGATCGTCATGCCGGACGGCTGTCGCGCTCTCCGGCGAAGGCGGGCCAGCGGTCGATGAGGGACCGTTTGCCGGGTCGGACGTCTCGGTCGACACAGCCGCCGGCGCAGCGCCTTCAAAGGATCGGCCGGCCTCCCTATCGTCTGAAGCCGGATCGCCTGCCAGCCCGGTCGGACGCCCGTGAGAACCGCTCCGGGAGGCGTTTGCGTTCGCTCTGGGCCACGGAACGATCACATCGGCGCGGCACAGCCCGAACCCGCGGAACTCGCGCAACTGCCGCTCGCTTCCGAACACCGGCATGCCCGCGAGGTCGACCGCCACGGCGGCTTCGCTTTGGCCGATGCGCCAGTAGACCAGCCGCCCGCTCCAGGTCTCGCGATTGGCGAGCAGCTCCGCAACAGCGCCGGACGGATCGATCACGCAATCGTTCGCGAGTTCCTCCCAGGTTCGCCCGAGGATGGCGGCGCTCTCTGGACCGACGATTTCACCCAGAACGGGCGACACGGCGGTGAACCGCGTTGCCGGGTCAGCCTGCCACGTGAACCGGACGGCGCCGCGGCGTAGGCGAGCCGGCGCATCATGGATCCCGTTCCGCTCCGGCGCATTCGGGTGCTCGTTCGCATGGCTCTGGGCCACGGCTGAGTCCTCCAAGGCGGCATCGCTGGCCTTCTCTGCCGATTTCGGTCGCCCAAGCGATGGATGCGACGCCGGCTTGAGGGCGGATCCGACCGGAGCGGTGAGCAAGACGTCCTCGCTCGACGGCAGGGCTACGATCCGGCACGCGCATGTCACAGGCGGAGCAGAGCGGTCCGCATCGAACCAGAGCAACTCCAGGCGGATGCCGCGCCGCGGCGCCAGCCCTCCGCCGAGAGCCCGCAAGCGTTCGAGCGCCGGCAGCGCAGGGTCAGGGCGCCCCTCGCCATTGACGGCAAATGCCTCGCGCAGCCATGCGGCGGAGGGCGACGACCAGAGCAGGCGTTCGGCCGAGCGGTCCCATAAAAGGAGCGCTGCGTCCGATTGCAGGAACCCCGTGCAGGCGGGATCGTCCGCAAGCGCCTCCGCCACGTCCTCGAATACGAACTCCACTGAGCCAACCTCCCGGACGGTAGCGCGGCAACCTCATAATTAATGGAGACTTAATGGAATTTTGGCGGTGGAACACCCACCTGAAAGGGCTGGCGTAGGCTTTTACCTTGCGTCAAGGTTAACGGGCGTAAAAAACTGGTTGCTTTTGCGGTGCAAAATAATATTTGTGCATCGCACAATCCAATCCTAGAGGAGAGTCAACCATGGCTAATACCCCGACCCCGAATTACGAGATCCCGGCCGAGATGCGTGACTTCGCCGAAAAGAGCGTCGAGCAGGCGCGCAAAGCCGTTGACAGCTTCTTGAGCGCCGCACGCCGCACGGTTGACACGTTCGAAGGTTCTGCGAACACGGTCCAGGCAAGCGCCAAGGACATGACGCACAAGACCCTGAACTATGCCGAGCAAAATCTCTCGGCGGCTTTCGATCATGCCCAGAGGCTTGTGCGCGCCAAGGACGTTCAGGAGGCGGTTCAGCTTCAGTCGGAGTTCGTGCGGTCTCAGTTCGCCGCCTTGCAGGCCCAGATGAAGGAATTCGGCTCGATGGCGCAGTCCGCCATAAGCCAAGGCGTCCGCACCACGCAAGAGGCGGCCGATCAGGCGACCCAGGGCGCTCGGGGCGGAACGAGCAAGAAGTAAGGCAGCATCGGCTGCCCCGCTCCAACTTTGGAGAGAACGATGAAGAACGACAGCAAGGCCGGCGCTTCGGCGCCGGTCAATAGCAAAGCCGAGGCGAAGCCGGCTCCCGCGACGGCCAAGGCAGGAAAGTCCACGAAGGTGGAAACGCCCGCCCCAACCAAGGCGGCTGAGAAATCCGTTCCGGTCTCCCAGCCTGCACCGACGGCCTCCCGTCAGGGTGCGACCGGCGCCGGCGCCGCCCAGCCCAAGGCTGCCCCAAGCGCCCCAGCGGCGATCAAGCGTGAACCAGCGCCAGCAGCCCTCGCCAAGACGGAGCCTGCAAAGACCCCTGCGGCAAAGCCGGAGCCCGCCGCGGCGAAAACAGCGCCCAGGTCCCCCGCGTCGCCGGCGCCGAAGAAGGCCGAAGCAGAGAAACAGGCGCTCCCAACTCCTCAGCCATCGGCGAATGTCGCGTCCGAAGCGCCTGCGAAGCCCGAGCCTGCCAGACCCACGCTTGCGGACCGCGACGCCACGACGCGTCGCGGCTCTCCCTCCAAGCCGGAGGCCGCCGCCGCTCCCCTTGCAGCCGTGGCGGGAATAGGCGCCGAGACAACCCGGACGGCCTACGCCCAAGTCCAGCAATCCAGTGAGGCCCTGCGCCAAGCCATGACGGGGAACACGGCCGCCATGACGAGCGGCTTCGCCGAAATCAACGGCAAGGTGCTCGACCTCGTCCGCGCGCAGGCCGAAGCCGCGCTCGACGTCTGGCGCTCGACCCTGACGGCCACCTCGCCCGCCGAGGCGGTGCAAGCGCAGGCGAGGGCTATCCGGAAGGCTTACGAGGACACGACTCAGCGCTGGAAGGATCTTTTCGAGACGACAACGCGGGTCGCGGGCGCGGCTTTCAAGCCTCCGCAGTCGGCCCGAGACAAGGATTCGAAGCGCTAACCGTCTTGCGAAGCAGGTACCGGGTACGCCCGGACCAATGGTGCGCAACAACGCGGCGGATGGGTTTCTCGTCCGCCGCATTTCGTTTGCGCTCCTGGAACCCAGAAGTGGGACTGCGGCTTCTGCTTCTAGCGATTTGGTGACGCTCCCGGCTAAGATGCAATGAGCACGTCTCCGTTATCCCCCCGCGGCAAGATGGACCTCTCGGACTATACGAGAAGTTTACCGCCGCTCCTGGGTGCGCTGCTGATCGTGGCGGTCGGGACAGGAATCGTTTTTGAATTGCGAGGGCTGAGCTTCGTTCGCGGATTCATTGCGATCCTCGTGGCTTCCACGCTGGTGGCGCTCTTGATCGGCGGCTTCGCGGCGGTTGGATCTTACTTCGATCGGCAGTTGGGCAAAGATGTCGCGTTTCGGTTGGCCGGCGCGGCGATCGGCTTCATAATTCTCGTCGCCGTCCTGTTTAATCTCGCTCCTGTCCTGTTGGGGCCTGGCGTGATCATCAGGTGAGCGGGGCCGACCGCTTGCCGCAGGTGCGAGGGGGCGGACGCATTCCGGCCGCCTCTCCTCACTTGGGATGAAGCCATCGCCGTCGGAGAACGGCCAAGGCCTCGATGGGGCGGGCTTCAAGTCGGCGGGCGCACCCTCAAGCCGTGACCGGACGAACGCAGCCATCTCGCCGTGCAGTACGCCGCCGGCTCCAACAGCCACCTGCTCGTTGCCTGACGCCCGCTTCCGTGCGCCTGGATCGCGGCCGACCCTGCCTCGTCCCCTCTTGTCCTCATCCCAAGCCGCCCAGCGCTTCATACCTGGGCGTCGCCCTCTCAGTCTGCGACGAGGGCGTTCGGCTTGCACGGCGGACGACTCTCGCCCCAGCGCCCCGCGTCGGCTCAGAACGCCTTGAACGTGATGATGGTGCGGGTGTCCTGGATTTCAGGGATGGTCTGCACGTTCTCGGCCACGAAATGGCCGATGTCGACCGCGTCGTCGACGTGAAACTTGGCGAGAATGTCGTAGTTGCCTGCCGTGGAATAAATCTCGGAAGCGATCTCCCGGTCCGCGAGCGCGCTGGCGACCTGATACGTTTTGCCGAGCTTGCATTTGATCTCGACGAAGAAGGTTTGCATCGCGGGAGGACTCCGACCCGACCGAAGGAAAGCGGCCCCAATCGCACGTTTTGATCGCAAGAGGTCAGAAAGCCGCCTCGTGCGCCGCGCCGTTCGAACGCCCGACGCTGACGTAGGTGAAGCCGCGCCGCTTCATGTCGTCCGGGGGATAGATGTTGCGCAGGTCCACCAGGACGGGTTGTTTGAGCATGGTTTGAATGCGGTCGAGGTCGAGGGCGCGGAACGCGTCCCACTCGGTGACGATCACGAGCGCGTCGGCGCCCCGCCGCGCAGGCATAGGGGTCCGGTGCGTAATCCACAGCCGTCGAGCAGCGCGCGCGCCTGCTCCATGCCCTCCGGATCGTAGGCCCGCACGCTCGCGCCCGCGTCCTGCAGCGCCGCGATGATCGATAGCGAGGGCGCATCGCGCATGTCGTCGGTGTTGGGCTTGAAGGTCAGGCCCAGGACCGCGATCGTCTTGCCGCGCACGCTGCCGCCGCAGGCCGCGATCACCTTGCGGCCCATGGCGCGCTTGCGCTGGTCGTTGACCGCCGCCACCGTCTCGACGATGCGGATCGGCGCCTCGTGGTCCTGCGCCGTCTTGATCAGCGCCAGCGTGTCCTTGGGAAAGCACGAGCCGCCGTAGCCCGGCCCGGCATGCAGGAACTTCGACGCCGATGCGGTTGTCGAGGCCGATGCCGCGCGCGACCTCCTGCACGTTGGCGCCGACCTGCTCGCACAGATCGGCGATCTCGTTGATGAAGGTGATCTTGGTCGCCAGGAAGGCGTTGGCGGCGTATTTGGTCAGCTCCGCCGTGCGCCGCGAGGTGACCAGGATCGGGGCCTGGTTGAGGTAGAGCGGGCGGTAGACCTCCGTCATCACGTCGCGGCCGCGCGCTCGTCCTCGGTGCCGATGACGATGCGGTCGGGCCGCTTGAAGTCGGCGATCGCCGCGCCCTCGCGCAGGAATTCCGGGTTCGAGACGACGGCGAAGTCGGCCTCGGGCCGGGTCTCGCGGATGATGCGCTCGACCTCGTCGCCGGTGCCGACCGGCACGGTCGATTTGGTGACGACGACCGTATAGCCGTCGAGCGCGCGCCGCGATTTCGCGCGCCGCCTGATAGACGTAGGACAGGTCGGCATGGCCGTCGCCGCGCCGCGAGGGCGTGCCGACCGCGATGAACACCGCGTCGGCGTTGCGCACCGCCTCGGTCAGGTCGGTCGTGAAGGACAGGCGGCCCTCGCGCACGTTGTTGGCGACGAGATCCGACAGCCCCGGCTCGAAGATCGGCATCTCGCCGCGCCGCAGCGCGTCGATCTTGGCCGGGTCCTTGTCGACGCAGATGACGTCGTGCCCGAAATCGGCGAAGCACGCGCCCGACACCAGGCCGACATACCCGCTCCCAATCATCGCAACCCGCATGAATCCCCCATAAGCGTTTTCGCCCTCTTCCCTGGCTTTAGCCGCACTCCGAGGCATCGGCAACCAAAGCCGTCGGCTAGGGCTTGACCTTGACTGGGCGCAAGAGCGCCGCATACGACGGGAGCATCGCGATGGACAACCCGGTTCTGGTTGAGGTGACGCGCGGGCCCGAGGTCGAGTCGCGGCATCACGCCGCCGCCGCCGTGGTCGATGCCGAAGGCGCGATGGTGCTCGCGCTCGGCGACGTCGAGCGCCGCGTCTTTCCCCGCTCGGCCGTGAAGGCGCTGCAAGCGCTTCCGCTTGTCGAAAGCGGCATTGCGGACCAGTTCGGCTGACGGATGCGCAGATCGCGTTGGCATGCGGGTCGCACGCAGGCGAGCGGGAGCATGTCGAGACCGCGGCGGCGATGCTCGCCAAAGCCGGGCGGGACGCGGCTTGTCTCGAATGCGGCGCGCATTGGCCGCTGAGCGAGAAGGCGGCCCGGAGGCTTGCCGCCAGCCATGCAAAGCCGTCGGCCCTGCACAACAATTGCTCCGGCAAGCATGCCGGCTTCATCTGCCTAGCCTGCGGCCTCGGCGTAGACCCGACGGGTTACATCGCCCCGACCCACCGGGTGCAGGAGGTGGTGCGGGCGGCTTTGGAAGACCTGACCGGCGCGTCCCACGGCGACGAGGCTCGCGCCATCGACGGCTGCTCGATCCCGACCTACGCCATCCCGCTGACCGCTCTCGCCTTCGGCTTCGCCAAATTTGGAAGCGGGATCGGCATCTCGCGCGACTGCGCGAAAGCCGCGGCGCGCATTCGCCGAGCGGTCGCGGCGCATCCATTCATGGTGGCCGGCACCGGCCGCTTCGACACCGTGCTGATGGAGCGTCTCGGCGAGCGCGTCTTCGTCAAAGCGGGCGCGGAGGGCGTGCATTGCGCGGCCCTGCCCGACCTCGGCTACGGCATCGCAATCAAATGCGATGACGGCGCCAAGCGCGCCGCCGAGGCCATCATGGCGGCGCTGATCCGGCGCTTTCTGCCGATCGATGGCGAGGGGCGCGCGGCGCTCGACGCGTTCGCGCGGCGGACGCTCACCAACTGGAATGGCATCGAGACCGGCGAAATCCGGGCGGCCGGGCCGCTGTTCGAGTAAATAGCTCACCCATACGGTTTCTGAGCGATGCGTTCGGAACAAGGATGTGCTTCGCAGGCTGCGCCGTCGCCGTGTCTGGCCCGCGACCGCCTTGAATGCGTCCGATTGCACCGTTGGAGGTCTCAATCAAGAGAGCCGTCCTTGAACGAAAGGGTCTGCCCTGGTCTCGACACGTCCAAGCCTTTTCAGGGCCGGCAAGACCGCTGGGCCGTTTGGCGCGCACGTCGCGAAACCTATCTTGGCCCGCGCCCGCCGACCCGGCTTGAGCCTGATCAATAGGTCATCGACGCGGCGTTGATGATGCCCGCGGCGAGCGAGGCTGCGCCAAGGAAGAGAGCCGACGAGATCTCGTCCGCCGCAATCCGCTGCGACAAGTTCGGCACGATGAGGCGCACGAGCCAATAAACCAAAATCTGCACCACGAGCGCAACCAGCCCCCACATGAGGCAGTCCGTAACCGTCTTGGCGTGGACGACCGCGCTGGACAGCGGCAGGGCGAAGCCGATCAGGCTCAAGCCCAGGGCCAGCGCCGCCGAGACGACGTTCTGACGAATGAGCGCGAACTCGTTGTGCGCCGTGGCGAGCGTGTAGACGAAGAGGTAGAGGCCCACAAGCGCGATCGCGACGAGGAAGTAGGCGAGGAAGTCGGAAAGCGCGGTGAGTGCGGTCACGGCAAGTCCCAGCAGGATTTGGCCGCCTTCTACAGACTGGCGGTCTTGAGGGCGAGTGCCGCGCAGCATTTTTGACGGGACTGATGCCGCAAGAGCGCTACCGGGCGCGCGACGGGCCGCGGCGTTTCAATCATTACGGAATCGACCCACGAACGATCGGGCGGAGTTGAACCCGCTCGGAGACGAGTTTGTCCGCTCTAGGCGCATTCGCTGGGGGACCCCACCCCCTCAAAAACAGAAGGCCCGGCTGCAAAGCCGGGCCTTCGGTTCTGTCGGACGACGTCGGTCTTAGAAGCTGGTGAACTTGTAGTTCAGGCCAGCGCGGACCACGCCGAAGTCGTTTTCGCGGCGGCGGCTGTCGAAGCCGAAGCCCGCGATCTGGCTGTCGAGCACCGGTGCCCCGGTGTTCGTCACGCCGACCACGTTGCCGCCCAGGAAGCCGTTATTACGATGGTCGCGCTCGAAGTTGACGTACAGACCTTCGATCTTGACGGTCAGGTTGTTGGTGAAGGCGTACTCGATGCCGCCGCCCACCGCGTAGCCGATGTCTTCGCTGTCATGGCGATTGCCGAAGAAGCCGAAGGTGTTGGTCGGCGCAACGAGGCTGCCGGCGAACCGGGCGCCGGCGTTCGTGTAGAAGCCCGTGCCGACGAGGGACGCGCCGTTCGGGATGCCGGTGCCGAAGCCGCCGAAGTTGTTGAAGTCGTCGTGATCGTTACGGTCCGTGAAGGCGACGCCGCCGGTGGCGAAGATCAACAGGCGGTCGATGGCGTAGCCGAGACGGCCGCGCACCGTGGCGAACCAGTCGATGCGGTTGCGGTCGAAGCCGTTGCCAAAGCCGTTGAAGCCGTCGAACAGCGCCACGTTGCCTTGCGCGCCGAGACCGATAAGCGTCGGCGATGCGATGCCGAATCCGGCGACAGCCGGAGGAACGTTCGCCGCCGTGAAGATGCCGGTCCCGCCGCCGAAGCCGCCGAAGCCGAAGACGTCGTCGTTCCGATGACGGCCGAAGTCGACGGCTTGGATGTCGGCTTCGATGCCGATCACCCAGCCGGAGCCCGGCGTGAACTGGTAGTTGTAGCCGATCTGGCCGCCGCCGGTGAAGCCGCCGTCATCCCTGCGGTCATCGAAGCCGCCGAAGCCGAATGTGTTGAATCCGGACAGCGGCACCACCGGCGCAAGCGCGCCAGTCGGAAACGTCGGCACGGAGAGGCCGCTGCCGCCGAAGCCGTCGAAGCCGAAACCGCTGAAGTTGTCGCGGTCCTGATTCTGGAAGGCGCCGCCCGCGTTCACGCCGATGTAGAAGCCGGTCCAGGTGAACACCGGAACCGGGACGTACGGAGCCGGAGCGACGACGCGGCGCGGCAGGTCGGCCGCCAGGGCGCCGGCCGTGAGCCCGAACAGGGCGACTGAGGAGAGAAGGATTTTTTTCATGCCTGATCCGCCTTAGCTACGAGTTGGAGCGTTAGCTTAGGCGCAAAGCCTGAGTGATAGCTGTAGCAGGAGCGCCACAGTCTCGCCTGCAAATCGCCAGGATACAGAAACCCCCGGCGCCAGGGAGCGTGGGGGTGGACCATCGTTCTCACTGAGAGCTTAAACGATTGGTGAGACTGGCCGGCCTGTCAATGACGGCCTTGCGGGCGCCGTGGAACCGCTAGGAAAAGCATCGACGCGCCCACCGCCCTGTTCGTGGAAGCGGACGAAGCCTGGCGTTCGGCGTCCCTTGCCTTGACAACAGATTGTCTAGCGAACCGTCTCCCGGCAGGTCTGGTTTCCAGCAGCGTCGCGGACGCAGGTGCGCTGGATGACCCGCGCAGCTGCGCCCAGCCGTCGGACTTCGTATGCTTCCGGCTGCGAGCCGGCCTCGGCGGCGTCGCCGAGCGCCGCGCCCGCCACGCCGCCGACGACGCGCCGATCGGCCCGCCTACGAGCCCGCCGGTCAGCGCTCCCGTCACTGCTCCGGTTGCGATGCCCTGTTGGACCATGGCAGGGCCGGCGTTCGCCAGCACCAAGGCAAACGAACCGGCCATCATTGTCAGGATGCGCATTTCGACTTCCTGTTGTGCGAACCGAAGTCGTAACGCTCAAGCTTGAAGGTGGTTCCGTTCGTGGACGCGACAAGGCCGCAAGCCCCGCCCTGTCCCGGCTCTTCCTGGGTTATCGCTTGCTCACGGCGAGCTCCGTTCGGGATGGGTGGACCTCTACTTGCTGCACTTCTGGCCAGGACTCCCGCTGTCGTAGATCGCCTGCACGATGGCGTTCGGCCTGGGATCATCGGGTCCCGCAAAGAAGTTCAGGACGACCCGATCCTCCGATGTGACGCGGTTCACGCGAGCCATGCAGAACAGGTTGCCCTTCTTGCCGATGAGCAGCTCCTTCACAGGCCGCTCGCCATCGGCCTCCCACCTCGACAAGCCAATGACCCGTACCTGGAACGGTCCGTTCGGTCTCGGCTGGAACGCCCCGGCGGTCTGCTGCGGATAAGGATGATACTTGCTGTCCGGCGGCGGCCAGAAAACGCCGGTTTGAGATCCATCGGTGAGCCATTGCGGCGGCTTGGTGTATTGCATCACGAAGCCGCTCTCTTCAGAGCCGAAGCGGGCGATCTCGAAGCGAACGCCGCATTGCTCGGGAACATCGACGGTCGCGACTTTTGTCGTTTCGCATCTCGCGAGCCCCTTCGCCTCCGCCGGCGTCAACGCCGCTCCACCTGCGGTCGTGTCGGCCGCTTCCAGCCTCGCTGACGTGAATGCGAGGGCCAAAAGGCCCCCGCAAACAACAGCCCGCCTCATGTGCCCCTCCTCATCTTCTTGGCGAATTGTCTGGCGAAATCCCGAAAGGAGCGGCCGCTTCGGTCAGGTTCGCGCGACGCACTCGTCGGTGGCCGAGACCTCGGGCTTGCAGCGGATCACGGCGCCTCGTTCCCGCTGCTCCGCAATCCAGCGCTCCAGCGCCGGCTTGGGCGCGACGCCGCGAGCCATCTGCCCGACGACGTAATCGCGTGCGGCGTCCTGCAGCCGACCGGATAGGTCGAGCGCCCGGATGAGGCGCGCCGCCTCGTCGTGCCAATTGAGGGCCGGACTGGGAGCGCTGACGGAGCCGCGTGGCGATGACGTCGCGTTGCAGCCCTGGAGCGCCAGGCCCAGAACGCTCGCAACCACGCCGGCCCACAGAGGGCGTTGGACGAAGTTCTTCATAGTTTGACCGATCCCTGCCTCAGCGGTCGCGCGGCTTCCTATAGCGGCCCGTCCAGGAAGCGGGCAAGACCCCGCCGGCGAGTTCCGCTCCCGCATTGAGGCGCTCCGCCGCCGATATGTCAGACAAAGACAGCGCCATCATCCCGAGCACAACGCCGTTTGCTCCAAGCTCCCTGGAATGGCGCCGCATCATCGACTTCGCGAAGGCGTCGGCTGAGGCCGTTGGGATCGAAGGCGTTGGATTGGTCACGCTCTCGATTGGCGCCGCGACCCGAGGGCCGAGCCTGAGCGCGGTTGGTCCCGCAGCATGCCGGATCTCAGCCTCGTGACTTGCGGGGAATCGCACATGACCGCGTGCAACCGAAGGAATCTCGGACGAGCGAATAAAAAGTTTGCGGCCGCATCTGGGCGGAACCTTGGCTGTTTCATGCCGTTACTGCTAAGGTTGTTCTCCACAAGGGCCAGAGAGATGATTCGACAGAGCGGATGGGTTGCCCTCGCGGCAGCCGTGACGATGGGCGCCGCCGCCCCGGCGAGCGCCCGGGAGATCGTTCGCTACGACGGCGAGGTCCGGCCCGGCACGATCGTCGTCAAGACGAGCGAGCGGCGGCTTTACCTCGTGCTGGGCGACGGCCGGGCGATCCGCTACCCCGTCGCGGTCGGCCGAACCGGCAAGCAGTGGCAGGGTTGGGCGCAGGTGAACGGCAAGCATGTGCAGCCTGCATGGACGCCTCCGGCCGAAGTCAGGCGCGACAACCCGAAGCTGCCGAACGTGATCCCGGGCGGCGCGCCGAACAACCCGATGGGCCCGCGCGCGCTGACGCTGTCGGGCGGCGAGTACGCCATCCATGGCACCAATCGCCCGTCCTCGATCGGCACCTTTGCGTCCTACGGCTGCATCCGCATGTACAACCAGGACATCGTCGACCTGTTCGAGCGCGTCGGCGTCGGCACGCAGGTGGTCGTGACGCAGTAGCAGGCCGCGGAAGAGGCGGCATGGCGCTGAGTTCGGGCGTCCAGCTAACGCCGTTCTGCTGCTGCCCCCTCCAAGGTTGCCCTGAAGTTTCCGATTCCGCCCGGACTCGCGGCCGCTGTGGCATGCGATTTGTTGAGGCCTCGCAGGCGTTCGCCAACGAGGTCACGAATGTACGGGGGAGAACATGGTGTTGTGCCGCCGCAGGACAGTGCGGCTGGGAGTGGTCCATTTTGGCCGTTTTTTGTAGTCGGCCCGGCTTCGGTCATGGCCGCCGCCTGGGTGGTCGTCCTCGTCTGGCTTGGCGTGGAGGTTGCGAAGTACGCCAAGCCGCCCGGCGCTGAACGGGAAGCGAAACAAGGCATTTTGCGTCTCGTGTGCCGCTCGCCAAAGCGCGAAGCCGGGATGGACACGGCTCGGCGTGGTCTGGTCCTCTTGGCCGAAGCGCACATTCCGGCGGGAAATGGGAGGTGGTCCGGGCTCAGCGACGCGAGCGCTGACGGTATGCTCCAATCGCCTCCGCGACCGTGCGGGTTCGAGCCATGTCCATGCATGTCTCAACCGTGCAGTTCGGCGCTTCGCCGCTCCTGATGGACTCGGCGAGGGACGCTCGCAGCGGCCGGTCGCATCGCGAAAGGACTGCCGGCCCCACTTGGCTCTCGGGCGCTCCCCTGCGGGCAAGCCCCGAGAGCACTCTGGAAACGCACTGCGCCATGGATTGGCGGCCCCCGGCCGCCTGCGCAGCGGGAGGCGCGCCTGCCGACGCCAGGGCCGCAAGCACGGCGGCCGCCGCAATGACCGGACGCTTGGGAGAGACCTTCGACATCATTTTTTACCTTCGGTGCGAGCTTGGTCTGCGACCCGGTGCGGAAGAGACGGGACGAGGAGCAAAGTCCGGTCCATCCGCGAGCGGCAGCCATCGGGACAGGGACAACGACAGCGTCCGGACTCTCAGCACAGGCCCGCCCCGCATCGTCCGGGTCCGTACCCATATGGAGCGGGGTCGTGCCCGTAAGGTCGTCCATAAGGCCCGGCGCCATCCCCGTAGGGGCCTCGTCCGTAGAACCCGCGTCCCGGAGGAGGACCGCCCCAGCCTCTCGATGACCCGCAAAAGTTGAGCCCTGCTTCATAGCAGACGCTGGGCGGGCCCGGGATATAGCGGCCTCCACTCCGGCACGAGTAGCCGCACATGGCGGCAGGGGCCGCCAACGCGTCAAGGCCAAGGGCCTCTGGCGAAGCTGGTCTCGCGGTCAACGCCTCCGCGCCGCCGAGGCCAAGCCCGATCAGCATGCTTGCGGCGAGCCCGTATCTTAAAAATCCCTTGCGCATTGTCTAACCCTTCTCACAGAGGCGGATCGTCTTACGGTGCACCTCCGCCTTGAACAGGGCATGAATGCAAGGGTGCTTTCAAGCGAGGGGACCGGTTCACCGTCGGGACAAAGCCGACACGGATCATATTGCTGGGTGTACAAAGATTCGAACCTTGGACCCGCTGATTAAGAGTCGGTGTGGCCCTACTACGACAGGGTACGACGGCCTACTCTGCACCACTCTAAGGCATTGACTCTGAAAGAGACTATAGCGGACCTCGTTTGACCTGCTGCGCTCCCCTACGCTGAATTTCGCTTACTCCTGCTTACCCTCCGCTTACCCGAGATCAGCGGGTAAGCGCTATGACGAGGAGAAGCGGGATCGCTGGCCCTCGGACGAGGAGCTACGCCGATGTCTGCCGAGCGCTGGATGAGCACCCGAATCAGCGCACCAGCAACGCCGTCCGGATTCAGCTTCTCACGGGCGCACGCTTAGGAGAGGTGCTGAAGGCCGAGCGGGCGGACTTCGATCTAGCGCCTGGTGTCTGGACCAAGTCCTCCCACCACACGAAGCAGAAGCGGCGCGAGCACTTGTCGTCGGCGTAGGTGTCCATGTCATTGCCGATCCAGGGCTGGCTGGAAGGAGCGCCCATGACCGCGCCGGTCATTGGCGATCGCACGAAAGCCGTTCTGGGCGAGGAAGAGCATCTGGTCTTCCCAGGCGTCGCCGTTCAGCGGCCAGCCGTGGCTGAACACCACCGGCTGCCCCGAGCCCCAATCCTTGTTAATAGATCTCCGTACCGTCCTTGGTCGTAAACATGGCCATGATCAATCTCCATCTGCTTTGGGCCATGAGGCGTCAGTCAACGCACCATCGTCGCGTTGGTGCGTTGTCAGGCCGCCGGCCGAGCCTGCGGGATCGCGCCCTTGGGAGCCGCGTAGCTCGTCATCAGGTTGCGATAGTCGGGGATGTGGTCGCCCAAAAGCGTGGCTAGACCCTCGACATCGCGCCGCCAGTCGCGGTGCAGCTCGAAGGCGACGGCGAACCAGTTCACCAATTGCACGCCCGATGTCGACATCCGGTTCCAGGCGGCATCCCGCACGGCTTCGTTGAAGGTGCCGGACGCATCCGTGATCGCGAAAACCTCGAACCCGTCCGCAATCGCCGATAAGGCGACGAAGGCGACGCAAACCTCGGTCACCACTCCCGCGATGATGAGCTGCCTGCGACCGGTGGCCTTGACCGCCGCGACGAAGTCCGGGTTGTCCCAGGCGTTGATCTGACCCGGTCGCGCGATGAAGGGCGCGTCCGGGAACTTCGCCTTCAGCTCCGGCATGATGGGCCCATTCGGGCCATCCTCGAAGCTCGTCGTCAGGATAGTCGGCAGCCGGTAGTAGGCCGCAAGATCGGCCACCGCCAGCATGTTGTTCTTGAATCGGTCGGGGTCGTAATCGCGCACGAGCGACATCAGTCGGGCTTGGTGGTCCACGAGGAGGACCACGACTTGGTCGAGGTCGAGGCGGGTGTAGGACTTGCTCATCGTCATCTCCGTTGTTCGATCCATTTCGTCTGTCGCACGTACGCTCACGCACACACTCGCGACGACCGTTCGCTGATCCAGGTCTTGGCCAAGCTCGCGTCGGCCTGGGACATGCGGTGGCCGGCCGGCAGGACCCTGTGCTCGACGGCAGCGCCGGCCGTGGCGAGCGACTGCGCGAGACGTCCCGCGTTCTCCGCCGGCACGATCGGGTCGGCCGCGCCCGAGAGGATCAGCACCGCCTTCCCTGCGAGGTCCACCCGTGGCGGCTCGGCGAACGGCGCCATCGGCCGCAGCAACACCGCGCCCGCCAGCGCTTCGGGGCGCAGCAGGAGCACGGCGGCGGCGATGTTGGCCCCGTTCGAGAAGCCGAGCGCGGCCGGCTCCCCGAACCGGTAGCGCTGGCGCGCCGCCGCGACGAAGTCCGCTAGATCGTGCGCCCGGCGGCGCAAGTCCGCCTCGTCGAACACGCCCTCCGACAGGCGCCGGAAGAAGCGCGGCATGCCGTTTTCCAGCACCGGCCCGCGCGGGGAGAGCAGCGGTGCACCGGGCGCCACCATCCGGCCGAGCGGCAGCAGGTCGGCCTCGTCCCCGCCGGTCCCGTGCAGGAGAAGCAGCGGCCGTGCCACGTCCGGGCCGGGCTCGAAGCGGTGGATGAAGCCGAGGATTTCGTTGGTCATGGCAGCCTCCTGGGCAGGGTACGCGGGATCCCTGCCCCGCACACGCGGGGCGGGGCCTTCGATCAGGCGACCTTCGGCAACGCGTCCTCGATCTGCGCCCGGTACGGCTCAAGGGTGGCCGGCAGCTTCAACCCTCGGCCGAGCGCCGCCACAGGCTCGTCGATGGTAAAGCCGGGGGCATCCGTGGCGATCTCGAACAGCACCCCACCGGGTTCGCGGAAGTAGACCGAGCGGAAGTACTGGCGGTCGCGCTGCTCGGTGACGGCAAGGCCGTGGGCGGTGAGCCGCTCGGCCATCGCGGCCTGCGCGGCGTCGTCCGCGGCCCGAAAGGCGACGTGGTGCACCGAGCCGGCGCCAGGCCGGCCTTTCAGGAACTCGCCCACCGCCTTCAGCGTCACGAAACTGCCCATCCCAGCGTTGCCGGCGTAGCGGGTCGCCGAGCCCTCGCGGTCCACCTCGCGGAAACCGAGCACGTCCGTGAGCACGGCGGCGGTTGCGGCGGCCTCGCGAAGCAGCAGAGTCACGCCGTGAAGGCCGCGGATCGCATGCTCGGCCGGCACGTCGCCCTCACTCCACCCGGTCGCGTCGCCGGCTTCGTCGGTGCCGACCAGGGCCAGCACCATCCCGTCAGGATCGCGCAAGCGCAGGGTCGGCTCGCCGAACACCTCCACCCGAGCCTCGTGCCGGACGCCCTTCTCGATCAGGCGGTAGGCCCACCAGCCGATCGAGGCGCGCGGCACTCGCAAGGCAGTCTCCAGCGTCTCGCCGACCCCGACGCGGCCGGGGGCGGCGTGCTCGATGGGAAAGAAGGTCACGATCGTGCCGGGACGGCCCGTCTCGTCGCCGTAGTAAAGATGGTAGGTGCCCGGGTCGTCGAAGTTGACGGTCATCTTCACCAGCCGCAGCCCGAGCACGCACGTGTAGAAGTCAAGGTTGCTGCGCGCCGGGCCGGAGAAGGCTGTGACGTGGTGGAGGCCGGTCTCGGACATAGGATGTCTCCCGAAGGGGGAGCCGCACCGGCGTCGGCGCGACGCGTTCCCGATGGAGGTAATCTGAGGCTTGCCAACTCTCCGGAAAACAGAAACGATAGAAACTCATCGTTTCCAGGATGCCTTCAATGCGACTGCCCGATTTCGAGGCTTGGGCCATCTTCGCCAAGGTCGTCGAGATGGGCTCGTTCGGCCGGGCTGCCTCTGACCTCGGCCTGTCGAAGGGCACGGTCTCGAAGGCGGTCGGTCGGTTGGAGGTACGCCTCGGCGCCCGGCTGTTCCACCGTACCTCGCGCAAGCTCGCCCTCACGGAAGCAGGCCAAGCGGCCCGGGACGACGCCACGCGCATCCTGGCGGAGGGCGAGGCGGCCGAGGCGCGCGCCAGCGCCGCTGCCTCGGAGCCGCGCGGTCTGGTTCGGCTTGCCGCGCCGATGACCTTCGGGGTAATGCACGTCGCGCCGCTGCTGCCGGAGTTTCTGAGCCAGCACCCGGCCGTGTCGGTCGACCTGCATCTCTCCGATGCGGTGATCGATCTCGTTGGCGGCGGCTTCGACATCGGCCTGCGCATCGGGGCACTGCCGGACTCGTCCCTGCGGGCACGCCGGCTCTGCGCCATCCGTCGCTCACTGGTGGCCGCGCCTGCCTATCTCGACCGTCACGGCCGGCCTGAGCACCCGGACGACCTCGCCCGCCATGCCTGCCTCGGCTACGCCTACCTCCCGACGCCGGACCGATGGCGGTTCACGGACGCTGCCGGCACGGAAGCGGTGGTCGTGCCGAGCGGTCCGATGCGGGCGAACAACGCCGAGGCGCTCGCGCCCGCGCTGCGGGCCGGCCTCGGCCTCGCGCTGCAGCCCGACTTCATGGTCTGGGACGATCTGGAAGCGGGCCGGCTGGAGCGTGTGCTTCCGAACTGGTCACCACCACCCATCGCGCTGCATCTTGTCATGCCGCCTGGTGAGCCGCGGCCAGCCCGCGTCACGGCGCTGATCGCCTTCCTGACACAGACGCTTGCCGCAGCACGGTGGGCGAACGTTCAACAGCCCAGTGCTGTCCTTGTGTGAGGGCCGCAGCGATGTGCGAGAAGGTCCGCATCGAGGCGAGTGCTGACATCTGAGCACGACGATCGAAGGTCGGCTCCTGGCACACCTAGGCCGAAGGGCCGCTCTGGAACAGGCGAACAGACCTATGCCGGTGGGCAGGAACAGCCCACTTTGACTCAGAGCAGTCATAGCAGCACTCGTAAGTTCGTTCGGATTGAGCCTAACTTCCCACCCCATCAAGGGCGCTGTTCACGAGAAGCTAATCATTAATCCAATGCGCCTCTGCATTACAGCAGCTCGGGATAGAGGCCTTCGCCTAGATTTCAAGTTCCACGCCAATCTCGACGACCTGCCGCGCGGGCACGCAGAAGTAAGCGGCTGAGCGCTCGGCATTGCGGTGCAGGATGGAAAACAGCACCTCTTCGCCATTGCACCATCCCGGGCCCGTCCGTGGGCAAGATGGTTTCGCGCCCAAGATAGTAGGTCAGCTCGCTCGGGTTCACGCCCATCAATCGACCCTGGGCGATGGCGAGCTTCAAGCCCTGCTTGACGTCCGGCGTCTCCATGAATCCGAAGCGCAGGACAACCCGGCTCATGGCTTCGCTGATCGGGACAACCTCGACCCGTTCTGCATCCTCCACGCGGGGCTCCTCCAGCGTGACCACGGAGACCAGGAGCACGCGTTCGTGCAGGACGCGGTTGTGCTTGAGATGATGGACGAGAGCGACCGGCATCCCGGACATTGCAGGGTCAGGAACGCTGCCGTGCCCGGCAGGCGCACCGGCGGGTTTTCCTGAAGGTTGCGCAGGAAAACTTCTTCGGGTTGCCGCAGGCGGCGCTTGGCCCGTTCAACCAGTCGCTGACCTGTGCGCCACGTCAGCATGAGGAACGCGACGCTGCCGGCAAGAAGCAGCGGGAACCAGCCGCCTTCGAATAGCTTGAGCACGTTGGCGCTGAAGAAAATCAGGTCGATGACCAGGAAGAAGCCGTTCACGGCCAGAACGGCGAGCGGATTGAACCCCCATTGCAGCGCGACGAGCCCCGCCAGCACGGTGGTGATCACCATGAGGAGCGAGACCGCAATTCCGTATGCGCCCGCGAGCGCTTCGGATGAGCCGAATCCGATGACGGCTCCGGTCGTAAACGCGCCGAGCAACCAGTTGACGAGCGGCACGTAGATCTGGCCGCGTTCGTGGCTCGCCGTATGGCGAATGCTCACCCGGGGCAGGAAGCCGAGCTGGATCGCCTGCTGGGTCAGCGAGAACGTGCCCGAGATGATGGCCTGCGACGCGATGATCGCGGCCATCGTGGCAAGAACGACCAGCGCGTAGTGCGCCCAGCCGGGCGCGAGTTCATAGAACGGGTTTTCGAGCGCGCTCGGATCGGTGAGCAGCAGCGCGCCCTGACCGAAGTAGTTGAGCGACGAGGCCGGGCAGCACGACTGCAAACCAGGCGAGGCGGATGGGCAACCGCCCGAAGTGGCCCATGTCGGCGTACATCGCCTCGCCGCCGGTCACGGCCAGGAACACCGCCCCGAGCACCGCAAAGCTGACCTTCAGTAGGCGTGTGCAGGACGAAGCCGACCGCATAGATCGGGCTGGCTGCCGCCAGAACGCCGGGCGCCAGTGCGATCCCGCCGAGGCCAAGGATCGCGAGCACCAGAAACCAGACCAGCATGACCGGACCGAAGATGCGGCCGATGAAGGTCGTCCCTTTCCACTGAATGAAGAAGAGCACCGATCAGGATCGCGACGGTGAGCGGCACGACCAGCGGCGCGAGCTGCGGCGCATCGACCTTCAGACCCTCGATGGCGCTGAGCACGGAGATCGCCGGCGTGATCGCGCCATCACCATAGAGCAGCGCCGCCCCGACAGGCCCGAGGACCAGAATGAGCGCACGCCAGCCGCGCGGGGGCGCATCGCGGGAATGGAGCAGCGCGAGCAGCGCCATGATGCCGCCCTCGCCGCGGTTGTCGGCGCGCAGAATCAGGATGGCGTATTTGAGCGAGACGACGACGATCAGGGCCCAGAGCATCAACGAGAGCACGCCGAGAATCGCCTCGGCGGTGGGCGCCGCACCCGCCCCGGCCGCCTTGACCGCCTCCTTGAGAGCGTAGAGCGGGCTGGTGCCGATATCGCCGTAGACGATGCCGAGCGCCCCGAGCGTTGCGACGAGAGGCAGGCTGTGCGGACCGCGATGGCCTAGAGATGGCGCTTGTACGTGTGTGTCCATGGCTTGCCCTCGCGCGGAACGGCCCTTCAGGTGTCCGGGGCCGCGGTTCAGACCGTCACTTGCGTGCCGACCTCGACCACACGGCTGGTCGGGATCTGGAAGAAGTCGGTGGCGTCCGTCGCTGTCTTGGCCAGGCCGATGAACAGCTTGTCCTGCCAAATCGGCATGGCGGAGTGAACCGCCGGGCGGATCGAGCGGCGGCTCAAGAAGAACGACGTCGCCATAATGTCGAACGCGAAGCCCTGCTTGCGCAGCAGCGCGAGCGCCGCGCGGGATGTTCGGCGTTTCCATGTAGCCGAAGCGCATCCTGACCCGCCAGAAGTTGGCGCCAACGAGCTCAACGCTGACCCGGTCCTGGGGCATGACGCGCGGGGTGTCTTCGGTCGTGACCGTCACGACCACGTTCGCTCATGCAGGATCTTGTTGTGCTTGAGGTTGTGCAGCAGCGCCGAGGGGGCCGATCCGGCTCGCTGGTCAGGAAGATGGCAGTCCCTTTCACCCGATGCGGTTGGCTCTTCTCCAGCATGCCGATCAGCTCATCGAGCGGAACGTCCATCTTGCGCGTCTTCTCGGCCAGGATGCGCGTGCCGCGGCGCCAGGTCATCATCACCAGGATGAGCACGCCGCCGACCACGAGCGGCATCCACCCGCCCTGCGGGATCTTGAGGGCATTCGCGGCCAGGAAGATCAGGTCGACGAAGAGGAAGGGCGCCACGACGGCGACCGCGGCCCAGAGCGGCCAGCGCCAGCACCGCCAGACCACGAAGAAGGCCATCACGGCCGTGACCACCATCGTGCCCGTGACGGCGATGCCGTAGGCGTGCGCCAGCGCGCTGGACGACTTGAACGTGACGACGAGGAAAATCACGGCCACGAGCAGAAGGGCGTTGATCCGCGGCACGTAGATCTGGCCCTTCTCGGTCTCGGAGGTCCAGCGGATCTCCATCGGGGCAGAAGCCCGAGCTGGATTGCCTGCTGGGTCAGCGAGAAGGCGCCGGTGATCACGGCCTGGCTGGCGATGATGGTCGCGAGGGTCGCCATCCCGACCATCGGCAGCAGCGCCCAATCCGGATAGAGCAGAAAGAACGGGTTCTCGAGCTTGCTCGGGTCGGCCAGCAGCAGTGCGCCCTGCCCGAGGTAGTTCAGGGCGAGCGACGGCAGGACCAGCCCGAGCCAGGCGGTCTGGATCGGGCGTCGGCCGAAATGGCCCATGTCGGCGTAGAGCGCCTCGGCGCCCGTGACGGCCAGGAACACCGCCCCGAGGGCGAGCAGACCGGCCGTCCCATGATGGACGAGAAACGACAGCCCGTAGGTCGGGCTGATCGGCGGCCAGGATGCTCGGGTTCGTCCGCGATGTGATGGAGCCCGCCGAGCGCCATGAGCACAAACCAAACGGCCGTGATCGGGCCGAACCAGGCCGCGACGCGCGCCGTGCCGTGGCTCTGCACGGCGAACAGGCCGATCAGGATCACGAGGCTGAGCGGCAGGACGTAGCGCTCGAACGCCGGCGTGACGAGAGTCAGTCCCTCGACGGCCGACAGCACCGAGATCGCCGGCGTGATGATCGCATCGCCGTAGAACAGGGCCGCGCCGGCCATCCCGAGCAGGATGACCACGAGACATTGTGGCCCATGGCGCGCTGGGCGAGCGCCATCAGCGTCAGCGTGCCGCCCTCGCCGTTGTTGTCGGCGCGCAGGATGAAGAGCACGTACTTGACCGTCACGATGACGATCAGCGCCCACAGGATCAGCGACACGATGCCGAAGACCATCTCGCGGGTGAGCGCGCCTCCAGCCGCAGCGGCGGAGAGGGACTCCTTCAACGCGTAGAGTGGGCTTGTGCCGATGTCGCCGTAGACGACGCCGAGCGTACCGAGCGTCAGCTTCCAGAACGCCGAGGCGTGCGCGGAAGACGGTTGGTCGCCGTCGCCTCGGCGGGAGCGCCTCGGTCTGGGCTGTTGCGGTCATCACGGTGACCTGGGAAGAGGCCGAGCACGTCAGGGCGCCAAGCCGGGACCGCTCCGATCTGAGGAACGAGCGACTCGCGCCGTCTCAAGACGGTGACGTTGCTCGGAGCCATGCCCTCGACCTTCCGGAGCTGGGCTTCGACAAGGGCTCCGAAGATCGCCAGGGCTAGATTGCTGTGCTGAAAGTCGGCGATGTCGTCGACCCAGTTGATGCGCCAGCCCGCGGACGCAGATCGAGCAGTTCCAGGCGTGGTCCCCGCGGGAGAGCTGGTGGACGCCCCAGTCGGGCAGTTCCCACCCGATCAGCCAGAGCCCCAGTTCGACCCAAGCCTCCGCCTCGATCAGGCGCACGACGAGAGTCGTTCGGGTCCGACGCTGACTTCGAGCCGAGGACACGCGTGTTGCAGGATTCCTTCGACAAGGTCCCGCGTCGGCTCAGGCGCGCCGTCGATCCGCGACAGAAGCATGCGGAGGTCTGTTCCTGATTTCGCTTGCGCCACATGGCGGCTCTCCAGAGCAGGTCCCCAGTCAGCCGAGCGGGCTCATCCCGGCGGAACGAGGCTGTCGCTGGGCTCGGCCAGCCGATAGCCGATCCCGGGCTCGGTCAGGATCACGCGACGGATCGGACGGGTCCGGCTCAATCTTCTGCCGCAGCTGGCCGACATAGACCCGCAGATACTGGGTGTCCTGCTCGTGGGCGGGCCCCCACACCGCATTGAGGATCTGCTTGTGCGTCACGACCTTGCCCGCGTGGCGGGCCAGGAAGGCGAGGAGATCGAACTCCCGCGGCGTGAGCCTGACCTCCTGCCGTCGCGCGTCACGCGGCGGCGGGGGATGTCGATCTCAAGCCCGCCGATCCGCACGACCGGCGTCTCGCCGGAGCGCTGCATCCGGTGGCGCAGCGCCGCCCGAAGCCGAGCCATGAGCTCGCCAACCCCGAACGGCTTGTTGACGAAGTCGTCCGCGCCGAGATCGAGCGCGGCAATCTTCTCCCCCTCGCGGTCGCGGGCCGAGAGCACGACGATCGGCACGTCCGACCACTCGCGCACCCGCGCGATCACGTCCTTGCCGTCCAGGTCAGGCAGCCCGAGATCGAGCACGACCACGTCGGGTGCATCGGCGGCGATGCGCCGCAGGGCCTCGCCGCCCGTGTCGGCGCTGATCACCTCGTAATCATTGGCCGCCAGCGCCGGGCGTGAGGAAGCGATGGATCGCCGGCTCGTCGTCGACGACGAGAACGCGGGTCGCATCGGGTCATGGGCTCCTCCGCGAGCGGCAGGCGAACCGTGATCCGTGTCCCGCGTCCGCCCTCGACCGGGCTCTCGGCCGCGATCGCGCCCTGGTGCGCCTCCACGATCCCTTTCGCGATCGCAAGCCCGAGCCCGGTGCTTTCGCCCCCATCGCCGCGGGTTGGCGCCGTGCACGAACCTGCTCGAACACCTGGGGTAGGATCTCGCAGGGATCCCTGGACCGTCGTCGGTCACGGACAAGCAGCACGCCGGCTCCGTCACGCCTCGCTTCGAGCGTGACGTGCGCCTTCGGCCCGGCATAGCGCATCGCGTTGCCGACGAGGTTGGTCAGACCTGGCCCAAGAGGGTCGGATCGGCCGGGACGAAGGGCAGCTCGGTTCTCGACGATCACCTCGAAGGTCTGGGTCGCCCCGCGCCGGCGTGCGACCGACAGCCGTGCGGTCGAACAGCTCTCGTACATCAACCCAGTCCTTGTTGATCTCGAGGGCGTGAGCCTCGACCCGCGTCATGGCGAGCAGGTTGCGCACCATGCCGTCGAGGTGCTCCGCTTCGTCCTTCACCTGCACCAGCAGGTCGCGACGGGCCGTCTCCGGCAGCTTGGCCCCGTAGTCGATCAGGCTTGTCGCGGCGCCGAGAACGGAGGCGAGCGGCGTCCGGAAATCGTGGCTGATGGAGCTGAGCAGGATGTTGCGCATCCGCTCGGTCTCGGCCGCGGTCCGCGTCGTGGAGATTTCCTGGCCCAGTCGAGCTCGCTCGAGGGCCGTTGAGGTCAGCTCGGCCAAGGTCTGTAAGAGGGTCATCGCCTCTGGATCGAGAGACCCTTCGTCGGCCTGCGGAGCGACCCCGATCACGCCGACCGTTCGCTCCTGCCGCAGGGGAAGAAAAAGCCAAGACTCGCGGGGAGCCTCGCGGGGAGCCATGCCGGGCTCTGACCCGGTCGGCTCACCTCGGGCATAGGCCTGCTGCGCGGCCGAGAGTGCATCCGGACCGAACGCGTGTTCGGGAGGCCACGCGGCCGCGACAGCCAGACGGCCATGATCGGCAAGGAGAATCACCGTCGCGCGGCTGAGCTCGCCATGGACCTGACGCACGGCGATGCGTGGGTGAGTCTAAGCGGGGCAAGACCGAAGGGCTCGAGAAATTCCGTTCACGAGTCACTTCTATGAGTCTGTCCACCACGCCCATTGGCGGAGATTGATGCCGACTTGAAACGGCTTTCATCCGAGATACAGATCATGCTTCGGGAGATTGCGGCGTGAAGATGCGCTCAGAACATGAACTTGTCGAGACAGGTATCGAGTGGCTCGGAAACATTCCTCGGTATTGGTCGACTGCTCGCGTTGCCGATCACGTTACTCTCGTAGCAGGACACCCATTCTCCTCCGATGGCTTCAACCCAACC
>CAVSLO010000064.1:0-122853 GCA_963728675.1 uncultured Alphaproteobacteria bacterium | reverse complement strand
TCTACGGCGTGTTGAACAAGCGCCTCGCCGACCGCGCCTTCGTGGCGGGCGAGGAATACACCATCGCGGACATGGCCTCGTATCCCTGGACCGTCTCACACGAGAAGCATGGACAGAACCTCGACGACTTCCCGCATCTGAAACGCTGGTTCGAGGCCATAAAAGCCAGGCCCGCGACGGTCCGCGCCTATGAGAAGGCCAAGGGGGTCAACCCACAGTTCGACGCGCCGATGTCCGAAGACGCCAAGAAAATTCTGTTCGGGCAGACCGCCGTCTCGACCGTTGAACACCCGATGCCGCGCACGCTCTACAATCTCGCCGGAGCCGATCCGGACCTGCGCTTCAGCCCGAAATCGGATCGAGGTAGAGCCGCGCGCCCAAACTCGCCATGAGCCGCGCCCCCGTTATAAAACTCAGCGCCAGCGCAGCGGAACTGGACTTGGGCTGCCGAACAGGGGCCTGGAGGGCGCGGCCACAACCAACGCGGGAGGGCATGGGTGGAGAGAGAGCCGAATAAATCTCGCCCAGCCCACCGTCTGCGGATTGGTCTGCAAAAGCTCGGCGCCAGTCATGCCGGCCGCTCATCCTCGCGCGCTTTGTTGGACCGGCATAAGCTGCACGAGCCGCTGCGCGTCCTTTTCTCTTCCGTGCGGCGGCTAGGCTGGCGGAGGGGTCCGAAGCCATCTCCGCCGGCCGCCTTGGCGGCGTCGGTCCCGCCCGCCAGCCGAGCGCCGCTGCCGCCCCAACATTTACCCCAACAACTGGCTCGACTGAGTATCATGGCACGGGTGGGTCGAGGGGGGGAGTGTGCACCCAGCTTCGGTTCCCGCTTAGGACGGGGGAGTCGATAAGTACCCTCCGTGGCGGCATGCGCCGCCAAAGCTTCGCGTAGCGCCGCCTCCTGCGTCGATGAAGGAAGTGCGCGACACGGTCCGCCGACGCCCGCAGATCTTCCAGCACCTTATCCCGTCATCCTGCGAATCAGGACGGAGCCCAGCGGTTCCAGGTTGAAGCTGGCTCGCGGCGTCGGTCATGAACTCATCATCGATCCCCGCATCGGACATCTTCCCCGCCAGCGCCCCCGAAGCCGCGCCAAGGACAGTCCCCACCACGGGCATCAAGAAGAGCATGCCGACCTCTGTTTCCCACAGCGCCCCGTCAGGGCGCCGGCTCGTCGTGTTCATCAGCTGGTTCGGCTTGATCTTGCCGTCTGGCGTCTTAACGACGACAACGGCGTCCTCGAGCTCGATGCGGTTCTTTTTCTGCAGCTCTCGGTCCTTTTGGCGCGCCTCCTCGGCCTTCTCCTTCGTCGGGAAGGAAATGAAAACCGAGTCGCTCATCGCTGCTCCCTCTCTGTGCTCATCGTCCGCCCCGTATCGGCCTTGCTTGCGAGCCGCAGGCCTCCGGCTCGGCCTCAGATTTCTTCTCGAAGCTCTTCATGTCGGCTTCGACACGCTTCCACCCGCTTCCAGCTTTTGCCAAAACGCGTCCTGGGGCGCCCTATTGCATATGCCGCCCGCATACTCAACGCGGGGTAAACGCCAAAACTTTGCAACAGCCCCCTTGGCTGAGCCTATACGGCAAGCCTTACATTGACTGCGAAATCCAAGTTGTAACGGGTCGCCGCCATGTCGGACATCGTTCAAGCCGATCATCTTCATCAGCTACAGCCATAAGGACGAGCCCGAGAAGCCGTCCAAGGGCGAGGTGAAGTGGCTGTCGTATGTGCAGGCCTATCTCGGACCAGCGGTGAAGAACGGCCATTTTCGAAATCTGGGACGACGTCATATGCTCGGCGGCACGGACTGGGATCCGGAGATCGAGAGAAACTTGCGCGCATGTCACGTCTTCGTACTGCTCGTCTCGGCGCACTCGATGGCGTCAACTACATCATCCTACATCATCGACAAGGAGATCACGATTATTCGCGAACGGCAGGCGAAGGGCGAGCGGTCCATTTCTATCCGATCATCCTTACCCCAACCCGGGAGGCTGGGCTCGACAAGGTCAGAGACAAGAACCTGCGCCCGCGAGGATGGCAAGCCCCTCTCGGGGTATCTCCCTGCCTATGATCGTGCTCAGCACATGTCGGAGATCGCCAACGAGATCGCGTCCGTTGTCGGAAGCGTTGGCCCCACCTTGGCGCCTCACCGCCGCAAAGCACCAAGCCTCCTCGCCCTAAAGTCTCTACGATCTCAAACATCCCGATCCGGGTGCCGACCCCTTCATGGGGCGCGAAGATGCGCTGGCGGCGATCGAGACGGCGCTCAAGCGCTACGAGGGTCGGGTCGCGATCACGGCCCTGCACGGATTGCGCGGCATTGGCAAGACCACGCTGGCGGCCGCTTCGCCGAGCGCCATCGGGAGGATTACCGCGCCACCTGGTGGATCAGGGCGCAGACCGAGCCGACCGCGAGGCCGCGCCAGATCGATCTGTTCGCCGAAGACACCGGGAAGACGGCGCCGACTTGGCGCGAGTTGCCGGAGGAGGCGCGCGTCCGCCTGACCGACCTGATGGCGCGGCTGATCCTGGATCACGCGCGCCTGGACGGCGCGATCCCGTCGAAGGAGGTCGGTGATGATCTCTGAAAAGATCCGTCCCCACCATTTGGAGCGCAAGGCGCTGCTCTACGTGCGCCAATCCTCGGCGCATCAGGCTTTGCCACAGACCGTGAGAGTAGCGCTCGCAGGCGGACCGGGCGCGGATATCTGAGCCTGGAGCCCCTTCTTGAGGGCGGGCAAATCGCCGCCCGTCAGATCCGCGCCGTGGAGGCCCGCCGCCAGAACCAGCGCGCCTGGAACAAAAGCTCTCGCGGACGCTCGACCTCACGCAAGATCAGGATCTCAGCCCTGGCTTCTAAGCGCGCTCTTATTCGGACTCCGGCTGAAGGGGTCGGCAGGGATTCCCGACGGTTGGGGCTGAGGATAGACTGAAGGGCCATGAGTCGCGGAGGCGAACCATGGCGCATGTGGCGGATCATCTGAGCGTTTCAGCTCTGGAGCAGCAGTACCGGTCCTGCACGGACGTGACGGCGGCGCGGCACCTTCAGACCATCTGGCTTCTGGCCAAAGGCCACGAGATTGCCGAGGTCGCGGCCACGGTGTCGTATGCGCAGCGCTGGGTGGAACGTCTGCTCGCCCGCTATAACGCCCAGGGTCCGCAGGCTCTGGGCGATCTGCGACGCCGGAACGGGACAAGCCCCTCCGTCCTGAGGCCCGACCTGCTGGAGAAGCTCAAGGCTCGTCTGCTTGAGCCACCCCCTGACGGCGGCTTGTGGACCAGCCCGAAGGTGGCGGCCTGGATGGCGGGCGAACTCGGGCTTGCTGCGGTGTTGCCCCAACGTGGCTGGGAGGCGCTCAAAGCGATCAATTGGTCGGTGCAGAAGCCCCGCCCCCGCCATCCCGCCGCGGCCACGCCCGAGGAGCGGGAGGCGTTCAAAAAAAGCTCGAGCAGGCCGTCGCTGAGGCGAGAGCCCAGCACCCGGACACGCCGATCGAAGTCTGGGCCACGGACGAACACCGCATCGGCCTAAAGCCGATCCTGCGCCGGGTGTGGGCGCCCAAAGGCCAGCGGCCGATCGCACTGGGTCACCACCGGTACAAGTGGTTGTACGTCACCGCCTTCGTGCAGCCGATCTCGGGCGAGACCTTCTGGTACATCTCGAACGGGGTGTCCAAGCCGTTCTTTGCCGCGCTGCTGGCGCTGTTTGCGCGTGAGGCCGGGGCGGGACGGGATCGCATCATCGTGCTCGGGCTCGACAGCGCCGGCTGGCACACCGCGCCCAACCTGGCTGTGCCGGATGGGATCCGGCCCGTCTACCTGCCCCCGTACTCACCCGAGCTTCAGCCGGCTGAGCACCTCTGGCCCGCCCTCGACGAGCCACTCGCCAACCAATACTTCGCCACGCTTGCTGATCTCGAGCACGTCGTGACCGAGCGCTGTCGCGTTCTCAATCACGATCAGCTCAAACCCGGCACAAACTTCCACTGGTGGCCCAAGCCAGACATCCCGGCCTAATCAGCCGGAAACCGTTATCAGCCCTGGCTTCTAAGCGCGCTCCATGCTGAAAGAGGGCCTCCAGCGAGGATGAGATCATGCCGAAGCCCAGCGCTGAACGGCCGCGAGGCAAGAGGCGCAACCGCCTGCTGACCGCCGTCTTTGCCGGCCTCGCGCTCCCTCGCGCGGGGCCTTGGCCGCGGCTGCCATGAAGGCCCGGCGCTCCTCCTCGGTGACGTAGAGGCGGCGGCCCTCGGCGTCGAAAAGCTGCATGCCTTGCTGGGACGGCCCAGATAATGGTTTGGGACTGTTCACATGAATTCTGTATCACGACGGATGGAACGAAGCCACGGCGCAGGTTGCTTGACCCCAGGATCAGAGCTGGCTCGGGTCCGGCTGGCGGCTGGCCTGATACAGAATTCACGTATTCTGTCGCTTGGCGGGCTGGCTCTTATCATTGCCGCGCCGCTTTGGCAGTAGCGGGCCTGGCGCCCACGGCAGGGCTCGATCCTGCGCCCTTCGGGTCCGAAGCCCGATGCTCGATCCGTTGAGCTACACGGCCTTGTCCTTGCCGTCCGGCTCGGGCGGCTCCGGCAACCAGTACGTCGGCTCCAACTCGAGCGTGAGCGTGGCAAAGTCGAGCCAACGGCCCTCAACAAACAGTCCGGTGTGCCACCCGCCCTGTTCAGGGCAGAAGAGCAGGAGCGTGCGCTCGGGATCGTCAGTCGGGGCGGTGGCGATCGGGCGCGCAAAGGGCATGGCCAAATCCTACGCAGTACAACTGCCACGTTAAGCCCACGCCGAAGCTTGAGTTCCGCAGATGGTCGTGTCCTACTTTGACGACGCGCGGCTTACGATGATGTGCCTGGCCAGAATGTCAAAGCGCACCCCTTCCGCCCTGTAATCGACGGGCCTGCCCTCCCGATCATAGATCACCTCAAAGCGCGCCCCGTGGTCGAACTCCATGACATGGCTCGACGAGCCGTCATCGGCTTTCGGGGTCCGGTACTCTCGCAGAGGACAGGCGGGCCGTAATCTGATCAATGGCCTGCATCGAGAGGTCATCAATCTCATCAAGGCTCAGCTCTCGGGGTTCGTCCTCGTGCATGCTCGCCCCCTGCTGCGTTGGATGTCTGCACTAAGACGATGCGCCAACAGGCGCTCTCACGGGTGCTGAAGCGCGGAACGATACTCAGGGCCGTCGCCAAATCGGCGACGGCCACCATAGCCGTTGCAATCAATCTACTTTTTGGTGGCCTTGCTTTTTGCGTCCGTCGCAGCATCCGTGGCCCTGTCCTTGGCGTGAGTGGCCGTGTCGGCGACCGTTTGCGCGACATCCTTCACCGTTTCAGCAGCCGATTGCGCGAGGCCCTTCGCCGTGCCCATGGCGGACTGCATAACCGATCCGTACTCCTTCATTTGGGCCTGCATGGCCTCCGTTTGGGTCCGAGCGAAATCAGACTGGATCTGCACCATCTCTTGAACATCCTTCGCTCGCACCAGCCGCTCCGCATAATCCAACGAGGCTCGGAGGTTCTGTTCCGCCGCCGACAAGGTCTTCTGGGCCATGTCCTTGGCCCCGGTCTGAACTCTGTCGCTGGTCTGCTCCATGCTCTCGCTGGTGCGCCGAGCGGCTTGCAAAAAGCTCTCCAGGGCTTGGCGGGTCTGGGTGACGCTCCGCTCGGCCATGGTGCGCATCTCTTCGGGAACCTGGAAGTTCATCCGCCCTGTCCCTTCGGTTCCTCCTGCCATGGTCTGATCTCCCTAGAATGGCGGCCCTGAGCGCCGGTCCCAGCCGATCCGGGCCGGTCAGCAGCCGCAGAAGAAGGAGCAGACGATCCCGAGAAAAGGTCAACCCATGTTCACGCGGGAGGGCGGCCCAGCGTGGAGAAATCAAACGAGCCCTGGGCCACCTTCGTCAGCGCGCAATTACTCTCTACGCGCCACATTAGGGTGCGCTGCAATGGGATAGCGCCAAGGCTAACTTGGACGAGTTGCCCTCAGGAGGCCGCGATGGATGAGGACCGCTTCAACATAGAAATTCGCAAATTCCTCAAGGAGGTTGGCGTCACGTCACAACGGGAGATCGAGCGCGTCGTCCGAGAGGGTCAGGTGAAGGGGGGCACCCTGAAGCTTCGCATGACCCTCACGGCTGAGAACACGCCGCTCCAGCACGTGATCGAGCGTACGATAGAGGTCGATGACGGAGCGTAAGTGCATCTCGCTGGTGCTTCGGCCCCTTGCGTGAAATCCGCCCGTGGTTCCGGCGCTGATGAGGGGACGATGGAACCCAAGCTTAGCCGTATGAGTTGAACTGCGACCTGGGGTCGCCGAACCCAAGCGGGATTGAGAGGCTGAGCATGAGGTTGTGGCAAAAGGCTCTGCCCCGCGAGGAGTGGCAACGCTGGTTCGCATGGCATCCGGTCGAGGCCGGATCGTCGCGGAGGCGCATCGGATGACACCTCCAAACGCGAACAAGCGTGGCGCAGGTTGGCGCAGGCGCAGCGAGGCCGCCGCCCGCGCCGTCGCTCGCGCCAAGCGGATCGACGAGGCTCAAGTCACGAGGAGCGACGAGGACTTGATCGCTGAAGCTATCGCGACCGGCAAGGTACGCAAGATTCCAACCGGCACGAGCGGCCTGCCCGAGTTCGAGCCGAGCGACAACCCGTGACGTGCTGTTCGCGTTCTTCGGGCTGCTTGTTACGGCCTACGCCGCGATCTGCGCCGACCTCGCCCGCACATGGTCTGCGCGATCCGGCTCGGTTGTAACACTAGGGTTTACCCGGTGCTCGCGGCGTCACAAAAGCCGAAAACCAACCCTGATGTGACGCACTTTTGCGTAACATCGCGGCGTTGGAGGAGAGATGGCGGTAGATGGTGGCGCGCGAGGCGCGCCAGACCCGGCACACACGGGCCAGACCATAGGGCTTGCCACTTGAGGGCGAGACGGTCCGGCTCATCGCCGCGACCTCCGGCGGGCCAAAGGGCGGTTGGCCTCCAGGGCAGCGATTTTGGCGTCCAGCAGCTCGCGCTCAAGCAGCATCTCGCCGAGCTTGGCCTTCAGGCGCTCGGTCTCCAGCGCCTCACCATTGGTGGACCGCGTGGCGAGGCTGGCCTCACCGGCCGCTAGGAAGGTCGCTTGCCATCCGGTCAGGGTCGCGGCCGTGACACCCAGCGCCCGCGAGAGTGTTTCCAGGTCTTCCCCCCGTAGCATACGCAGCACCGTATCGCGCTTGCGCTGGCGCGACATGCGCCCACCCCGGCCCAAACCGACCCCACCAGAAGCTGGTATCTGCGTCTTCATCGTCACCCTCCTGCGGATCATGTCCGCTCTAAAGGATGTCTCAGCGAACCGTGGGGCGCAGCACCTTCGGCAAGTGGTGGTGACCATCGAGCCGTCGCCAGCTCTTCTCAGCGGCCTGGGCCAGCTTGAAAACCAGGGCACGCGGTCTTGTTCGACAGGCTGATAACCCACCCGCATTCGGGCCGAGCAACGCCGCGAGCGCGTCCTCAAAGTCGCCGCTGGAGATGCCCCTGAGATACAGGATCGGGATGAGAACCTCGAGGCTCTTGGAGCGGCGCGCGTAAGGCGGCAGGATCGCGGACGTGAACCGGATACGGCCCTCACCAGCCCCCCTGCGGTCGCGAACCCGTGGCGCACGCACAGGAACTGTGCCAAGGCCGGTCATGATCTTGCGCTCGGGCCGATGCCCATGGCGCACCAGCCGTTGGCGACCGTCTTCGGTGTGTCTATCGGCGTGGCCGCTGAGGAAGGCTGCGACCTCCGCCTCGACGGCCTGCGCCAGCAGCGCTCGCGCGCCCTCGCGCAGAACTTCGGTGAGCGGATCGGAGAAGGCTTCTGGCTGAATCAGCTTGGCAACATTATCCTGGGTCACGGCGTGTCACTCCTTTGGTGGAGAAGTGGAGGCCTCAAACACCCCCACGATACGCCGCCTCAACCCCTCACGCCGTCACCAACTTCCGCGTACACCTCCATGAGCTTTTGGGTACCCCGTCATGGATAGAGGTTCCATCAAAATACCACCGGGTTGTTGCAATTGGAGTGGTTGATTGAGCCTTCCATGCTCCGGTGCATGCACTCGGCCTCACGGTTCCGGACTGGCTCCTCGCCCGTGCCGACGAGGTGATCGAATGAGAAGGCTGGAGCGACAAACCGTTGGGAGGGGCCGATGAGGCGGCGAGAGGTACTCGGGCTAATGAGCGCCGTCCCAGCTTTTCCAATCAGCGCGTTGGCGCAGCCATCCCGGCGGATCGTCAAGATTGGACACATGGAATCGGGGTCACCGGCGGGCAGCCCAGAGCTTCTTGTGGCCTTTCGAGAGCGGCTGAGAGAGCTCGGCTACGTCGAAGGTCAAAACCTATTTATTGAGCGCCGTTATGCAGACGGGAGAAGCGAACATCTGCCAACGCTTGCCGCTGAACTGGTTCGCTCTGGCGTCGATGTTATTTTTGCCATTGGTCCTATCGCAGCCCTGGCGGCGGCAAACGCGACGAAAACGATCCCGATCGTCTTTGTCGGAGGTGGCGATCCGGTCGAAATCGGCCTCGTGAAGAGCATGGCCCGGCCAGGAGGGAACGTAACCGGACTGACACTTTTCGCTGTCGAGCTTGCGGCCAAGCGGCTCGAGTTGCTGAAGAGCGCGCTCCCTGCGGCTACACGCATCGCGGTCCTTCGGACAGCGAGCAACACTGATAACAGGTTGCAGCTCGATCATGTGATGGAGGCAGCGAGGTCGCTTGACGTGACGATCTTACCTTTCGAGATCCGAGAGATCACCGAGATTGAGCGCGCGTTCATCACCATCCGGGCGGAGCATGCGGATGCCGCGCTCTTGCTCTCGAGTCCCCTGACATTCCCCAACCGTTTCCTGATCGCCAAATTGGCCCTGGATGCACGGGTGCCGTCCATGACCGCTTTACGTGAGTATACGGCGGCGGGCGCCCTCATGTCCTATGGTCCCAGCTATGCAGACCATTGTCGTCGGGCCGCGGACTTCGTCCACCAAATCGTGAATGGCGCGAAGCCGGGCGACCTACCCGTGCAGCAACCGACAAGGCTCGCGCTAGTCATCAACCTCACGACCGCGAACGCTCTCGGGCTCGACCTTCCGCCCTCCCTCCTCGCCAACGCCGACGAGGTCATCGAATGAGACGTCCCAGGAGCTGACGCATTTCGGGACAGGCTGTTCCACGCTTCAACCCGCACCACCCAGCTTTATGACCGGCGCGCCGATGAGGTCAGCCTGGATGAGGTCGAGCGCATCCTGATTTGACCTTGGCCGCGGTGCGTCCGGTGGTCCTGTCGTGTTTCGCTTCGATGCCGATCCACAAGGGGCGCCTTCAAAAATCAGGAGACTCCTTCCGGCTTCACAGCTTTCTAATCCAGCCCACGACCTCTCTCAGGGGCACCGTCAACTTGGGGCGGGGCTTGGCGGGGAAGGTCGAGACGGGTAGGTGGCGGGCATGAACCGCAGCCAAGTCCCCCTACGCCGGCTATCGCTTTCCAGGCGAGGTTATCAGCCACGCCGTCTGGCTCTACTTCCGCTTTCCGCTCAGCCTTCGCATGGTCGAAGAGATGCTGGCCGCCCGCGGCATCGACGTGAGCCACGAGACTGTGCGCCAGTGGGCGCGCAAGTTCGGCCAGGGCTTCGCCAACCAGATCCGCCGCAAGCTGCCCGGCCCTGGCGACAAGTGGCATCTCGACGAAGTGTGCCTGATGATCAGCGGAACGAAGCACTGGCTGTGGCGGGCGGTCGACCAGGATGGGATCGTGCTCGACGTTCTCGTCCAGAGCCGGCGCGACAAACAGGCCGCCAAGCGCCTGCTCCGCAAGCTGCTGAAAAAGCAGTGCCGGGCCCCTCGTGTCATGATCACGGACAAGCTGGCCAGCTACAGCGCCGCGAAGGCGGAGGTGATGCCCTCGGTCGAGCACCGGAGGCATAAAGGCCTCAACAACCGGGCCGAAAACTCCCATCAGCCGACCCGCCGACGCGAGCGGCAGATGAAGCGGTTCAAGTCGCCGGGCCAGGCCCAACGCTTCCTCTCCGCCCATGACGGGATCAACAATCTCTTCCACCTCCGCCGCGATCACCGCCCTGCCGCCCAGTACCGAGCCGCCCGGACCCAAGCCTTTCAGACCTGGGCTGAGGTCACCGGCGTGGCCGCCACGGCATAGCCGTCAGTGTCCCCTGCCCTATCGCGTGCATCGTTGCGGCCACACTCCATCAAGTTGACGGTGCCAGCAGAAGCACTCGCCGCGAACCCCGACAGGTGAAGTGCCCCGAAGCGGCGGTTGATGGGCGCACGTGATGCTGTCGGATAGGTCCGGCCGGCAATCGAGGCCGGTTTAGGTGGGAACGGGCCTCTTGGTGCTGTTCGCAGATTGTCGCCAGGGTTATTCTTCCCCCGAAAGCGCGCCAGCGAGCTGTTTATCTGGGGAATGTCGGTTCATTGCAGCGTCATGCTGATGGGAATCCTGAGGAGAATGGCTTTGGAATACCTCCACACGATGGTCCGGGTCGCCAATCTGGACGAGGCCCTCGACTTCTATTGCAACAAGTTCGGGCTCCAGGAAGTCCGGCGCATGGACAACGAACAGGGCCGTTACACGCTCGTGTTCCTGGCCGCGCCGGGCGATGTCGAGCGGGCCCGAAGCGTGCAAGCGCCTGTCGTCGAGTTGACCTATAACTGGGACGAGCACGCCTATCAGGGCGGGCGCAACTTCGGCCATCTGGCCTACCGGGTGGACGATATCTACGCCATCTGCGACCGCCTGATGAAAGCCGGCGTGACCATCAATCGCCCCCCGCGCGACGGCCACATGGCATTTATTCGCTCCCCGGACGGTATCTCAATCGAACTCTTGCAAAAGGGCGAGCCGCAGCCGCCCCAGGAGCCGTGGAAATCCATGCCGAACACGGGGACATGGTAAGACCCGTGGCCGCCTGCCAGGGGGTTCCCCGGCATCATGACGAGCGAGAGCTTCTCGCCTCTGATGCGGAGTCAGTTTGGGTCTCCGGCCTCCTCGTACTCGGCAAGTACGTGCAGCCGGCCTGGACGCCCCCGGCCGAAGTCAAGGCGGATAACCCGAAGCTGCCCGACGTGATCCCGGGTGGCGCGCCCAAAAACCCGATGGGGGTGGCGGCCATGACCCTCTCGGGCGGCGAATACGCCATCCACGGCACCAACCGGCCGGAGTCGATCGGCAAGTTTGCCTCGTATGGCTGCATCCGCATGCTCAACCAGGACCCGACCTGTTGGAGCGGGTGGACGTCGGCACCCAGGTCGTGGTGATGCGCTGACCGGCTGTCGGACCGCTCAGGCCCGGTATCTTGCGGTTTGAGGGAGCCTGCCCCCTTCGGAGCGAGTACTTGGCGAGGTTGGTAGCAGCATCCAATAAGCAGTCCGCCCCATCGCAGGTCGCCTCAGCCGCACAACCCTGACCCCGAGATGGACGTTGCCTTACCGATCAGGAGCGTGGGTCTGCGATGGGCATCCTCTGGACCATCATCATCGGTTTCATCGCCGGCGTGATCGCCAAGTTCATCATGCCCGGCGACAATGAGCCGTCCGGGTTCATTCTGACCACCATTCTGGGCATCGTGGGCGCATTCGTCGCCACTTACCTGGGGCAGGCTTTCGGGTGGTACCGCGCGGTGAAGGAGCTGGCCTGATCGGTGCGGTGGTTGGGGCTATCATCGTTCTCGCGATCTGGGGCGCAATCGCTCGACGGCGCACCTCAACTTTCTAGGGCAACCCGCCCTCGCCCACAGCCATGACTGCCGCGACCCTGTGTGCTCAGGTGCGCGCCTGAGGCCTCTTGCAACGTGCGACCACTTGCTCAAGGTCAGGACCTTGGAGAGGGTTCGGCATGAAACGGCGGCTTCTGTTCTCTTTGAGCGCCCTGGCCGGCGCTGGCCTGGCGACCCTCGTGTTGCAAACGGGTATGCTCCCGGGTGCGATCGCGGCCTCGTCCGAGACGTACCGGCAGCTCGGCCTCTTTGGTGACGTGTACGACAAGGTGCGCACGGGCTATGTCGAGCCTCCGACCGAAGCGAAGCTGATCGAGGGCGCCATCAATGGCATGCTCACCTCGCTTGACCCGCACTCCAGCTACCTGAGCCCGAACGAGTTCAAGGAGATGCAAACCCAAACCCGTGGCGAGTTCGGCGGGCTTGGCATTGAGGTCACGATGGAGGAGGGGGTCATCAAGGTCGTGGCTCCGATTGACGAGACCCCCGCCGCCCGAGCTGGCATTCTGGCCAACGACATCATCACCCAGATCAACGGCGAGCCCGTGCAGGGCCAGACCCTCAATCAGGCCGTGGACAAGATGCGCGGCCCCGTGAACTCGTCGGTGAAGCTCACGATCCAGCGCAAGGAGAAGAAGGAGCCGCTTGAGGTCGAGCTGACCCGTGAGACCATCCGCATCCGCCCGGTGCGGGCGCGCACCGAAGGCGAGGACATCGGCTACCTGCGCATCACGCAGTTCAACGAGCAGACCTCCGAGGCCCTGCGCGCTGCGATCAAAACGATCGCGGGGGAAGTCGGTCCGGACAAGCTCAAGGGCTATGTCATCGACCTGCGCAACAATCCCGGCGGTCTCCTCGATCAGGCGATCATGGTCTCGGACGCCTTCTTAGAGCGCGGCGAGATCGTCTCCACCCGGGGCCGCACCGCCGAGGAGACACAACGCTATGCTGCCAAGGGCAAGGGACAGGATCTGGTTGGTGGCAAGCCGCTGGTGGTGCTCATCAACGGCGGCTCAGCCTCCGCCTCCGAGATCGTGGCCGGTGCGCTTCAGGACCACAAGCGCGCGACCGTGCTGGGCACGCGCTCGTTCGGCAAGGGCTCGGTGCAGAGTGTCATCCCGCTCGGCGGTAGGGGCGCGCTGCGCCTGACCACGGCACGCTACTACACCCCGTCCGGCCGCTCGATCCAGGCCAAGGGCATCGAGCCGGATCAGGAGGTGCTGCAGGAGGTGCCTGACGAGCTCAAGGGCAAGGACGAGACCAAGGGCGAGGCCAGCCTGCGTGGCCATTTGAAGAACTCCGATAAGGACGAGAAGGGCGGCTCTTCGGCTTACGTCCCGCCGGACCCGGCCAAGGACAAGCAACTGATTGCCGCGTTCGACTACCTGCGCAGCGCCGGTCAGGATTCAGCGGCTGTGGGCAATGCAGCGCGGATCGCCCGATAGATCTTGGGGCTTGGTTTCAGGCGAGAGGGGGGCTAGCGACTCTTGCCTTTGGTTTTGGATGGTGCGCGTGGCGGTTTGCTGGCTGGTATGGGAGGCGAAACGCTGCCCGTCACGGACGCCTTTGCCTCGAGTTCTTCGAGCCGCCTGGTGAGCCCGACTGCCTCCTGCTGAGCCGCCGCAAGTTGGGCCTGGGCCTGATCCCGCTCCGCCGTAAATTGATCCTGCGTGGCTTTCAGTTGGGCCACCTCGCCGCGAAGCTGCTGCTGAATGGCTGAGGAGGCTCGGGCAAAGTACGCCGTTCCCCAGCCTATCAGGGCCAGAAAGGTCATGGCGAGGCCGAGGTTCCGGTACAGGCTCAGCTGTCTGGTCGTGCGCGCCTCGTCCATCTCCACCCCCGTTTATCGCTATCCTGATAGTGCACCCTGGCGCTCACTGACCGGTTAAGGCCGTGATCGTAGGAAATGCACGAGGGCGAGAGACTGGCCTTTGCCCCCGTGCTTGCCCGGTCAGACAACGCGGTCAGGGTTGGAAAGGCCGAGGCCGTAACCTGAATGTGACCGGCGGCCGCTCAGCCAGGGAGTTCGGGGCTGGAGTTGCTGGCCGCCTTCGGAGCGAGGGTCTGCCCCGCGCACATCGTGTCCGTGTGTGCGCCGACTACTCCCGCGGTACTCTTGAACGCGGGTGGCACGCAGCCCCTTGAGGCCGTTGCGGTCCACCTGCGTCTGCCAGCTCAAGAACTCTTCTGTGGTCAGCCGATAGCGAGCACAGGCGTCGCTCATCGAGAGCAAGCCACCCCGCACCGCGGCCACCACGATGGCCTTGCGAGACGCGACCCAGCGTTGGGCGTCAGGCGGGGGCAGATCGGCCAGGGTGAGCACGCTGCCATCCGGAGCCAGCACCCGGCGGACCGGGGCAGGGGAGGTCATCAGCATCATCGGCGCTCCACGCAACACAAACCCATCGCCTGGAATTGGGGCATGCCGGTTAAGACGACGTGAGCCGGGAAGCGTACCCACGCAGCGCGGATCGCCTCATCACACCTGTGGTTAACCCGCCCTGGCTTGCCCTCAGGATCAGACCTTTGCGGGGGTGCGGGCCTTAAGCATCGTCGTCACCTTCCTCCTGGTGCGGCGCGGCCAGGAGAGGCTCTAGCGTGGCGAAATCAACCCGGATTGCCCAGATAGGCAGCCCATCCGTGCGTGCGTGGGCCGAATGTCTCAACGACGACCTGCGAACAGCATCAAGTCAAGAGGCCGATCGCCCGGTTTGGCAGCTTCAACGCCCGCTCGTATCCGCGAGGCAGCGCCGGTTCCGCCGATCGCGGGCTATTTTGGGCGCACGTCGCCTGTTAGGTTCCACGGCGGTCGCGGCTCCTTTCGCAGGCCGGGTTCAACATCGAGCGATCCGCCCTGGTCGCAGGCCGTCGATCATCGCCAGAATGCGGCGGAACAGATCACGCGGCACCGCCACCTCGGCCATCAGTTCGACAGCTTGTCTGAAGCGCATCTCCATGCCCTGCGTATGTTCGCAAAGCTGATCGAGTTCATTCCAGACCAGATCAGTCCAGCCTACCGGATCAAGATCACCCTGGCCACCGGGGAGCCGGTCTTGACCGTGTTCCTGCCCGCCCTTGCCGCTGAGGACAAGCTTCGAAAGAAGGTCGGCTGAAGCTGCAGGCATTACTGAGCAATTGTGTGGAGTTCCCTCATGGCGGACGGTTCACCTACTGCAAGCCCGATCGCCACAGCCCCAAGGGAGGATCCCGAGCGCCCGCTCCTACTGTTCTGCCCGGAGCAGGGCGGCTGGCAGATGGGCGTGTTCTTTGACGGGCGTTGGCTCGATTTCGCGACGCTCACGATGGAGCTGGAGCCGACCCACTGGATGGGCGTGCCGCCCGCGCCAAGGACGTGGAGGCGCGGCAGGCAGGCGCCTTCCTGACGCTCACGGACGAGGACGACGGCAAGCTGTTTCGCGTGCGTGTCCTCAACACGGGCGAGATACGGATTATCCGCTATCACCGCTTCATCCTCGGCGGCAGGCGGCTCAAGTTCCTGTGCTTCGCTGACCCGGATCACCCGGACGATTACCGCCGGTGGCTTCATGAGGGCTGGCACGCGGGCCGTCAGCTCGGCTCATGGTGAATAGCTGGGTCCAGTAGCGTCTCGCCTCCAACGAAAAACCCCTCCCGAGCTTGAGGCTGGGAAGGGGCGAGGCGCAATCATGGTCTTAGGAGAAGCATACGTTCGCACACCTGAGTTAAGGGCGCGTTACGCTCCGTTCCCTCAGGGTCTCAAGAGCACGTGGCCGACCTTCATGTAAATGGACGACCGTCGACCTACGGATGAACAGGAGAGCGCGATGTCCGATTGCCTGCACTGCAACATCAACCAACTCGTGCAACAGCGCCTCGAGCGCGGCGATACCGATGTCGGGGAAATCGCTTCCATGATAGTCGAAAGCCTCACCGATCTCATTCTGCTCGCGCCGGAAGACGAGCAACCAAACCTCATGGCGTATGCGCTCTCGGGTTTCGGGCAGGTCTTCTTGGAGAAGAGCGGCGAGATGGAAGGCGGCTCCAGTGCCACACATTAGCTGGGGCCATATCGGTTTCTTCGCCCGCCCGCTCAGCCGCCACACCGCCATGGCCCACGTTGACCCCACCAAGGAACGGATTGGTGCGTTCAAGGACCTGCCGCAGGACGAGCCGTTCCATATGCTCAACCTTGTCGGGCGCAAACGCCAACGTAGATCGCCAGGCGGAGGCCTGAGATGCCGGATGCGGATCCCTTCGACCTGAACCGCTTCGTGACCGCGCAGGCGCCTGTCTTCACGACCGCCCTGGAGGAACTGAAAGCCGGCCGCAAGCGCAGCCACTGGATGTGGTTCATCTTCCCGCAGCTGCGCGGCCTCGGACGCTCGCCCACGGCAGAGTTCTACGGCCTCAGCTCGCTTGATGAGGCGCGCGCCTATTTGGCTCATCCGCTGCTCGGGCCGAGACTGATCTTATGCACCGAAACGGTGCTGGCCGTTGAGGGGCAGTCTCTTCACGCGATCTTCGGCTCGCCAGACGACATGAAGTTCTGCTCGTCCATGACCCTGTTCTCGCTTGCCGCAGAAAAGGGCGAGGGCGTATTCCGGCGGGCGCTGGACCGCTACTGTGAAAGCCGCCTGGACGACCGGACCGTGGCGCTTTGCCAAACGGGCGCGGGATAAGGGCAGCCCGGCCTGGTGAGCGCATACTGCCCCGTATGGGGGCTGCTTGATTTTCGTTTCCAGCGAGAACAGGCAGGTTCACCTGGAGCAAGCCCATGGGCACGGCCGACCTCACCATCAGCGATGCCGATCTCGACCTTTTGGACGCCTATCTACTCTCCGACCAGTCCCCGCCGGAGTGCCTGCTGCTGTCCGACCTCGATGGCTTTCTGACCGGGATCGCGATCGGCCCGGAAGTGGTGATGCCGAGCGAGTGGCTGCCTCACGTCTGGGGTGGCGAAGAGCCGGTGTTTGATGACCACCTGCAGGCCAGCGCCATCTTGGGCACGATCATGGGCCGCTACAACACCATCCTGCGCGGGGTCGAGGCCGGGGTGTTCGGGCCGCTCTTTTGGGAGACACAGGACGGCACCGTGATCGCGGCCGATTGGGCCGAGGGGTTCATGCAGGCGGTGGCTCTGCGTGCTGATGCTTGGGAGCCGCTGATGCGCTCGAAGCGGCTTGGACGCTTGCTCCTTCCGATCCTGGCCCTGTGTGCGGACGAGGATGGTGAGTCGGCTCTCGGCCTTGAGCCTGACGAGGAAGACCAGGTGATGGCCGAGGTGGCCGAGCTTATTCCGGCCTGCGTGATCGAGATCGCTGCCTACTGGCGCAAGCGCCGACCTACCCTCGCTCCGGGCTCAGGCCAGCCCGTCTCGATGTCCCTCAAAGCCAATCAGCCCGGCCGCAATGACCCATGCCCATGCGGCTCCGGGCGCAAGTTTAAGGTCTGCTGCGGTCGCCTGCACTGAAGGCTTAGCAGAGACCGATCCAACACTTCCCTCCTACCGGCAGGTCTGCCCACGTTCGACTGCGATGCGCAGGCTGCCTCCAAGCACGGCACATTGCCCCCGAGCGGCAAGGACACAGCGAGCTCCCCGAACGCGCCATCACCGGCGCCAAGCGCATCCGTCAACAAGGCGCGCGGATAGAGCTCGGACCGGCGTTCTCGCGTGCTGGGGAAGGGGGAAGCAAACTACATCGCAGCGGCAAGCAAACCGATTGGCATGGCGAGTATGGCCGCTGTTAAGACGGCGTTGCCGCGCGCTGGCTTGGGGTCACAAAGGCCCGTAATCCCGAGCGGTACGGACGCGAGAAAAATACTCAGCCCAATCGTGACCACGCTCACGCCCCTCCTAGCAGAGGTTAATGCGCGCGAGACCATGCCGTTCCTCCTCACCATGCCTACTCACCATCCCGGACCCCTGAGAGGTGTTGCAGCCTGACCACACGCGACCGTGCATGAGCGGACGCTGGCCCCTTCAGGCTCGACAAGCCTGTCGTGTCTCATAGGGTGGGCGCGATCGCGGGCGCGATCGCGGGAGAGCAATGGTCCCATGTCCCAGGTGAACGTGATCGAGGTCTCAGCGGAGTCTACCTACGGCTATGACGATGCCGCCCGGCAAGCTGTGAGGCGCGCCGCGCGCACGATCCCAAACTTCAGCGCGGTGTGGCTCAAGGAGGTCGAGCCCGTCGCGCGCAACGGCGTCACGACGCCGTTCAGGGTCAAGGCGAAGATCGCCTTTGTGCTCAACGAGGGAAACACCAACGCCGAGGCCGCGTAGGCGGCTAAGGCTTTCGCAGAGGGCTGAGCTATACGGCGTGAGATGATGATCATTCGGGTTTTTGCAGGCGCTTTGATCGCCACGAGCCTGGCTGCTCTGACCGGAGCAGACCTGGCCCAAACCGCGCAAACCGCCACGGATGCCGGGGCGAACGCGTCGCGCTCGGTTCGGGTCGTCTACCCGGGTCCTTATGGGACCGGCACTTCCACACCTATGCAGGCGATCCCTTCGGCGGCCCAACCGACTGCGGCTGCCACGACTTCCGCTGCGGCCTTCATCTCCTGCTGAGCAGCCCGGAGCCCCGGAGCCGGTGGGTTGACGGCATCTGATCCCGAGCGGGTCGACATCAACGCGGCCTCAGCCGAGGACCTGAACCGTCTGGGTGGGCGGTTTGCAAAGGCGATCATTGCGGGTCGTCCCTACGGGTCAGTCGACGACCTCGTGTCGAAGCGGGTGCTGACCCGGTCCACCTTCAGCCAGATCAAGGACCGGATCACGGCCAACTAGGTTCGATCGCAACAGTCGGGTCCGCCTCATCATCAAGGGCAGCGGATGGACGAGCTGCGACGGTCTCTATTCCATGGCTCCGATGAGGGAAATCGTCCGCACCAGGATAGAGAGGCACAGATGGAACCCGCGTATCACGTTATAATCACTCACGAGGGCCGAACGTGGGAGGTCGTTGTGCCAGCCGAAACCCCGGGGCAGGCAGAGGACAAGGCGCGAGCGCGATACAGCATTCTTGACGGTCGCGTTCAGGCAGGACCGCGCCTCAGCCCGAGCGAACTCTTCGGCTACCGGCTGATTACCCACGCCCTTGGGGCTGGCCGTTTCCACTGATTGAAGGGCGAGATGGGCCGCAGCGAGCGCGAGCGTCTGAGCAAGGAAGAGCTGATCGAGCTGGTGCTGCGCAATCGGCCCTGACCGCCGCCGTCCAAGCCCTTGGGCAGCTTGAGGCCGCGAACGGTGCAGGCGTATTTCGAGCCGTCATTTCCGCGGGTTTCGCTTTGCACCATGGCGAGGCGGCGTATGGCAATGTGGGCTCGGGAGTGCGGCTGGACTTCACGGTGATTGGCCCCGACATCAACCTGGCGAGCCGCATCGCTCAAATGAACAAGGTTCTGGGCGAGCCCCTGCTGATGTCGCAGGCGTTCGTCGACGTCCTGCCAGGACGATCTGAGCCGCTAGGAGTTCATGCGGTGGATGGGTTCGCGGAAGTGGTGCCGATCTACCGGCCCTCCCGGGCCTGAGGGGTTTGGCTTTTCAAGCTCGCCGACGAGACCCGCCCTGCGCGGAGCACTGTTCTCATAACCCCATATCCTGCACCCGAACGCCCCTCAAAGCAGTGACGCTCCATCGGAGAGGCTGCCGGTTTGCGGCGCCTATCCTCAACCTGCTCATTGCTGCATCATGAAGCGGCATACGGGAGGCGAGATGCGACCACGGGCACCACGACCAGACTCGCTGCAGAGCGTCACCGTTCTGGAGGTCCTTGCCGCCCTTGATCCCCAGCACGGGGAAGCCGGCGTGCCGTTCAAGGAACTTGAGGCTGCCGCCCGCTCCCGGCTCAACTATCGCGGCCTGACGGATGCGCTTAACGCTTTGATCCAGGACGGTGCGGCCACCCGTGTCTGTGAGAAACCAGCCCGCCTCCGGATCACCAACATTGGACGGGCGCAGCTCAATGAGTACCGATCATAGTCCAAGGTGAGAAGCCGACCTATGCGGTCAAGCGGCTGATCCGGACGGCCGGGACGCCCCACCGTCTCTCCGTGATGGTGATCCGACGCCAACGTGCTTCATGCCCCCGCTTGTGTCCGGGTTTGACCGATAGGAGCCGTTCAGGAGATCCGCTGCCGGGCAGTCCGATCGGTTTGCGCCGGACGGGCGGTTGTGACCCAGGGTTCGAACTTCACCCTGGGGGTCCTTCTAACGGTGAACACAGCCGGCGACTCCTCTTCCTGCACCGCGGTCTAGGACAGTGTGGCAGGTGCCGTCACGTTGGCTGGCCAGAGGTGACCTAATTAGGCTCGGACGAACGACAAACTTTTGAGACTTGCCCTTGCATCCCGGCGCTTCACCATCCATTTGCCATCCAATCAGATGGTAAAAGGATGGTAAAATGACCCACCCCAACATGAACACCCTACTTGAGGCCACCCGCCTGACCCGCACAGGCCAACTCACGGAAGCTATGTCGCTTCTGCGCGGCTTGGCTTCGGCGAACATGCCCCACGCTGCCCAGTCCGGCTCGTGCGCCACCCAGCGGGAGACACCACACGGACGGGCCTCGTCAGTCATCGACATGGTGCCGCCAGCCGCCGGCACAGGCGCAGCCTGGACAGCCCCGTCGCCGCGCTCCGCCTCCGCCACTGTTCCAGGGCTCCAGGGAGGTCTGGCCGGCGGCCAGCTACCCGAGGCCCTGCGTGAGTTTCTCGATAAGATCGGACAGCTAGGCAAGACGTCCAACCTGCCTTCTGGGCTCGACGGGTTGGTCAAGCCGCGTCCGACCCACACGCCAGCCCCTCTGCCGGACGGGGCACGTTTCGAGACGCTGACTTTCAGCAACGAGGCGGGGACACGGGCCTACAAGCTCTACATCCCAAGCGGCTATCACGGACAGGCTGTTCCGCTCGTGGTCATGCTGCACGGCTGCACCCAGAACCCAGATGACTTCGCCGCTGGTACGAGCATGAATGTCCTTGCCGAGGAGCACACGTTCTTGGTCGCCTACCCTGGTCAACCCTCATCCGCCAACGCCAACAAGTGCTGGAACTGGTTCGTCCCCGGCGACCAGACCCGCGATGCCGGCGAGCCCTCGATCCTGGCCGGGATCACGCGTCAGATCATGCGTGACCATGCCGTCGATCCCCGTCGTGTCTACGTGGCCGGCATGTCGGCGGGTGGAGCGGCGGCGGCGATCATGGGAGCAGCCTACCCCGACCTGTACGCGGCCATCGGTGTCCATTCCGGCCTGGCCCAGGGAGCAGCACACGACATCCCTTCTGCTTTTGCTGCCATGCGGCAGGGCAGCTCGTCTGCTCCGAGCACATCTCGCGGCAGGTCGGGGCGTCCCGTGCCGACGATCGTGTTCCATGGCGACCAGGACCAGACAGTAAGCGCCGTGAACGGCGAACAGGTCGTCGCCCAGGCGAAGGCCGGAGCGAACCTGCGCACCACCGTGATCCTCGGTCAGTCCGAGGGTGGGGTCCGCTACGCCCGATCGGTCCAGGCCGACGAGGCCGGCCACCCAGTCCTGGAGCATTGGGTTCTACAAGGGGCCGGTCACGCGTGGTCCGGCGGCAGCCCAACCGGCTCCTACACTGACCCACGCGGGCCTGATGCCAGCCGCGAGATGCTGCGGTTCTTCCTTGAGCAGGAGAAGCCAGAAGCTGCACCGCTGCACTAGCGGCAGCCAAAGGGGCCTGGCGCAAGCGGGTAATGGACGGGATGACGGCCGCTTGAGCGGTGGGTGTGGGGGCCGAGTGGATCGGCCCCCAACTTCACTCGCCTGAGCGCGGCCACGATCCTTGCAGCCATGATGGGTGCTAGCATCGTCGCCTGAAGCGCATTGCAAGGGTCCGCTCCACGGTACACGACTCTTTTACGAGCTGTTGAGTTGTGGGGAGCCGTGCAGGCGGATGGGCCGGGGCGGTTGGCCGGCGATGAGGAGCCGCCACCAGTGAGATGGCCTCGTTGTGTGCCGCGAGGAGGATCTTTCTCAGCAGCCAACCTGCGCCGATGGCGCGCCATTATGGGTGAAAATGGTGGCGTTGCGGGCCGGTTTGGCCGAACCTCTCGACGGTGATCGTGTCGAGGCTGGCAAATCTGCGGTGGCTTGCGACCCCGATCAGCAGTCCGGCCCGCGCTGCGCAGAGGTACCATTCTTTGTTGCCCCTGGGACCAGGGAGCACGCGTGGCAGTGTCTCGAACGTACCTGCGGCGCCACGATCGCCCGTTCTGATGCGGAGGCGAGCATGCGGGTGATGATCGAGCGAGTGGCCGGGCTGGACGTTCACCAAGAGACGGTGGTGGCCTGCGTCCTCATTGGGAAACCGGGAGAGCGCCCGACCAAGGAGGTGCGCACCTTCCGGACGATGACACGTGATCTGGAAGCGTTGCGCGAGTGGTTGCTGAGCCTGGGCGTGACCCATGTCGGGATGGAGAGCACCGGCATCTACTGGAAGCCCGTCTATGCCGTGCTCGAAGGGAGTTTCGAGCTCATCGTCGGCAACGCCCGGCACATCCGCAACGTGCCGGGCCGCAAGACGGATGTGAAGGACGCCGAATGGATTGCCGATCTGGTCCGGCATGGCCTGATCGCGAAGAGCTTCGTGCCGCCGCCCCCGCTGCGGGAGTTGCGGGACCTCTTGCGCTACCGCCGGAAGCTGGTGGAAAGCCAAGCGGCTGAACGGAACCGGCTCCTGAAGCTCCTGGAGACGGCCAACATCAAGCTGGCGAGCGTCGTCAGCGACGTCTTCGGCGTGTCCGGCCGTGCTATGCTCAAGGCCCTGATCGAGGGGACAGCCTCGGCGCAGGCCATGGCCGACCTCGCCAAGGGTCAGCTGCGGCGCAAACGGGCCGACCTGGTTCTGGCACTCGAGGGCCGGGTCGAGGAGCACCATCGCTTCCTGCTCGGTCTGCAGTTGCGTCGGCTCGAAGCCGCCGAAGAGGAGATCGCCGCGCTCGACGCGCGCATCGACGAGAAACTGGAGCCTTATCGAGCTCCCCATGCCTTGCTGATGCAGATTCCTGGCGTCGATCGGCTGGTTGCCGCCGTGCTGATTGCCGAGATCGGTATCGACATGAGCGTGTTCCTGAGCGTCTACCACCTCGCCTCCTGGGCTGGCGTGTGCCCCGGCAACCATGAAAGCGCTGGCAAACAGAAAAGCGGGCGAGCCCGCAACGGCAACGTCCATCTGCGAACGATGCTGGTCGGGGCTGCCATCTCGGCCTCCCGCGCCAAAGGCAGCTATCTCAAGGACAAGTTCTATCGTCTGAAGGCCCGCCGAGGCAGCATGCGGGCAGCCCTCGCGATCGCCCACAAGATCCTCGTCGCCGCCTATCACATGCTCGCCAAAGGCGTTGGATATCGCGAGATCGGCGAGGCCTATCTCGACCAAATCAGCCAGACCCGAACCGTCGCCAACCTGAAGCGCCGTCTTGAACGCCTGGGATTCCAGGTCACCCTTCAATCAAAAGCTCAGTCTGCCGCATAGCAAGGACCCACCACTCGGAGCTATTTTCGTGGCAGATCAAAGCCAACCCGGAAGATCGATTGAGCACGGCGTTTGTGGGTCTTGATGATGATGGGCCGGTGTTTCGCCTGCCATTCACCGGTCGCGTGGGCGAACGCAAAGGCCACGGCCAACACAGCGAGAAGCTTGCCGATCCGGTCGGGGTGAATGAGGTGGGTATCCTCGAAATTGAAGCCGCGCGTCTTGGTGGCCGCGAAGAGCGTTTCGATCTCCCACCGCCGCCGGTAATGGGCCAAGGCGATCTTTGGATCGGTGTTGGTGGCGACTACAAGCAGGTCTCCGCTGACCAACCGCGTCGCAGCCAGTTTCAGCGGCGGTCCAAGCGAGCTGTCGCGTGATCCAAGCCGGCAGTCCTCGCGGATGTAGCGTCGCCCGCCCACACCGACCTTCCGAAACAAGGATCTCACTTGGCACTGACGTCGGTCCGAGAGGCGGACGTGGAAGGTGTCCTTGATGCGCAGGATGAACGGGATGTCCCTCTCCGCAAGCGACGTCATCCAGGCCGTGCCGATGAACTCCCGATCAGCAATCAATCCGGCGATGGCGGTCTCGCCAAAGACGGCGCAGAAGCGGGACAGAAGGGCGCTCCGCTGAGCCGTGGTGGAGGTCCCGGCTCGGCCGAGAACGTCCCACATCACCGGAATGGCAATGCCATTATGGATGATCGCGAGCATCAGGACATTGATGTCGTAGCGGCCAAACTTCCAACACGTGCGGTCGAGGGCCAGAAGCCACGGCCCCGATCCAACGCCTGCGATCCGGACGATCACTCGGGCGAGTTGGCTTCCGTCTAAGATGACCTGTTCGAAGAAGCGTTGGAGACGGCGGTAGTTTGAGGCGATCGCGGCTCGTGTGGGAAACATGACAGGCGAGATGGCTCAGATTGACGGTGCGGGACAGCAGGACACCGACAACCAGAACGCAGAAGCTCTCCAGGCGGCTCTTGCGCAACGACAGGTGACCCTGCAGGGCCAGCCGCAAGGCGGCAGTGACGTCCCTTCTCATCAGAACTCCGATCCGGTCTCAGACGAATCGGAAATTCTACGCTCCTGTCAGCCTCTTACCGGAAAACGTCGTGTACCGTGCGTTGGAACACAACCGGAACGGCTTCCCCCTGATAAACAACAGCATAATGGACCTCAGCGAACGCCAGAGAACTCAGATATGAGGGACACCCCTTCCGCCAATCTTTCGCCGCGCTTCTGCTTTATCGGCGCGCCCACGCCTGCTCCGCCCACAAAAAGTTGGCCTCGTCCGCCTCGGACCGGGGCTGCCTCGCTTTGAGATTCGATGAACGCGCCCGCCCCGAAAATCTCGTTCGTGTCGCTCGGCTGCCCGAAGGCGCTTGTCGATTCCGAGCGCATCATCACGCAGCTGCGCGCGCAAGGGTATGAACTCGCGAAGCGGCATGACGGGGCCGATGTGGTGATCGTCAACACCTGCGGCTTCCTCGACAGCGCCAAGGCCGAGTCGCTCGAAGCCATCGGCGAGGCGATGGCCGAGAACGGAAAGGTGATCGTGACCGGCTGCATGGGCGCGGAGCCGGAGCCGATCCGCGACCGCTTCCCGAACGTTTTGGCCATCACCGGGCCGCAGCAATACGAGACCGTGGTCGCGGCCGTCCATGAGGCCGCGCCGCCGGCGCAAAATCCCTTCGTGGACCTCGTGCCGCCACAGGGCGTCAAGCTCACGCCACGCCACTACGCGTACCTGAAAATTTCGGAGGGTTGCAACAACCGGTGCAGCTTCTGCATCATCCCAAAACTGCGCGGCGACCTGGTCAGCCGCCCCGCCGCCGACGTGCTGCGCGAGGCGGAGCGGCTGGTGAAGGCCGGCGTAAAAGAACTCCTGGTCATCTCGCAGGATACGAGCGCCTACGGGTTCGACCTCAAGTACCAGGCGAGCGTTTGGGGCGATCGCGAAGTCCGATCTCGGTTTTTCGATCTGGCTCAAGCGTTGGGCGAGCTGGGGGCCTGGGTGCGCTTGCACTATGTCTACCCCTACCCGCACGTGGACGAGGTCATCGGCCTGATGGCCGAAGGCAAGGTGCTGCCCTATCTCGATATTCCCTTTCAGCACGCCTCCCCGTCCGTGCTGAAGGCGATGCGCCGCCCGGCGCATCAGGAGAAAACGCTGGAGCGCATCCGCGGCTGGCGCGCGATCTGCCCCGACCTCGCCATCCGCTCGACGTTCATCGTCGGTTTTCCGGGCGAAACGGACGAGGATTTTTCGTTTCTCCTCGATTGGCTGAACGAGGCGAAACTCGATCGGGTGGGCTGCTTCCGCTACGAGCCCGTCCGGGGCGCGCCGGCGAACGACCTCGCCGCGCCGGTTCCGGGCGCGGTCAAGGACGAGCGCTGGCGCCGCTTTATGCAAGCGCAGCAGGCGGTCAGCGCCAAGCGACTCAAGGCCAAGGTCGGCCGGCGCCTGGCGGTCATCATTGACGAGCCGGGGCCAACCGTCGCCAAGGGCCGCTCGAAATACGACGCGCCCGAGATCGACGGCGCCGTCTATGTCGCGTCACGCCGCCCCCTGCGGGCCGGCGATATCGTGACCGTCAAGATCGAGCGCTCCGACGAATACGACCTGCATGGGGCGGCGGTTTAAGCCGGAAAACGGCGCGTGTCAGACAATGGCGCTGCTCATCACCCGCCTCACCCCCGCTGCCGCCATGTCCGCCCACGCCCGCGCCAGCGACCCTCCCGTATCGATCGCCCGGCAGGCGTCCTCGATCACAGACGTCTCGAATCCCGCCCCACAGGCGTCGAGCGCCGTCCAGGCGACGCAGAAGTCGGTGGCGAGGCCCGCGCAGAAAACCCGCTTGAGCCCGCGCTCGCGAAGATACCCCGCAAGGCCGGTCGGCGTCCTGCGGTCGGCCTCCATAAAGGCGGAGTAGCTGTCTATGGCGGGGTGATGCCCTTTGCGGATGATGAGCTGGGCTTTCGGGATGTCGAGGCTGTCCGCGATCCTGGCCCCGTGCGTTCCCTGGATGCAGTGGTCCGGCCACAGCACCTGCTCGCCGGAATCGAGCCCGATCGTCTCGAACGGGTTCTTGCCGTGTCGCGAGGCGAAGGAGATGTGCTCGCGCGGATGCCAATCCTGGGTCAGGATCACATGATCAAAGGCTTCGGCGAGCGCCATGATCGGCGCGATCACGGCGTCCCCGTCCGGCACCGCAAGCGCACCGCCGGGCAGGAAGTCGTGCTGAACGTCGATGACGATAAGGATATCCTTGGCAGTTGGTTTGATGACCATTTTTCAGACAGCCCAGCGACGATACGGCAGCCCACCATACGTATCCGGTCCGGCTCACTCCCGTCATTCCGGGGCCGAGCGCAGCGCGGAGCCCGAAACCCATGAACACGACCCGGCTCAGAAGAGGCGCGAACCCGTACCGCTCTGTTCTGAACCGCCGGTGTCCATGGGTTCCGGGCTCGGCCCCTCGGGCCGCCCCGGAATGACAGTGGAGCAGCGCATTCACCCGGGAACCGTATCACGGGATAACTGTATCCGACGATCCTGTGATCACGGCGTCATCACCGTCGCGCCTGTCGTCTGCCGGCCCTCCAGCGCCCGATGTACGTCCGCCGCCTCGCTGAGCTTGGCGCGGTGGTGGACGGGGATTTTCACCGCGCCTGACGAGACCACCTGGAACAGGTCGGCCGCCATTGCGTCGAGAGTCTCCCGTCTGGAGATATGGGTGAACAGCGTCGGTCGCGTCGCGTAGAGTGATCCCTTCTGGGCCAGGACGCCGAGGTTGAAGGCGTCGATCGGGCCGGAGGACGAGCCGAAGCTCACGAACATGCCGAACGGCTTCAGGCAGTCGAGCGAGGCGGGGAACGTATCCTTTCCGACCCCATCGTAGACGACCTCGCATCCGAGACCGCCCGTGATCTCCTTCACCCGCGCCACGAAATCCTCCTGGCGGTACAGGATCACATGATCACAGCCGTTCCGGCGGGCGAGATCGGCCTTCTCCTGCGAGCCGACCGTGCCGATGACCGTGCAGCCGAGGTGCTTCGCCCATTGGCAGGCGATCAGGCCGACGCCGCCCGCCGCCGCATGGAAGAGGATCGTGAAGCCGGGCTCCACCCGGTAGGTGCGGCGCAGGAGGTACTGCGCCGTGAGCCCCTTGAGCATCATGGCGGCGGCGGTCTCGTCGCTGACGCCCTCCGGGATCTTGACCAAAAACTGCGCCGGAATGTTGCGCTCTTCGGCGTAGCTGCCGAGCGAGCCCGCATAGGCCACGCGCTCACCCGGCTGGAAATCGGTCACGCCCTCGCCGGCCGCAACGACGATCCCTGCCCCTTCGCTGCCTGGCGTGAACGGCAGCGCCGGCGCCTGGTACTGCCCCGTGCGAAAATAGGTGTCGATGAAGTTGACGCCGATCGCATTGTGCCGGACGCGGACCTCGCCGGCGCCGGGCGGCGCAACCTCGACATCCGTATAGGACAGGACCTCCGGTCCGCCGTACTCCTGAACCTGGATCGCCTTGACCATCGCTGCCTCCCGGTCATTGATGAGGGATCATAGGGAGCAGCCGGCCCCATCGGCAATGCCCCCCTCGCCTACGCCGCCGATCGCGTCCACCGCGACACGAAAGCTCGCATGCTGACGACCTCCCGTCTCGCCGCGCCCGAACCGACGTTCCGCGAGCTGTTCACGCCGAAGCTCGTCACGGTGCTGCGCGAGGGCTACGACCTTCGCAAGTTTCAGGCCGACGCTCTCGCCGGCCTCACCGTCGCGATCGTCGCCCTGCCGCTCTCGATGGCGATCGCCATCGCCTGCGGCACGACGCCGGATCGCGGACTCTACACCGCCATCGTGGCCGGCTTCCTGATCTCGGCGCTCGGCGGCAGCCGGTTCCAGATCGGCGGGCCCGCCGGCGCGTTCATCGTGCTGGTCGCCGCGACGATCGAGCGGCACGGCTACGACGGCTTGGCGCTCGCGACCGTCATGGCGGGGCTCATCCTGATGGCGATCGGCTTTCTGCGGCTTGGCATCTACATCAAGTACATCCCGCACCCGGTCACGATCGGCTTCACGGCCGGGATCGCCGTCATCATTTTCGCCAGCCAATTGCGCGAACTTCTCGGGCTGACGTTGCCGGGCAAGGAGCCTGGTCCCTTGATCCCAAAGCTCGCGGCGTTCTGGCAGGCGGCCAACACGGTCAATCCCGCCGCCGTCGGGGTCGCGGCGATCACGATCGGCGTCATCCTCGGCCTGCGCCGCTACCGGCCGGGCTGGCCGGGCTTTCTGATCGCCATCGCGGTCGCGGCGGCGGTGACGGCTGTGTTGCACCTGCCCGTCGAGACCATCGGAACGCGCTTCGGCGGCTTGCCGCGCTCGCTGCCGAGCCCCCATTGGCCGGATGTTTCGCTTGAGCGGATCCAGGCCGTTCTGCCGGACGCCTTCGCGTTCGCGCTGCTCGGCGGCATCGAATCGCTGCTCTCGGCGGTCGTGGCGGACGCCATGAGCGGGCGGCGGCACCGCTCGAACTGCGAGTTGGTGGCGCAAGGGATCGCCAATATCGCGTCTCCCCTGTTCGGCGGCATCTGCGCCACCGGCACCATCGCCCGGACCGCGACCAACGTGCGCTCGGGCGCGGTCGGGCCGGTGTCGGGCATGATGCATTCGGTTTTCCTGCTCGTGTTTATTCTCGTGGCCGCGCCGCTTGCCTCCTATATCCCCCTCGCGGCGCTGGCGGGCCTGCTTGCCACGGTGGCCTGGAACATGGCGGAGCGCCATGAGTTCGCGGCGATCCTCACGCGCTCGCGCGGCGAGGCCGTCGTGCTTCTGGCGACCTTCCTTCTCACCGTTTTCCGGGACCTGACCGAAGGCATCGCCGTCGGCGTCGTGCTCGGCAGCTTCGTGTTCATGCACCGCATGGCGAACCTCGCCGCCGTCGAGGTCGGCGTTCCGCTGGAAAGCGGAGACGAGGCCGACACAGTCGGCGAGCGGCCCTATGAGGACGCGGGCGAGAGCGCGAATCGGGACGTGATGGTCTATCGCATCGCCGGACCGCTGTTTTTCGGCGCATCCTCGACGATCGCAATGGCGCTGGAGCGGATCGGACGTTTTCCCAAAACGGTCATCCTCGACCTGTCCTCGGTCCCGCTCGCCGATGCGAGCGCGGCGGCGTCGCTCAAATCCTTTGTCCAGCGCGCGGCGCGCTATGGCGCGCGCGTGTACGCGGCGGGGGCCGTGCCGTCCGTGCGCCATGTCCTCGTCCGCGAGGGATTGAAGCGGCCGCTCGTGCGCTACGCGGCCAGCGTGGCCGACGCGCGCATCGCGGCGCGACAGGACGATTCAAGCGAGGGCTCATGACCAGCGCGGTTTTCGATGTCGTCGTGGTCGGCGCCGGCGCGGCGGGCCTCGCCGGCGCGCTCGCCTTCGCCCAGGACGGCTTCCGAACCGCCCTGATCGGCGCGCCCGAGGCGAACCCCGACGGCCGCACGGTTGCGCTCCTCGACGGTTCGGTACGCTTCCTCAAGGCCCTCGGGGTCTGGCCCGCGCTCGAAGCGGACGCCGCGCCCCTCGCCGTCATGCGGATCATCGACGACACCGGCAGCCTGTTCCGGCCGCCGCCGGTCGCCTTCGCGGCCGACGAGATCGGCCTCGACGCCTTCGGCTGGAACGTGGAGAGCGCGACGCTCGTGGCGCACCTGGGCGCGGCGGCCGGTGCCGCCGAAAACGTTCAGATTGTTCCGTCTCTGGCGGAAGAGCTAGAGCCTAGCGAAGATCTTGCAGAGCTTTCCTTGAGCAATGGTTCAACGCTGAAAGGCCGTATCGTGGTGGCGGCTGACGGCCGCAACTCCCGCCTCCGGGCCGGAGCCGGCGTTTCGGCAAGGACGTGGTCCTATCCCCAGATGGCGTTGACCACGATCCTCTCGCACGATCGCGCGCACCAGGACGCCTCGACCGAATTCCACACCCGCCACGGCCCGTTCACGCTGGTGCCCCTGCCCGGCCGGCGCTCCAGCCTTGTTTGGGTGACGGACCCTGAGTATGGCAAGCGCCTGATGGCGCTGGATGACGGCGCCCTCGCGCGCGCCGTCGAGCGGCAGGCGCAGTCCATTCTCGGCGCCATGCGCATCGACGGGCCGCGCGGCCTCGTGCCGCTGAGCGGGCTTTCGGTTGACCGCTATGTGGCGCCGCGGCTTGCGCTCGTCGGCGAGGCGGCGCATGTGTTCCCGCCCATCGGGGCGCAGGGCCTCAACCTGGGCTTTCGCGATGTGGCCGCGCTGCGCGACGCCCTCGTGGACGCGCGCAAGGCGGGCGAGGACATCGGCGGCGCGGCGGCGCTCGACCGCTACCAGCGCGGGCGCGGCCTCGATGTCCGGCTGCGCACGGCGGCGGTGGACGGGCTCAACCGGTCGCTCCTCTCCGGCCTGCTCCCGGTCGATCTCCTGCGCGGCGTCGGTCTCCTTGCGATGGCCGGCATCGGCCCCCTGCGCCGCGCGGTGATGCGCGAAGGCGTGCTGCCGAGGCTCGGCGCTCCGCGCCTGATGCGGGCGGAAGCAGCGGTTTGAGGTCGCCCTAGCCTGCGCGAGTGCGATAGTTATCCGCGTTTTGTGACCTTGACCTTCTCGAGCGCGGCACCGAGCCCCTTCGCGAGTTTCTGGGCGTCATCGTTGGCCCAAAAGTGCATGAAGAACAGCCGAGGCTCATCGTCCAGCATGTGGTTATGAAGGGCCGTGATCTCGATGCCATTCGCTCGAAGGGCGCGTAAAACTGGGTTCACCTCGTCGGCCGTGAGCACGAAGTCGCCCGTGATCGCGGCCTTGCCTCCACCCGTCGGCTGGAAGTTGACGGCGATCGCCGAGCCCATCGCTTCGGGAACTTCCATGCCGTGGTCGCGCGGCGTCTCGGCCCGCGGGATGCTGACCGCGTAGACGCCGCCATTGACCTTGCCCTTGCGCCCGAGCGCTTGGTCAATGGCGACCGTGTCGAGGCCGATCGTCCGATCGGGGCTCGCCGGGGTGGCAGGGACAGATCCCTCGCCTGCCGAAGCGGGGCTCGGCGCCTGGGTTGTCGTTGTCTGGGGGACGGCCCCGGCTGGTCCGGCGCCGAGCGGAGTCTTGCTCTGGCCCAGGGCTTCCCGCAGCGTCGCGGCAAGCTTGCCCGGCTCGCCGTGCCCGCTGACGTGCATGTACATCGTGCTGGGTTGGCTGCCCAGGAGGTGATTGTGCAGGGCGGTGATTTCGATCCCATTTTCGACCAGGCGCTTCATCACCAGGTTGACTTCGTCGTCGGTCAGGACGAGGTCCCCCATGACGACCACGTCGTTGCCCATGCGCTTGAAGGCAAGCCAGGAGCCGAGTGCGAAGGCGGGCTTCAGTTCGACGCCGTCGAGAACGACTTTCAGGTCGGAGCGGGGCAGCCCGACACGATAGACCCCGCCCGGCATCTCGCTTCCCGACTTGCCCAGACCTGTCGCAATCTGCTGCTGCCATTCTTCTGCGGCCCAAGCAGGCGCAGCCAGCGCGGCGAACCCAAGGATAGCGATGGTTGTGCAATGTAAGCTCATCAGTGCTCTCCTTGTCTAAAGTGCTGTGTTTCACGCGGTTCTACGGCCGCTTCTCCGGCTTTTGCAGAGTGCCCTCTTCGGGGATGGAGCCCTCGCGCCGAAGCTGAACGCTCTGGCCCGACATCCAGACGTGATAGCAGCCCGGTTCACCCGGACCGCCAGTCAGGCACAGTTCGTCCTTCTGGACGCTCCAGGCGCCCGCGCCAGGCTTGCCCAGCGAGAACGACTTCGTGCGCCCGTCGCGGCCGAACACGTAGGCCCAATGCACCCCATCCGTGAGTTCCATGCCTGTGAGCCGGGCTTTTATCTCCGGACCTTTGATCTGCCGAAACGCTTCCGCCGCACGTGCGGGAGCGATGAAAGCCAGCGCCGCCGCAAGGAATAGCGCAGGTCCGCGCCCGATAACGCGCCTCATCCGATCGCCCCCGCGAGGTACAGAATAATCCCCGCCGCGGAGGTCGCGGCCAGTGTCATCACCATCCCGGCCTTGAACCGGAACATGGCCACGACCGCCGCCGCCGAAAGCAGCAGCGCCCACACGTTCACGCTGGACAACACCGGCGCGTCGAAGCCGAACGGCCCCCAGCGCACCGGCCGCACTTCCGCGAAGATGGTGTGGATGGCGAACCAGATCGCCAGATTGAGCACGACGCCGACCACGGCGGCGGTGATGGCGGACAGCGCTCCGCTCAAGGCGCGGTTGCCCCGCAAACGCTCGATGAAGGGCGCGCCGAGAAAAATCCACAGGAAGCACGGCGTGAACGTCACCCAGGTCGCGAGCAGGCCGCCGAGCGTTCCGGCCGTCAAGGGCGAGAGCGCGCCCGGCTCGCGAAAGGCGGCCATGAAGCCCACGAACTGGAGCACCATGATCAGCGGACCCGGCGTGGTCTCGGCCATCCCAAGCCCGTCGAGCATCTCACCGGGTTGCAGCCAACCGTAGGTCTCGACGGCGGCTTGGGCCACATAGGCCAATACGGCGTAGGCCCCGCCGAACGTGACCATCGCCATCTTGGAGAAGAACACGGCGATCTGGCTGAACACATTGCCAGATCCAAGGAGCACAAGCAGGGCGACGACCGGCGTGAGCCACAGAGCGAGCCACACGGCGGACACGCGCAAGCTCTGGGCGACGCTCGGGCGCGCGTAGTCGGGCAAATCCTCGCCAAGCAGGCTATCGGCGTCGCTGCCGCTTTTTCCGGCAGGTCCATGCCCGCCCCCGACCTGGAACTCCGGCCGCCCAGCTCGGCCGCCGAGATAGCCGATGAGGCCCGCCGCGAGAATGATAAGCGGAAACGGCACGTCGAGAAAAAAGATGCCGACGAAGGCCGCCGCCGCGAGGCCGACCATGATGTTGTTCTTGAGAGCCTTTGAGCCGATGCGCACGACCGCCTGGAGCACGATCGCCAGCACGGCGGCCTTGAGCCCGAAGAACAGGGCCGAGACGATGCCGACCTTGCCGTAGAGGGCATAGATCCAGCTTAAGCCCATGATGGAGACGATGCCGGGCAGGATGAACAAGCCCCCGGCCATGATGCCGCCGGGCGTGCGGTGCATCAGCCAGCCGATGTAGGTGGCGAGCTGCTGCGCCTCCGGGCCAGGCAGGAGCATGCAGTAGTTCAGGGCATGCAGAAACCGGCCCTCGGAGACCCAGCGCTTCTCCTCGACCAGGATGCGGTGCATGACCGCGATCTGACCGGCCGGGCCGCCGAAACTGAGCGCGGCGACCCGCAGCCAGACCCAAAAGGCTTGCGTAAGCGAAACGCCGTGCTGGGGTTCGACCCGTGTGGTCTGCGATGTCGTGGCGGCGTCCAAGGCTGGCCTCCTTACGCTGCAGCGGCCGGGGGCCAGTTGTGGGTTTCGGTCTGGAGGCTGGCGAGCCATGCGTAGAGCGCATCGTACATAACCATCCCGAAACGCAGCATCTCGTGGTCGTCCGGGATATTTGCGGAGAGCCCCAGCGAGATGGCGAACAGGCCCGAGGCCGGCGGAGCGAGATCAAGCCGGTCGGTATCCGCCCCGCGCACGATATCGGCCAGCTTAAGGAGCGCCGGATCAGCGAGGCCGTACTTAGTTACAAAGGTATCGAAGGAGCAGCCCTCGCCAACGTGCGTGAACTCCACGCCGGGCACGTCGTAAGGCGTCGCGCCGGTCTCGGCGGCGACGCGCAACACATCCTTCGCCGGCACATAGATGAACCGCGCGTCGGGATCGACGAAGCGGCGGATCAGCCACGGGCAAGCGATCCGGTCGATTTTAGGCCGCTCACGCGTCACCCAATGCGATGGCAGTCCGGGTTTTGGCGCGACGGTCCCCCTATGCCCGTCCAGCCCTCGAAGTCCGCCTTCGAGATAACGCGCCGGGAAGCCATGCTCGCGCAGGACGGCGGTCGTGGCTCCGCTGACCTCGTGACCGTGCACGCAATGCACGACGATCGGACACGCGGGTCAGGGCGCGCACCACGTCGCAACGGTTTCAGGATCGCGGCGGATCGCGCCGGGAATGACGCCGTTCGATTCGGCATAGTCCTCGTTTCGCCTCACGTCGACGATGAGTGGACCAAAGCCGCGGCTGAGCAAAGATTTGAATTCGGAGACGTTGATTGCAGCGTCCATAGCACCCCTCCCCTCGGTCGTGAGACCGTTGGTCTGGGGCAGAGCTTGGACGCAGGGCGTCTTGGAAAAGCGGGGCGTCTGCCGCAGCCCCACGGTTGCAGTCTGCCAAAGACATGATCGTAGGGCAAGCTCAGATGCCGTTGATCGTCGGTTCGTCACCTGTCGAACCCCTCACGTTCGATAGCACCTCCTTATTGTGCGCGCCGATTTCCGGTACGGCGCGCACCTCGTCCGCGCGGCGGCGCAAGGCGGGCGCGATCGGAAGTGTGGCCGCCGGCAAGGCGTACCCGGCCACGTTGCAGGCCTGCACCTGGAACAGGCCGCGTTCTCTGAAGTGCAAATCTCGCATAGCCTCTTCAAGCGAGGCGACGATCGTGGCGCAACAGTCGCGCGGGCCGAGGATCGCCTGCCATTCCGCAGCGGTTTTATCAGCGACAAGGCTGACGATGGCCGCCCGCGTCGCGTCCGGGTCGGCGCGATCGTCGCGAAAACGTTCCGGCAGTCCGATGCCGTCGCAGACCGTTTGCCAGAACTTCTCTTCCAAGCCGCCCAGGGCCAGAAACCGGCCGTCCTTGGTCGCGTAGAGGCCGTAGCGCGGCAGGCCTCCTGTGAGCATGGTCTCCTGTGATCCAGGGAAGCGGCCTATGACGTGGCCCTGCGCCAACCCGAACCAGGCGAAGGTGAACATCGCGTCCGCCATGGCGATGTCGAGATGGCAACCCTCGCCGGTGAGGTCGCGCTGGCGCAGCGCGAGCAGGATATTGAGCACAGCCGGCAAGGTCCCGCCCGCGATGTCGGCGACGAGCGAAGGCGGCACGGTCGGGGCGTCTGGGATTCCGGGTGACAGCGAAAGCAGCCCCGTCACGGCCTGATAGTTGAGATCGTGCCCGGCCTCCTGCGCCCGTGGGCCGATTTGGCCGTAGCCGGTGATCGAGCAATAGATGATCCGTGGGTTGAGCGCCCTCACCTGCTCGTAGCCGAACCCCAGTTGATCCATGACGCCGGGGCGGAACTGCTCCACCAGAATGTCGGCGCGTTCGACCAAGCCATTGATGAGCCTATGTCCCTTCCCTCTGTCTTGAGATCGGCGGCGACGCTCTTCTTGCCTCCGTTCAGCACGGTGAAAGCCGCCGAGGTCGAGCCGAAGTTCGGCGGGAAGCGGCGCATGTCCTCGCCGCCCGGCTTCTCGACCTTGATCACCTCAGCGCCCGCCTCGGCCAGCATGAAGGTGGCGAGCGGCCCCGGCAGCAGGGTCGAGAAGTCGAGAACGGTCAGACCTTCGAGCGGAAGGGGCATGGCGCACCGATTCAATTCAGATGTATTGCCTGGCCGCATCCTGCCTGCCTTCGCACGCTCAAGAAAGGCCACCGTATGGAACTTAGCGCTCTGGACGGCCCCGATCCGTTTCGCTTAAGCCGGGCGCCACCGTTCGGAGACATGCGATGAAACTGCCGCGCCGCTTCTACCAACCGCTCGCCGTAGGCGCGCCCGAGCCCTATCGGGAGCTTCCCGTCCGGCTTGAGCGGATGATCCACTTCGTGCCGCCGCACATCGAGAAGGTGCGGGCCAAAATCCCGGAACTGGCCGGCCAGGTCGACATCGTGCTCGGCAACCTGGAGGACGCCATTCCGGCCGACGCCAAGATCGACGCGCGGCGCGGCTTCATCGCGCTCGCCCGCGACAACGAGTTCGGCGCCACGGGCCTGTGGACGCGCGTCAACGCCCTGAACAGCCCCTGGGGCCTTGACGACCTCATTGAGGTTGTCGGCGAGGTCGGCGGCAAGCTCGATGTCGTGATGCTGCCCAAGGTCGAGGGGCCGTGGGACATCCACTACATCGACCAGCTCCTGGCGCAGCTTGAAGCCAAGCATGGGGTCAAGAAGCCGATCCTCGTCCACGCCATCCTGGAGACCGCCGAAGGTGTAAAGAACGTCGAGGCCATCGCCGAAGCCTCGCCCCGCATGCACGGCATGAGCCTCGGCCCAGCCGACCTCGCCGCCTCGCGCGGCATGAAGACGACGCGGGTCGGCGGCGGGCATCCCGAGTACAAGGTCATCGCCGATCCGGTCGAGGGGCGCGAGCGCGCCGCCGCGCAGCAGGACCTCTGGCACTACACCCTGGCGCGCATGATCGACGCCTGCCTGGCGAACGGGCTCAAGGCGTTTTACGGGCCGTTCGGCGATTTTTCCGACCCGCTGGCCTGCGAGGTGCAGTTCCGCAACGCTTTTCTCATGGGCTGCGCCGGCGCATGGTCGCTGCACCCCTCCCAGATCGCCATCGCCAAAAAAGTGTTCGCACCGGACCCGGCCGAGGTTGCTTTCGCGCGGCGCATCCTCGACGCCATGCCGGACGGCACCGGCGCCGTGATGATCGACGGCAAGATGCAGGACGACGCCACCTGGAAGCAGGCCCGCGTCATCGTGGACCTCGCACGCTTGATCGCCGCCAAGGACCCCGAACAGGCGCGCATCTATGGCCTTTGAGGCCCTGCGCTTTGCAACCGGAAGTGCGATTTCCTATATCCGGCCCATGAAAGCATGCGTGCGCCAAATACGCGATCGGGCAGGTGGTGCGGCACCGCATCTTCCCGTTCCGCGGCATCATCTTCGATGTCGATCCGGTGTTCAACAACACCGAGGAGTGGTGGCTCGCGATTCCGGAGGCGGTCAGGCCCGCGAAGGACCAGCCCTTCTACCATCTCTTCGCCGAGAATGCGGAAACGGAGTACGTGGCCTACGTTTCGGAACAGAACTTGCTGCCGGACGACTCCGGCGCGCCTCTTCGCCATCCGAACGTAAAAGACGTGTTCGAGCAGGATAAGACCGGCGCCTATCGCCTGCGGCCGATCATCGTCACCAACTAACGTTTGACGAGGGCGCAGTAAAACGCCGGGCTTTCGAGCCCGGCGTTGCGTTTTCGACCGATCCTATTTATCGGGTCGCGGCCGGCGCCGCGTTGCTCGTGGCCTGCCCCTGCTCCAGACGCTGGCGAAGCTCATCGCTCTTCTTTTGCAGCTCTTCCTGGAGCTTCTTCTGCTGCTCTTCCAGAACCTTCGGATCGATGGGCGCGCCGTCGAACGCCTTGCCGAAACCGGCGAGCGGCACCGCGAAGGTCACCTCGCGTCCCCCCTGGTTTTGAACGCTGATGTTCAGGTTCGTGCCCTTTTTCAGCGCATTGATCGTATCGTCCTTGATCGACGCTTCGGCGAAGCAGCCGTTCGGGAAACAGATCGCGTAGCCGCCGGGCGTCGGCTGCCCCTGATCCACCGCGAATCGGATGCCGGGCTTCAGCAGAAGGCCGAGCGGCATCAGGAAGCGAACGACCTTTTGGGGCTGCGGGCCCTTGATGTCGTACACGGCGGCGGCGAGAACCGGCTGGCCCTGGTCGGAGACGAAGTCGCGCGTCGTGTAGCAGACCTCGGTGTTTTGGCTCTGGTCTTTGCCGCAAACCTTCGTCCAATCCGTCTGCGACGGCTCAGGCTTCACCTGAACGACAGTCGGGCCCGTGCTGGCCGGCTGCCCCTGCGGAGCGGGTTGCGCCGGCTGCGCGGGCTGGGCCGGTTGCGCCGGCTTCTGCTGCTGGCGTTGCTGCGCTTGCGCCGAGGTCAGCATCGGCACGCCAATGCCGAGCGTAAAGCCGACGGCCGCAAGCCCGATTGCCCCCCGCAAGCGCGCGAGACGAGTTGCAAATGACATGTCGTGATCCTTCCTGGTCGACAGGTGAAGGCGCAAAGCGGCCGGACCGCAGCGCTGGAAGCGAGATTGGTTATCTTTGGCGCGTTGCATCCCCACCGAATGCGGCGAAGAGATGACGCAAGTCGCCCCTTTACCGCCTCGCGACAGCGCTTTCCAGCGCCGAAACCCACTTTGGAGATGGTAAGGTTACGCCAAGCATCACGAACCGAAGCTCGGCCCGAATGGATCGCCGCTTGAGACCATGTTTCAAACAAATCGCCCTGGCCTTGGCCGGCGTGCTCGCGGCGGCGCCTGCGCCCGCGACGGAGGCGGCCCGGCACGGCCTCGCGATGCACGGCGCGCCTGCACTTGCGCCCGCTTTTCAGAATTTCCCTTACGTGAACCCGAACGCCCCGAAAGGCGGCCGCCTTTCGATTGGCGTCCAGGGCACCTTCGACAGCCTCAATCCGTTTCCTGTGAAGGGCCTCACCGCTGCGCATGGCGTCGCCGGTCTCGTCACCGAGCCGCTGATGCGCCGCTCGCTCGACGAGCCGTTCACCCTGTACCCCTTGATCGCTCGCGCTGTGGAGATGCCGGAGGACCGCGGCGCCGTGACCTTCCTGCTCGACGAGAGGGCCGCCTTTGCGGATGGCCATCCCGTCACGTCCGAGGACGTGCGGTTCTCTTTCGATCTCCTCAGAACCAAGGGACGCCCGAACTACCGGAACTCATACGACAAGGTCGCCAAGGTCGAGACCCCTGACCCGCACACAATCCGGTTCGACTTGAGCGATGCGGGTGATCGCGAGCTGCCGTTGATTCTGGGTCTGATGCCGATTTTGCCAAAGCACGCGGTCGATCCCGAGACGTTCGAGGCCAGCACGTTTCATCCCCTGCTCGGTTCGGGGCCCTACGTCATCCAGGCGGTGAACCCAGGCGAGAGCATCACCTATCGCCGCAACCCAGCCTATTGGGGGGCCGATCATCCCGCCAATCGCGGAACCTACAACTTCGACGAAATCCGTTACGACTATTATCGCGATGCCAACTCGCTCTTCGAGGCGTTCAAGGCGGGCCTTTACGATTTCCGGATCGAGACGGACCCGACCCGTTGGCTGACCGGCTACGACATCCCCGCCGTCCGCGAGGGTCGCATCGTGCGCGAGGAGCTGCCGAACCGCCTCCCCAAGGGCATGGCGGGTTTCGTCTTCAACACCCGCCGCTCCACCTTTGAAGATGTCCGCGTGCGCGAAGCGCTCGGCTTCCTGTTCGATTTCGCCTGGGTCAACAAGAACCTGTTCGGCGGCGTCTATCGCCGCACGGCCAGCTATTTCGACGAGTCCGACCTGTCCGCGCACGGACGGCCAGCCGACGCGAAGGAGCGCGCGCTTCTGGCGCCGTATCCGGATGCCGTCCGCGCCGACATCCTCGAAGGCCGCTGGGAGCCGCCCGCCTCGGACGGATCAGGGCGGGACCGGGACCTGGCGCGCCGCGCCATCGCGCTCCTCTCCGGAGCGGGCTATGAGCGCGTAGGGGATGGAGTTCGCAACCGCGCCACCGGCGAGCCGCTCGCGTTCGAGATCATGGTCGTCTCGCGCGACCAGGAGCGCATCGCGCTGAACTTCGCCCAAAGCCTGAGCCGGATCGGGGTTGCGGCTCGCGTGCGGCTGGTGGACAGCGTTCAATACGAACGTCGTCGGCAACGCTTCGACTTCGACATGATGATCGCGTCGTGGCCGGTCTCCCCCTCGCCCGGCAACGAACAGTTCTTTCGCTGGGGTTCGGCGTCGGCCGATCGCGAGGGCTCGTTCAATTTTGCGGGCGTCACGTCGCCGGCCGTCGACGGCATGATTCAGGCGCTTCTCGCGGCCGAGCAACGGGACGACTTCGCGGCCGCCGTCCGCGCTCTCGACCGCGTCCTCCTGTCAGGGTTCTATGTTGTTCCCCTTTATCATCTGCCGAACCAGTGGATCGCGCACGACGCGCGCGTGAAACGACCGGCGGAGGTTCCGCTTCTCGGACCCCTGATTGAGATTTGGTGGCGCGAAAATCGCTAATCCTCACCGCGGGCCGGGGCGGACCGCGGAATGCCGATCCGGCGTTGAGGAACGGGCGCGAACGTCATCGCAATTGTCGCGATTCTTGCATCCATTGAATCACCATGAAACCACTCAGCGGGGCATGCGTTAGAAGAAGGCTTTGGCTTGGCCGTGGCTTTGTGCGAGGTAGGCGTATGGATGCGTTTCAGAAAGTCCTTGTCGTTGATGACGGTGAGCGCACGGCCGCCCGGGCGCTGTCGGCCGAGCTTGCGGAGCTTGGCTTCGCGAGCGTGACCGCTTCGCTCGAAGCGACCGAAGACGTCCTCGCCGTCATCCCACGACCATCGGCCATCCTGCTGCAACTGCCGAACGGCAAGGGCAGCCTCAGCTACCATTCCTTTATGGAGCTTGCCGAGCGTCTGCGGGCCGATAACTCCGGCATCCCTGTCATCCTGGTCGATTCCTCCGCTCCGACTCACCCCGGCGGCTATGCGTCCGTTCTCCAAGACCGGTTCGGCGCACGAGCGCTCGCGAAGCCTGAGCTCTGAAGCTGGCGACATTCCGGGCGACGCGAAGCGTCGAACCCGGAATGACAGCGGCTCCGAACCCATTTTCCTGAGCTACCCTATCAAGCAGCCTGTTTGCGTTCGGCGATCCGCGCCAGATGGCGCAGGATTCCAGCGGTCGTCTTGAGGCGCTCGTCGAGATCCTCGACATCCCGGACGAACACGATCTTCATGTCCGGCCGCACCTTCGCGAACGAGCCCTGCTCGCGCCACATACGACACGAGCCCGGCCGGATTGGCGAAGGCGTTGTCGCGGAAGGACACGATGATCGCCCTTCGGGCCGCCGTCGACCTTCGCGATGTTGGCGCGCCGGCACAGCACTTTGATCGCCATGATCTTCAGCAAGCTGCGCGACCTCGGTCGGCAGCGGACCGAAGCGGTCGATCATCTCGGCCCCGAAGGCATCGATCTCCGCGTCGGTCTCGAATGCAGCCAGGCGACGGTAGAGCCCCAGCCGAGCTGGAGGTCCGGCACGTAGCTCTCTGGGATCATCACCGGCGCGCCGATGGCGATGGTTGGCGACCACTGCTCCTCCACCGGTCTCCTCGACGCCGGCCTTCAGCGCCGAGACAGCCTCCTCCAGCATCTGCTGATAGAGCTCGTAGCCCACTTCCTTGATATGCCCGGACTGCTCGTCGCCGAGCAGGTTGCCGGCGCCGCGGATGTCGAGGTCGTGCGAAGCGAGCTGGAAACCTGCGCCGAGCGTATCGAGCGATTGCAGCACCTTGAGCCGCCGCTCGGCTTGCACGGTCAGCGTCCGGTTCACCGGCATCGTGAACAGCGCGTAGGCGCGCGTCTTGGAGCGCCCGACCCGGCCCCGCAGCTGGTAGAGCTGCGCCAGGCCGAACATGTCGGCCCGGTGGACGATCAGCGTGTTGGCGGTCGGGATGTCGAGGCCGGATTCGACGATCGTGGTCGAAAGCAGAATGTCGAACTTGCCCTCGTAGAACGCCGTCATGACGTCTTCGAGCTGGCCCGCCGCCATCTGGCCGTGCGCGACGGCGACCTTGGTCTCGGGCATCTCCTGGTCGAGGAAGGCTCTTAACCTCGCCAACATCCTCGATGCGCGGCACGACGTAGAACGCCTGCCCGCCCCGGTAACGCTCGCGCAGCAGCGCCTCGCGGATGCTCAGCGGATCGAACGGCGTCATGAACGTGCGCACCGCCAAACGGTCAACCGGGGGCGTCGCGATGATCGAGAGTTCGCGCACGCCGGTCAGCGCCAGTTGCAGGGTGCGCGGGATCGGGGTCGCCGTGAGCGTCAGGACGTGAACCTCGGCACGCAGTTCCTTCAAACGCTCCTTGTGGCCGACGCCGAAATGCTGCTCCTCATCGACGACGATGCAGACCGAGGTCCCTGAACTCGATCGCTTTTCCGAGCAGCGCGTGGGTTCCGACCACGATATCGACCGTGCCGTCCGCCAGCCCCTGCTTGATCTTCTTCTGCTCGGCGCGCAGACACGAAGCGCGACAGCTTGCGCGATGTTGAGCGGGAAGCCCGCGGAACCGCTCCGAGAAGGTATGGAAATGCTGGCGCGCCAGCAGCGTGGTCGGAACCACGACCGCCACCTGCTTGCCGGCCATCGCGGCCACGAAGGCGGCCCGCAGCGCCACCTCGGTCTTGCCGAAGCCGACGTCGCCGCATACGAGCCGATCCATCGGGCGACCCGAGCGCCAAATCGTCCAGGACCGCCTCAATGGCGTTGAGTTGGTCCTCGGTCTCCTCATACGGGAAACGGGCGCAGAACTCGTCGTAGAGGCCCTCGGGCGGGACGAGCCGCGGCGCATCCTTGAGCATGCGCGCGGCGGCGATCTTCATGAGCGCGCCCGCCATCTCGCGGATGCGCTGTTTCATGCGCGCCTTGCGGGACTGCCAGCCGACGCCGCCGAGCCGGTCGAGTTGGACCTCGGTCTCCTCCGATCCGTAGCGGGTCAGAAGCTCGATGTTCTCCACCGGCAGGAACAGGCGGTCGCCGCCCGCGTAATGAAGCTCCAGGCAATCGTGCGGCGCGCCCGCCGCCTCGATGGTCTGAAGGCCCTGAAGCGGCCGATGCCGTGATCCACATGGACGACGAGATCGCCCGGCGTGAGCGCCGCCACCTCGGCCAGGAAATCCTGCGGGCGCTTCGCCTTGCGCTTCGGCCGAACCAGCCGGTCGCCGAGAATGTCCTGCTCGCTATGACCGCGAGGTCGCCAGCCTCGAACCCTGCCTCCAGGCCCCAGATTGCGACCGGCACTCGGTCTTTGAGCGGCTAGGGCGTCGGCAAGCCGCGCGACGGGTTTGGTCTGCGCAAGACCGTGATCCTGAGCACATGGCAGAGACGCTCGCGCGAGCCCTCCGACCATGCGCCGACGAGAACGCGCCGCCCCGCCGCTTGCAGATCGCGGACGTGCCGGATCACGGCGTCGAAGACGTTCGCGCCCTCGTCGGCCCGCTCGGCGACGAAACTGCGGCCCCGCCGCGCCCCGCAATCCACGATGATGCGGCCGCTCGGCTCCGGGCACGGCGAACGGCGTCAACCGGGCGAGCGCTGATTTTCGCAGTGCGCTCGGCCCATTCCTCGGGGCCGACGTAGAGCGCGTCCGGCGGCAGCGGCTTGTAGGGCGCAACGCCGGGCTGCGTCGCGCTCCAGCGCGTCCTTCGCGGGCGTCGTAGTAATCCTTGATCTGCGCCAGCCGCTCGCCCGCCGCGTCCTCGACCAGGGCGTCGAACACGACCGGCACGCCCGGAACGTAGTCGAACAGCGTGTCGAGACGGTCGTGGAACAGCGGCAGCCAATGCTCCAGCCCGGCGTAACGCCGGCCCTCGCTCACGGCCTCGTAAAGCCGGTCGTCGCGCGTGCGCCGCGCCGAAGGCGGCGACATAGCCCTGCCGGAAGCGCGGATGCTTTCCGTGGTCAGCTGCACCTCGCTCATGGGCACGAGGTCGAGGGAGCGCAGTTGACCGATGGTTCGCTGCGTCTCGGGATCGAAAGAGCGGATCGATTCGAGCGTGTCGCCGAAGAAGTCGAGGCGGACCGGGTTCGGCAGCCCCGGCGGGTAAAGATCGATGATGCCGCCGCGCACCGCGTATTCGCCGGTGTCGCGCACCGTCCCGGTGCGCAAGAAGCCGTTGGTTTCAAGCCAGGCCGATGAGCACGTCGATGATCGACCACGTTGCCAGGCGCGGCCGAAAACGTTTCGGCGGCGATGCGGTCGCGCGGCGGCACGCGCTGCACGGCGGCGTTGATGGTCGTGGACAGGATGCGCGGCCGCTCCTCCGACGAGCGCGAGCGGGCGAGCCGCGCCAGCGTCGTCATGCGCTGCGCCGTGATGCCGGCGTGTGGGCGACACGCGGTCATAGGGCTGGCAATCCCAGGCCGGGAAGACCAAAACTTCGATCTCGGGCGCGATGAACTGAAGCGCGTTCTGGAGCGCCTGCTGGCGCTGCCCGTCGCGCGCCACGTGGACGAGAACGGCCGGCCCGCCGGCGCCGCCGCTCAAGCCCCGCGCCAGATCGGCGACGGCGAGCGCATCGAAACCGTCCGGAACGCTCGCGAGCGTCAGGCTGTCGCCTCGTTTGAGGGCGTCGAGGGCGTGGGACAGGGCGGGTTTCATTGGATTGGGCTCAGCAACACAGCATTGTCACATTTCTGGGGCGAGCGAAGCGAGAGCCCGACCCGAGGGGGCGCGCCGAAGGCGTGCAAACCCATGAACACCAACGCTGACCGAAGAAAGCGGATGGATTTCCGCTTTCCCCCGCTGCCCAGTGTTCATCGGTTCCGGGCTCGGCCCTTCGGGCCGCCCCGGAATGACACCGGATCACGAATGAATCGGGGCGTCGTGGGTATGAAACGCCTTGATCCGCCGGAAAACCGCCGTGTCGTAGTTCGAGGGCGTCTCGTCCTCGCCGGTGATCCAACGGAACAGGTCGCGATCCGGCACTTCGATCAATTGCTCGAAATCGTCGAGTTCGGCGTTCGACATGGCGTCGATCGCCGCGTCGGCGAAACGGCCCATGATGAGGTCCATCTCGCGAATGCCGCGGTGCCACGCCCGGAACAAGATGCGGCGGCGGCGTGGATCGAGATCGGCGCTCGTGCGCGTCGTACCGCTCATGATGAAGTCTTTGATCCTGTGGTCCTGCGATCCTGGCGTCGCGTGATGCTGGAATCGCGCCGGAGCCGGTCCGTGGCTATATAGCCGCCAGGCCGGTGTTTGCCAGAGTTGTCGCGTAATGTCCCTGCGCCCCTCCGTTCTCGATCCGCTGTTCGCGCCGGCGTCAGCCCTGCCGGGCGTGGGGCCGAAGATCGCGCCGTTGCTCGACCGCCTCCTCGGCGAGACCGGCCGGCCGGCGCGGGTCATCGACCTCCTGTTCCATCTGCCCTACGGCGGCGTCTCACGCGACCTGAAAGGCTCGATCGTCGAAGCGCCGATCGGCGAGCCGGTGACTCTCGCCGTCACGGTGGCGCTGCACCGGCCCGCGCCGCCCGGCCGCAGCCGTGCCCCTTACAAGGTGCTGGTGGAGGACGAGACCGGAGACGTGACCCTCGTCTTCTTCAACGCGCAACGAGCGCGGCTCGAAAAGGCCCTGCCCTTGGGCGCGCGCCGCTTCATCTCGGGCAAGCTCGAATTGTGGGACGGCCACCGCCAGATGGTCCATCCCGACCGCATTCTCGACGAACGTGGAGCCGCCGACCTTCCCGCCGTCGAAACCATCTACGGCTCGACCGAGGGCCTATCCTCGCGCCTCGTTTCACGCTTCATCTCAACGGCGCTCGACCGGGTTCCGAATCTACCCGAATGGCAGGACGAGACGTGGCTCAAGCGCAACGACCTTCCTCATTTCGCCGACGCCCTTCAGGCTTTGCACCGCCCCGCCGAGGCGGCGCAGGCGACCGAGGAGGCGATCGCGGCAAGCCCCGCCCGCCGCCGCCTCGGCTACGATGAGTTGCTAGCCTCCCAGCTTGCGCTCGCCCTCGTGCGAAGCCGCATGCGGCGGCTGCCGGGCCGCGTCAATGCGGGCGATGGCCGCTTGGTCGAGCGGCTCCAAGCGGCGTTGCCCTTCGGACTCACGGGGGCGCAGGCGCGCGCCGTCGCGGACATCCGGAGCGACCTCGTCTCGGACCGGCGCATGCTGCGACTTCTGCAAGGCGATGTCGGATCAGGGAAAACCGCCGTGGCGCTGCTCGCGATGGCGAGCGCCATCGAGGCGGGCCGGCAAGCCGCGCTCATGGCTCCGACCGAAATCCTGGCCCGGCAGCACTTCGAACGCATCGAGCCGCTCGCCCGCGCGGCGGGCCTACGCGTCGCGCTCCTCACAGGGCGCGAGCGCGGGGCTGAGCGCCGCTCCACGCTGCTGTGGCTCGCCGAAGGGTCGATCAACATCGCGATCGGCACCCACGCGCTGTTCCAGGAGGGCGTCGAGTTCCGCGATCTTGGCCTCGCCGTGGTGGACGAACAGCACCGCTTCGGGGTCCATCAGCGCCTCGCGCTCGGCGCCAAGGGCGAGGCTGTGGACATCCTCGTGATGACGGCGACGCCGATCCCGCGCACCCTCGCCCTCACCTACTTCGGCGACATGGATGTGTCGGTGCTGGACGAGAAGCCGGCCGGCCGCCAGCCGATCGCGACGCGGCTGGTGTCGAGCGAGCGCCTCGACGAGGTCATCGGCGGGATCGGGCGGGCCATCGCGGCGGGCGAGCGCGTCTACTGGGTGTGCCCGCTGGTAGCCGAATCGGAACTGATCGACCTCGCCGCCGCGGAAGACCGCTACGCACATCTGAAGCAGGTGTTCGGCGACAAGGTCGGCCTTATCCATGGCAAGCTTGCCGGCCGCGACAAGGACGCCGCCATGGAACGTTTTTCGCGCGGCGAGACCAGGATTCTGGTTTCCACGACCGTCATTGAAGTCGGCGTGGACGTGCCGGACGCCACCATCATGGTGATCGAGCACGCCGAGCGGTTCGGACTCGCCCAGTTGCACCAGCTCCGCGGCCGCATCGGGCGCGGCGCGCGGGCTTCGACGTGCCTTCTCCTCTACAAGGGCCCTCTCGGCCCCCTCGCCAAGGCGCGGCTCGAAATGATGCGCGAGACCGACGACGGCTTTCGCATCGCCGAGGAGGATCTGCGCCTGCGCGGCGAGGGCGAGGTGTTGGGAACCCGGCAGTCGGGCCTGCCGGGCTTCAAGCTGGCCCGGCTCGAGGTCGACGGCGACCTGCTCGCGGCGGCGCGCGACGATGCCCGTCTCGTCGTGGACCGCGATCCCCAGCTCGCGGGCGATCGGGGCCAAGCCTTGCGGCTGCTGCTCTACCTTTTCGAGCGGGACGCCGCCGTGAAGCTGCTGGGGGCGGGGTAGCAGCACTGCTTTCCCGCTACGCGGAGTAGAGTGCTGCTCACACGCTGGGCAAATCCGCCGTCTCCCGTGGCGCGGGCGGCTCCCCGGTCAACTGCGGCATGCCCGGAAGCGGCGCGGGGCGGTCGGGCGGCTGGATGATTCCCATCGACATCAGCAGCTTGAACGCCTCATCGGTCGTGAGGTCGACCTCCTTCACGCGCGAGCGTTCCATGATCACAAGATAACCGGTGGTCGGGTTCGGCGTGCAGGGCACGAACACGCATACGTGCTCCCGCCCTGGCAGCGCCCCGGCGAGCGCGCCTTGGGCAGGCTCGGTGATGAAGCATAGCGACCACAGTCCCTCGCCCGGCCATTCGATCAGTCCGACCTGCCGGAAGCTGTGGCCGTCCTGTTTGAAAACCGTCTCGAAGATCTGTTTCACGCCCCGGTAGATGCCGCGCACCACCGGCATGCGGTCGAGCGCGGTTTCGCCGAAGTTGATGAACGAACGCCCGACGAGGTTCGCGGTGAGGAACCCCAAGAGGGTCAGCGCCGTGAAGGCGACGATCAGCCCGAAGCCGGGAATCGGGAATGGGAGATGACTTTCGGGTAGGTAGGCCGTCGGGACGAACGGCTTCACCCAGGCATCGACCAGTTTGATGAACCACCATGTGATGTAAAGCGTGATCGCCAGCGGCCCGCCGACGATCAGGCCCGTCAGAAAGTAGTTGCGCAGGCGCGCCCGCGCGCTAAGGCGCGGGCGGAGGGCGCTCGGCAGAAGCGTCGGTGGAGCGTTGGGTTTCGTCATGGACCGTGCGGGCTTTGATCTGCCCCGCTTCACGTCCTACGTGAGCGCGGCCAAGCGCACAAGCAAGCTCAGCGAAGGCCGCGTCGCGCTGCGGGCGCCTCACTCCACCGTGACCGACTTGGCGAGGTTGCGCGGCTGGTCCACGTCTTTGCCCATGAAAACGGCCGTGTGATAGGCCAGAAGCTGCGCCGGGACGGCATAGATGAGCGGCGCGATCGCCGGATGCACGGGCGGCATGAGGATCGTCGCGAACGTGTCGAGCCCCGCTTCCGCGGCCCCGCGCTCGTCGGTGAGGAGGATGATCTTGCCGCCGCGCGCCGCGACCTCCTGCATGTTCGAGACGGTTTTCTCGAAGATGGCGTCATGCGGCGCGATGACGATGACCGGCATGGATTCGTCGATCAGCGCAATCGGGCCGTGCTTCAGCTCTCCGGCCGCATAGCCCTCGGCGTGGATGTAGGAGATTTCCTTCAGCTTGAGCGCGCCTTCCAGCGCCAGAGGATATGAGGTGCCGCGGCCGAGGTAGAGCACGTCCCGCGCCTTGGCGAGGTCGCGCGCCAGGACCTCGATCTGCGCCTCACGCTTCAGAGCCTCGGTCATCAGGCTGGGGACATGCGTCAGGGCCTCGGCGAGAACCTTTTCGTCACTCTCCGACAGCACGCCTCGCGCGCGCCCCGCCGAAATCGCGAGGCACAGCAAGACTGTAAGCTGGCATGTGAAGGCTTTGGTCGAGGCGACGCCGATTTCGGGCCCCGCCAGCGTCGGCGCGACGACCGCGCTCTCGCGCGCGATCGTCGAGGTCGGCACGTTGACGACGGAGAGGACGTGTTGCCCCTCCTGCTTGGCGTAGCGCAGCGAGGCGAGCGTGTCGGCGGTCTCGCCCGACTGGGATACGAACAACGCCAGCCCGCCCGGCTCCAGCGGCGCTTCGCGGTAGCGGAACTCCGAGGCGACGTCGATCTCGACGGGCAGGCGCGCCAGGCGCTCGAACCAATATTTGCCGATCAGCCCGGCGTAATAGGCGGTGCCGCAGGCCGAGACCGACACGCGGCGCAGCTCGTCGAAGTCGAACGGCGGCGTGAAGGGCAGGCAGACCTGTCCGTCCGCGAACCGGACATAGTGGGCGAGCGTGCGGCCGACCACCTCGGGCTGCTCGTGAATCTCCTTCGCCATGAAGTGGCGGTAGTTGCCCTTCTCGGCCATGGAGGCGCCGGCCGGGACCTTCTGCCGGGGCCGCTCGACCGGCTCGCCGTCCGCATTGCGGATGTCGGCTCGCGTCCGCGACAGCACGACCCAATCGCCGTCCTCCAGATACGTGACGTTGTCGGTGAAGGGAGCGAGCGCCAGCGCGTCCGAGCCGAGGTACATCTCACCGTCGCCGTAGCCGATAGCGAGCGGCGCGCCGTGGCGCGCGCCGATCAAGAGGTCGTCTTCCCCCGTGAACAGGAAAACCAGGGCGAACGCGCCCCGCAGGCGGGGCAGCGTGACGGCGACGGCGTCCACGGGCGAGCGCCCGTCGCGCAACGCCTGGCTGACGAGATGCGCCACGACCTCCGTGTCCGTTTCGGTCTCGAACGCGACGCCCTCGGCTTGCAATTCGGCCTTCAGCTCGCGAAAATTCTCGATGATGCCGTTGTGGACCACGGCAAGCCTGTCGGTCGCGTGGGGATGAGCGTTGGTTTCATTGGGCTTGCCATGGGTCGCCCAGCGCGTGTGGCCGATGCCGACCGCGCCCGACAGCGGCGCTTGTGAGAGCTTGAGTTCAAGGTTGCGCAGCTTGCCCTCGGCGCGTCGGCGCTCAAGACGGCCGTTCTCCAGCGTGGCGACGCCGGCCGAATCGTAGCCGCGGTACTCCAGACGCTTCAACGCGTCGATGACCTGCATCGCGACCGCCGACCGGCCCAGAACGCCGACAATTCCGCACATGGCTTCACCTTTCCCTTACGTCCGGGACGAAGAGCTTATGCTCACATCACCCAAACGAACATAAATGCGCCCGGTCAACCTGGCTCAGCGATATAAGCCGGCAAGACACCAGGACGAATAGCAGACGCCGCGTGTCAAACCGCCTCGGTTGACGCAGGCACAAGCGCCGCGGGCAGTGGGTTCAGACGCGGCCGATTTCAAGCCCGGTGGTTATCATGCACAAGTCAAAACTGTTCGGCGTGGCTTTCGGGTTGGCAGCCGCTGCGTTCGTGCTCACCATGTTGAAGGATCCGCCGAAGCTCGGTCGCCTCCGATCCGACCAAGCTGACCATTCAGCCGCTCGATCTTAAAATCCAGACCGGCATTCCGACCGGCGAATACGAAGCGAACTGACCAGGTTCTCTCCTGGCGTTCCGTTATGGGAGCGCCGGATTGGCCGCGTTTCCGTTCACGAAGCAACACCGCCTCCCGCACGGGGCGGCGTTTTGTAGTTTGAAGATGGGCTGCAGCCTCTCAAGGGCCTGTATTTCCTTGATGATCGTCCCGGTTCGGACCTAATGTTCTTGCGTTCGCTCGGGAACACATGCAGCCAGCCTGGACTGCCTCATGGTCGCTTCGCACTCATCGAGAAGGCCGGGGGCATCTCTCCGCAAAGCGCGCGGCGCGCAGAGCCTCGATCACATCGATCGAGCGATCCTCGAAGCGCTGCGCCTCGACGGCCGGATCACCTACCGGGCCCTCTCGGAACGGGTCGGGCTATCCCCGCGACCCTGCCTGGAGCGGGTCCGGCGGCTGGAAGCGAACGGCGTCATCTGCGGCTACACGGCGCTGATCGATCCGGCGGCGGTCGGCCATAACGTGATCGCACTGGCCGAGGTCGCCATGCGCGATCCGTCCGCCGCGACGCGCCAGCGGCTTGAGCGCGCCCTGAAAACGCATTCTTTCGTGGTCGAACTTGAGGTCGTCAGCGGCGAGTATGATTATGTGGCGCGGATCGTCGCGCCGTCGCTTCCCGAATACGAAGCGCTGACCGATGCTTTCCTGACCGATCCGGCCTTCGGCGTAGCGCGCATCAACACGACTTTCGTACTGCGGACCTTGAAAGAGTTTCGAGGATACCCGGTCGAAGACAGCCGTTTGTAGCGCGCAGATGCGCCTTCGCGACAGATTCTGTCGCCAGTGTGCACTTGCGAAACAACAACGGCAACGCCCTTCCCGCCATACTCGGAGTGTGGTGGAGGGCAGAACCATGGGTTACATTGACCTCGAAACGGCGGTCTCGGCCGCGAACTACCATCCGATCCCCGTCGTTCTGACCCAGGGTCAGGGCGTGTGGCTCACCGACATCGATGGGCGGCGCTATCTCGACATGATGAGCGCCTACTCGGCGGTGAGCTGTGGCTATGGCCACCCGCGCATTCTGGAGGCCATGACTCGGCAGGCGTCTCGCCTTGCCGTGTCGAGCCGCGCCTACCACAGTGACGTGCTCGGCCCCTTCCTGGCGCGCCTCGTCGCGCTTACCGGCCTTGACCAGGCCCTGCCGATGAACACCGGCGCGGAAGCCGTCGAGACGGCCATCAAGGCCGCCCGCCGCTGGGGCTACCGCCGCAAGGGCATCCCGGACGGTCAGGCCGAGATCATCGTCGCCGCCGGCAACTTCCACGGCCGCACCACGACCATCATCAGCTTCTCCTCCGAGCCCGATTACCGCGACGGCTTCGGCCCGTTCACGCCGGGCTTCCGCGCGGTCCCGTTCGGCGACGCGGCGGCGGTCGCGGCGGCGATCACCGAGAACACCTGCGCCGTGCTGATCGAGCCGATCCAGGGCGAAGCCGGCATCATCGTGCCGCCGGACGGCTACTTGCGCGATCTGCGCGCCATCTGCGATCAGCATGACGTGCTGCTGATCGTGGATGAGGTGCAGTCCGGGCTCGGGCGGACGGGCAAATGGTTCGCGCATCAGCACGAGGGCATCCGCCCCGACGGGCTTATCCTTGGCAAGGCGCTCGGCGGCGGCGTGTATCCGGTGTCGGCCTTCGTGGGCACGCGCGAACTGATGTCGGTGTTCACGCCCGGCTCGCACGGCTCGACCTTCGGCGGCAACGCGCTCGCCGCCGCGATCGGGCTCGCCGCCCTCGACGTGATCGAGAGCGAGGGCCTAGTGGAGCGCAGCGCCGAACTCGGGACTTATCTGTTCGAGCGACTGCGCGCGATCCGCAGCAACGCCGTCACCGACGTGCGCGGGCGCGGCCTGTGGGTCGGCGTCGAGATCGATCCCGAAGCCGCCTCGGCCCGCGCGCTGTGCGAGGAACTGTCGCGCGAGGGCGTCCTCACCAAGGACACCCACGGCACGGTGCTGCGCTTCGCGCCGCCGCTCACCATCACGCGCGAGGAACTCGATTGGGGGCTTGAGCGCATCGAGCGCGTGCTCGTCGGCGCGGCCCGCTGATCCGGCGGGGGCGGCGATGTCGGCCCCGACGGACGCCCCCCGTTCCGACCGGCTACAACAGTTCCAGCCGGTCTCCGGCATGACGCTGCCGCGCTTCGCCGGCATCGCCACCTTCATGCGGCTGCCCCACCTTGATCCGGCCGAGGCCGGGCGGATCGACATCGGCCTCCTTGGCATTCCCTTCGACGGCGCGACGACGAACCGTCCCGGCGCGCGCCATGGCCCGCGCGCCGTGCGCGAGGCGTCCGCGCTGATGCGGCTCGTCAACGGCGCGACCCTGGTTGCGCCCTACGACCTCTGCGCCTGCGCCGACCTTGGCGACGTGCCCGTCAACCCCAACGACATCGCCGACACGCTCCGGCGCATCGAGACCTTCGTGGCGGGCCTCGCGGCGAACGGCGTCACGCCGCTCGCGATTGGCGGCGACCACCTCGTCAGTTACCCGATCCTGCGCGCGCTCGGGCGCGGGAAGCCGCTCGGGATGATCCACATCGACGCGCACAGCGACACGGGCGATGTTTATTTCGGGGGCCAGCGCCTCACGCACGGCACGCCGTTCCGCCGCGCCATCGAGGACGGCGTGCTCGACCCGACGCGCACGGTCCAGATCGGCTTGCGCGGCACGCTTTACGCCCGCGACGAGCGCGACTGGGCGCGAGATCAGAACGTCCGCATTATCGACATGGAGGAGGTCGCGGAGCGCGGCATCCCGGCCGTGATCGCGGAGGCGCGCGCGATCGTCGGCAGCGGCCCGACCTATTTCACCTTCGACGTAGACGCCCTCGACCCGGCCTTCGCGCCCGGCACCGGCACGCCCGAAATCGGCGGCCTCACGACGCGCGAGGCGCTGCGCCTCGTGCGCGGCTTCCGCGGCCTCGATCTCGTTGGAGCCGATGTGGTCGAAGTCTCCCCGCCCCTCGACCCGTCCGGCAACACGGCGCTGGTGGGCGCAACGGTGGCGTTCGAGCTGCTGTGCTTGCTGGCCGAGGCGCGCGTCCACCTCTTCCGTTTACGGGAGAGGTCCGACCCCCGGACTTGATCCGGAGGCGTGTGAGGACAAGCTGCGGCTCCGATATTGGCGCCGCCCTCACCCCACCCCTCTCCCGCACGCAGGAGAGGGAGAGCGGTCTACTGTCCCTGCAAGCGCAGGCATTCGGGCAAGATGATCGGCCACCTTCCCCCGGAGCGCCGGGCCGCCGTGCAGGCTGAGCTTGGAGCGACGCCAAAGGATGTCCTCAGGGGTTCGTGCCCACTCGATTTCGACCAAATAGGCCACCTCGCGTTCGGTCAGCCCCGCGCCGAGGCCTTCGCCCAGGTCGTCGAGGCGCTTAGCGTCCCCGAGCAGCCGTCCCACCCGCGTCCCGTAAGCCCGCGCGAGTCGTCGGGCGAGGTCGGGCGGCAGCCAGGGCTGCTCGGCCTGAACACGCTTCAGAAAGGCGTCAAAATCCCTGTCTGGCATATCGCCGCCGGGCAAGGGCGTGCGCGCCGTCCACGGGCCGGAACCGCCGGGCAGGAAGAGCCTCAGCTTCTCCATCGCGTGTTCGGCGAGCCGACGGTAGGTGGTGATTTTTCCCCCGAACACGGACAGCACCGGCGGACGCCCCTCCCCGGCTTCGATGTCGAACACGTAATCCCGCGTGATCGCCGACGGGGTCGCGGCAGCGTCGTCATAAAGCGGGCGCACGCCGGAATAGGACCAGACCACGTCTTTCGGCTGCACAGGCTTTGCGAGAAAGCGGTTTACAGTCTCGCACAAGTAGGCGGTCTCACCGGCGCTGATGGTCGCGCGCGCCGGATCACCGTCATAGGGCACGTCGGTCGTGCCGATCAGCGTGAAACGGCCCTCATAAGGGATCGCGAAGACGATGCGCCGGTCCGGGTTCTGCAAAATGTAGGCCTGCTCGCCCGCGTAAAGTCGCGGCAAGACGATGTGGCTGCCCTTGACGAGCTTGAGCTTTTTTCGGCCGTTCCGCCCCAATCCCTCTCGCAAGACTTGATCGACCCACGGCCCGGCGGCGTTGACGAGAATGCGGGCCTGCACAGTCTCGGGCTCCCCGCCGCTCGGCTGAAGCGTGGCGATCCACCCGCCCCGTTCCGGCCGAGCCGACACGAAGCGGCAGCGGGTGCGGATGGCCGCGCCGCGCTCGGCGGCGTCGAGCGCATTCAGGACCACAAGGCGGCTGTCCTCGACCCAGCAGTCCGCATAGGCGAAGCCGCGCCGGAACGATGGCTGCAGCGGCTGGCCCGCGATTTCGCGGGTAAGGTCGAGCCCGCGCGAACCCAGCAGGCGCGAGCGCGGCGCGAGGTGGTCGTAGAGAAAGAGCCCCGCGCGAATCATCCACGTCGGCCGCAGGGCGGCGTCGTGCGGCAGCACGAAGGTGAGCGGCCAGATGATGTGCGGCGCGATGTTGAGCAGCACCTCGCGCTCGGCCAGCGCCTCGCGCACGAGGCGGAACGCGCCGTGTTCGAGGTAACGCAACCCGCCGTGGATGAGCTTGCTCGACGCCGACGAGGTGGCGCTGGCGAGATCATCTTTCTCGACGAGCAGGACCTTGAGCCCCCGCCCCGCCGCATCGCGCGCGATCCCCGTCCCGTTGATGCCGCCGCCGATGACGAGGAGGTCGTAAGACCGATCCGGGCGCGCGGGATCATTATGTGATTGCGGCGGCGTGGGCGGACTCTCCATCGTTTCGTTGTCGTCTCGTTTCCCCGGCTTGCCAAGCATCAGACTATTTGAGGCCAGCTTTCGCGTAGGCACTGCGCAACCCGCCCGGCCTTTCGTCCGTTGAGTCCAGCCCTGCCAAGAAGCCCTCCCGGAGTTGCGTATGAACGTCCACCACCAGCGCGCCCGAAGCCCCGTCGTCGGGACCTCGAAGCCGCGCCTTCTCAAAGTGCTCGGACCTGGCCTCATCAGCGGCGCATCGGACGACGATCCCGTGGCGATCGCCACCTACACGCAAGCCGGCGCGAAGTTCGGCTACGAGTTGGGCTGGCTCTCGGTCCTATGCTTTCCCGTCATGGCCGTCGTTCAGGAGGTGAGCGGGCGTATCGGGCGGACTACGGGAGAGGGGCTCGCCGCCAATATCCGCCAGCACTACCCGCCGTGGCTGCTGCTCGGCTGCGTCTTCCTGCTGCTCTGCGCCAACATCGTGGCCATCGGTGCGGATCTTGGTGCGATGGCGGATATGGTCCGCCTCCTAATCGGCGGGCCGCATCTTTTGTACGTGTTCCTGTTCGGGGCGGTCTGCATCGGTCTGCAGATTTTCATGCAATACACGCGCTACGTCGCCGTCCTGAAATGGACAACGCTCTCGCTCTTGGGCTATTTCGCGGCGGCGCTTCTCGCCAACGTGTCGTGGACCGACGTGCTGCGCGGGCTCGCACCGCGCCCTTCTTGGAACCGAGAATGGATCACGACCGTAGTGGCGATCTTCGGGGTTGCGATTTCGCCCTACATCTTCTTCTGGCAGTCCGCGCAGGAAGCGGAAGATCAGCGCGTCAAACCGAAACGCGAGCCTTTAGTCGATGCGCCCGAACAGGCCCCGGCGGCAATCGAGCGCATCCGCCTGGACACCTACGCCGGCATGGCGGTTGCGACTCTCGTCGGGCTCGCCATCATGGTCACGGCGGGGGCGACGCTCCATGCGAGGGGCGCGACGGACATCCAGACCTCGGCCCATGCCGCGGAAGCGCTGCGGCCTGTCGCCGGCTCCTTCGCCTTCGGCCTGTTCGCGCTGGGCATCATCGGCACGGGTCTCCTGGCGGTGCCGGTGCTGGCGGGCTCTGCTGCTTATGCCATCGGTGAGGCGCAGCGCTGGCGTGTGGGACTGGCGCGCGAGCCGGCGGAGGCGAAGCTGTTCTATGCCACCCTGGCCTTCGCGGCGACCGTTGGCGTGATTTTCAACTTTGCAGGCATCGACCCCATGCGCGCCCTTTATTGGAGCGCCGTGGTCAATGGAATCGTCGCGGTCCCGGTGCTGGCGCTGATGATGCTGATGGCGTCACGCCGAAGCATTATGGGCGAGTTCACGATCAGCGCACCGCTCAAAATCGTCGGCTGGGCCGCCGTGGCCATCATGGGGCTGAGCGTAACCGCCATGCTGATCTTCGCGATCGTCTGAACATCCAGCAGGCGGAACCCCCGCCTCTGGCTTACCGTTCACGCTCAAGCAATCACGGAGTTCATAGACGTGGAGCCAGCGCTTCTGGCGCCGAGCCCGGCGGATTTCGATTGTCCGCCGCACATGACAAATGGCGAGGGCCGGCCGCGCACGGTTGGCATCGAGGTAGAGTTCGCCGGCCTGAGCGCTGTCGCGGCGGCGGACACCCTGGCGCGCGCGCTCGGCGGCGCCGTGGTCGAAGAGGACCCTCATGCATTCGTCGTGCAAGGGTCGGAGATCGGCGACATCTCGGTTACGCTCGATGTCCGTCATCTCCACCTTGGCAAAGGCGACGGCACGCTCCTCGGCAGCGTCGTGCCCACGCTTGCGTCCTGGATCGGCTCCGCCGCGAGCGTGATCGTCCCCTGCGAGTTCGTGACCGCGCCGATCCCGTTCGACCGGATGCACGAGATGGACCGGGCCGTGGCGGTCGCTGCGCGCGGCAGGCGCCAAAGGGACGCAAGACGGCGCGCTCTATGCCTTTGGCCTTCACTTCAACCCGGAAGCGCCCCGCCTTGATGCTGAGACCATCGCGTCCATTCCTGAAGGCGTTTACGTGCTGCTCAACGCCTGGCTGCGGCGCGAGGTCGCCCCCGACGCCACGCGCACCTCCTGGGCTTTGCCGATCCGTTTCCGGACGATTATGTCCGCAGGATCGTCGCACTCGATTACCGGCCGGACACTGCCAGCCTTCATCGACGATTATCTCGCCGCCAACCCGACCCGCAACCGCGATCTCGACCTGCTTCCGCTTGCTGCTCCACCTCGGACGCGGATCGCGTCCGGGCCGTGCTCCCCAATGAAAAGATCAACGCGCGCCCGACCTTTCACTACCGCCTGCCGGACGCGCGGGTGAGCGATCCGGGCTGGAGCATCGCGCCGGACTGGAACCGCTGGGTCGCAATCGAGCGCGCTGGCCGTCGATGGCGAGCGCCTGGAGCGGCTCGGGCGCGCGTATCTCGCCTTTCCGGGCACGGCGAAAAGCTGGGCCGACATGGCGGAGAGGATCGCCTTCGTATGACAGCGCCGTTCATCGGCGTCACCACCTCCCGCCGCGGCGGCTGGCGCAGCTATCTGATGCACCGCCTGGCGCTTGCGCCGCGCCGGCGCGCGTGCGGTCCGGCTGATCCCCGGGCGACCCGCTGCCGAAGGAGCCGTTCGACGGGCTCGTCATCGGCGGCGGCGACGATATCGGCGCTGAGATTTACGGTGGGGCTGTCCTGCCGGACGTGCGCATCGACCCTGACCGCGACGCGCTCGAACTCGAAGCTGTTGGAATGCGGCGCTGCCGTCCGGCCTGCCCGTGCTCGGCATCTGCCGCGGCTCGCAGATGATCAACGTGGCGCTCGGCGGCACGCTGCACAGCGACATCCACGAGATCTACGAAAAGGCTCCGCGCATGCGAACGGTGCTGCCGCGCAAGACGGTCCATATCGTACGATGCGCAGCCGCCTCGACCGCATCCCCGGCTGCAACCCGTGCCGGGTGAACGCGCTCCACCACCAATCGGTCGACCGGTTCGGGCAGCGGTCTTCGCGTCGTGGCGCGCGACGAGAACGGCATGGTCCAGGCGATCGAGACGGGGCGGCTCCGGCTTCCTGATCGGCGTGCAGTGGCATCCCGAACTGCTGGTGTTTGCCTCCCCGCAGCAGCGCATTTTTGGGGCGCTTGCCGAAGCGGCGCGAACGCACGGGAGCGCCTCCCGATGAGCGCCGCCCGCAAGCCCTCGCGTCTCGGGCGCTGGCTCTGGGTCGCCTGCGCCACGCTCGCGGTGGGCGCCTTCGCGGCGTGGTATTTTCTGCCGATCGAGCGATGGATCGAAGCCTTTGTCGGCTTTGTCAAAAGCCTTGGCGTGTGGGGCGTCCTCGCCTTCGCGCTGGCCTATCTTGTCGTCGTTTTACTGCTTGGGCCAGCCTCGGTGATGTCGATTGCCGCCGGCGTGGCGTTCGGCTTGTGGGGCGTTCCGTTCGTGCTCGTAGTCGGCACCACGGCCGGGGCGCTGGCCTTTCTGATCGCCCGCTATGTGGCGCGCAAGCGGGTCATGGAGGCGCTACAGGGCCATCCCAATTTCCAGGCCGTCGGCAGGGCGATTGATGCGGAGGGCTGGAAGGTGGTCGGCCTTATACGCCTCAGCCCCCCGGTTCCCTTCGCAGTCACGAGCTACTTCTTCGGCGTCACGAATGTCGGCTTCTGGACCTTCGTTCTCGTAACCTTCGTGGGCATCATTCCGGCGACGCTGGTTTACGTCAACATCGGCGCGATGGGCCACACGTTCGGTACGGGCGGAGGAAACCCATACGTGCAATGGGCCTTGCTCGGAGTCGGCATCATCGCCACCGCCATCGCCGGCACGCTCGTCACCCGCAAGGCGCGCGAGACTTTGCGCGCAGCAGGCGGCACCGGGGAGTTTTGAGCGGTCCGCCTAAAGGCCGAGCTTAGCCAGCCCTCATCGAAGTTGGCGCCGAGGTCGCGCCGCTGATGCGTTGCACGCAAAGCTTAACCAAAAAGCGCGCCGGCATGGACCTAAAGCGTGGCTGTTGCGTTTCTTTCTTGTCTTGCCACCAAGATGGGAACGGAAACAACCATGCGTCGCATCGCTTTCGCCCTCGCCGGCCTTCTTGGCGCCGCTACGGCCGGCGCTTCACCCGCCCTCGCCAACCCGTGGTGGGGTTACGAAATCGATCCGCTCAGCGGTCAACCCTCTGCCGGTTACGGTCAGCAGGAGTATCGGCCGCAGGCTTCCCCGATCGGACGGGGAGTCGTCGCCTTTGGTGGCCGCCATGCGCCGGGCACGATCGTCATCAGCACTTCCGAGCGCCGCCTCTACTATACTCTGGGCGGCGGCCAGGCGATCCAGTACGCGGTCGGCGTCGGCCGGCCGGGGTTCGAGTGGTCGGGCGTGAGGGCGATCACAGCGAAGCGCGAATGGCCGGATTGGCGCCCGCCCGCGCAGATGCTGCGCCGCCGGCCCGATCTGCCGCGCTACATGTCGGGCGGACCCGCCAACCCGCTCGGCGCCCGCGCCATGTACATCGGCGGAACACTCTACCGCATCCACGGCTCGAACGAGCCCGAGACGATCGGGCAGGCCGTCTCGTCCGGCTGCATTCGCATGACCAACGAAGACGTCATCGACCTCTACAGCCGCGTGCGGGTCGGGACCCGAGTGATCGTTCAGCGATAGCGGCTCACCGAAGGCAGACATGAAAAAGCCCCGCCTACCCTATGAGGAGGCGGGGCGAGTCGGTTGGTAGGTCGTGGCAGTATGACGACCGTGGCCATCATAGCCCGCCAAGCGTGAACGCGCCATGAATGCAAGCCGCCTTTCGGGATTGGCGTTACGAACCGAGTACCGCCTTGACGCCTTGGATCAGTGCGCTCGGCGAGGTACCAAGTCCGTTCAGGAGGGCCTTAAAGCCCCAAAAAGCGACAATCACGATGATCGGCACAAGCACCCAGCCGATCGCCTCCTCGGCCATGACCCTGCGATGCCGCCGCTCCCAGCGCTTCTCGCGCCACGACTTTCTGTAAGCCGGAACGGATCTGGCCGCCGGCTCAAGCTGCCCGACTTCACGAATCTCGCTGCTCATCCCACACCTCCGACCCGCATGCCGCGCTGCGCATGCGCAATCGTCCCAAGCTAATCCGAGGGTGTTGATGATATCCGATCTTGCGTGCTTGCGCCAATAGCGACGTTCGCTCCCGCACTGCCGAGCGGGAGCTATTTTCTTTACACGCGCACAAGCGGCACTTTGGGAACGGTGCGGACCCCGCCGCCTTTGCCGCTTCCATCGGGGCCGCTCTTCGGCTTCGCCCGTCTGACATAGACACGCGGTTTGCGCTTGGGCTTTTTCCGGCTTGCCTCCGTCACGTCTCGCTCAGGACGCGGGGTAATCGGGCCTTCCGGATACTCGAAGCCAAGGACCGGCTTTCCGCCCCCGTCCGTGACGACGATCGACCCGCACGGCGCCGCCATCTTTCAGCCGGCCAAACAGCACCTGGTCGGCGAGCGGCGTCTTGATCGTCGTCTGGATCAAGCGCGCCATCGGACGAGCGCCCATCGTCTCGTCGTAACCATGCTCGATCAGCCAATCGCGGGCTTCATCGGTGAGTTCGATCACGACGTTGCGGTCGGCGAGTTGCGCTTCGAGTTGCAGGACGAACTTGTCCACTACCTTCGCGACAACCTCCTTGGGCAGACGGCCGAACGAGATCACGGCGTCCAGTCGATTGCGGAATTCGGGCGCGAACAGCTTGTTGATCGCCTCCGTGTCGTCCCCTTCCCGCTTGTTCGAGGTGAAGCCGTAGGCCGCGCGCGCGAGGTCGGCCGCGCCGGCGTTCGTGGTCATGATGATGATGACGTTGCGGAAATCGACCTGCTTGCCGTTGTGGTCGGTCAGCTTGCCGTGATCCATCACTTGCAGAAGGATGTTGAACAGATCGGGATGCGCCTTCTCGATTTCGTCGAGCAGAAGCACGCAATGCGGGTGCTGGTCGATGCCGTCGGTCAAAAGCCCGCCCTGGTCGAAGCCGACATAGCCGGGCGGCGCGCCGATCAGGCGGCTGACCGTATGACGCTCCATGTACTCCGACATGTCGAAGCGCAGAAGCTCGACGCCGAGAGTTGACGCCAGTTGCTTGCGCCACCTCGGTCTTGCCGACGCCGGTCGGACCGGCGAAGAGGTACGAGCCGATGGGCTTCTCGGCTTCGCGCAGCCCGGCGCGGGCGAGCTTGATCGAAGCCGTCAGCGCATCGATGGCATTGTCCTGTCCGTAGACGACTCGCTTCAGCGCTGATTCGAGGTTCGCCAGCACCTCGGCATCGTCCTTCGAGACGGTCTTAGGCGGAATGCGCGCCATGCGTGGCGACCGTCGTCTCGATCTCCTTGACGCCGATGGTCTTCTTGCGGCGGTGCTCCGGGACCAGCATCTGCGACGCGCCGGTCTCGTCAATGACGTCGATCGCCTTGTCGGGCAGCTTGCGGTCGTTGATGTATTTCGCCGACAGCTCGACCGCCGCCTTGATGGCGTCGCCCGTGTAGCGGAGCTTGTGGAACTCCTCGAAGTAGGGTTTCAGGCCCTTCACGATCTCGATGGTGTCGGGGACCGACGGCTCGTTGATGTCGATCTTCTGGAAGCGCCGCACGAGGGCGCGGTCCTTCTCGAAGTACTGACGGTACTCCTTGTAGGTCGTCGAGCCGATGCAGCGCAGGGTGCCGGAGGCCAACGCCGGCTTGAGCAGGTTCGAGGCGTCCATCGCGCCGCCCGAGGTCGCACCCGCGCCGATCACGGTGTGGATCTCGTCGATGAACATGATGGCGTTCGGGTGCGCCTCGATCTCTTTGACGACCTGCTTCAGGCGCTCCTCGAAATCGCCCCGGTAGCGCGTGCCGGCAAGCAAGGTGCCCATGTCGAGCGCGAACACCGTCGCGTTCGCGAGCACCTCGGGCACCTCGTTCTTGACGATCTTGCGCGCCAAGCCCTCGGCGATCGCGGTCTTGCCGACGCCGGGGTCGCCGACGAGCAACGGGTTGTTCTTCTGCCGACGGCAGAGCACCTGGATCGTGCGCTGCACCTCGGCTTCGCGGCCGATGAGCGGGTCGATCCGGCCTTCCTTCGCCTTTTTGTTGAGGTTGACGCAGTAGGCGTCGAGCGCGTCGCCCTTTTTCTTCTGGCGAGGGTCGGAGGAATCGTCGCCTCCGGTTGGGCGTTCGTTCGAGGGCGAATCATCCTCCGAGCCGCGGGGGGAGCGGTTTTCGGACATTCCGGGGCGCTTCGCGATGCCGTGGCTGATGTAGTTCACGGCGTCGTAGCGCGTCATATCCTGCTCCTGCAGGAAGTAGGCGGCGTGGCTCTCGCGCTCGGCGAAGATCGCCACGAGCACGTTGGCGCCGGTCACTTCCTCGCGGCCCGACGACTGCACATGAATGACGGCGCGCTGGACCACGCGCTGAAAGCCAGCCGTCGGCTTGGAGTCGCCGCGGCCGTCCGAGGTCAGGTTGGCGAGTTCGGTATCGACGTATTCGACGAGGTTGCGGCGCAGCACCTCAAGATCGACGTTGCAGGCGCGCATGACCGCCGCCGCGTCCTGGTCGTCGATCAGGGCGAGCAGAAGGTGCTCCAAGGTGGCGTATTCGTGCCGCCGTTCCCCCGCCAGGGCGAGGGCTCGATGAAGCGCTTGTTCAAGGCTGCGGGAAAAGCTCGGCAAGTGAGGCCCCTATCTGGTCCGGCGTGTTTACTTCTTTTCCATAACGCATTGGAGAGGGTGTTGGTGCTTGCGGGCAAAATCCATCACCTGCGTCACTTTCGTTTCGGCGACCTCATAGGTGAACACCCCGCACTCGCCGACGCCGTTGTGGTGGACGTGCAACATGATTCGGGTCGCGTCCTCGCGCGACTTATTGAAGAAGCGTTCGAGCACATGAACCACGAACTCCATGGGGGTGTAGTCGTCGTTGAGAAGGAGGACGCGATACAAGTTCGGACGCTTGGTCCGCGGCTTGGTTTTCGCGATGATTGCGGTTCCGGTGTTGTTGTCGCCGCTGCCGGGCGAACGAGGCCCTGCGCCCGACTCGGATAGCCGCTGCGGAGGAACAGGTGCGCGCGGTGCCGGTCGCGACATGAGTTTCGATTGATCCCCGAACGAACCCCGATCCTCGCCTTGACCGTGCGCCGGAGTCGGCGCCGGCCGTGAAGCGAAAGCTAATCTATAATCGCCGATGCCGGTTCGCCAGACCAATTCCGGTGGCCAACATTGCCGCGGCTGCGAAGCGCAGCGCGCCGGGCGTGCGGCAGGCCGCCGCAAAAAGAAAACGCCCAGCTAAGGCCGGGCGTCTTGCAATCGATCGGATGACGATCTGGACGTTACTTCGCCGAAGCCTGCTTCGCGAAACCCTCATACGGCTTGAAGGCTTCCTTGGCGGTGTTGGTGGCGAGTTCGCCGATCTTGGACGACTGAGCGACGAAGCCCTCGTAGGACGCCTTCAGGTAGTCGGTCTGGATCTCGATCGCCTTGTCAAACGTCTTGACGCCGACGAGCTTCTCCAGCGTAGTCGTGCCCTGCTCGAACGACTTCTTAGCATAGTCGGCGGTCTCGACGGCGATCGCTTGAGCGCCCTTGGAAACAGCGCCGAGGCTCTTGAGAGCCGCATCGACGTTGTCTTTGCCGAACTTCTGGATGTTCTCGAACTGCGGAAGCATGATCTCTCCTTCGACGCCGCCCGGCGTCTTTCAAGTAAGTGGATGACTGTCGCCGCTCTGTGCGGCAATGGGTTCATGCTGCACTGCACAATGAATGTCAAGCGAAATTGTGCATCGCAATATCGAGCTTCGCCCTGAGGACCCGGTTAACCCGTCCGTAACTGCCCTGACCTACCGTCATTGACTGTGTCGCACCGGCGACGACCTCGTTCGGCGGGGTCGTCAGCCGGGGTCAGAAAGGCCGCAAAGCCGGGGACGGTCGAATGGTGACGAGTTGCGTGAGCGTATGGGGTAAGCGCGTGTTCGCCGCGATTGGCATCGCCGGAACAGCAGCTTCCATTCTAGTCAGCTTGTCGTCGCCGGCTGAGGCGCGTCGAAGGCATCATCGCGGCGGGAGCTACAACCCTCCATTCGCCGCCATGGTTGTCGACGCCAAGACCGGACGCACGCTCCATGCGCAGAATGAGAACGAGCTTCGCCATCCCGCTTCCGTCACCAAGGTGATGACGCTCTATCTGCTGTTCGAGCAGCTCGAGCGCGGTCGCCTGTCCTCAATACCCCCCTGCGCGTTTCCGCTCATGCCTGCCGACAGGCGCCCTCGAAGCTTGGCCTTGACGCCCGGCGACACTATCGACGGTCGAGGACGCGATCAAAGCGCTGGTGACCAAATCCGCCAACGATGTCGCCGTCTGCCGTCGCCGAAAATCTTGCAGGTTCCGAAGAGGCTTTCGCCGAGCATATGACGCAAAAAGCGCGCGCGCTCGGCATGAGCCGCACCGTCTACCGCAATGCGTCGGGCCTGCCGGATCCCGAGCAGGTCACCACGGCGCGCGATCTCACGATTCTCGCCCGCGCGATCCAGGACCGCTTCCCGCGCTATTATCCGCTATTTCCAGACGCGAGTTTTCCACTACGCCGGCGAGAGCCACCGCAATCACAACAAGCTGCTTGGCCGCATCGAAGGCGTCGACGGCATCAAGACCGGCTATACCCGCGCGTCGGGCTTCAACCTGCTGACCAACGTCAAAACCGATGATCGGCACATCGTGGCTGTCGTGCTCGGCGGGCGATCAGGCGCGAGCCGAGACCAGACCGTGGCCTCTCTCATCCGCACGCATCTGCCGCGGGCCTACGCGGGCGCCCGCTCCGCGCCGGTCACCGCCGAGGCGGACCGCTCTCGGCCTGCCGCCGTCGCGGAAGCGACCCGTCCGGCGCGATCGCACGATGTCGAGAGCACGGCCGCCACGGTGCCCGCTGGACGTCCCAATCGGCCGCTCGACCTCAATCCCATGCGGGCGGCGGTCGCTTCGGCAGCGGGCGCTAATTCAACCACGACGCCCAGCGCCATGTCGCGCTGGAGCGCTGGCGCTTCGGCGACTCCCTCAGGCCGCGCAAGCCTACGCGCCGCAAGCCGAAACCGCCAGTCGCCCGACTACGGTTGCAAGCGCGTCCCCCGCCATGGCCGTTGCGCCTACGTCCGCTCCGCCGGCCTCGCCGACAGGGAAAATCGAGGCCCGGTTGCCGAGCGTTTCCGAGATCGCGATCGCAAGAGCCGAGCCGCCTCCGGCCTTAGCGCAACCGCTGCCGCCCGCGCCGGTCGCGCAGCATGCCCGCCGTGAGACGGCGCGCGCCCCGGCTTCGGCGTGGGTGATCCAGCTCGGCGCCATGGATGATGAGGACAAAGCCAAATCCATGCTCGAAGAGGCAAAATCCCGCTCCGGACGCTCGCTGGCTCACGCCGCGCCATTTACCGAGAAGGTCGTGCGTGACGGGACGACGCTGTACCGCGCCCGCTTCTCGGGCTTCGACGAAGCGGACGACGCTCAGGAAGCCTGCCGTCATCTTAAGCGCAGCGGCTTCGCCTGCTTCGCGACCCGCAGCTAAAGATTCCGCGACGGCGCGTTTTCGACGCTGTCGCTGTTGGTGGACCGGATCGCGCGTGGAGTATCAGCGATGTCGCGTCAAGAGAACCTCTTTGGCCTGATTCACCCTGGCCGCGAGATACGTCGATCCCCCCTGGTCGGGATGAAGTTTCTTCATCAGGGTCCGATGCGCCCGGCGCACCTCGTCGGGGCTCGCCCCCGGCTGAAGGCCCAGGATCTGGTAGGCTTCCTCTTCCGTCATCGCTCCGGAGTGCGGCCGCGCGCCCGGCCCCGCATCCTCGTCGAGCTTGAGCGTCTTCACGCCAGCGGGGAAACCGGCGGTCGAGATACGCCTCTAGAAGCCGCGCGCCATCGGGGTCCGCCTGCCGGCACTCCGCGTAGAGCGCGCGAAGCGCGTCCTCGGCGAGATCGTTCAACGCCCGTCCCGCGTTGGGGCCGGCCAGAACGGTCCCATTCATGTCGCCGGTGTCGTGGTCGAGTTCCATCTCGATCATGGCGGAGCGGACGCGGGACACCGAGCCCGCCGTCTTGGCGGTGCGCGAGCGCAGGCCGGGAAACGAAAAGCCGCTCCAGCCGAAGAGCCAGGCCGCGGCGCCGCCGAGCAGGAAGGCCATGTCGAAGCGCCCGCGCAGAAGCATGAAGCACCGCGCCGCCGAGCGCCACGAGGCCGCCGACCGTCTTGAGCGCTCTGGCGATCGCGGCCGGGTTCGCGCGCGCGAAATGCTGCGACAGCCACCAGACGAGCGCGACCGCGGCGACGCCGTAAAACAGCGCGATCATGATCGGCGGCCCAGGGCGGTGAGCAGCTTGCGAGCGTCGGTTTCGCGCGAGGCGAGCCGCTCCAGCCCGGCGACGCCGCCGCTGGCATAGGCTGCCGCCGCACGCAGCAGTCCGGCGAGCGAGTGCGGCGCGCTCGCGTCGAACCGCGCGTAGGCGCCGCCCGTAAGCCGCGCGACTTCCTGAAAGGCTCGCGCCGCGACCGGATCGGCGCCTTCGTGGAACATGAACGCCTTCACGCCGAGAAGCCCAAGTTCGCCGGCGACCGCGCAGAGATCGTCGATCGGCTCCTCCATGGCGTCGCCCACGTAGACGAGCGCCTTGACGGACGCGTTCGCGGTTTCATTGCGGACGTGGCGCAGCACGCGGCCGATCTGGGTGTGGCCGCCGCGGCAGCCGATCCGGGTCATCAAGTCTGTGAGCGCGCGCGGTTCGACCACCCAGCGCGAGGAGCGGCACTCGTCGAAGCCGCGGAAGTAAACCAGTTGCACCGATAGGCCGCCCACGTCGGCGGCCGTCGCGAACATTTCGCCCTGCACCCGGCAGGCGAGATCCCACGTCGGCTGGCGGCTCATGGTGGCGTCGAGCGCGAAAACAAGCCGCGCCCTCGGACCAGCCGTGGCGGTGGGAGCGAGCCGCTTGGCTTCGGTCAGAAAGGCGTCGACCACCGATCCGGACGAAGCTTGAGCCGGCGTCCGGCCGGACTGCGACGATTGAAGGTCTTTCTTATCGGACATGGGAGCACCGCAACGCTTATGATGTGGGCGCTCCCGCCCGGCGCGCAATCGCTAAAAGAAGCCCCGATTTGCCGCGCTGGGGCCGCCTCTGATACGAACGCCGGCCGAATCCCCCGAGAGGCGTTCATGCTCCCGATCGCCGTCGCCCCCACCGTCTCCGAGCTTCGGCGCATCGTCTCCGGCTGGCGCGCGGCGCAAAACCGCATCGCGCTCGTGCCGACCATGGGCGCGCTGCACGAGGGGCACCTCGCGCTCGTCCGCCTCGCCCGCGCGCGGGCCGACCGGGTCGTGGCGTCAATCTTCGTCAATCCCACCCAGTTCGCGCCGAACGAGGATTTTTCAAAGTACCCGCGCACTTTCGAAGATGACTGCGCCAAGCTCGCTGGGGTCGCCGACGCGGTTTTCGCACCCTCCGTTGAGGAGATGTATCCGCCGGGCGCAGCGACCATGATCGTGCCCGCCGGCCCGGCGACGGTTGGCCTGGAAGATCGGTTCCGGCCGACCCACTTCCAGGGCGTCGCGACGGTCGTGGCGAAGCTTCTGATCCAGTCGGCGCCGGATATCGCCGTCTTCGGCGAGAAGGATTTTCAGCAGCTCAAGGTGGTGTCGCGGATGACGACGGACCTGAGCATGCCGGTCGAGATCGTCCCCGCGCCCATCATCCGCGAGCCGGACGGCCTCGCGATGTCCTCGCGCAACCGTTACCTGTCCCCGGACGAGCGCCGAACGGCTCCGGCGCTGTTTCGCGCCCTGACGCAAGCAGCAGATCGCATTCGCGTGGGCCGTGACTTCAATCCGGTGCTGGATGAGGCGCGGACAGCTCTGACCGACGCAGGCTTTGTCCTCGATTATGTGGAGGCGCGCCATGCCGAGACGTTGGCGCCGTTGGAGAGTGCGTTCGGCGCGGCCCCACTTCGTCTCCTTGCCGCAGCGCGGCTCGGAAAAACCCGGCTGATCGACAATCTCGCAATCTAAGGGCCACATTCGCGCCAAGCCCCACACCCGCTAAACAACGGCAAGGCCGAGCGCATCATCCAGACCTGCTTGACGGAGTGGGCCTATTGCACGGCCCTACGGCGCTCCCACCGAATAGGCCCAGCGCCGCCGGCCCTGGACCCAGGCTCCAATCAGCATCGACCTCACGGCCGCTGAAATGCCTACACACACCTCAGACGCCTCCGCCGCTCCGACATTCAGGCGCTGCGCGAAGCGGGGCGGGCGCACCGGCCCGCACGAAATGGCCTAAAAAACGGGCACGGCGTGCATTAGGCGCAATAGTCATTGCAATGACCGCGCCGGTGGTATTCATTATCTGCGGCTACGGCATCCCCGGCTCCCATTCAGAAATGGCTTCCCTTTGGGAACTCATCCGCCAGTCAGGGTTTTCCTCTCAGTTATGCTTAATACGCGCAGCTGGCGCGGGTTGCGTTCGCGCGTCCCTGGACGCCGGGCGTCGGAGAAGTCGGCGCGAGGGAGGTTACATTGGATTACACCCGCGATACGGACCCCACTGAAACCAAGGAATGGCTCGACTCGCTGGACGGCGTGATCGAGGTCGAAGGCCCGGAGCGGGCGCATTATCTTCTCCATCGCGTGATGGACGGCGCCCGCCGCAAGGGCGCCCCGGTCCCCTACTCGGCCAACACGCCCTACCTCAACACCATCCCGGTCGAGAAGCAGCCGCCGCATCCCGGCGACCGCGCCATCGAGCACCGCATCCGTTCGATCATCCGCTGGAACGCGCTCGCCATCGTGCTGCGGGCCAACAAAACCTCCTCTGAACTTGGCGGGCATATCGCGAGCTTCCAATCCTCGGCGCTCTTGTACGACACCGGATTCCAGCACTTCTGGCATGCGCCGTCGGAGAATCATGGCGGCGACCTGATCTACGTCCAGGGCCACGTGGCCCCCGGCATTTATGCGCGCTCGTTCGTCTCGGGCCGCCTCACTGAAGAGCAGTTGCTGAACTTCCGCCAGGAGGTCGACGGCAAGGGCCTGTCGTCCTACCCCCATCCCTGGCTCATGCCGGACTACTGGCAGTTCCCGACGGTCTCGATGGGCCTCGGGCCCTTGATGGCGATCTACCAGGCTCGCTTCCTCAAGTATTTGCACTTCCGCGGGCTGGCGAACACCGAAAACCGCAAGGTTTGGGCGTTTCTTGGCGACGGCGAGATGGACGAGCCGGAGTCGACGGGCGCGATCTCCCTCGCGGCGCGCGAGAAACTCGATAACCTCGTGTTCGTCATCAACTGCAACCTGCAACGCCTCGACGGTCCGGTGCGCGGCAACGGCAAGGTGGTCCAGGAGCTGGAGGCCCAGTTCCGCGGCGCGGGCTGGAACGTCATCAAGTGCCTCTGGGGCTCGGGCTGGGACGCGCTGCTCGCCAAGGACACCTCGGGCGCGCTCCTCAAGATCATGGAGGAGACGGTCGACGGCGAGTACCAGGATTACAAGTCGAAGAACGGCGCCTACGTGCGCGAGCACTTCTTCGGCAAGACGCCCGAGACCAAGGCGCTCGTCGCCGACATGTCGGACGACCAGATCTGGGCGCTCGTGCGCGGCGGCCACGATCCGCTGAAGGTCTACGCGGCCTATGACGCGGCGGTGAAGCACAAGGGCCAGCCGACGCTGATCCTCGCCAAGACCGTCAAGGGCTACGGCATGGGCGACGCGGGCGAAGGCCAGAACATTACCCATCAGCAGAAGAAGATGGGCGAGCACAACCTGCGCGAGTTCCGCGACCGCTTCCAACTGCCGATCTCCGACGAGCAGCTCGCCGAGGTGCCGTTCCTGCGCTTTGACGAGAACAGCCCGGAGATGGCCTACCTGCGCAAGCGCCGCGAGGCGCTCGGCGGCCCGCTTCAGGTGCGTCGGGCCAAATCCGAGTCGCTCGAAGTCCCGCCGCTCTCGGCATTTGAGGCGCAGCTGAAAGCCACCGACGGCCGCGAAATCTCGACCACGATGGCCTTCGTGCGCATCCTTAACACACTTCTGCGCGACAAGCAGATCGGCAAGCGCGTGGTGCCGATCGTGCCGGACGAGTCCCGCACCTTCGGCATGGAGGGCATGTTCCGCCAGTTCGGCATCTTCTCCCAGGTCGGTCAGCTCTACCGGCCCGAGGACGCCAAGCAGCTGATGTTCTACAAGGAGGACAAGAGCGGTCAGCTTTTGCAGGAGGGCATCAACGAGCCGGGCGCCATGTCGTCCTGGATCGCGGCGGCGACCTCCTATTCCAGTTCCAACACGCCGATGATCCCGTTCTACATCTACTATTCGATGTTCGGGTTCCAGCGCATCGGCGATCTCGCCTGGGCGGCGGGCGACATGCGGGCGCGGGGCTTCCTGATCGGCGGCACGGCGGGCCGCACGACGCTGAATGGCGAAGGGCTGCAGCACGAGGATGGGCATACGCACATCTTCTCGGCCACCATCCCGAACTGCGTCTCCTACGACCCGACCTTCTCCTACGAGCTCGCCGTCATCGTCCAGGATGGCCTGCGCCGGATGTACGCCGAGCAGGAGGACGTTTACTACTACCTCACGGTGATGAACGAGAACTACGAGCATCCGGCGATGCCGGAGGGCGCGGAGGCCGGCATCATCAAGGGCATGTACCTGTTCCGCGAGGGACAGGGGGCCAAGAAGAAAGCTCAGCGCGTCCAGCTTCTCGGCTCGGGCACGATCCTGCGCGAGGTCATCGCGGGCGCGGACCTGCTGGCGCAGGACTTCGGCATCGCCGCCGATATCTGGAGCTGCCCGAGCTTCACGGAGCTGCGGCGCGAGGCGATGTCGGTCGAGCGCTGGAATCTGCTGCATCCGACCGAGACGCCGCGCCGATCCTATGTCGAGACCTGCCTTTCGGGCCGCGGCGGGCCGGTGATCGCGGCCACTGACTACATGCGGCTGTTCGCCGACCAGATCCGGCCCTATGTGCCCGGCCGTTACAAGGTGCTCGGCACCGATGGGTTCGGCCGCTCCGACTATCGCAAGAAGCTGCGTTATTTCTTCGAGGTGGACCGCCACTGGGTGGCGGTCGCCGCCCTCAAAGCGCTGGCCGAGGACGGCAAGATCGAGGCGTCGGTCGTGGCCGACGCCATCCGCAAGTACGACCTCGACCCGAACAAGCCGGATCCCTGGACCGTCTGACGGGAGCGATGGAACGTTCGGCGGGAGCCCCAATTCCCGCCGAGAAGAGAGCGCGCGGCCCCTGAAGGCCGCGAAAACCGACAGAGAGCGGGCATCAAGAAGCAGCGGCGCCCAGCAGGGACCGCTCGGCAGGAGGAAGCAGCGTGGCGACCGAAGTGAGAATCCCCGACATCGGCGATTTCAAGGACGTTCCCATCATCGAGGTGCACGTCAAGGAGGGCGATCCGGTCAACGCGGACGACCCGCTGATCAGCCTCGAATCCGACAAGGCCACCATGGAGGTTCCGGCCCCGCAGGGCGGCACCGTCGAAAAGCTCCTGATCAAGATCGGCGACAAGGTCAGCGAGGGCACCCCGATCCTGCTCATGCGCGGGGGCGACGGCGCGATGACGCAGCCGCCGTCGCTGGTCGAGCAGCAGGAGCCGAAACCCTCCGAACAGCCGAGCCCCGCCTCCAGGCCGTCCGCTCCTCCGGCGGCCGCGCCGCCTCCCTCCTCGGCCGCCGCCGGGGGCGGAGGGCAAGCGGCCGCGAGCTTCGGGCAGGCGCATGCGAGCCCGAGCGTGCGGCGCCTCGCGCGCGAGCTTGAGGTCGACCTCAACAAGATCAAGGGGACCGGCGAGAAGGGCCGGATCACTCGGGAGGATGTCAAAGCCTTCCTGCGCGGCCCAGCCGCCGCGCCCGCCGCCGCCGCGCCTTCCGGCGGCATGGGCATTCCCGAGATCCCGGCCCAGGATTTCTCCAAGTTCGGGCCGATCGAGACCAGGCCCCTGCCCCGCATCAAGAAGATTTCGGGGCCGCACCTCCATCGCGCCTGGCTCAACGTCCCCCACGTCACCCACCAGGACGAGGCGGACATCACTGAAATCGACGCCTACCGGAAGGAACTGGATACGGCCGCCAAGGAAAAGGGCTTCCGCGTCACCCTCCTGGCGTTCCTGATGAAGGCGTCGGTGTCGGCCCTGCGGCAGTTTCCCGAGTTCAACGCATCGCTGTCGCCCGAAAAAGACGCGCTGATCCTGAAAAAATATTACAACATCGGCATCGCGGTGGACACGCCGGACGGGCTTGTCGTGCCGGTGATCAAGGACGTAGACCGCAAGGGCATCCACGAGATCAGCCAGGAGATGGGCACGATCTCGAAAAAGGCGCGCGATGGCAAGCTGGGCGCCGCCGACATGCAGGGCGCGTCTTTCACGATCTCCAGCCTGGGCGGCATCGGCGGCACGGCGTTCACGCCGATCGTCAACGCGCCCGAGGTCGCCATCCTGGGTGTCGTGCGCTCCAAGATGGCCCCCGTCTGGAACGGGGCCGAGTTCAAGCCCCGGCTGATGCAGCCGATCTCGTTGAGCTATGATCACAGGGTCATCGACGGCGCGCTCGCGGCCCGGTTCGCCCGTCACCTCTGCACCGCGCTCGAGGACGTTCGCCGCCTGATCTTGTGACGGATTGGGTGACTTTCTCAGTCCTCGTTGCCGCAAGAGGTTCCCGATGAGCACCAACGAAATCCGCGTTCCCGATATCGGCGACTTCAAGGATATCCCGATCATCGAAGTCCACGTCCAGCCGGGTTCTCAGATCAACGTCGACGACCCGCTGATCAGCCTGGAGTCGGACAAGGCCACCATGGAGGTCCCGGCCCCGCAGGCCGGAACCGTCAAGGAGATCAAGGTCAAGGTCGGCGACCGGGTCTCGATGGGTGACCTCGTGGTTGTCATGGAGGGCGCGGGCGCCCCGGCTGTGCCGCCGAAGGAGCGCATCACCGAAGCCGCCGCGCCTTCGCCCGGCGGCGGCGCGCCCGGCTACGGCTCACCGTCCGGCGTCTACGAGTCGGTCGAAATCAAGGTGCCCGACATCGGCGACTTCAAGAACGTGCCGATCATCGAGGTGCACGTGCAGCCGGGCGCGACGATCAGCGCCGACGACCCGCTGATCAGCCTGGAGTCGGACAAGGCCACCATGGAGGTCCCGGCCCCGCAAGGCGGCACCGTCAAGGAGGTCAAGGTCAAGGTCGGCGACCGGGTCTCGGAAGGCGACCTGATCGTCACGATGGCAGGCCAAGACGCGTCGGCTGGCGCGCCGCTCGGCCAGCATGCGCCCGGCCAGGGCCAGGCGGGCTACGGCTCCTCGGCGGTCGAAGCGAAGGGGAACGGCGCGAGCCGCGCTCCGGCGCCGACCGCCAAGCCGCCGGTCGCGGCCCAAGGCGACTACCATGCCGAGGTGCTAGTGCTGGGCGCGGGTCCCGGCGGCTACACGGCGGCGTTCCGCGCCGCCGACCTCGGCAAGAAAGTAGTGCTGGTCGAGCGCTGGCCGAGCCTCGGGGGCGTCTGTCTCAACGTCGGCTGCATTCCGTCCAAGGCGCTGCTGCATGCCGCCAAGGTCATCGACGAGACCAAGGACATGGCGGCGCACGGCATCGGCTTTTCCGAACCGTCGATCGACATCGACAAGCTCCGCGGCTGGAAGGACGGCGTGGTCAAGAAGCTGACCGGCGGCCTATCGGGCCTCGCCAAGCAGCGCAAAGTCACGGTCGTCAGCGGCTACGGCCGCTTCACCGCCGTCAACCAGCTTGAAGTCGAGGGCGACGGCGGCAAGAAGACGGTCAGTTTCGAGCAGGCCATCATCGCGGCCGGCTCCGAGCCGGTGAACCTGCCGTTCATCCCGCACGACGACCCGCGCGTGATCGACTCGACCGGGGCGCTCGCGCTGGACGAGGTTCCGGCGCGGCTGCTGGTCATCGGCGGCGGCATCATCGGCCTGGAGATGGCGACCGTCTATCATTCGCTCGGGTCGAAGGTGACGATCGTCGAGCTGATGGACCAGATCATCCCCGGCGCCGACAAGGACATCGTGACCCCGCTCTTCAAGCGGATCTCCAAGCATTACGCGGCGATCCATCTCAAGGCCAAGGTGACGAAGGTCGAAGCGGGTCCGGACGGGCTCACCGCGCATTTCGAGGGCGGCAACGCGCCGGCGAGCGAGGTTTTCGACAAGATCCTGGTGGCGGTCGGCCGCAAGCCGAACGGCAAGCTCATCGGAGCCGAGAACGCCGGCGTCGCCGTCGACGAGCGCGGCTACATCCCCGTGGACAAGCAGATGCGGACCAACGTGCCGCACATCTTCGCCATCGGCGACGTCGTGGGCCAGCCGATGCTCGCCCACAAGGCGATGCACGAGGGCAAGGTCGCGGCCGAGACCGCGGCAGGGAAGAACTCGTTCTTCGACGCCAAGGTCATCCCGTCGGTCGCCTACACCGATCCCGAGGTGGCCTGGGTCGGCCTGACCGAGAACGAGGCCAAGGCTTCGGGCGTCAAATACGGCAAGGGAGTGTTCCCCTGGGCCGCGAGCGGCCGGTCGCTGTCGCTCGGGCGCGATGAGGGCGTCACCAAGGTTCTCTTCGACGAGGCCACGGAGCGCATCATCGGCTGCGGCATCGTCGGGCCTTCGGCCGGCGACCTCATCGCCGAGGCGGCGCTGGCGATCGAGATGGGGGCGGACGCAACGGACATCGGCGCCACCATCCACCCGCATCCGACCCTGTCGGAGACCGTCGGCATGGCGGCGGAAGCCTTCGAGGGCACGATCACCGACCTCTACATGCCCAAAAAGAAAGCGCACTGAGCCTGCGTCAGTGTTGAGCAGGGAGCCCAAGGAGGGAACACATGGCGAAGCAACCGAGCGAATCAACAGGGAGCGGCGCGTCTTCCAGCGGCGGGAAATCCGATCCGGCGCAGGGCGTTCGGCAAGCGGCGGAGAGCACCTTGGCCCAAGCCAAGCAAGCCGTTGATCAGTACATCCGGGAAGCGAGCCGTCTTTACGGCGCCATGGAGTCGTCCATGGAGGCGGCCCAGTCCGGCACGCGCGAGATCAACCGCAAGGCGATCGGCTTCGCCGAAAAGAACGTCAACGCCGCCTTCGACTTCGCGCAGCAACTCGTTCGCGCCAAGGACCCGAAGGAAATCGTCCAGCTTCAGCAGGAGTTCCTGAAGCGTCAGGTCGAGCAGATGAGCGGCCAGATGAAGGAACTGGGCGAGCAGGCGACTCAAACGGCCCAGACGGCGAGCGCGGCCGTGCGGCCGAAGAGCTGATCGGTCACGCATCGCAGGTCCAGATGGGCGCAGCCCGTTCGCCTGGACCAGCCCAAAAGAACGCCGAAGAAAAAAGCGCACGCATTTTGAGGAGACGCCCGTGAGCGAGGAAGCCAACCTCAGGACGCCCGGCGAGACGAACGCCGAAGCCGGGTCCGACGACGCCCTGACCCGAGCGGCGTTGGATTATCATCGCTTCCCGACTCCGGGAAAAATCTCGGTCCTGCCCACCAAGGACATGACCACGCAGCGCGATCTGGCGCTGGCCTATTCGCCTGGGGTTGCGGCGGCCTGCATGGCCATCAAGCACAACCCGATCGAGGCCTCCAACCTGACCTCGCGCGCCAACCTGGTCGCCGTGATCACCAACGGCACGGCGGTGCTGGGGCTCGGCAACATCGGCGCGCTCGCCGGCAAGCCCGTGATGGAGGGCAAAGGCTGCCTGTTCAAAAAGTTCGCCGGCATCGACGTGTTCGATATCGAAATCGACGAAACCGATCCCGACAAGCTGGTTGAGATCATCGCGAGCTTGGAGCCGACCTTCGGCGGCATCAACCTGGAGGACATCAAGGCGCCCGAGTGCTTCATCATCGAGACGCGGCTGCGGGAGCGCATGAAGATCCCGGTTTTCCACGACGACCAGCATGGGACCGCGATTATCGCTGCCGCCGCCATCCTCAATGGATTGCAGGTCATCCACAAGCGGATCGAGACTGTCAAGCTCGTCTGCTCCGGCGCGGGCGCGGCGGCGATCGCTTGTCTCAACATCCTTGTGGGCCTCGGCCTTCGCAAGGACAACATCCTGGTCACCGACAGCCGGGGGGTGCTCACGCGCGAGCGGATCGGGTCTCTGGACGAGCAGAAGGCCGCCTACGCGCGCGAGACCTCGGCGCGCACCCTCGCGGACGCCGTCGAGGGCGCCGACATTTTTCTCGGCGTCTCGATGGGCGGCGTGCTCAAGCCGGAGATGGTGGAGAGCATGGCGAGCCGCCCGTTGATCCTGGCGCTCGCCAACCCGGAGCCGGAGATCCGGCCCGGAACTCGCCAAGGAGGTCCGGCCCGACGTGATCATCGCGACCGGCCGCTCCGACTACCCGAACCAGGTCAACAACGTCCTCTGCTTCCCGTTCATCTTCCGCGGCGCGCTCGACGTCGGCGCGACCACGATCAACGAGGACATGAAGCTCGCCGCCGTGCGGGCGATCGCCGAACTGGCGCAAGCCGAGCAGTCGGACGTGGTCAGCGCGGCCTACGGCACGCAGGATCTGCGCTTCGGGCCGGACTTCCTCATCCCGCGTCCGTTCGACCCGCGCCTGATCCTGACGGTCGCGCCGGCGGTGGCGCAGGCGGCGATCGACAGCGGCGTCGCCACGCGGCCGTTCGCGGACATCGAAACCTACCGGCGCTCGCTGCAGGGCTTCGTTTATACGTCGGGCACGGTGATGCAGCCGGTCTTCGCCGCAGCGGCCGAAGCCGGGTCCAAGCGCATCGCTTACGCCGAGGGCGAGGACGACCGCGTGCTGCGCGCGACGCAGGTGGTGGTGGACGAGCGCCTCGCCATGCCCATCCTGGTTGGGCGGCCGGACGTGATCGCGCAGAAGATCAAAAACCTGGGACTGCGCCTTCAGCTCGGCCGCGACGCGCAGGTCGCGAACTACGACGACGAAGAGTTCCTGAACGTGGCGACCGACGCCTATTACCAGCTCAGGCAGCGCCGGGGCCTGTCGCGCGACTTCGCCGCCGCGGAGATGCGCCGCAACGGCACCTTGACGGCCGCCATGCTGGTGCGCTCCGGACAGGTGGACGGCATGCTGTGCGGCACCTTCGGCGCTTACGCCACGCACCTGCGCTACGTTGAGGATGTCATCGGGCTCAAGGACGGCGCCCATAGCTTCGCGGCCATGAGCCTGTTGCAGTTGCCGCGGCACACCGTCTTCATCTGCGACCCCTACATCCACCTCGATCCGACCGCCGAGGAGATCGCCGAAATGACCGTGCTCGCGGCGGCCGAGTTGCGCCGCTTCGGACAGGCGCCGCGGGCCGCGCTGCTCTCGCACTCCAGCTTCGGCACCGCCGACGACCCCTCAGCGCGCAAGATGCGGGACGCGCTCGGCTTGATCGCCGAGCGTGCGCCCGACCTTGAAGTCGAAGGCGAAATGCACGCGGACGCGGCCCTGAGCCGGCCGATCCTCAACCGCATCTTCCCGGACGCGGAACTCACGGCCGAAGCCAACCTGCTGATCATGCCGAACCTGGACGCCGCGAACATCACGTTCAACGCGCTCAAGGTTGTAGCCGGACAGGGTATTTCGGTCGGTCCGATCCTGCTCGGAGCGGCTAAGCCGGTGCATATCCTTACCCCCACGACCACCGTTCGGGGAATCGTCAATATGACAGCCGTCACCGCCGTCGCCGCAGGGGCGTGATCGGGTCAAGAACACGTCAGGGAGGAAAACCATGGCGACCATAGCAATGGACCGCATCGAGGCGGCCCCGGCCAAAAAGCCTTGGTACAAACTGCTCTATGTTCAGGTGCTGATCGCCATTGTTCTCGGCGTGCTCTTCGGATGGGCTCTCTCCCGAGTATGCGAAAAGCGACTGGGTCAAGGCGATGGGCGACGGCTTCATCAAGCTCATCAAGATGGTGATCGCGCCGATCATCTTCTGCACCATCGTCTCGGGCATCTCCCATATCCAGGACGCCAAGAAGGTGGGCCGCGTCGGCCTCAAGGCGCTCATCTACTTCGAGGTCGTCTCCACCTTCGCGCTCATCGTCGGCCTGATCGTCGGCAATCTCGTGCGGCCCGGCGCGGGCTTTGCCGGCGGAGCGGGGGATGCCGCCGCTGTCGCCACCTACGCCAAGAAGGCGAGCGAACAGAAGCCGGTCGACTTCATTCTGCATATCATCCCGGACAGCGTGGTCGGCGCCTTCGCGCAAGGCGACATCCTGCAAGTTCTGCTGTTCTCCATCCTGTTCGGCTTTTCGCTGCTGATCCTCGGTGAACGCGGTGCGACGATCCGCAACTTCATCGACGATGCCGCACACGCCATTTTCGGCGTGATCGCGATCGTGATGAAAGCCGCTCCGATTGGCGCCTTCGGGGCCATGGCCTACACGATCGGACGCTTCGGGCCGCAGGCGCTCGGTAACCTATTCGGGCTCATCGTCGTCTTCTACGTCACGTCGGCGATTTTCGTCTTCGGGGTGCTTGGGATCATCGCCCGAATGGCGGGGTTCAACATTTTCCGGTTCGTGGGCTATCTGAAGGATGAACTCCTTCTGGTGCTCGGTACGAGTTCCTCCGAGAGTGCGCTGCCTGCGCTCATGGAAAAGCTCGAGCGGCTCGGCTGCTCCAAGTCGGTCGTAGGCCTCGTTGTGCCGACGGGCTATTCCTTCAACCTTGACGGCACCAACATCTACATGACCCTTGCCTCGCTGTTCATCGCGCAGGCCATGGGCTTCGATCTGACCTGGGGCCAGCAGGGCACTATTCTGCTGGTGGCGCTTCTGACATCAAAAGGCGCGAGCGGCATCTCGGGTGCGGGCTTCATTACGCTCGCGGCGACGCTGGCGACCGTCAATCCGGCGCTCGTGCCCGGCATGGCCATCCTTCTCGGCATCGACAAGTTCATGAGTGAATGTCGGGCGCTCGTGAACTTCACCGGCAATGGCGTGGCGACGGTCGTGGTGGCGTGGTGGGAGGGCGAGCTTGACCGCGACAAACTCAACGCTGGGCTGAGCCGTCAGGTCGATCCGTCTGACGTTGAGGTGGCCGTCACGACAGGTTGAACACGAGGATGTCCATCCGAGCCATCGCGGCCGGGTCGCAGCCCGGCGCAGCGCAACCCAGAATGAGCGGAGGGCGACCGATGGCACCCGCAGAGAACGAGCCCCACACGATCGTTATGGGCGGGGCGGCCGAAAGGGCCACCCCAGACATAAACGCCGGCAAGGGGATCATCGCACGACCGCCCGAGGATGGTCAGAGCGATAATGCAACGAACAACGAGAGGCCTCCGCTGGCAGCGGACACGGAAGCAACCTCGGTCGCCACGTCGAGCCCCTCCGATGCGGTCGGGCCGAGCCGGGTCTGGATCGCCGACCCCTCGCTCCATCACATCGTCATCGTTGGCGGCGGGGCGGCAGGTCTCGAGTTGGCGACCAAGCTGGGTGACCGCTTAGGTCAGCGCGAAAAGGCCGAGATCACTTTAATCGAACGCGCCCGCACCCATATCTGGAAGCCGCATCTGCATGAAGTGGCGGCCGGTACGATGGATGTCGGTCGTGAAGCCGTCGACTACCTGGCGCAGGCCTCCGATCACCACTTCCGCTACCGCATCGGCGAGATGATTGGCCTCGATCGGGCGCACCGCGAGGTTCATGTCTCCGCAAGCCATGATGCCGAAGGCCAGGAGATCACGCCGGCCGCGCTCCATCGCGTATGACACGCTCGTGATTGCGGTTGGCAGCACCAGCAATGATTTCGGCACGCCCGGAGCAAAGGAGTTCGCGATCTCGCTCGACACGGCGGAGCAGGCGGTCCGATTTCACCAGCGGCTCGTTAACCGCTTCATTCGAGCCCACGCGCAGCCCGGCCCGGTGCGGCCGGGACAGCTGCATGTCACGATCATCGGGGCCGGGGCGACGGGCACCGAACTCGCTGCGGAACTGCATCGCACGACGCGCCAAGTCGTGGCCTACGGCCTCGACCGCATTGACGCCGAACAGGATCTCAAGATCACGCTGGTTGAAGCCGCCGAGCGCATCCTGCCAGCGGTGCCGCCCCGCGTCGCGAAGGGCGCGACGAACCTTCTTCGCGAGCTCGGGATCGATGTGCGCACGCAAGCGCGCGTGGTCGAAGTCCGGCAAGACGGGGTCCGTCTCGCCGACAGCGACTTCATTCCCTCTGAGCTGGTGGTCTGGGCGGCCGGGGTTAAAGCGCCGGATCTGCTGAAGGATCTTGATGGTCTGGAGGCGAGCCGGAGCAACCAGCTCGTCGTGACGCAAACGCTGCAGACCACGCGGGATACTGACGTGTTTGCCATCGGAGATTGCGCGTTTCTGATCAATCCCGGAGAGACACGGCCCATTCCGCCACGGGCCCAAGCCGCCAGCCAGCAGGCGACCCATCTCGTGAAGCAGATCAAGCGTCGTCTCGACGGCCAGACACTGCAGCCGTTTGTCTACCGGGATTTCGGGTCGCTGGTCTCGCTGGGCGCATACAGCACGGTCGGCAACCTCATGGGCTTTCTGACGGGCAAGGGCCTGATGATCGAAGGCTATTTCGCACGCGTGATGTACCGGTCGCTCTACAAGATGCACCAGAGGGCCCTGTTTGGCGCCTGGCGAGTCATGCTCGACACCATCGCTCGCACTCTAACCCGCCGCACTGAGCCGCGCGTCAAGCTGCACTAGCTCAGGAATCCTCTCATGCCCCAATCTGCCCCTCAACCCGATCCTCAACAATACCTGCAAAGCCTGATGCAGGCCGGGCAGGAGGTCGTGCAGCAATTCGAACGCGCGCTGTCCGGGGGCGCCGTGATCGCGCCCTCCGATCTCAAGTGGCCGGCCGCCACGCCGACGTCGATCACGGACCTGTTCGACCTCCAGCGTCGTTACTTCGAACAGATGGGTCAGCTATGGAGCAGTTTCCTGCCGGGCCTGTTCGGCGAGGAGCGCAAGCCTGTCGCGGCCCCCGCCAAGGGCGATAACCGTTTCCGGGACGAAGCTTGGCAGAAGGAGCCCTATTACGACGCGGTCAAGCAATCGTATCTGATCGGCGCCAAGTTCCTGCACGACTTCGTCGAGCAGGCCAACGTCGACGACAAGACGAAGCTGCAACTGCGGTTCTACGCCCGTCAGTTCACCGATGCGATCAGCCCGTCGAACTTCCCGATGACCAATCCAGAGGTCATCCGCACCGCCATCGACACGCGGTGCGAGAGCTTGACCTCCGGCATGAAGAACCTGATGGACGACATCCAGAAGGGCCGGATTTCGATGACCGACGAGTCGGCCTTCGAAGTCGGGAAGAATCTGGCCATCACGCCGGGCGAGGTGATTTTCGAGAATGAACTGATCCAGCTTATCCAATACAAGCCCGCGACGGAGCAGGTCGAGAAGCGGCCGCTGCTGCTCGTGCCGCCCTGCATCAATAAATTCTATGTCCTCGACCTTGCGCCCGCCAATTCGTTCGTCCGCTATGCGGTCGAGCAGGGCCACTCCGTGTTCCTGGTCTCGTGGCGCAGCGCCGACGATTCGATCGCCCATCTCACATGGGACGACTACATCGAAAAGGGAATCGTGCAGGCCGTCGAGATCGTCACCGACGTCGCCAAGGCCGAAGACGTGCACACCCTTGGCTTTTGCGTCGGGGGGACGCTGCTCGGCTGTGCGGCGGCGGTGATGAGCGCGCGCGGCGATCGCCGGCTCGCGACCATCACGTTGCTGACCACCATGCTCGATTTTTCCGACACCGGAGAGATCGGCATCATGGTGGACGAAAACTATGTTCGGACGCGCGAAGCGACGATCGGCCGGGGAGGCCTTCTCCCGGGCAAAGAGCTTGCGTTCGTCTTCTCGACCTTGCGCGCCAACGACCTGATCTGGTCGTTCGTCGTTGCGAATTATCTGAAAGGCGCAACCCCCGACGCCTTCGACCTCCTGTATTGGAACTCGGACAGCGTCAACCTGCCTGGACCGATGTACTGCTGGTACACCCGCCATGCGTATCTGGAGAACGCCATCAAGGATCCGGGACGAACGGTGCAATGCGGCGTTCCGGTCGACCTCTCGGCCATTAAGGCGCCGGTTTATCTGCTCGCGGCCCGCGAGGACCACATCGTGCCGTGGAAGACGGCGTATCTGGCCTCAGGCCTGCTGGACGGCGATGTGAAATTCGTGCTCGGCGCCAGCGGCCATATCGCCGGCGTGGTCAATCCGGCTTCCCGCGGCAAGCGCAATTACTGGGTGAATCCAAACCTCGGGGCCGAACCGGATACGTGGCTCGCCGACGCGCAGGAAATTCCGGGGAGCTGGTGGCCCGACTGGGACCGCTGGCTCAAGGAGCACTCGACCGGAACGAAGCCTGCGCCCGCGAAGCTCGGGAACAGGACATACAAACCGATCGAGCCGGCGCCCGGGCGTTACGTCAAGATCAGAGCCGTCTGACCGGCTCGCCGAAGAACAGGCAGGCGGGGCTTACGGCCCACGCTCCCGGGGGAAGAGGCAACACAAAGGAGGATTGAGATGGCGCGAGTGGCATTGGTGACGGGGGGCAGCCGCGGGATTGGGGCTTCGATCTCGCGGGCGCTGAAGGCGGACGGGTTCACGGTGGCGGCGAGCTACGCCGGCAACGACCAAGCCGCGCAAGCCTTCAAGGCCGAGACCGGCATCCCGGTGTTCAAGTGGGACGTGGGCGACTACGACGCCTGCCAGGCCGGCGTGAAGCAGGTCGAGGGCGAGGTCGGGCCGGTCGACGTTTTGGTCAACAACGCCGGCATCACGCGGGACGGCTTCTTTCATCGCATGACCAAGGAGCAGTGGTCGGCGGTGATCCGCACCAACCTGGATTCCTTGTTCAACATGACCCGGCCGGTGATCGAGGGCATGCGGGCGCGCGCGTGGGGGCGGGTGATCGTGATCTCGTCGATCAACGGCCAGAAGGGCCAGATGGGGCAGGTGAACTACTCGGCCGCCAAGGCGGGCGACATCGGCTTCGTCAAGGCGCTGGCGCAGGAGAACGCCAACAAGGGCATCACGGTGAACGCGATCTGTCCGGGCTACATCGGCACCGAGATGGTCCAGGCGATCGACCCGGAGGTGCTCAAAGCGAAGATCCTGCCGCTTGATCCCGGTCGGGCGCTTGGGCCAGCCGGAGGAGATCGCGCGCGCGGTGGCGTTCCTAGCCGGGGAGGAGGGCGGCTTCATCACCGGATCAACCCTCTCCATCAACGGCGGACAATACATGATGTAGGCCCTATGAGGGAGCACTCCTAAACCCGCCACAACACGGGAAAAAGGAGCTCCATCGAAAACAAGCAGAAGACTCCCGAAGCTTTTGGACTTCCGCCGCTGAATGGCCGTGGAGGTCCAGCCGGCCCACGGAAGCCGCGTCATGTCCGATCCGACCCTCGATCGGCGCGAAGCCGTCATCCGCCCTATCGCCATGCCGGCCGACACCAATCCGGCCGGCGACATTTTCGGCGGCTGGCTGATGTCGCAGATGAACTTGGCGGCCGGCGACGCCGCTGCGCGCCGGGCACGCGGCCGCTGCGCCACGGTGGCCGTTGAGGGCATGGCCTTCCACAGCCCAGCCCCCATGCACGTCGGAGGGGAGATTTCGGTCTACGCGGACCTGACGGAGGTCGGGCGGACATCCATGAAGTTCAAAGTCGAAGCGTAGCGCCGGTCCCGTGATGGCGATGTGGAGGTCAGGTCACAGAGGCGATTTTCATTTTTGTGGCGCTCGATAACGGCGGGCGCCCGCGCCCGGCCCCGCCGAGCTGATCCAGATGATTCCGGAGGGGAGCCAAAGGCATGAACTACCGCAACCTCGGCCGCAGCGGCGTCAAGGTCTCTCCCATCTGCCTCGGCACGATGATGTTCGGCGGCCAGACCGACGAGGCGACCGCCGGGCGCATTGTCGGGAGCGCGCGCGAAGCGGGCGTCAACTTCATTGACACGGCGGATGTCTACAATGAGGGCCGGTCCGAAGAGATCGCCGGCCGTCTCATCCGGGCGGAGCGCGGCCATTGGGTTCTCGCCACCAAGGTCGCAAATCCGATGGGTCCCGGCCCGAACGATCGTGGGCTGTCGCGCCGGTGGATCATGCAGGCTGCCGAGGCAAGCCTGCGGCGGCTCGGCACGGATGTCATCGATATTTACTATCTGCACAAGGAGGACCACGCGACGCCGCTCGCCGAGACGGTGCGCGCGATGGGCGATCTCGTACGGCGCGGCAAGATCCGTTACTTCGGGGTCTCGAACCATCGCAGCTGGCGCGTCGCCGAAATCTGCCGCCTGTGCGACGAACTGGGGATCGACCGGCCGGTCGTGAGCCAGCCCTATTACAACGCCATGAACCGGATGCCCGAGGTCGAGCATCTGCCGGCCTGCGCCTTCTATGGGCTTGGCGTCGTGCCCTACAGCCCGCTGGCGCGCGGCGTCCTGACCGGCAAATACGGCCTCGACACATCGCCGCCGGAGGGTACACGCGCCGGCCGCAGCGATACGCGCATGATGCAGACCGAGTGGCGGCCGGAATCGCTCGCCATCGCCCAGGAGGTCAAGCGCCATGCCGAGGCGCGTGGCGTCACAGCGGGCCAGTTCGCGGTCAATTGGGTCCTGAACAATCAGCTCATAACCGCCGTGATCGCGGGTCCGCGCACCGAAGCCCAATGGGACGAGTACCTCGGCGCACTCGATTACGGCTTCACCGCTGAGGACGAAGCGCTTGTCGATCGTCTCGTCGTCGCGGGCCACCCCTCGACGCCCGGCTATAACGACCCCGCCTATCCGATCGAAGGCCGCATTCCCCGCACCGAGGCTGCTTAAGGCATGCGGCCAACCCGCTTACGCAACTCCTCCGTGAGCCGCCGCGTCAGCGCGTCCGGGATCTCGATCCCGTCGAGCCGCCATGACCACGGCCTGAAGCGGAAGGAGAGACGGATGCGCGAAGCCGCCCCGTGCACCCCGGGAAACGTCAGATAGAATCTCCGGAACCCGCGCATATCCACCATGGTGAGCAGGTCGCGCCACGTCAGTTGCGGCGAGCCCAGGCCCACGCGAGAGGCCTTGGATTGCGGCCATGAAGGTGGGCTCGTCTCTGAGCGGCCTTCCGGCGCCGGCTCATCCGGGATCTGGGGCGCTCTCTCCGACACCACGGACTGCGGCCAGCCGTCGTCGAGAAGATCGACGAGCACTTCGGGCGAAAGCAATTGAGCGATCAACGGCTCCGCTACCTCGGCGGCCATCGAGGCCAACTGGCGCGCAGCCGCCTCGGACACGTTGCCTTCGCCGGTTGCGCTGAAGTAGACGGCCAGGATCTGCTGCGCCAAGGAGATGCGAACGGCGTGGAAGTTGACGCGCTCTTTAAGCGCTTCCACGTCGCGCGCCTGCACCGCCGTCACGAGCCGGTAGGCCGCGAAATATGGGGATATGGCGTAAACGGCCCATAAGAGGGCAAGGGCAGTCCCGATGCGAATGGTCCAACGCATGACGCTGGGTCGCATGTAAGCGCCGCGAAGCCAAGGTCGGCAGCCTCTCCTCGACGGGCATCGCCGGGCGACGGCAGCCTCCGTGGCGGGGCGTCGAGGCGGGACTGGCCACCCCAAGCGATCGTTCGTGCGAAGGCCACTGGCGCGAGCGGCAAGCGTCCCCGCCGCAGGATGGCCCTCCCCTGTTCCTACTCGGAGAGTAACGATTCCGTAAACCCGAATGGTTATCAATCCGGAAGGGCGACTCGCGATGGTATCGGAATCAGCGACATGAACGACCAGAAGGATACGAACCCAAAGAGGCCGACGCTACAAATCCGAGCCGGGAAGCCGGCCGTGAAGCCGGAGGGTGCTTCAGCGCCCGTGGAGTCGGCGCCTGCAACGGACGCGACACCTGCCGCTGCGGCGCTTGCGCTCGCCGCTGCGAGCGCGCAGCCGGCTCATCCCAGCCCCGCAGCGGAAGAAGCCTCCTCTTCTCCAGCTAGGGAGGCTGAGGTCGCGCGTCCAGGACGATCTTGGCGCCGCCCCGGCGCGCAGGCCGCGGTGCTGGCGGTGGCGGTCGGATTGGGGTGGTTCGGCGGAGCAGGCCTGGTCTCAGGGAGCCGGTCGTCCCAGGCGGCCTTGACGCAGTGGACCGAAACAAGCGCCAGCATTCGCCAAAGCCAGGAGGATGTGGTCCGCCTCACCGGAGACGTGCGGGCCCTGAAGGTCGCTATCGACGCCCTGAAAGACGGCATTGAGCGGGTCAGAGGCGAGACGGTGAGCAAGCAGAGCCAATTGCTGGAGCGTCTCGACCGTCTCGACCGCACGGCGCAGGATTCGGCCAGCAAGGCAAGCCGGGTCGCCGAGCAGCTTGAGCGCCTGGCGAGCGCGGATCGCGATCCGGCCAAGATCGCCCCGCTCATGGACCGGCTCGAACGCGCAGAGAAACAGGCGAACGCAGTGGCCTCCAATCCGAAGCCAGCCGCCGCTCCGGCGGCGCCCAGCGAGCCCGCCCAGACGGGCAGCATCGACGCCAAACCCCAAGCCAAGCAGGCAGTCTTGGAGGGCTGGGTTCTGCGCGATATCTATGACGGAGTCGCCCTCGTCGAGGGGCCGAACCATCGTCTCCACGAGGTCGCGCCCGGCCAGGCCGTCGCCGCCATCGGCCGTGTCGAAGCCATCGAGCGGCGGGGCAAGGCTTGGGTCGTGGTCACAAGCAAGGGCGTCATCGGCGCAGAGCGCTGGCAGTGAGCGCCGGGCCGGCGGTCAGCGCGCCTCTTCATCGGCGCAGGCGCGACCGGCACGGCGCCTCCTGGTCAGCGCGCCTCTTGGGCGGAGGGGCGCGACAGCAACGCGGCCCGCAGCCAGGCGATTTCGTCCCTCAGTCCGGCGATGTCGCCCGAACCAGCCACGTCGCTTTCCTTCGCCTTGGCTTCCTGGCCGATGAAGAAAGTGGCGAAGCTGGCCGTGATGTAGCCGAATACGGCAAAGCCGCAGAGCGCGAGAAGGCGGAAGAAGGCGGTCTTGTCGGGAGCGAGGCTGAGCCGCAGCGCGAACTCAAGAATAAAGACGATCCAGATGATCGTCCCGAAGACTAGGTGCGTGCTCCCCCAAACGATTTCGACCACGACCAGGACCAGCTACGTGAAGCTGAGCAGCGACCATCGGGGCCCGGAGCCAGTCTTCCAGATCGTGAAGGACCGCTCAGCGCTCCGTTACCTCCGATCGGTCCTGGCTCGCCGCAAGCTCGGTCATGGGGCGTCTTCTCTGCATTTCCTTGCGGAACGCCATGGCAACCGCGCTGTTCCGGCCTGGAACCGATTCCCAGCAAGCCGGATTTTCGACCCGACTCGCTGTCGCACAAGATCCGCGGCGCGCCGGCGTCCACGTGCCTGAACAAGCCTCAGCGTGGAATGATCGCTCTCAGTCCGTAAACCAGGGCCGCAAAGGCGACGAGGCTCAGGGCATAGAAGCCAATGAACCAGGCGAACCGCCAAAAGCCTTTGGCCGGCTCGCGGTCCTGCGCCATCAGCCGTATCCGCCGCCCGTGATCTCCTCGGCGACCTTGCCGCGGAACACATAGTAAGCATAGGCCGTGTAGGCGAAGGTGATCGGCAGGGCCAGCGCGTAGCCGACGAGGACGAACAACTGGGAGTCCACCGTGTTCGCCGCCTGCCAGATCGTCATGGACGGAGGCACGATATAGGGGAACAGGCTGATGGCGAGGCCCAGGAATCCGAGCAGGAACATGGCGATCGAGAGCAGGAACGGCGCGGTGGAATACCCATCCTCCAGCGTCCGAAAGATCCGGTAGGCCACAAAGGCGGTCAGAAGCGGCACCGGCGCCAAAAGGACGAGGTTGGGCCAGGAGAACCACCGCGCCTCGATCTGCCGGCCGAGGAAAGGCACCCAGGCGCTCACGATCGCCATCATCACGATCGTGGCGATCAGGAATTGAAGCGCCTTCCGACGCGACCAGATTTCGAGTTCGCCGGTGGTCTTCATCACGCACCACGTCGAGCCCAAAAGACCGTAACCGCACACGAGACCGACGCCGGTCGCCATGCTGAAGGGCGTCAGCCAATCCCAGGTACCGCCTGCGAACTGCGTGCCCTGAACCTTGAAGCCCTGCACGAAAGCGCCGAGCACGATGCCTTGCGCAAAGGTCGCCAAGAGCGAGCCGTAATGGAAGGCGTAATCCCAGACGCGCCTCGATGTGTCGGCCTTGAAGCGGAACTCGAACGCGATGCCGCGGAAGATCAGCGCGATCAACATGATCAGCATCGGGATGTAGAGCGCCGGCATCAGGATCGCGTAGGCGACCGAGAACACGCAGAACAGGCCGGCGCCGCCGAGGATCAGCCAGGTCTCGTTTCCATCCCAGATCGGGGCGACCGAAAACATCATGCGGTCGCGCCAGTTGTCGCTCTCGGCGTTGGTGAACATGATGCCGATGCCGAGGTCGAAGCCGTCGACGATGACGTACATCGTGATGGCGACGCCCAAGATCGCCGACCAGAGGATTGGCAGCCAGAAAGCCCAGCCGACGTATTCCGTTCCGAAGCCGAACATGCGGGTTCTCCCTATTCGGCAGGTTGAGGCTGGGGCGCCTTGCGTCCTGGGCCGCCTTCCAGACCTTCGTCGGGCAGCGAGAACGGCCGCTTTGGCTTCTTGGCCGGGCTTCGGGCGCCAGGGATCGACTCGACCGGATCGGGACCTTTGCGAAGGATCTTGGCCAAGTAGTAGCTGCCGAATCCGAACACGATCAGATAGGCGACGACGAACGTGGCGAGCGAGATCGTGACGGCGCCTGTCGTGACGGGCGAGACCGCATCCGCCGTGCGGAGGTGGCCGTAGACAACATAAGGCTGACGGCCGATCTCGGCGGTGAACCAGCCGAACAGGACGGCGCCGAACCCCGTCGGCGTCATCAGCATCGCTGCGTACAAGAACAATCGGTTCGTGAAGAGGGCGCCCTTCCAGCGCAGGTAAAGGCTCCAGAGGCTCACGGCCAGCATCGTCAAGCCGATGCCGACCATGATCCGGAACGAGAAGAACACGGGCCAGACCGGCGGGCGCTGATCAGGCGGCACGTCCTTCAGGCCCGGCACGACGCCGTCCCACGCGTGCGTGAGGAGGTAGCTGCCGATCTTCGGAACGGCGATCTCGTAATGATTGGTCTCAGCTTTCTGGTCGGGGATGGCGAAGAGGCGCAACGGCATGTTGGCCATCCGGTCCCAGTTGCCTTCGATCGCGGCGAGCTTGGTCGGCTGCAGTTTAAGAACGCCAAGGCCATGCATGTCGCCGATGAAAATCTGGATCGGCGTAACGATCGCCGCGAACCACATCGCCATGGACAGCGAGCGGCGCGCGCCGGCGAGTTTAGCCTCGGGCGCGTCATGCGGATGACGCAAGAGCATCCAAGCCGACATGCCGCCGACTGCAAAGGCCGTGGTGAGGAAACAGCCCATGACCATGTGGGCGTAGCGCAGCGGGAACGACGGATTGAAGACGATTTTCCACCAATCCACGGGCAGAGCGATGCCGTTCTCGATGCGGAACCCATCGGGCGTCTGCATCCAGGAGTTGGCCGAGAGAATCCAGAAGGCCGAGATCAGGGTTCCGAGCGCCACCATGCAAGTGGCGACAAAGTGCAGCCGGTCGCCGACCCGCTCCCAGCCGAACAGCATGATGCCGAGAAAGCCTGCCTCCAGGCAGAACGCGGTGATCACCTCATAGGCGATCAGCGGGCCGATCACGTTGCCGACGAATTCGGAGTAGCGCGACCAGTTGGTGCCGAGCTGGTAGCTCATCACGATGCCGGACACCACGCCGAGACCGAAGGAGACGGCGAAGACCTTCACCCAGAACTTATACAAGTTTTTGTACTGGGGATTGCCCGTGCGCAGCCACTCGAACTCAAGCCGGGCGAGCCAGCTCGCGAGGCCGATAGTGAAAGCCGGGAAAATGATGTGGAACGAAATCGTGAACGCAAACTGGATGCGCGACAGGAAAAGCGCGTCGAACTCCATCGATGGTCTCCCTAGCCGTCTGAATCTCGGCCGCGTTGCCCGTACGAGAGTATAGGACGCGCCTGGACGTTACCCGGATTTTTCGCCGCGACGGCGCAGAATTCTGCGCCCGCGCCCCACCGTCAACCCGGTCCGAGCCGTCAGGAGCGCGCCGAGAGCCGCGACAAAGCCTCCAGTTCGACCGCATCGTGACTGCAAAAGATGCGAACGCCCGCGCGGCGGTCGTGGGCGAGCGCGCGCACGCGATCCTGGTTGCGGCGATGCAGATCGGGGTCAACGGCCATCATGCGTTGATAGGCGCGCGCGCCTGGCGGGCACTGGCGGTTTTCGCGATCCATCTCGTGGCGGAAGAAGTAGGCGTCGCCTGCATTGAGAAGCCAGCCTTCGGGCGTCTGGATGGCGACGCCGGCGTGACCCCTGGTGTGGCCGGGAAGCGGGATCATCAGGATTTCGGGCGGGAGCCCGTCGAGATCGCGCACGGCCTCAAAGCCGAACCAGCGCTCGCCGCCGGAGCGGTACGTGCGCCAGCGCCGCACGTCGTCCCACTGCTCGGGCCGGTACCGGCGGCGCGCGATAAAGCCGCGCCGCTCCTGCGCGGCTTGGCGCTCGGCGGTCATCACATGCACGGCGGCCTCAGGAAAGTCCTCAAGCCCGCCCGCGTGATCAAAATCGAGGTGGGTCAGAACGATATGGCGCACGTCCCGACGCGAAAAGCCAAGCCGTTCCACCTGCCTCAGCGCCGTCGCGCGCCTGTCGAACTGAATCCGGTTCAGATGGATGAACAGCGGGCTCAGGCGCGCATAAGGCCGCTCCATGTCCCGCATGCCGAAGCCGGTGTCGATGAGCGCCAAGCCTTCGTTCGTCTCGACGAGCAGGCAATGGCAGACCAGAAGCCCGGCCGGCCCGCGGCTGAACCCGTCCATGAGCCGGCCGCCGAGCGGGCACATGCAGCCGCAGTTGAGGTGATGGACGCGCAGCATCGCCAGGCTCCGTTTAGGTCGCCGTGAAGGCTCAACGGACCGCAGCGTGAAAAAGTTGCTCGCGCCGGTGGCGCTGCGAACCCAAAGGCCCATATGGGCTTGTGCGGTTGGGCCACGCGCCGACGGCCTTGGTTGCTCTCCACGGTTTCAGGGTCCCTCACTCGAGCACGAGCCCTGGTCGCCGACCTCGGGCTTGCGCGTTCAATCGCTTCAACCGGGCAGCTCACGACAGCGGAGGCGATACGCGTGGAAAGATTCACGAGCGGCGGGGTTCCGATCACCGTCGACTGGTTCGAGGCTGCGCGCTCGTCCGCAAAGGAGCGCAGGCCGGCCGTGCTGATGCTGCACGGCGCGGACGGCCTGAGCATGCGCGGCGACGAATATCACCACGGCGCCCGGACGATCGCCGCCGCGGGCTGCCACGTCGCGCTGCTTCATTACCTCGACCGCACGGGCGAACGGTGGGCCTCGTTCGCCACCATGCAGCGCAACGTCCGCCCCTGGATGGAGACCCTCAGCGACGCGATCACTTGGCTGCAAGGCCGGCCCGGCGTCGACCCGCAGCGGATCGGCCTCGTCGGGATTTCGCTCGGCGCGGCCCTGTCGCTCGCGGTTGCGGGCCAGGACGCCCGCGTCAAGGCCGTGGTCGATTATTTCGGCCCCATGCCCCCGGGATTCGAGCACACGATCCGCTTCCCGCCGACCCTGATCCTGCACGGGGCCGCCGATCCGATCGTGCCGGCCGCGAACGCCTATGCGATCGAGGCCGTCCTGAAGGCTCTCGGCGTGCCGCATGAAACAATGGTCTACCCCGGCCAGGGGCACGTCTTGTTCGGCGAGGCGCGAACGGACGCGGAGCGGCGCGTCACCGCTTTCCTGGAGCGTACCCTCATGCCGCCGTCTTCGCGCGGGATGTAGTCTTGCCGGAGCGGCGCGGGGCCCGCTTCGCCGGTTTCCTGTCCAGGGGCGCGGCGCCGTCCACCCCCTCGCCCAACGTGCGGTTCAGGCGGGCTTCCAACAGGCCGAGCACCGCCGCTTCCTCCGGCTTGAGCGAAGCGAGGTCTTCGCGCAGTTCCGCCTCGAGCTGGTTCTTGACCTCCAGGAGCATCGCGCCCTCGGCATAGGAGCTCAGGATCTCCGGGTGGATGTAGCATTTGCGGCAGATCGTGGGCGTGTTGCCGAGGCGCGAGGCCACCCGCTCGATGGCGGCGCGCACGTTCTTCTTGGCCTTGGCTTCGGTATCGAAGGTCTCGAACTCCTGGAGCGCGAGCGCCGCCAGCACGGTGCCGGCCCAGGTGCGAAAATCCTTGGCCGTGATGTCGCGGCCGGTGATTTCCTTCAGGTAGGCGTTCACGTCGGCCGAGGTGACGTCCCTGCGCTCGCCGTTCTCGTCGACGTACTGGAACAGCTCCTGACCGGGCAGATCCTGGCACGCTTTGACGATCTTGGCGACGCGCCGATCCTTGACTTGGAGCCGCCACGTCTTGCCGCTCTTGCCCTTGAACTGGAAGCGAAGCTCCGAACCGTCCACCTTGACGTGCGGATCGCGCAAGGTGGTGAGGCCGTAGCTCTTGTTCGCCTTGGCGTAATCGTCGTTGCCGACTCGGATCAGCGTGGTTTCCAGGAGATGCACGACCGTGGCGAGCACTTTTTCGCGCGGCAGGCCGCGCAGTCCCATGTGCTCGGCGAGCTTGGCGCGCACCGCTCGGCAGCGCGCGCGCGAACTCCATCATGTGCTCGTATTTCGTGCTCTCGCGAACTTCGCGGAATCCCGGATGGTAGCGGTACTGCTTGCGCCCTTTCGCGTCTCGACCTGTCGCCTGGATGTGGCCGTTGGCCTTGAGGCAGATCCACACGTCGGTATAGGCCGGTGGGATCGCGAGCTTGCGGATGCGCTCCAGCGTGGCCGCGTCGCGCACGGGTTCGCCGTTCGGCTTGAGATAGACGAATCCCTTGCCCACCCGCTTGCGCCGGATACCGCGCTCGTCGTCGGAGACGTATGTCAGGCCGGCGGATTCGGCCGCATCGCGGGAGTTGACGATAGTTTGGATTTCGGACTCTGGCTCAAGCACCGTGGGATTTCCGGGGCACGCGACAAGGACTCATACCAACAGGCCCGCAGCTGAATCGGTTCCCAGCCGGACGTCGCCTATCCGGCGGGTGCGCTTCTCTCCCCCTCGCGGCGCTGGTTGCGCAGCTTCAGGAACAGGATCGTTCCGCTCAAGCCGAGGCTGAGCAGGTTGAAAACGATGATCGGCAGGCTGCCGATGACGACGCCGTAGATCGACCACAGCACGAAGGCCGTGACCGTCACAAGGTACATGCGCTTCGAGATCGCCTCGGTGTCGCTTTCGCGCCAAGCTTTCATCACCTGAGGCACGAAGCTGACCGTCGAACAGATTCCTGCGATCGTCCCAAGCGCCGTCGCCCACCACCCGCCTTGCATGCATGGCTCTCCCGCCGTCCGTAGCCGGCGGTGAACGGCGGAGCCGTCCGCGATGTTCCCTCCGCGCGGCGACGCGGCTACAAGGCCCCCTTCCCTTCCAGCATCGCTTATTCTGTGCCGCCCACCCTTGCCGCTTTTTCGAACGCTCCGCCTGCCGCGTCGGGCGCTCGCAAGGCCGCGTTCGTCGTGACCGAGGACTGGTTTTTCGCCTCTCATTTCCTCCCGATGGCGCAGGCGGCGCGGGAGCTTGGACTCGAAGTCGTCGTGGTGACGCGGGTGCGCGACCACCGGGCCTCAATCGAAGACGTCGGCGCGCGCGTCATCCCGCTCGAAGCCGAGCGGCGCAGCCTCAACCCCATGGCGGCGGGCTACGCCGCCGGCCGGCTCGCAGCGATTTTGCGCAACGAACGTCCCGCCTTCGTGCATTGCATTGCGCTGCGCGCCATCCTGGTCGGCGGCGCCGCAGCGCTGATGGCCGGCATCCCCGGCCGCGTCTTCGCCTTTACGGGCTCGGGCTTTCTGGGCGCGCGGACGGATTTCGTCGGGCGCGGCGCCCGCTCCGCCGTGCGCCTGCTCGTGCGCGGCCTGGAAACCGCGCAGACGCATTACCTGTTCGAGAACCCGGACGACCCCCGCCTCCTCGGCCTCGACCCGGCCGACGCGGCCCGCGTCACGATCGTCGGCGGCGCAGGGGTCGATCCCGACGCGCTGACTCCCTCGCCCTTTCCGGCGCAGCCGCCGCTGCGGATCGCGGTCGTAGCCCGCATGCTGTGGTCGAAGGGGATCGACCTCGCCGTCGAGGCGGTCCGCTTGGCGCGCGCCCGTGGAGCGCCGGTGGAGCTGTCGCTTTACGGCGCGCCGGACCCGTCCAACCCCAAAGCCATCCCGGAGCGCACGCTCCGCGACTGGAGCGCGGAGCCGGGCGTCGTCTGGCATGGGCCAACGCGGGACGTGGCGGGCGTCTGGGCCTCGCACCACGTCTGCTGCTTGGCCTCGCGGGGCGGCGAGGGCCTGCCGCGCACGCTCCTCGAAGGCGCGGCTTGCGGGCGAGCGCTCCTCACCACCGACGTGCCCGGCTGCCGCGCGCTCGTGCGCGATGGAATTGAGGGGTTCGTCGTTCCGCCGAACGATGCGAAGGCGCTCGCCGAGAGCATGGTCCGGCTTGCGGCTGATCCGGGCCGCGCGGCCCGCATGGGCCAGGCGGCGCGCGCAAGACTTCTCAACGGCTTCACGGAGCGGGACGTCATGGAGGCCGTAAAGGGAGTTTATCTGAAACTGCTCGCAGCCCCGGACGCATGACTGGATCGGACTCCGCCGCCTTCATCCGCGCGCACACCCGCCTCCTGCCTGTTCCCCACGCGCCCGAGATCGCCCTTCATCTCGCGGATGAGGCGATGGAGCTTTGGCGAAAGACCGAGGAGGAGCTGGACGAGATCGGCCTGCCGCCGCCGTTCTGGGCCTTCGCCTGGGCTGGCGGGCAGGCGCTCGCGCGCTACATCCTCGACCACCGCGCGACCGTTGCCGGCCGGCGCGTCCTCGATTTCGCCTCGGGCTCGGGCCTCGTCGCGATCGCGGCCGCCAAGGCCGGCGCGGCCGCGCGTGGACGGCGCTGCGATATCGACGCCTTCGCGATCGCAGCGATCGCGCTCAACGCCGCTGGCCAACGGCGTCGCGGTCGAGGCGCGCTTGACCGACCTTGTCGGCGCAGATGCGCGGCTGGGAGGTCGTCCTCGCCGGCGACATCTGCTATCGAGCAAGACATCGCCGAACGGGTGTCGCCTGGCTCGTCGCGCTTGGACCGGCGCGGGGCCGCCGTCCTCGATCGGCGATCCCGGCCGCAGCTACCTGCCCACGCGACCGGCTCGAAGCACTTGCCGCCTACGAGGTGCCGGTGACGCGGGCGCTGGAGGACGCGGAGATCAAGCGGACGAGCGTCTGGCGATTTCGGAGTTGATCGCCCGCGAATGGAGGGGTGACGTGAGAGTTTTTCTGATTGCGATTCTGGTTTTGCTCGGAGCGGCCGCTGAAGCCCGCTCGTTGCGAGACCGCGCGGCTGATCGCGACGCGGGCTGCGACCCGAGCCTCCTTCCGCCCGGCGCCGGCATCGACGGCTGTCCGCGCCTGCTGGACGCGGACCGCTGGCCGCAGGCTGAGTTCCGCACCGATCCGCCGCCCGCCGCGGAGGCGAAACCGCTCTGGGCGCCTCCCTTGGCGCCCTCGCCGAAACGCTGACGCACCGCAATACCCTAGCCCCGCCCAGTTACGCCGCTCCCGGCGGTCTCGTGAGCGCTCCTCACGTCGGAGGCTCCTGCCCAAGTGTCAGCCGTTCGGCGGTTCCATGCCTTTGTCCCTCAGCACGCGGCGGGCGTTCTCGCTGGAGAAGAGCCTCAGCAACTTTTGTGCGGCCTCGGGCTGCTGCGCCGCCGCGCCAATCCCGCCCGCATAGATTGTATAGTTCTGGACTCGCTCGGGAGAGGCCCAACCAGCGTGGCCCCTTTCACGGCGAGAATCTCTTGCTGATCTGGTGAACCGCCAGGGCGGCCTCGCCTTTGACGACCCGCTCGGCGACCGAGCCGCCTGGCACCAGCACCGCTTTCGGCTTGATGGCGTCGGCGATACCGAGGCGCTCGAACAGTTGGGCGAGATAGATGCCGCTCGACCCGCCCGCCGCCGGGTCGATCATGGCGACCGAGGGCGCATCGAGCAGCGCGCGCTTGAAAGCGTCCACGCTGCCGATGTCCGGGCGGGGCGCGCCATCCTTCACCGCGACGCCGATCCCGACTTTGGGCGAGCGGGGCCGTTGAGCCGGCGGCGACCTTGCCTTTGGCGGTCAGGTCGGCGAGCGCCGCGGGCGTGAGCACGACCAAGTCAAAGGGTTCTCCGCCCTCGATGCGCCGGGCCAGAGCCCCCGCGGTGTCGTTGGCCACGACGACCGTATCCCCGCTCTGGCGCTCGAACTCGGCAACGAGCGCCATCACGACCGGCTTGAACGCGCCCGTGGTGAGCACCTTGACCTCGGCGGCCAAGGTAGGCCGAACGCTCAGGATGGTCGCCGCGATTGCTGCCACCCCGCGAAGGCGAGGAGCCGCGACCCCAGACGGTGCAAGACTTTTTCCATCATGCTAGGACTATTAGCATGATCCACAACACTGGTCAAGCCCGGATTTCGCGGGCTGGCGGTGATCCCGCACAGGCGGCCGGAGCCGGATGCAGGGAGGTCGGATGCACATCCCGAGAAAGGGCGAAAGTCAGTGAAACACCGTGCAACAAACGCAGCACGCGTTGCACGGGTCGGCCAAAACGATCGCTGTCACAACGGGATGTTGTCGTGCTTCTTCCAGGGCTGCTCGACTCTCCTTGGCGCGCAGCATGGCGAGCGCCCGGGCGATCGCGCCGGCGGGTCGAGTGCGGCATGATGACCTCGTCGATATAGCCGCGCTCGGCCGCCACGAAGGGCGACATGAAGCGGTCCTCGTATTCCTTGGTGCGCGCCGCGATCTTGTCCGGCGTCGCCGATGTCCTGCCGGAAGATGATCTCGACCGCGCCCTTGGCGCCCATGACGGCGATCTGCGCCGTCGGCCAGGCGTAGTTCACGTCGCCGCCGATATGCTTCGAGGCCATCACGTCGTAGGCGCCGCCGAAGGCCTTGCGGGTGATGATGGTGACGAGCGGCACGGTCGCCTGGGTGTAGGCGAAGAGCAGCTTCGCGCCGTGCTTGATGAGCCCGCCATATTCCTGCGCCGTGCCCGGCAGGAAGCCCGGCACGTCCACGAAGGTCACGATCGGGATGTTGAACGCGTCGCAGAAGCGCACGAAGCGCGCGGCCTTGCGCGAGGCGTCGGAATCGAGCACGCCCGCCAGCACCATCGGCTGGTTGGCCACGATGCCGACGGTGCGGCCCTCGATCGCGGCCGAAGCCGGTGACGATGTTCTTGGCGTAGGCCTCCTGGATCTCGAAGAAGTCGCCCTCGTCGACGACCTTCAGGATCAGCTCCTTCATGTCGTAGGGCTTGTTCGGGTTGTCCGGGATCGAGCGTGTCGAGGCTCGTCATCGACCCGGTTCGGGATCGTCGAAGCTCGGCCATCTCCGGCACGCCGTCGAGGTTGTTGGCCGGCAGGAAGTCGATCAGCCGGCGCATCTGCAGCAGCGCCTCGACGTCGTTGTCGTAGGCGCCGTCGGCGACCGAGGATTTCGTGTGTGGACCTTGGCGCCGCCGAGCTCCTCGGCCGTCACGGTCTCGTTGGTGACGGTCTTCACCACCTCCGGGCCGGTCACGAACATGTAGGATCGTGTCGCGCACCATGAAGATGAAATCGGTCATGGCCGGCGAGTAGACGTCGCCGCCCGCGCACGGCCCCATGATGACCGAGATCTGCGGGATGACGCCGGAGGCGACGACGTTGCGCCTGAACACCTCGCCGTAGCCGCCGAGCGCCGCCACGCCCTCCTGGATGCGCGCGCCGCCGGCATCGAACAGGCCGATGATCGGCGCGCGGATCTTCAGCGCCATGTCCTGGATCTTCGTGATCTTCTGGGCGTGCGCCTCCGACAGCGAGCCGCCGAACACCGTGAAGTCCTTGGCGAACACGAACACCGTGCGGCCGTTGATGGTGCCCCAGCCGGTGACGACGCCGTCGCCGGGGATCTTCGACCTTCTCCATGCCGAAATCGGTCGAGCGGTGCTCGACGAACATGTCGAACTCCTCGAACGAGCCGTGATCGAGCAGCAGCTCGATGCGCTCGCGCGCCGTGAGCTTGCCGCGCGCGTGCTGCGCCGCGATGCGCTTCTCGCCGCCGCCGAGCCGCGCCTGCGCGCGCCGGTCTTCGAGCCGTTCGAGCATGTCTTTCATGAACGCCGCTTCCATTCCGGTCGAGATCGAAGCGGTGCCTTAGCATGCAGGCTGGCGGAGGCAAATTCGTCTGAGGAGGCAGTCGTGCCTCGCGTCAAATTTCGGCTTTGGTGATTTCCGACCTTCATAACCTGCGACCGGCAGCGTCCGCACTGTGGTCCCACCTCGGACACCGCACCAGACTTCTGCATCGGCTAAGCCGTTATCCGGCATGATGCGCTGCGGTGCCTTTCTCGTCCGGCTGTTCTCTCCGGAGGACGGCCGTATGGTGAGCCCATCCGGGACGCGGGGCACCGGGAGCACGAAGGTGCGGGCAGGCCGCCGACAGACGTTGGGCTGAGAGCCCGAGCTCGTTACATGGCCGCCCCTTGCGACTTGCCCGGATGCGCCGTGAGCGCGGATCAGTAGGTGTCGTGTTGCCCGCCGGCTCCCGCTTTGAACGAGCAAAGCCGGAGGGAGCCAGCATGCGCATCATCGGACTGGATATCCACCGCGCCTTCGCCGAGGCGGTGGCCTGGAACGACGGCAAGCTCAAACGGCTGGGGCGCGTCGACATGCGCCGCGAGCGTCTGAGGCCTTTGCGAGCAGCTTTGTCGAGGAGGACGTGGTCGTCGTCGAAGCGACCGGCAACGCCGCGGCGGTCGCGAGCGTGATCGGCCCGCATGTGAAGCAGGTCGTGATCGCCAACCCCAAGCAGGTGCGCCTCATCGCGCATGCGAAGATCAAGACCGATACGATCGACGCCGGCGTGCTCGCGCAGCTCTATGCCAGCGGCTTCCTGCCGGAAGTCTGGATCGCCGATGAGCCGACCCAGGCGCTGCGCCGGCAGGTCACCCGTCGCAACCAGATCGTCCGGCAGCGCTCGCGCCTGAAGAACATCATTCAGTCGATCCTGCACGCGCACCTGATCCCGTCCTGCCCGCACGCCGATCTGTGCGGGCCGAGAGGGACGGGCATGGCTTGTCGAGCAGGTCGTGCCGGAGGACGAGCGGCTTGCGGTCGAACGGCATCTGCGCGAGTTCGATCGGCTCGGCGAGGACCTCAAGGTCATCGAGCGCGATCTCGCCCGCTCGGCGCTGGCGGACGAGGGCGTCAAACGCCTGATGACGATCCCAGGCATCGACATGGTCGTGGCGCTCGCGCATCAAGGCGGCGATCGGCGACGTCGCGCGCTTCGAGAGACCGCAGAAGCTGGTCAGCTATCTCGGCCTGAACCCGAGTGTGCGGCAGTCCGGGCCGGGGCCGGCCTATCACGGCCGGATCACCAAGCAGGGCCGCGGGCATGCCCGCGGCATGCTGGTCGAGGCAGCCTGGGCGGCGGCGCGAGCGCCTGGTCCCTTGCGGGCGTTCTTCCTGCGGGTCCGGGCCCGGCGCGGTCAGCACGTCGCGGCGGTCGCGACCGCCCGCAAGCTCGCCGTCCTCATCTGGCATCTGCTGCGCAAGGGCGAGAGCTACGTGTGGGCGCGCCCGGCGCTGCACGCCAAGAAGCTGCGCGATCTCGAGCTGAAGGCCGGGCACAAGGCGGCGCGCGGCCAGAAGGGCGCGGCCCACGCCTACAACATGCAGAGCCATCGCGAGCAGGAGCGGCGCTGGGTCGAGCAGGCCGAGACGGCCTACGCGCGCTTCGTGGCCGGCTGGAACCCGCGAGGGCCAAAGGCGCGCACGGGCGCCGCAACCGAGGAGCGACGATAAAGGCTGCGCGGCAGGGCTTGCACCTCACGCCCTGCTCTTCGCCACGCGGTCACCCGTGCGCGACAGAAGGATACCGCAGATCCGCACAAGAAAGCTCTTGTCGATCACATCAGTGGTTGGGGGTGGCTTACCACCCAAGTTTAAAAATTTCTTCCGAACAGCCGGGGGATTGGGATTGCCAAGTTGTGCAAGGTGGATAACTTAGTCGCGCCGGTCTGGTCTCGCTTGGCCACGCTGTAGGTTACCATCCCGCGGCCATAGAGACGCTCGCCTCCTGGCATGAACGAAGGCGGGCCTCAACCTGCCTTTCTTGCAGTAGCTCTTGAGCACGGCGTTGATGCGGGACCATACCCTGTCCCGGCCCCGGAAGCACCGCAGCACGCCGGTCAAGACGCAGCAGGGTGATCAGCTCCTTGGTCTCGGCCTCGACGCGGCGCCTGTTCCAAAAACCAGTGTGATCGCACCCACGTCCGGGTCACTGGTGCCGGCGCTCGGCTTCGTCGTCGGTCAAGGCCCGAAAGGCGTCGCTCAACGGCTCGGCCGGCGGCATCTCATCCAGGCTATCAAACCTGACGAGCGTTTCACGCTTTGGCGTAGGCTTCTCGCTTATGCTTGATCGCCTTCCAGGCTGAGATGATGCGGATACCCTCGTAGGACTGAGCAAATCTCGGCCAAGTCTAGCTTGACGCGAGGTCGGGGGAGAACTGCCGGCCGCCATAGACGATGGCGACGATCTCCACCTCGTCCGGCAGAACCCGAAAGGCAATGAACGCCCGGCGCTCAAACCCGATCGTGCGCAGCCCCGGCGCGATGTCGTCCCGGCGGGCGCCGCGCTCTGGGAAGTCCCGGAGCCCAAGGCATGCCTCCTCGATCCGGTCGAGGTAGCCCTCGGCGACGCTCAACCCGGCGCGCTCGGCGATGTAGTCGTAGACCTCAACAGGTCGGCCCGGGCGCCCGGCCGGAACGTGACCCTATGCGCCACGTTTGGCGTCTTTCATCCGCTCCGCGTGACGGGCGCGCAGCCCGGCAAGAACCTCCTCGGCCGGGATGCTCGGCCTGGGATCCTCAAGGGCGGCCTGGACCTTCTCGCGAAGCACCACGTCAAGGGCTTCCTCCTCGCGGTCAAGGGCGCGAAGGGCGGCCCGCATCACCTCGCTGGCCGAGGCGTAGCGCCCCGAGCGCACCCGCGCCTCAACGCGTTCCTGCATGTCGCCGAGAGTGACGGAGATGGGTTTGCTGGTGCGCATGACGGCGGCTTTCGTTACTCCGCATTATAGCACAGGTATGACATTGTCATACAAGATGCGCCGCCGCCGGCCTGATGTGCACTGCCAAGACCAGAGCGGAGCCGCGGGCAGAGCTTGAACGCCGTGGCTCGCCCTCATCCGCCCCGATCACAATCCGAGGATTGACCTCTTTCCCGTGGACGCTACGACATTCCACATCTCGGACGGCTTCGGGGAGAAGATCGCACGCCGGGGCGATGAAAGCCCGGCCGCTGCGCCCGCGCTCCGGCATTTCAAGGCCCTACGGCCCTGCCAAAGCATAGAGCCGCGACGCCGCGAGAAAGTCGGCCTGCCGCGCCGCGCGGCGGGCGAGCGCCTGCTCGTCCTCGCCCCAGACGCGCTCCTGAAAGCGCTCGTCCACATGGGCGGCGGCCCAGGCTTCCTCGGCGGTGAGCCGGCCGGCGGCGTGCGCCAGGGCGATCAGGACGGAGCCGGTCAGCGTCGTCATCACATGCAGGGCCGCCAGGGCGAAAGGCGACCGCGCCGCGCTCTGCTCCACCGCGGCGTGGATTGCGGCGACCGCGGCCTCGTCCTGGCCGACATACGTCACGCCCTGGCTGAGCACGAACCGGGCGCCCGACGCATCGCGCGCCCAGTTCAGGATGGGGTCCCAGGCCGCCGCCTGGTCCGCGACGAGCCGTGCCGGCTCGCCCGCGCGATAGCAGACGAGGTCGGAGTCGGCGTATTTGACCAGGTCGTCCACGACCGCTGCAACGTTTTCCGCCACGCCGTCGATGGCCGAGTTGACCATCCGGGTCATCGGCATGGTCGTGGGATCAATCTCGGTCGATTGCGCCTGCCACTCGCCCGCCAGCGCCTCGCCGAGGGCACGCGTCGGCACGGCCAAGGGCCGGCGGCCCGGCGTCCGGGCAGCGCGTCCATCCAAGGTCAGGACGAAAGCGCCGTCCCGCTCCTCGGCTCTGGCGTTCTCATAGAAGCGCTTGGGCAGGACAGGCTTCATAGCATCCCGCACGGCTTTGACCGGGTCGCGGGCGGCGTCATCCCCGCTCGGGAACCAGTCTCGGAGAAAGTCGTCACGCATGGCGGTGAAATAGGGATTGAGGCGCGCTCATGCGAGACAGCCCGAGGCGACGGTATCGTTCAACAGCGTCCGCAGGTCCACGAACGACTCGACGATGCGATCCGCCCCGGCTTCGCGCAGGGCTTCGACCGGATGATAGCCCCAGGATACTCCGATCGGGACGGCTCCCGCCCCGCGCGCCATCGCCATGTCGAACGACGTATCGCCGATCATCACGGTGGCTTCAGGCGTCGCGCCAACCTCGGTCATGGCTTGGCGCAACATGGTCGGATCAGGCTTGGACGGCGCATCGTCGGCCGTCTGGACGGTGGCGAAGATGTGGCCCCAGCGGTGGCGGGCGAGCAGATAAGCGACCCCGCGCCGGGATTTTCCGGTTGCGATGCCGAGCACAACGCTCTCGCACGCGGCGAGCGCCGCGATTGTCTCTGCGGCGCCGGAGAACAGCGGCTCGTGGGCGGAGGGATCGGTGCGTAGGCGCTGGAAGGCTTTTCGATAGACCGCCACCAAGCTCTCGACGGGCCCCTTTAGACCGACGAGAGCCGTAAAGGCTTCGTCGAGCGACAATCCAACGACCGAGAGCGAGCGAGCACGGCTTGGCGGTTCGAGGCCATGCGCCGCAAACGCCTCCCGCTGAGCGGCGACGATGAGGTGCTGGCTGTCGACGAGCGTGCCGTCGACGTCGAACACAATGAGTTTTATCGGGCGGTCCTTGCGTGGCTCTCTCATCTTGGAGGCATCGTCGGCCATCAACCGTGTCCCGTCAGAACGTCCTGCAGGCGCCCGGCGTAGCGTCCCGAAGCGGCGCGCAGCCGCGCGGCTTCGTCGGGCCATCCCGCGAGCGCATCCGCCGCGAGGGCGTAATATCCCGTCTGGAACGCCAGATAGCACGGCCGAGAAAAGGCGATCAGACCCGGATCGACGGCCCGCCCCGTCTCGTGCTCGATCCCGGCGCAGAGGTCCTGCATCTCGGTTGGGGACAGATCGAGTTCGACCGTCGCGCCAGCGACATCCCAGGCTACATCCTGGCATCCGACCAGATCGTGCGCGGCGTGATGGTCGAGGGCGTCCGTCTTGAGAAGCCGGCCATCGTCGCGTTGCAGCCATTCCCACACGTGCAGGCGGCTGTCTGTTTCCATGCGGCGGACCCGGCGCTCCAGTTTCCTGAGATCGGGGGCGAAGCGATCGAGGCAGCGCGCCCACGCTTCGCCGAGCGCCTGGGCGGTGTTGATGCGGGCCATCTGTAAAAGCTGGTCCAGGGACGCGCCCTGCTCCGGCCCGGCGCCGAATGTTCGGGCGCGAAAGCCGAGATAGCGTCCCGCGAACGCGATGAGCCCGCCGCGATCGACCGCTTTGAGATGGAGCGGGCGCGCCTTCTCGATCCACCGTTCGATGAGAAAACCATGCCGATAGCCCGCCACCTCCGGCGTGAACCCGGCGCTATGAAGCGCCCGCGCGCGATCGAGCTTGCGCGCGCCCTCGCGCCCGAGCCCAACGAACTTGAGAAGCCAGGATCCCGCCTCGGTGCGCAGGATGAACTTGCGGCGTTCCTGTTGAACGTGCGCCGGCGGCCACTCGCTTCGTGCGCGAAGAGCCGCCGTCGCCACGCGCCCGCCCGAGATGTCGTCCAGCGGCCCCTTCGGCTCACCGACAAGCTCCGCGACCCATGATTCAAGCCGGTGGGCCGGATCGCGCGCTCGCAGCACGAGCGCGTCGAAGTCAACGATATGGCGCGGAGCCTTCGCCCAGCGCGCCCGATGGCGCGGGCTTGCCTGCGGGCCGAGGTCGCCCGCATGGCTGGGGAAAAAGTGGATGCGCTCGGGCGCGACCCCGTGGTCTTCAAGGAAATCCGCCACCGCGCCGAACGAGCTGCCCGACAGGCCGGGCCCCTCGTCGACAACCGCGAACCGCGCCTCCGGTCGCGCCAGCAGGTCGGCGGCAAGCTCCGGCGCAAGGGCCAACTCCCGGCGAAACGGATGTCCGGCGGGGCGCACCGTCGCCGGAGCCGGCGCGCCGAGCGCCGCCGCGACCATCGCCGCGAGCCCTGTCCCGATGCTGCGGATGCCGATGACCCGGATGTTTTCCCGGCGCGGACCGAGCGCGGCGGCTTCAAGGTAGGCTTCCGGATAAAGCGCATAGAAGGCGTAACCCTCCGGACGCTTCACGCGGATGCTCTCCGGCAGCAGCGCTGCCTCAAGCTGGATGGACCGTTCGGCTGCGAGCGGGACGATGTTGCGAAAGCCGCTCTCCCACGAGAGGCGGACGATGCCGGCCGCCTCCATCAGCAACGCCATGGCCGGGTCTTGCGCGCGCGCATCGCAGCCATGCTCGGCGAACACCGCATCGGCGACGCCTTGCGCCAGTTCCCCGGCTTCGATGAAGGCGGCGACCAACGCGCCGTGGCGCTCGACGCCGGGGGTCATCTCGACCGCCTCTCGCACGGCGTCGAGGATGCGCGCGCGCTTTTCGTTCGAGCTCTCTGTGTGAGAGACATCGCCGTAGACCAGCATCAGCCGGTTACGTCCACAGATGCCGGTAGGCGATGGCTTTGAAGGCGTCGAAGGGCGGGATGTCCCAATCGGCCTGGTGCGCCCCCTTCCAATCCCGCGAGCCATTTCGCCCAGGCCTCGTATTGGGCCGGGCTTGGGGAGACGAGCGAGCGCCGGCTTTTCGCCAGCTCAAGGGCGGCCAGCGGCTCCATCTCCCGGCTGACCAGCACGCACAGCGCGAGCGTCGCCGAGCGCCCGATGCCGTGCTCGCAATGGATGAGGACCCGCTCGCCGCGGTCGAGATGGCGGCTCGCGAAGGCGACGCCATCCCGCAGCATGGGCTGGCTGACCGCGCAATTGTCCTCCGTTGGAAGGCGGAGAAAGGTCAAGCCGTGCTGAAGCAGCACGGCTTCATCGTCACAGGCTTCAGTGCGAAGATCGACGACAGCCCGGATGCCAAGAGCCTGCGCCAAATGATCGGCCCGTTCGGTCGGGAAGCTTCCCCCGACTGCAAGATCGGCCGTGATCCAGCTCAGGTTGGGCTCCCAGGCCAGGGCGGCGGACCTTTGAGGGCCGCGGCCCTCGGCCTTGCCGACATGTCCCCCGTTCACCTGCGGGCTCGCGCGCGAGCCGGGCTCAGCGCGCTGCCGGCTCGCGGCCGAGCCGGCAGCGCGTGACGAAGGACCGGCGCTCGGCCCCGCGCAGGTTGCGCTTCCGCGCGGCTCGGAGGCAGGCCCTGTAGCTCAGGGACCGCTTGGCCTCGGACGCGGTTGGCGCCGGAGCGGCGCCCGCCCGCGGAGGCTGCGCCGGTGCCGTCGCCGGCGCTGTGCTCGGAGCGCGTGGAGCCTGCGCCATCGCGGAGGCTTCAAGACCGCTGGCGCAAATCAAGGCGGCGAGAACGGCGAGACCGGAACGGCGCATCAATCGAATCCTCTGGTTTGGCTCGACAAGACAATGGTCGAAGCGCGATCCGGTTGCATTGCGGCAAGACCCGCCATTCCTAAAGACCGCAACAGCGGTTCTCGCAGCGTAGGCCGCGCCGCTATGCCTCGGCGCAGGCCATGATCACTCCTCCGGCGCCTCGACGATCGGATCGTAGCGGCTCGGCATCGAAACCGAGGAGGTTGAAGCTCTGCTGCATGTGCGGCGGCAGCGGCGCGGTCACGTCGAGCGGCTTGCCCGTGCGCGGATGCGGTATGACGATGCGTCGGGCGAGCAGGTGCAGCCGGTTCTGGATGCCGCCCGGCAGCTCCCAGTTCTCGACGTCGAAATATTTCGGGTCGCCGACGATCGGATGGCCGATATGGGCCGTGTGCGCGCGGAGCTGGTGCGTGCGGCCCGGTGACCGGTTTCAGCGACAGCCAGGCGAGCTTCTGGGCCGCCGTGCTCGACGACGGCGTAATAGGTCAGCGCGTGGCTCGCGCCCTCGTCGCCGTGCCGGGCCACGCGCATGCGTGAGTCCCCCTCCCCGCTCTCCTCCTTGGCCAGATAGGTCGAGACGCGCCCTTGGCGCACGCGCGGCACGCCGGCGACCAGCGCCCAGTAGATCTTCCGGGTCGAGCGCGAGCGGAACGATTTCGCCAGCGTCGAGGCGGCAAAGCGCGTCTTCGCGATCGACGAGGCAGCCGGAGGTGTCCTTGTCGAGGCGGTGGACGAGGCGCGGCTTCTGGCCCTCCGCGTCGCGCAGCGCCTCGAGCAGCCCGTCGACGTGCCGCTGTCGTGCCGGAGCCGCCCTGCACGGCAAGGCCCATCGGCTTGTTGAGGATGAGAACGTCCTTGTCCTCGTAGAGCGTGATCGACTTGAGGAAGTCGCGGTCGTCCTGGTCGCGCGCCGGCGCTGCGGGCCGCGGGCTTCGGCGCGTCAAGCTTGAGGGGCGGGATGCGGACTTCTGGCCGGCTTCGAGGCGCTCGTTCGGCTTGGCGCGCTTGCCGTCGATGCGGAGTTCGCCCTTGCGCACGATGCGCTGGATGTGCGTGAAGGCGAGTTGCGGAAAGCGCGCGACCAGAAAGCGGTCGACCCGCATGCCAGCCTCATCCGGTTCGACCGTGAGGGTCTGAACGCCGGTGGCGAGCGCCTGTTGCGCGGCGGCTTTGATCTGCGCTTTTGAGGGCGGGCGCGGCGCGGGAAGGCTCCCCTTCGCGGCTTGCGCCATCAGCGCCACCTGCGCGGTCGTGCTTCCGGGCTTTTTCGGGCGAGTGGCGCTCCGGACGCTTGCGGGCGAACCGCCGTCTTGTCCGCGGGTCCGGGAGCCCTGGCGCGCGCCCGACCGCCCGCCCCACCGCCCGCCCTTGCCGGAATCCCGCCCCGAACCGCCGTCTCGCCGCATGTCCCGGTCGTACCATCGCTTTTAACGACTCGCCAGAGAGGGGTGTCGACCGGAGATGGCCGTCCCTCCCCGCCGGTCCGCCAAATGGGTTGCTGAGGCAAAGGCGTTGCGGCAGGTAATCGCACGAAAGCGTGAGAACCTATGAATTACCTGTGGGTCGCGATCGGCAGCGCGCTCGGCGGCGTGGCGCGGTATTGGTGCTCGGGCCTCGTGGCGCGGCTTGCCGGCGAGACGTTCCCGTGGGGCACCATCCTCGTCAACATTCTCGGCTCGTTCGTCATCGGGTTCGCCGCGGCGCTCAGCCGCCCCGAAGGACGTTTCCTCATCCCGTTCGAGGCGCGCCTCTTCGTCATGGTCGGCCTGTGCGGCGGCTACACGACGTTCTCGTCGTTCAGCCTCCAGACGTTGACGCTGCTGCAGGACGGCCAACGGTGGGCCGCCGTCGGGAATGTGACGGTGTCGGTTGTTCTGTGCCTTCTGTCCGTATGGCTCGGCTTCGCGGCCGCCATGCTGTTCAATCGTTGAAAAGGTCCGCCTGAGGCGGAAGTCGGCGGCGGGGACGCGGGGTTTGGTCAGCGACGCCGTGATGGCGCCCTATGGGCAGGAGGTGCTGGCGCGGCTGTCGGCGCAGGGTCAGACCGTCGTTCTCCTGATCGACCAGACACAGGTGAACGAGCGCCATCAGGCCGTCATGGTGGCGGTGCGACTGGGCGGCCGGGCTCTGCCCCTGATCTGGCGGGTGAAGGAGACCCAGGGCGCGATCGGCTTTGCCGAGCAGCGCACGGCGCTTGAGGCGGTCGCTCGCCTTCTGCCCACGGGCATCCGGCCGGTGCTAATAGGCGACCGCTTTTACGGCAGCCCCGACCTGATCGGCTGGTGCTGCCAGCAGGGGTGGGATTGGCGGCTGCGGCTCAAGCAGAACCTACTGGTATTCGAGCAAGGCGGCGAGACGACGCTCGCAGCGTGCTTCGACCGTGGTGAGCACCAGTTGAGAGATATCGAGCTCACCGAGACCCGCGTGCGCACTAACGTCGCGATGGTGCATGAGGCCGGCCACCCCGAGCCGTGGATCATCGCCCTGTCGCAGGCACCCTCCGTCCACACGGCCTTCGACTATGGCCTGCGCTGGGGCATCGAGGCCATGTTCTCGGACTTCAAGACCCGTGGGTTCGGGCTTGAGGACAGTCAGATCAGGCTCGCCGGACGGCTTGACCGGCTCATTCTGATCATGGCGCTGGCGCTGTTCTGGGCGGTGTCAACTGGCATGTGGGATGCCGTCCACCGGCCCACCCGCGCCGAAAAAAACCCTACCATGGCCGACCCAGGCGCTATGCCCGGTCCCTCACCTCCTTGTTCAAGCGGGGCCTGCGGCGCATTCACACCTGCCTTCAGGGGCGAGCCCTTGCGTATTGCCGTATAAGGGAATCCTCACCCGCTCCGTCGGCTGATGATGAGCCATTGGCTGCTCCGGCGCCGCGGCCCAGTGCTCCTGCCCTACTTTAGCGCTATAAAGCAGGCCGCTGCCTCCCAACTTCCGAAAGCCGCATCAGGGCTCGAACGCCTCGACCGCGGTTCGCCGCGCCAAGAGGAAAGCGTCCGCCGCCAGGCGCAAGGGGGCCGCGTCCACCTCGGATTGGCCCGCACGCAGCAGCGCGTCGAAGCGGGCGTAGACGCCGGGATACTCCGCCGATGGCGCGTCGACCACGACCTTCCCGTCGACCTCAAGCCGGCTTCCGCCCTGGCGCAAGGCGATCGCGCCTCCGTCCGTCGTTCCGACCTCGATATCCCAGGTCTGCGGCCCGGTCTGACGCCAATCGAACTCCGCCCGCAGATCCTCGTCCGTTGCTCCGGTCGAGAACACGAGGCTCGCCGCGATCGGCGCGTCCGCATTCGACGGGAATTGCAGGTCGGCCTTCCGGACAAAAATCGGCGCGGGCAGGATGCGGGTCACGATCGACAGGGCGTTGATCCCCGGATCGAACACCCCGAACCCACCAGCCTGCCAAATCCACGTCTGGCCCGGATGCCAGCGGCGCACGTCCTCTTTCCAGGTCACGAGCAGCCGCCGGACCGTGCGCCCGGCCAGCGCCTTTTGCGCCGCATCCACGCCCGCGTTGTACTGCGCGTGCCATGTGGTGAACAGCACCCGCTTCTGCCGCTCGGCGATCCGTGCCAGATCGACGAGTTCGCTCAACGTCGCCGCGGGCGGCTTTTCCAGGAGCGCGTGCTTGCCGGCGATGAGCGCATCCCGCGCGATGATGTGGCGCACCTGCGGCGGCGTGCAGATCGCCACCGCGTCGAGGCCCGGCATCTTCAGCATCTCGCGGTAGTCGCTGAAGGCGTGCGGCACGCCCTCAAGCCCGATCCCGCGCTGACTCGAGGCGGCCACGAGCTCAAAGTCGGGATTGGCCTTGATGGACGGCACGTGCTGGTCGTGGGCGATCTTGCCAAGCCCGATGATCCCGATCCGGTGCGGCATGCTCGATCCTCAATCAGGGTTCGCGGCTGGAATCCAAAGCGGGCCGGATCATCGGCTCGCCAACGTCTGCATGACCTGCGACGAGAACAAGCCGAGCCGGGCGGCCTTCTCCGCATCGCTCAAGGCGGCATCCTTGTCGACCACCGGGCAGTAGAGCGTGACCAGATAGTTGGTGATCTCGGCGTCCTGCGCGGTTGGGTATTTGCGCCTGAGCTGGGTTACGATTTCCGGGACGACGCCGGTCCCCTGCGCCGCCAGAAGGTTTGAAAGCTCCTGGATGCTTTGCTGCGTCTCTTTCAAGGCGCTCGCCGTGGTCGCGGGCTGCGGCAGCGGGCATTCGAGCGCGCGGGCCGGTTCGGCGACCCAAATCAGAAGGCCGGCAAGCGCGGCCGCTCCGAACGGAGAGCGCCTCCGGCCTAGCGCCCGGCGACCGTTGTCGGGATATGCTCCTGAGCGTTCCATGGCGAACCTCCGGGTCTGCGCAGCGACCACAGTGCTCCCGTTCGACCAACGCGCCAACCCCCTGTCCGGGGTCGGATTTTATGAGACGGGCGGGTTTCGCCGGGTTGCCGTTTTGGCGAGGTAGGCTGCCGTGGGCTCGTGCCCGCAATGAACGAGGGGATTTCCGGCGCTCGTCGGGGCTGAAATCGTCGAGCGACGTTCCGATGACGCCCCAGAGCGCGTCACGGGATCAAGCGGCGGCTTTGCGCAGCAGCGCCTTCAGCTTGGCGAAGAGTTGCTCGATGGGGTTGCAATCGGGCGAGTCAGGCAGAAGGCAGAGCATGCTGGAGATCGCCGCGCACACGCCGGCGACTTCATGCGCCGCCAGGTTATCCGTCACGGCGACGTCACCCGGTTTCCAAGCTCGGAGCGAGCATCTGCTCGATCCCGCCTGCGCGGGGCAGCTCCCGCCCGAACGGTCTTGCCGATCATCCGAACGTCGCGCTGATGCAAGGCGGCCTGAATTTCAGCCGGTGTGATGCGGGGCGGGCCCGCCGCGAGGGCGCGGATGGGCCTTGTGTCCTCGTGACCGAACGGCCTCCGCTGCGACCGCGCCTCAGGCGGCGCCGGCCGGACCCGAGCAGGGCGCGCTTAGATCAGCCTTCGGACTTCACCTTGAGAACCTGGCGGCCCCGATACATGCCCGTCTTCAGGTCGACATGATGCGGACGGCGCAGCTCGCCGGAGTCCTTATCCTCAATGTAGGTCGGTGCTTTCAGGGCGTCGGCGGAGCGGCGTTGGCCGCGCTTCATCGGTGAGGTTTTTCGTTTGGGAACAGCCATGTTCGTCTCCGGTCAAAGGCGCAGGGGCCGGCAAGACCGGGCCTGCATGCGCCAGGGATCTTAAAATGAAGCGCTGCCCTATACAGGCTTACGCCCGGTCTGGCTAGGTCGCTGTCCCATAAAGCGGGTTTTCAGCCATGCGATCATGCGCTCCCCTTGCTCCTGCCGCTCCGGCGGCCAGCCACATGCCTTTCGTATGGGAAAAGACTCGTTCAGAGCCACCCATCGCGACGAAAGCGCCAGTATAGGACTCCGCAAATCGAAAAGATGACCGGCATCACCACAAAGTAGCCGTAGGTCCACTCCAGCTCGGGAATGTACTTGAAGTTCATGCCGTAAATGCCCGCGATCGCGGTGGGCACCGCCAGAATGGCGGCCCAGGCTGCGAGCTTACGCGTAATCTTCGTCTGCTGCGCCTGTCCGATCAACTGGCTGGCTTCAAAGGCGAAGGCCAGAACCTCCCGAAGCGCATCGATCTCTTCCTGAACGCGCCGGATGTGGTCGGTCACATCCCGAAAGAGGGGCTGCATCGCGGGGTCGATCGCAATCACCTCGGTGTGCTCCAGCTTGCGGCACACCTCGACCAGCGGGGCCACGGCGTTGCGCAAGCGCAGGAGGTCGCGCCGGAGTAGGTACAGACGCTCGACTTCCGTCTGGACCAGCTCCGTGCTGAGAACCTGATCCTCGATGGCTTCGACCTCGCCATGGATGATCTCCAGCACCGGCTTGTAGTTGTCGACGACGAAGTCGAGGATGGCGTACAGAATATAATCCGCCCCGTGCGACAGCGTCGTCGGGCAGGCTTCGCAGCGTTTGCGGACGGCTGCGTAAGAGGCGGAAGCGCCGTGCCGCACGGAGATGACGTATCCTTTGCCCACGAAGAGGTGCGTTTCGCCGAACGCAATACGTCCGTTCACGAGTTGCGCGGTTCGCACCACGATGAAGAGACCAGCCTCGTACTGTTCAAGCTTGGGCCGCTGGTGGGCCTTGCCGGCGTCCTCGATCGCAAGCGGATGCAGGTCGAACTGGGCCTGCACTTGGCTGAGCATCTCGGCGTTGGGCTCGTGCAATCCGATCCAGACGACATGGCGAGGGCGGCGCGCCCAATCGCCTGCCTCTGCGAGGCCAACGTTCGCAACCCGTCGGCCGTCGACGTAGGCGCTTGCGGCCACGACGCCAAGATTTTCGTTCGCGGGGGCGAACCCATCAGGATGAGCCGTCATCAAGCACCGGAATCGTAAGCGTGGTCCCCTGAACTCGAAGATAACGCAAATCGCGGCGCTTGCGGCGCCGGCATGCGCCTTCGGCTTGGGCCTGTCCCATGCCCCGCTCGGACACTGTCTGCGATGCGGCGCGGGCGGTGGAGGGTGAAAGCTCAGAGCACCCTGCGCGCGCCTTGCCAGACGAGCTTTAGGCCGACCAGGATCAGGAGGATGTAGATGGCGGTGTAGAAGCGTTCGCCCGAGACTTGGCGAACCAGCAGCACGCCGAGCCAAGTTGCGAGAACGGCGAGCGGGAAGAGAGCCGCCGACGTGAGCAGGTTCTCACGAGTAAATTGGCCCAGCGCCACATAGGGCGGCAGCTTGATCCAGTTGATCGCCGCGAACAGGACCGCGCCGGTGCCGACAAAAACGTCGCGGGCGAGCCGCTGGGGCATGACGTAGATCTGAAAGGGCGGTCCGCCTGCGTGGGCGATCATGCTAGTGAACCCGCAGACCACTCCCCAGAACCACCCCGCCGCCAGCCCCGGCGTTGTCGGGGGAGGCGCGCCGCCCCGTTCGACCACGAGCCGCCGTACTGCAAACGCGATCGAAATCGCACCGACGGCGAGTGCGACGGCGGCGTCGGACACGCGGGCGGCGAGCAGGTAGCCCAGTCCGATGCCCAGCGCCGCGCCGGGGAGCAGGATGGCGAGGTTACGGCTATCCCACGCGCGCCGATAGGCCCAAACCGTGACCACGTCCTGAGCGATGAGGATCGGCAGCATGATGGCGGCGGCCTGAACGGGCGAGACGACAAGCGCCAACAGCGGCAGCGACAGGAGTCCGAGGCCGGCGAAGCCGCCCTTGGAGAGACCCATGAGAAGGACGGCGGGCGCGGCGGCGAGATAGAAGAGCGGATCGGCGATCATTGGGGCGCAGGCAGTCGCGACGATCGCCTGTCGAACTCCACGAGGCGCTACGCGCGAGCCGCAGCGCTCATCTGCAACACGCGGAGATTGTTGGTCGTTCCAGCCGTCCCGAACGGCAGGCCGAAAACAACGACGACCAGGTCGTTGGCCTTCGCGAACTCCTCCGAAACGGCGTGCGCCTCAGCGCGCCCGATGACTTCTTCATACGAGCCGACATCGTCGGAGCGCACGCTGTGGGCTCCCCAGAGCAGACAGAGCTGGCGTGAGACGCGCTCGTCCGGCGTCACCGCCAGGATTGGGACCTCCGGGCGCTTGCGCGCGATGCGGGCCGCCGTGGTGCCGCTGGAGGTGAAGGCGACGATCGCCGATGCGCTCGTCGCCCTGGCGAGGTCAGCGGCGGCTGCCGCAACGGCGTGAGGCGGCGTGTCCTCCACCTCCGGTTCCGATGCCGCAATGATCGAACGGTAAAGCTTGTGCTGCTCGGTCTTGCGGACGATGCGATCCATCATGGCGACCGCCTCGACGGGGTACCGGCCGGAGGCCGACTCGGCCGACAGCATCACGGCGTCGGCGCCGTCATAGATGGCGGTCGCCACGTCCGAAGCTTCGGCCCGGGTGGGAGCCGGCGCGTTCACCATCGAGTCGAGCATCTGGGTCGCGATGATCACGGGCTTCACCGCAAGCCGGCAGGCTCGGACGAGTTCCTTTTGACGGCCAGGAACCTCCTCCTGCGGGGTTTCGACCCCGAGGTCGCCGCGCGCGACCATGACGGCATCCGACAGGCGGATGATGTCTTCGATCCGATCCAGCGCCGACGGCTTTTCGATTTTCGACATGAGCCCGGCGCGCTCGCCGATGAGACCGCGCGCTTCGATCAGATCGGAAGGCTTCTGAACGAAGGAGAGTGCAACCCACTCGACGCCAAGGTCGAGACCGAAGGCCAGGTCGGCGCGATCCTTCTCGGTCAAAGGCGAGAGGTCGAGCACGGTCTTGGGCAGGTTGACGCCCTTGCGGTTGCTGATGATCCCGCCGACGGTGACGCGGGCCTCGAAGTCATCCGCGCCGCAGCCCGTCACGGAGAGCCGGACCCGGCCATCGTCGATCAAGAGTTCCTGACCGGGAGCAAGGGCCGCGAACACCTCGGGATGAGGGAGCGGGATCGCGTCCTTTGCGCCCTCGCCGCCGCCGAGGACGAACCGAACGGCGTCGCCGCTCTCAAGCGAAAGCTTGCCGTCCTTGAGCGTGCCGATCCGGATTTTCGGCCCTTGCAAGTCTTGCAGGATGCCGATCGGCCGGCCCATGTCCTGCTCAAGACGGCGGATGGCCGCGTGGACAGCGGCGTGATCGTCTTGCGTCCCGTGGCTGAAATTCAGCCTGAAAACATCGACCCCCGCCAGGAACAGCGCCTTGAGCATCTCGGGCGAGGCGCTCGCGGGCCCCACGGTGGCGACAATCTTGGCATGACGATCACGTCGCATTCGGCTATCCGGCCTCTTTGGCCGCCTCTGGCGAAATCGATGATCCGAACCCGTTCACATTTGCTCTGAGAGTAGGATCGGTCGGTATCGAGTCAACGATCCCTGTCAAATAGCAGACAGGCAGGACGGCACGCGACCACCTCCTCGCATCCAACCCGCCAACAATGGGGGACTCGCGCGGAGACGGCAAACGGACCCAGGGTAGCCGCACGACTCGGTTGCTCGACACGGCCCCCTATCGGCGCTCAGCTTTTCAACAATTCGACGAGGGTTTTGCCGAGGCGGGCGGGCGAGGGCGAGACGCGGATGCCGGCCGCCTCCAGGGCGGCGATCTTGTCCTCGGCCCCGCCCTTGCCGCCCGAGATGATCGCCCCCGCATGCCCCATCCGGCGCCCCGGCGGCGCCGTGCGCCCGGCGATGAACCCCACCGTCGGCTTCCTCCGCCCCCGCCTGGCCTCCTGCGCCAGGAACGCGGCCGCGTCCTCCTCGGCCGAGCCGCCGATCTCGCCGATCATCACGATCGACGCGGTTTCGGGATCGGAGAGGAAGAGATCGAGCACCTCGATGAACTCGGTCCCCTTGACCGGGTCGCCCCCGATCCCCACCGCCGTCGTCTGGCCTAAGCCCTCGCGCGTCGTCTGGTACACCGCCTCGTAGGTCAGCGTGCCCGAGCGCGACACGATCCCCACGCTGCCCTTCTGAAAGATGTTGCCCGGCATGATGCCGATCTTGCACTCGCCCGCCGTCATCACCCCGGGGCAGTTCGGGCCCACGAGGCGCGATGGCGACCCGCACAGCGCCCGCTTGACCCGCACCATGTCGGACACCGGAATGCCCTCCGTGATGCACACGATCAGCGGGATTCCGGCGTCGATCGCCTCGCAGATCGCGTCCGCCGCCCCGGCCGGCGGCACGTAGACCACGCTGGCCTCGGCCCCGGTTTTCTCGCGCGCTTGCGCGACGGTGTCGAACACCGGCAGGTTGAGGTGGTGCGAGCCGCCTTTGCCCGGCGCGACCCCGCCCACCATGCGGGTGCCGTAGGCGATCGCCTGCTCGGAGTGGAAGGTGCCGTTCTTGCCCGTAAACCCCTGGCAGATCACCTTCGTGTCGCGGTCGATCAGAATGGACATCGGCTCACCCCCTCGCGCCCTTCACGGCATTGACGATCTTCTGGGCGGCGGCGTCGAGATCGTCGGCCGAGATCACGTTCAGCCCCGACTCGTCGATGATCTTCTTGCCCTGGTCGACGTTGGTGCCCTCCAGGCGCACCACCAGCGGCACCTGAAGCCCGACCTCGTGCACCGCCGCCACCACGCCCTCGGCGATCACGTCGCAGCGCATGATGCCGCCGAAAATGTTGACCAGGATGCCCCGCACGTTCGGGTCGGCGGTGATGATCTTGAACGCCGCCGTCACCTTCTCCTTCGAGGCGCCCCCGCCCACGTCCAAGAAGTTCGCCGGCTCCGCCCCGTAGAGCTTGATGATGTCCATCGTCGCCATGGCGAGCCCGGCCCCGTTGACCATGCAGCCGATCGTGCCGTCGAGCGCGATGTAGTTGAGGTCGTGTTTCGAGGCCTCCAGCTCCTTCGCGTCCTCCTCGGTCGGGTCGCGCAGCGCCACGACGTCGGGATGACGGTAGAGGGCGTTGGAGTCGAACGAGACCTTGGCGTCGAGGCAGACGAGCTTGCCCGCGCGCGTGACCACGAGCGGGTTGATCTCCAGCATGCTCATGTCGCGCTCGACGAAGGCGCGGTAGAGCTTGCCCAGCAGGTCCTCGGCCTGCTTGGCGAGGTCGCCCGTCAGCCCCAGCGCCTGGGCGACGCGCCGGCCGTGGTGGGGCATGATGCCGGTCGCGGGGTCGACCGAGACGGTGACGATCTTGTCCGGCGTGTCGTGGGCGACCTCCTCGATGTTCATGCCGCCCTCGGTCGAGACCACGACGGCGACGCGGCTGGTCTGGCGGTCGACAAGCGCCGAAAGGTAGAACTCGGCGGCGATGTCCGAGCCCTCCTCGATGTAGAGGCGGTTGACCTGCTTGCCGGCCGGGCCGGTCTGGAGGGTGACGAGCGTGCGGCCGAGCATCTGCCCCGCGAAGGTCTTGACCTCGTCGAGCGAGCGGGCGAGGCGCACGCCGCCCTGGCCGCCGGCCTCAGGCTCCCGGAACGCGCCCTTGCCGCGCCCGCCGGCGTGGATCTGGGCCTTCACCACCCAGACCGGGCCGGGCAGCTCCCGCGCCGCCGCGTCCACCTCGCCCAGCGAATAAATCGCCCGCCCGCGCGACACCGGAACCCCAAACTCCCGCAGAACGGCTTTCGCTTGGTATTCGTGTATGTTCATCGGGTTTCCCTCCCTGGAGCCCGGATCAAGCCCAGGCCGCTTGTCCCTTTACTGAACGAATTCGTTCCTGAGCGTGCCGATGCCTGCAATCTCGATCTCGATCGTGCTGCGCTGACCCTTGATCGTTCCAACGCCGAGCGAGGTGCCGCAGCAGATCACGTCTCCAGGCAGCAAAGTCATGTCGTGCGAGATGCGGCTGACGAGCGTCGCGGCTGGGAACACCATGTCCGAGATCGGGTAGCGCTGGCGCTCCTCCCCGTTCAGGATCGTGCGGACCCAGAGCTGTTCAGGACGAACGTTGGTCGCGATCACCGGCCCGAACGGGCCGAAGCCGTCGAAGCTCTTTGCGCGCGCCCACTGCGGGAACGTTGGATCCTTCTGAATGATGTCGGCAGCGGTGACGTCGTTCACGCACGTATAGCCGAAGATGCATCGCTCCGCTTCGTCCTCCGGCGCATCCTTGCAGACTGCGCCGATGACGATGCCGAGTTCGCCCTCGTACACCACCTTTCCCCCGTATGAACTCGGCCGACGGATGACAACGCCCGGATCGAGAAAAGAGGAGTTCGCCTTCAAAAGATAAAGAGGCTCTTCCGGCGCCGGCACGCCAAGCTTGGCGCCGAGCGCTCGAAAGTTGTTCCACAGCGCGATCATCTTCGACGGCTGGGTCGGCGCCAGCACGCGGACGGCGGAAAGATCCAGGCGTTCGGAGGTGGGTTCGGGCGCGGCGAACATGTCGCCGCGATGACGGGTGATCACATCGCCGTCGAGCGTCCCGAAGCCACGGTCGCCTTGGTGTTCGAAACGGATCCAGTGAGGCATGGTCATCGCCCGCGAAGGTCAGCGTCAGTAGAGGCCCGCAACTTTCGCGCGCTGCTGCACGAGAGCCAGGACGACGTCGATGGTGGGCGTCGGGATTCCCTGCAAACGCCCCATCTCTTGGACGACAGTGACGAGCGGATCGATCTCCATGGCCCGGCCGCGCTCAAGGTCTTGCAGCATCGACGTTTTGTGCGCGCCGACCTTGCGCGCTCCCTCGATCCGGCGCTCGACATCGACGCGGAACCCGATGCCCTGCTGGTCGGCGATCTCTTTCGCTTCGAGCATCATGGCCTTCGCGACCGCGCGCGTGCCCGGATCGGTGGTGATGACGTCGAGGGTGGCGTGGGTCAGCGCGCTGATGGGATTGAAGGAAACGTTCCCCCACAGCTTCAGCCAGATCTCGTCGCGGATGTTGTCGATCACCGGCGCTTTGAGCCCGGCCGCCTCGAACAGACTGGAGATCTTCTCGACGCGCTCCGTCCGTTCGCCGGACGGCTCGCCAACCGGAAACTTGTCGCCGTAGACGTGCCGGATGACGCCCGGCTCGACGACCTCCGTCGCCGGGTAAACGATGCAGCCGATGGCGCGCTCGGGACGCAGCTCCCGCCACTGCCGGCCGCCGGGATCGACGCTCTCCAGCGTAGCCCCCTCCTGCTTGCCGCCATGCTTGTAGAAATACCAATACGGGATGCCGTTGACGGCGGTGACGATCGTCGTGTCGTTGCCGAGCAGCGGCTGCATGGACTCCACGGCGCTGCTGAGTTGGTGGCCCTTCAGGCCGACGATGACGCAATCCTGGACCCCGAGTTCGGCGGGATCGTTCGTGCAGGTCGGATGCGCGACGATTTCCTCATCGCCTTTGAGGAGCCGCACGCCGTTCTTGCGCATCGCCTCGAGGTGCGGGCCGCGCGCCACGAGGCTGACCTCGGCGCCGGCCTGGGCAAGTTGCACGCCCAAATAGCCGCCGATCGCGCCGGCGCCGAAGATGCAGACCTTCATTGTGCGTTCCTCCATATGGGCCCTGCTTTAGGCTCTTGCGCGGTCCTCTTTGCAGCGGCGCGGTCAAAGCCGAAGGGCAGCCTGGCATTTTGTATCTGGTATGCCTGAGCCCTCCGTAGCACGGCTTTGATAGCTCCGCTAGTCAGAATGTGTTCTCGGCCCGCCAAAAACTTGCTTCACTGGGCTCAACTGGCTTTTTCTTCTGGTCGGGTGCGGTTTCCGCGTTCAGATCGCACCCCGCAGACAACCGCCATGGGCCTAAGCGGAACGCCGCACCCGCTCTCGACATTGGCGGATATTGGATCGAGTATCTGGGCGCCTCGGATCACGGGTCTCAGGATACGGCCGGCAGCGCTCGTCGGCAGATCTGTTCGGAAAGAATGGAGAGCGGGTCAGATGCCGGAAGCGAACATCCACGATCGCCTCACAATCGAGCGGATCTATCCCCGCGATGCGTTCGATCGCGATACGCGGAGGAACGCCGAAACCAAGACCGAGGTTTTGCACGGCCTCCGAATCACGTCGTCGCCTGACGCGAACGGCGTCTTCAGCCTTGCGCGAACCTCGCGCCATGTAGCCGAGCAAAACCCTGAAGGCGATGTCGTGTTCGTCTCCCCCCATCGCTACCAAGGCGACGACGCTCTGATGCAAGGCCCCGATTATGGAGGGCCCGAGGAGAAGGGCGCCGCCGCTCGCGCAAGCCAGGATGCCAACGCGGCTTACGATATGTTCATCAGCAGGGTGATCGAGGCTGCGAAATCAGCGGATTTCAAATCAGCGATCGGCTTCCATGAGAGCCGTCTTGAGGGCTTTCACGGCGGCTGAGCGGTTTCGCCAGTTCCGATCCGTCCGGCAGGGTGGCGAGCGCGTTATTGGAGCCCCACAAATCCCGTACGCTGACGGGAGCAGGCTCCTACACGTCGCGGGAAAAGCCCAGCGAGGAAAAGGTCGGCGCGAGCATGAGATGGCTTCGCGACCATGCTGAAAACGCAAGGCGTCGCAATTGCTCGCAGCGCTGCTCACACGTGTGCGGGCTCGTGCGCAGCGTGTCTGCGCAGCACGCTCCTGTCCGTTTTTGAGGCTCCTGTTCCGTTTTAAGGATTATAGTCTTAACTCCTGCCGCATTTCGTAAAGGTGTTGACATCAGGTATCTGGCATGCCAATAGGTATTTGGTATGCCAAGCGAATCATGATGTTTCCTTCGCGAAGGAGCTTTCGTGTGAATGCTCTTTTTAAGCCAGCAGAGTTGAGTCGTCGGCCAGACAGGGAGGACGGCGAGCTTGTGATTGCTCGCCTTCCCGAAGAGGTAAGCTTCAAGACGAAAGCTTACGCCGCCTTGAAGCAGGCCATCACCAACATGGACATCTATCGGTCGTCCGGACCGGTGATGTTGGATGAACGCGAACTGTCGGAACGTCTTGGGGTCAGCCGAACCCCTATCCGCGAAGCCGTGGCCATGCTCCAGCAGGAGGGTTTCGTTCGAGTAGCCCCGCGTCGAGGCATCATGGTGGTGCGCCGGACGAAGCGCGAGATCATCGAGATGATCCAAGTTTGGGCCGCGCTCGAAAGCATGGCGGCGCGTCTGATCACACTTCATGCGAGCGATGATGGCATCGCTACGTTGCGCTCCCTTTTTCAAAGCTTCGGCGAGAAACATGAGCTGCTCGATCATCTCGATGAATACTCCTCTGCCAACATCGCCTTTCACCAAGCTCTGATCCGCCTCAGCGGGTCGGAAACCCTTGCCTCCATGACGGAAAATTTGACGCTGCACCTGAAAGCGATCCGTCACCGCACGATTTTCGAGATGAACCGGGCCCAGCGTTCGCTGGAGGATCACATGCGGATCATCGACGCCCTGGAGGCCCGGGACACGGAACGCGCAGAGCGCCTGGCGCGCGACCATACGCTGACGCTTGCCGAGCACGTCGAAAAACACGTTGATCTCGACTAGCGGGCTCTCACAAGCAATCAGTCAACGGGAGGAGCATGGCATGGCCGCCACGGCACGAAAGAAGAGGGCGGAGAGGCCCTGACGCTCTGAGAACGATAGCTGAAACGCCGCAGTCAAAAGGTTTTCCGGGAGGAAGCGGAATGTCCGCATCAGCACAGCGCATTGATGCAAATATAGCCGACGCACAGCACACAGAGCAGGAGCTGACGGATGGATTTCACCTCGTCATCGACGCGCTCAAGCTCAACGGCATCAACACGATCTACGGCGTGCCTGGCATCCCGATCACGGACTTGGGCCGGATGGCCCAGGCTGAAGGCATGCGCGTCATCTCGTTCCGTCACGAGCAGCACGCCGGCAATGCGGCGGCGATCGCCGGCTTCCTGACGAAGAAGCCGGGCGTCTGCCTCACGGTGTCCGCGCCCGGCTTCCTCAACGGTCTGACCGCGCTGGCCAACGCCACCACCAACTGCTTCCCGATGATTCTGATCAGCGGATCGTCTGAGCGCGAGATCGTCGATTTGCAGCAGGGCGACTACGAGGAGATGGACCAGCTCGCCATCGCCAAGCCCCTCTGCAAGGCGGCCTTCCGCGTGCTGCATGCCGCAGACATCGGCATCGGCGTGGCGCGCGCGATCCGCGCGGCCCTCTCGGGTCGGCCGGGCGGCGTTTATCTCGATCTGCCGGCCAAGCTGTTCCCTCAGGTCATGGACGCGGAGGCCGGCAAGAAGTCGCTCGTCAAGGTCATCGACCCGGCGCCGGCCCAGATTCCCGGTCCGGAGGCCGTCCAGCGCGCGCTCGACGTGCTGAAGAGCGCCAAGCGCCCCCTGATCATCCTCGGCAAGGGCGCGGCCTATGCGCAGGCCGATGAGAAAATCCGCGCTCTGATCGAGAAGAGCGGCGTTCCGTTTCTGCCGATGAGCATGGCGAAGGGCCTCTTGCCGGACACTCACCCGCTGTCGGCGGGCGCGGCGCGCTCGACGGTGTTGAAGGAATCCGATGTCGTGATGCTGATCGGCGCCCGCCTCAACTGGCTTCTGTCGCACGGGAAGGGCAAGAGCTGGGGCGAGCCTGGATCGAAGAAGCTCATCCAGATCGACATCGAGCCCAAGGAGATGGACTCAAACGTCGAGATCGCCGCTCCGCTGGTCGGCGACATCGGCTCCTGCGTCTCTGCTCTTCTCGATGGCATGGACGGCACCTGGCGGGCCCCGCCGGCCGAGTGGGCCGACTCCATCACGGCGAAGAGGGAAGCGAACATCGCCAAGATGGCGCCGAAGCTGATGAAGAACTCGGCGCCGATGGACTTCCACAGCGCGCTCGGCGCTCTGCGCACCGTCATCAAGGAGCGGCCGGACGCCATCCTCGTCAACGAAGGCGCCAACACGCTCGATCTCGCGCGCGGCATCATCGACATGTACCAGCCGCGCAAGCGTCTGGACGTCGGCACCTGGGGCGTCATGGGCATCGGCATGGGCTTCGCCATCGCGGCTGCGATCGAGACCGGCAAACCCGTGCTCGCCGTCGAAGGCGACAGCGCCTTCGGGTTCTCCGGCATGGAGGTGGAGACGATCTGCCGGTACAACCTGCCGGTCTGCGTGGTCGTCTTCAACAACAACGGCATCTATCGCGGAACCGACGTCAATCCCACCGGCGGTTCGGATGTGGCGACAACCGTCTTCGTCAAGGATTCGCGCTACGACAAGATGATGGAGGCGTTCGGCGGCGTCGGCGTCCACGCGACGACCCCCGACGAGCTGAAGCGCGCCGTCGACGCGGCCTTGGACTCCGGCAAGCCGACCCTCATCAACGCGGTGATCGACCCGGCGGCCGGCAGCGAGAGCGGCAGAATCGGCAACCTCAACCCGCAAAGCTCGATTCGCAAGAAACCAACGCAATAAGAACCGGTTTTTCCGGCGACAGAAAGAGCGGCTTGTTCTTAACGGATCAGGCCGTCTCGGAAATAGTCTGGATAAGGTTGAGAGGGAACGAACATGGGCAAGGCGTTAGAAGGTGTCCGCATCCTTGATTTCACCCACGTTCAGTCGGGGCCAACCTGCACCCAGCTTCTCGCTTGGTTCGGCGCCGACGTGATCAAGGTGGAGCGGCCTGGGACCGGCGACATCACCCGCGGGCAATTGCGCGACATCCCGAACGTGGACAGCCTCTACTTTACCATGCTGAACCACAACAAGCGTTCGATCACGCTCGACACCAAGAACCCGAAAGGGAAGGAGGTGCTCGAAGCCTTGATCAAGCAGTGCGACGTGCTGGTCGAAAACTTCGCGCCCGGCGTCCTCGACCGCATGGGGTTGACCTGGAACTACGT
>CAVSLO010000063.1:0-47381 GCA_963728675.1 uncultured Alphaproteobacteria bacterium | reverse complement strand
CTTCAACAGCACCGGTACGGCGATCTCGTCCGGGATGACGTCGAGTTCCGGGATCGACTCGATCAGCGGCGTTTTCTCGAGCTTGACGCCCCGGCCCTCCGCCTCGGACAGGGGCGGCGCCAGCATGTGCGTGTTGACGATGGGGCGCGCGGGCAGCTCAACCTTCGGGTACGGCATGTCCAGCGTGCGCGGGTCGGTGATCACGCCGGTCAGTGCGGAGGCGGCGGCGGTTTCGGGGCTGCACAGGTACACGCTGTCCTCGCGCGTCCCCGAGCGGCCCGGGAAATTTCGCGGCACCGTGCGCAGGCTGTTACGGCCCGTGGCCGGCGCCTGCCCCATGCCGATACAGCCGTTGCAGCCGGCCTGATGAGTGCGCGCGCCCGCGCGGATCAGGTCGCCGAAGTAGCCCTCGGCGATCGAGGTTTTCGAGGATCTGGCGCGAGCTTGGGTTGATGTCGAAGGACACGCGGTCGTGCACTGCGCGGCCGCGCACCATCTGCGGCGGCGACCGCGAAATCGCGGTAGCCCGGATTGGCCGAGGATCCGATGTAGGCCTGGTAGATCTCGCGTCCCGGCGACCTCGCGCACCGGGACCACGTTGCCGGGGCTGGAGGGCAGGCGATCAGCGGCTCCAGCGTCGACAGGTCGATCTCGTCGTGGACGTCGTAGTCGCGCCGTCGTCGGCGCGGAGCTCGACGCCAATCGCGCCTCGCGGCCTTGCGCCCGCAGGAATTCGCGCGTCGCATCGTCGGAGGGGAACACGGTGGTCGTCGCGCCCAGTTCCGCACCCATGTTGGCGATGACGTGGCGGTCCATCGCGGTGAGGCTCGGCGAGGCCGGGGCCGTAGTACTCGACGATGCGCCCGAAGCCGCCCTCGACGCCGTGGCGGCGCAGCATCTCGAGGATCATGTCCTTGGCGCTGACCCACTCGGGTAGCTCGCCGGTGAGCCGACGCCCCAGATCTGCGGCATGCGCAGGTGCAGCGGCTCGCCCGCCATTGCGAGCGCGACCTCGATGCCGCCCGCGCCGAAGGCGAGCATGCCGAGCGAGCCCGCCGCGCGGGTGTGGCTGTCCGAGCCCACGAGCGTCAGGCCCGGCTTGCCGAAGCGCTCCATATGGACCGGATGGCTGATGCCGTTGCCCGGGCGGCTGTACCACACCCGAAGCGCCGACAGGCGCTGCGCAGGAATAGGTGATCGTCCGCATTCTTATGTCGTTCTGGACGAGGTTGTGATCGACATATTGCGCCGCCAAGCCGACCTTGACCCGCTCGAGCCCCATCGCCTCCAGTTCGAGCATGACCAGCGTGCCCAGCACGTCCTGCATAAGGGTCTGATCGACCTTCAGCGCGATTTCGCCACCGGGCCGCATGTCGCCGTCGAGAAGGTGGGACTGGATCAACTTCTGCGCGACATTGAGGGACATCGGTTCGCCTTAAGCTTGCCGTTCGTCAACCGCTCCGGTGCGCCGCGCTTTCGACCGTGGCGCAGAATCCCATCAGGATGAGAGGATCGCCGGCAGCAACATCGCGATGCCTGGCACGAAGCACAGCAGGATCACCGTGGCGATCATGATCGCCACGAATGGCATGACACCCCAGATAATGTCGCTGAGCGGAATGTCGGGCGCGATGTTCTTGATGACGAAGATGTTGAGGCCCACAGGGGGATGGATCAGCCCCGTCTCCATGACGATCGTCATCACAACACCGAACCAGATCAAGTCGAACCCAGCCGCCTTCAACGGCGGCAGGATGATGGGCGCCGTCATCAGAATGATCGAGACCGGGGGCAGGAAAAAGCCGAGCACGATCACGAAGACCAGGATGGTCGCGAGCAGCACCCACTTCGAGAGTTGCATGCCGATGACCCACGCCGCCGCCGACTGGCTGATGTGCAGGTAGCTCATCACGTAGGAGTAGAGGAGCGACATGCCGATGATGAACATCAGCATGGTCGATTCCTGCAGCGTGACCGCGAGGATCGGGTACACCCGGCTCCAGGTGTAGACGCGGTACATGGCTGCGATGATGACGAGCGCCAGAATGGCCCCGAGCCCGGCCGTCTCCGAAGGCGTCGCGTATCCGCCATAGAGCGCGACCATGACGCCGGTCAGCAACGTCACGAAGGGCAGCACCCTGAGGAGCAGCTTGATTTTCTCCGCCTGCGTATAGCTCTCCTTGACGAGGATCGCCGAGTGCACGCCGCTCCGCTCAGCCTCGACGGTCGCCGCCTGGTGTTCCTGGCGGTAGCGCCACACCGAGTAGGCTGCAAACAGCGTGATCAGCAAGAGGCCCGGCCCGATACCGGCCAGAAACAGCTTGCCGAGCGAGACCTCCGCGGCGACCGCATAGAGAATCATGGTGATCGAGGGCGGCAGCAGGATGCCGAGCGTGCCGCCCGCCGCAATGATGCCGGCCGCGAAGCCGCCGGGGTAACCGCGCTTGCGCATCTCCGGGATACCGGCTGAGCCGATCGCCGAGCACGTCGCCGGTGAAGAGCCCGACATGGCGGCGAACAGCCCACACGCAACCGTGTTCGCCACCCCAAGTCCGCCCGGGACGCGCTGAAACCAGGCATGCAGGGCCAGATAAAGATCCCGGCCCGCATCCGTCCGTCCAATCGCCGCCCCTTTCAGGATGAAGAGCGGAATCGAAAGGATGACGATGTTGCCCATCTCCTCATAGACGTTCTGCGCGACGGTATCGAGCGCCGACCCCGGCATGAAGAAATACATGAAAACGATGGCGACGATCCCGAGCGCGAACGCGATCGGAATGCCGGAGAACATCACGACCAGGGTCGATACGCCGTAGAGGGCGCCGATCGCGAGCGGGCTCATGACCGGCCTCCTTTGAGACGCGTCAAGCCGTTGACGAACTGCAGAAGCAATTGGCAGGACAGGAAGAACATGCCGAGCGACATGAGCAGGTAGGGGATCCAGAGCGGCGGCCCCCACGGCGAGGCGGACGTTTGCCCCTCCGCCCAGGATTCATGCAGCAGTTCTGCGGCCTTCCACGTGAAGAAGGCGCAGAACAGGAACGACAGCAGATCGGAGACGAGCAGACGCGCCCGGTTCATGCCGGGGGACAGGAGCGAAGCGACCGCTTCGATGCCGACGTGCCCGCGATGGGCCTGAACGGACGCCGCCGACAGGAACGTCGCTCCGACAAGGAGGAAGACGCACACCTCGTCCTGCCAGATGAGCGCGATCCCGGCCACATGGCGCACGATGACCCCGTAGGTCATGATCGCGCTCGCCAACAGGAGCGCGATCGTGGACAGCGTGTAGATGACCTGCCGTCCGTGGTGGAGCGCGCGCTGGAAGCCGGAATGGGTTGCGGCTTGAGGAGGGGCGACCTCCTCGTGGAAGGTCACATGCCCGGCCATGTCAGGAAACCGCTTCGGCGAGTTTCAGGAGATCCGCGTTCTTCTTGGACTTGCCTGCAAAATCCTTCCAGGCGGTGTCGCGCGCGAGCGCCTTCCATTTCTCGATGTGCTCGGGCGTCAGGTCGTTGATCTTCGCGCCCTTGGCCGCGTAGGTCTTCACAAGCTCCTGGTCGTCGTTCTTCGCGGCCTGGAAGGCGAAGTCCTCAAGCTCCAGGCCGACCTCGGTCACGGCCTTCTGCTGCTCCGGCGTCAGCGCCTGGAAGGTCGATTTCGCCATCAGCAGCGGTTCGAGGATGAACCAGAACGACTGGCCGCGGCCCGAGGTCAGGTTCTTGGTCAACTCGTCGAGGCGGAAGGAAATCAGGCTGGTCGAGGCGCTCACGGCGGCGTCGAGCGCGCCGGTCTGCATGCCGATGTACATCTCGTTCGACGGCATGCTGGACACCTGCGCCCCGGCGGCCTGGAACACCATGTCCATCTCGCGGCCGCCGCCGCGGATTTTTATCCCCTTCACGTCCTCGGGAACGAGGATCGGATTGCCGCGCGACGCGACGGAGCCCGACTGCCAGATCCACGTCACGAACATGACGCCCTTCTCGTCCAGCGATTTGGCGAGTTCCTGGCCGATCGGCGCCGTTCTCCATTTCCGGGCCTGGTCGTAGTTCGTCACCAGAGCCGGCATGAGACCGAGGTTGGTCTCCTGAACCTCGCCCCCCGCATAGGACAGCGGGTACAGGGTGAAGTCGAGCGCGCCTTTGCGCAGAGAGCTGAACTGAGCGAGCGTCTTCATCAACGAGGAGTTCGGGTAGACGTCTACCTTGACGGAGCCATTGGTGCGCTTCTCGACTTCGGCGGCGAACTTGCGGCAGATCCGGTCGCGCGCGTCGCCCTCCTCGATCGTGCCGCCCGGAAATTGGTGCGACAGCTTGAGAGTCTTCGGGGCTTGGGCCTTGAGAATGGCGGGGCAGGCCAACAGCCCGGCTCCGGCCGCCGCTCCAGTGAGCAAGGTCCGACGTGCAATCATGGCGCTTCCTCCGGTTTTTTTATTCCACCCATTCAATCTCATCGCGGGGCCGAAGCAAAGCCCTGACGCGAACCCCTCGCTCATCCGGTCCGCTTCCGCGCTCCTGACCCGGTTGACACGCCTTTTTGGGTTTCCCCATCCGGTGAGAGGCTCGCTCCAGAGGCGATGCCCTTGAAACGGTTCAGGCCGCCGCGTCCCGCAACGCCGGTTGCGCATACCGTCCCGACAAAAGGGCTCCGGCGTTTGGCGCCAAGGGCTTGAGGCCCATCTGCTGCAGCATGCGGAACGTCGTGCAGACGGCCGCCGAGATGACCGGGATGCCGACCCTGCTTTCAACGACCGGCACGGCTTCCAGGGAAGGCATCTGTACGCAGGCCGACAGCACAAGCGCATCAACGCCCCGAATGTCGACGCGCGGGAAGATGTCCACCAGCGCCAGCGGATCGCGGGCGCCGACTTCGCAGTTGTCCTCGATTTCGAGCGCGATGCGGTCGTGGACGGTGAAGCCTTCCGCCTCGATGTAGTCGCAGACGAGTTGGGTCAGCGGCTTCATGTAGGGCGCGATCACCGAAATCCTTTTGGCGCCCAGCACCTTCAAGCCCTCGATCAGAGCCCCGGCGCTCGACACGACCGGAGCCGGGGCGCCGTTGTCGACCGTGACCTGATGCAGCCGAGCCTGCGATTCGCGATGATATCCCTTCCCCATGCTCATGATGGCGACGAGGCAAGCGTAGCCGAGGACGTCGACGCGCGCGTCCGACAGTTCGAGCGCGCAGCGGTCGGAGTCGCGGTCCATCGCGGCCAACTCCTCCTTCGTGACCTTCTTCATCCGCATGCGGCTTGAGTGGAAGGCGAAGCGCTCGGGTTCGACCGTTTCGCGTGCGCGGAACATGGCCGGGATTTCCGTCTCCATCGTGGTGTTTGAGCTCGGAACGATCTGGCCGATGCGGTAATAGGGCTTGTCCTTCATGGGAGCGTTTCTCACCGGCCGATGCTCGTCTGCGCGGTTGCGCTTGGCGTTGCTAAATGAACTCGCTCCGACGATTGTCGTTCCGGCCATTTGGCCTCAGTTTTCCGGCGAACGCCTGCCCCGGACGCGATCCGGGGCGGACCCGGTCCGCCGTCGAACATGCGACGCACGCAAGCTGAGAGCCGATTCCACGTAAAGGGAAAATGCTCCTTGCGGGCTGAGTTGGCCGGTTGCTGACGGAAGCGTCTAACGCGCGGAACGCGAGGGCGCGACGGCCCTTGCGGGCGCCGATCACGGTCCCGGTCTTCACGTCCAGCGCGGCGAACAAGCCGATCGCACCGCGGCGGATGTGATCGTGACCGCGACGTTCGGCTTGGCCCGGGCGCATCGGCGCACGGGCGTAGCACAACCATACCTTAGCTACACCCCGTCGTCGCCCCGCACGTGTCGCACTTCAGGCACGTCCCGTTCCGCACCAGCGTGAAGTTGCCGCATTCGCCGCAGGCGTCGCCCTGGTAGCCCTTCATCAGGGCTTCCGCGCGCTTGGTCGGGCTTGGCGGCCCCGGCTTTGCTGGCTGCGGAGACGGCGGTCGGGGAGGGGGCGAGGAAGCCGAGCGCGGCTCATCTCCGCGTCGCCGCATCGTCAGGGTCGCCTTCAGCGCCGTCGCGCCGTGGGTCGTCGCGCCCACCCCGGCCCTCCCGTGCGGGGAGGGAGAGCCTGCGCCGCCGGCGATCAGCATGAGCGGTCCTGGCTTGCCGCGCACGAGGCCCTTCGAGACGACGCGTGCGGCGGGAGCGGCGTCCGTAGGTCGTCCGGGCGCCTTGCCCTCGTCCTCGCCCTTGCCCGAGCACGTCGTGGCCGATCTCCGACGGGTCGACGTGGGCGAGGTCGTTGCGGCCGAGATAGGAGATCGCCAGCTCGCGGAAGATGTAGTCGAGGATCGAGGTGGCGTTCTTGATGCGCGTCGTTGCCCTGCACGAAGCCCGCCGGCTCGAAGCGGGTGAAGGTGAAGGCCTCGACGTATTCCTCCAGCGGCACGCCGTATTGCAGGCCGAGCGAGATGGCGATGGCGAAGTTGTTCATCAGCGCCCGGAAGGCGGCGCCCTCCTTGTGCATGTCGATGAAGATCTCGCCGAGGCGGCCGTCGTCGTACTCGCCGGTGCGCAGGTAGACCTTGTGGCCGCCGACGATGGCCTTCTGGGTGTAGCCCTTGCGGCGGTCCGGCAGCTTCTCGCGCTCGCGGATGCGCTCGACGCGCTCGATGATCGCGCTCGACGATCCGTCTCCGCGACCTGCGCGGTCGCGCGCGGCGGTCGGGCTGGGCCGACGAGCGCTTCCACGGCGTCGTCCTCGTCCTCCGTCCTCGTCGGCGATGAGCGGCGCGTTCAGCGGCTGCGACAGCTTGGAGCCGTCGCGGTAGAGCGCGTTGGCCTTCAGCGCCAGCCGCCAGGACAGCATGTAGGCGTTCTTGCAGTCCTCGACCGTCGCGTCGTTCGGCATGTTGATGGTCTTGGAGATCGCGCCCGAGATGAAGGGCTGCGCCGCCGCCATCATGCGGATGTGGCTCTCGACCGAGAGGTAGCGCTTGCCGATCCGCCCGCAGGGGTTGGCGCAGTCGAACACCGGGTAGTGCTCGGGCTTGAGGTGCGGCGCGCCCTCGAGCGTCATCGCCCCGCAGACGTGGATGTTGGCGGCCTCGATCTCGGCCTTCGGTGAAGCCGAGGTGGGCGAGCAGGTCGAAGGCGGGGTCGTCCAGCTTCTCGGCCGGGATCTTGAGGGTGTCGGTGCAGGAAGTCCTCGCCGAGCGTCCACTTGTTGAAGACGAACTTGATGTCGAAGGCGGCTCTTCAGGCCCTTCTCGACCGCCGCGATCTTCTCGTCCGTGAAGCCGCTGCGCGCGCAGCGTGCGCGGGTTGATCGCCGGGCGCCTGGCTCGAGCGTGCCGTGGCCGACCGCGTAGGCCTCGATCTCGGCGATCTCGGCCTCGCGGTAGCCGAGCGTGCGCAGCGCCTCCGGCACGGCCCGGTTGATGATCTTGAAGTAGCCGCCGCCGGCGAGCTTCTTGAACTTCACCAGCGCGAAGTCCGGCTCGATGCCGGTGGTGTCGCAATCCATCACGAGGCCGATCGTGCCGGTCGGCGCGATCACGGTCGCCTGGGCGTTGCGGTAGCCGTGCGTCTCGCCGAGCTCGAGCGCCTGGTCCCAGGCCGCGCTTGGCGTGCTCGACGAGGCGTCGGCTCGGGGCAGGAGGCGTGGTCGAGCGGCACCGGGTTGATGCTGCAGGCCCTCGTAGCCGTCGACGACGCGCCGTGCGCGGCGCGGCGGTGGTTGCGGATGACGCGCAGCATGTGCGTCGGCGTTCTCCGCGTAGCCCGGGAAGGGGCCGAGCTCGCGCCGCCATCTCGGCCGAGGTGGCGTAGGCGACGCCGGTCATGATCGCGGTGAGCGCGCCGCAGAGCGCCCGGCCCTTCGGCCGAGTCGTAGGGGAGGCCCATCGTCATCAGCAGGCCGCCGATGTTGGCGTAGCCGAGGCCGAGCGTGCGGTAGTCGTAGGAGAGCTCGGCGATCTCCTTGCGACGGGAACTGCGCCATCATCACCGAGATCTCGAGCACGATGGTCCACAGCCGGCACGGCGTGCTCGTAGGCCTCGATGTCGAAGCGCTTCGGCCGCGCGGTCGTAGAACTGCAGCAGGTTCAGCGAGGCGAGGTTGCAGGCCGTGTCGTCGAGGAACATGTACTCCGAGCACGGGTTCGACGCGCGGATGCGCCCGCCCGCCGGGCAGGTGTGCCAGTCGTTGATGGTGGTGTTGAACTGCAGGCCCGGATCGGCGGAGGCCCAGGCGGCGTAGCCGATCTTCTCCCACAGGTCGCGCGCCTTCAGGGTCTTCATCGGCTTGCCGTCGGTGCGGCGCGGTCAGCTGCCAGTCGCCGTCCGCCTCGACGGCGCGCAGGAAGTCGTCGGTGAGCGAGACGGAGTTGTTGGAGTTCTGGCCCGAGACGGTGAGGTAGGCCTCCGAATCCCAGTCGGTGTCGTAGATCGGGAAGTCGATCTCCGTGTAGCCCTGCCGGGCGAACTGGATGACGCGCTTGATGTAGTTGTCCGGCACCTGAGGCCCGGCGCGCGAGCTTGATCTCGCGCTTCAGCGCCGGGTTCTTCTCCGGATCGAAGCAGGCGTCGCCCTCGGCCTCGCAGTTGACGCAGGCCTGCATGACGCGCCTTGAGGTGCTTGCTGGCAGATCTTGGAGCCGGTCGACGAGGGCGGCGACCTTCTGCTCCTCGCTTCACCTTCCAGTCGATGTAGGCCTCGATGTCGGGGTGGTCGACGTCGACCACCACCATCTTGGCGGCGCGGCGCGTGGTGCCGCCCGACTTGATGGCGCCGGCCGCGCGGTCGCCGATCTTGAGGAAGGTCATCAGGCCGGACGAGCGCCCGCCGCCGGACAGCTGCTCGCCCTCGCCGCGCAGGCGCGAGAAGTTGGAGCCGGTGCCGGAGCCGTACTTGAACAGGCGCGCCTCGCGCACCCACAGGTCCATGATGCCGCCCTCGTTGACGAGGTCGTCCTCGACGCCCTGGATGAAGCAGGCGTGCGGCTGCGGGTGCTCGTAGGCCGACGCCGACGTGGTGAGCTCGCCGGTCTGGTGGTCGACGTAGTAGTGGCCCTGGCCGGGCCGTCGATGCCGTAGGCCCAGTGCAGGCCGGTGTTGAACCATTGCGGCGAGTTCGGCGCGCCCATCTGGCTGCGCCAGCATGAAGCGCAGCTCGTCGTAGAAGGCCTGGGCGTCCTCCTCGGACGAGAAATAGCCGCCCTTCCAGCCCCAATAGGTCCAGCAGCCGGCGAGCCGGTCGAAGACCTGCTTGGCGGAGATCTCGGAGCCGTAGCGCTCGTCCTCGGGCAGTTCGGCGAGCGCCGCCTCGTCGGGGACCGAGCGCCACAGCCAGGACGGGACGCCGTTCTCCTCGACCGTCTTCAGCCGCGCCGGCACGCCGGCCTTGCGGAAATATTTCTGGGCCAGCACGTCGGCCGCGACCTGGCTCCACGCCTCGGGGCACCTCGATGTCGTCGAGCCGGAAGACGACCGAGCCGTCCGGGTTGCGGATCTCGCTGGTCGCGAGCCGGAAGGCGATCGAGGTGGTAAGGCGACTGCCCTTCGGTCGTGTAGCGCCGCTCGATCCGCATGGTCCGATCCTTCGATTGAAGACACAACGTCCCCCGCCGCACGAAGCGGCGCTCTGCCCACGTTGTCTTTCGTTGCCCCCTCGACGGCGCTGCCCCGCGCCGCGCCGTCCGCCCGATGGGAGCCGGCTCCAAGCCGGCCGCCATGCTTGATGCGGCATTTCTTCAGATTAGTCCTGCTGCGCACCATACGTCAATAATTTGTACCTCCATGCGGCGGTTCCAACTACATATGGTGTTGATGGTGTGAAATCTGTGGATAACGGGGAGCATGGGGCTAAGCCTCGGGGGAGTCTTGCTGAATCGAAATTCCTAGATCGGCGCGGCGTCCGTCTTCGGATCCGCGGCTGCGAGCGGCTGAGGACGGCTCATCCGCGTCGAGCCGGACCAACGGAGCGCGGCGTCCGCGGGGCGCGGCCCCCATCGGGTACGCCGCCTGGAGCGCCGAGAAATGCGATCCGCGCCCGGACCTGGACACCACCGATGCGGATGGCCATAGTCCGGCTCGTCCCACACCCGCGGGCTTGAACCATGACCTTCAAAGACTACCTGATCCGCGTTTTCACGTGGTGGAACGGCACGACTTTCGGAACGCAGTTCTATACCTGGCGTCGCGGCCAGTTCGTTGGCGATGACGAACTCGGCAACAAATACTACCGCGCTATCGGCCACGTCATCGACCCCTCGGTCGGCGCGGAGCGGCGTTGGGTGATCTACAACGGAGAAGCCGATCTCTCGAGGGTGCCGCCCGGCTGGCGCGGCTGGCTGACCCACACCTCCGACGTCCTGCCGAGCGAGGACGCCTATGTGCCGCGGACATGGGAGAAGCCGGGCCTCCCCAACATGACCGGCACGCCTTACGCCTACCGCCCGCGCGGCTCGATCGCCGGGGCGAACCAGCGCCCGGCCGCCACCGGCGACTACATCCCGTGGACGCCGAAGGAGTAGGCGGGCCCGGCCTCCGGCGGCGATCGCGCCGCCTCGAAATTATTTCAGCTTGATCCTTGCGGGACGAGGGCTTGCACCCATTTACCATCTAACTGGATGGTAAGGAGATGGTGTATGGCCAACAACGTCCATGAGCTTCGCCCGAGGACCGGCGACGCCGAGAAGATCACGATCAATCTCGGCTACGTCGACCTCGGTCACATCGACCTGCTGGTGCAGGAGGGCTTCTACTCCAACCGCACCGACTTCATCCGCACCGCGATCCGCAACCAGATCGAACGCCATGCCGAGGTCACCCGGCAGTCCGTCGCCCGAAAAAGCGTTGAACTCGGCCTGCGCCACTACAGCCGAGACGATCTGGAGGCGGCGCAAGCCGCTGGTCAACTCCTGGACATCCGCGTCCTGGGGCTGGCCAGCATCGCCCAGGATGTCACGCCCGAACTGGCCCGCGCCACGATCGCCTCAGTCGAGGTGCTCGGAGCCTTGCACGCCAGCCCAGCCGTGAAGGCGGCCTTGCGCGACCGCATCCGATGAGGCGCGCGGCCTGCGCCGCGCCAGCCTGACCTGCGCCGCGGCCGATTCGCCGAGGCGCTCAGACCACGACGCTCTCGAACCCATCCCACCGGAGCCGGATCAGGTTTCCGATCGTGGACGCTTGACCTGCTCCCCATCGTAAAAGGCTTTTAACCATGGATCATCTCTCGCACCCCGCCCTCATCGAGGCGACCCGCCTGACCCACGCCGGCCGGCTTATGGACGCCACCGCGCTCTTGCAGCGCATGCTCAACGGCGGGACGGCATCCGACGCTCCCTCGACCCCGACTCCTGCGCCAAAGGCCCATCTTTGGCGTGCGCCCGACGGAATCGACCTCGTCCCCGAGACGGTCGATCCCGTGGACGCCAAGACCTCCACACGCACCGGGCTGTTCGAGGGGACCGCCACAGAGGCCATGTCCGCTCGGGGGCAAGCGGCGGGCCAGCCGGCCATGCCTGAGGCGTTGCGCGGGTTTCTTGAGCAGCTCAAATTCAACCCGAGCGGCGGCCTGCCGAACCTGGATGGCCTCGTCAATCGGCCTCCGGCGCGCACGCCCGACATCGTGCCGGACGGGGGCCAGTTCCTGGAGCGGTCCTACGCCAACCAGGCCGGGAGCCGCGCCTACAAGCTCTACGTGCCCAGCGGCTATCACGGGCAGGCGCTGCCGCTGGTCGTCATGCTGCACGGCTGCACCCAGTCGCCCGACGATTTCGCCGCCGGCACGCGCATGAACGTGCTTGCCGAGGAGCACGCCTGCCTCGTCGCCTATCCGGCCCAGGCCGCGTCGGCCAATCACTCCAAATGCTGGAACTGGTTCAAGCCGGGCGACCAGCAGCGCGATCAGGGCGAGCCCTCGCTGATCGCCGGCATCACCCGCCAGATCATGCGCGACTACGCGGTCGACCCGCAGCGCGTCTATGTCGCCGGGCTCTCGGCCGGCGGGGCGGCGGCCGCCATCATGGGCGCGACCTATCCCGATCTCTACGCGGCGGTCGGCGTGCATTCCGGCCTCGCCTGCGGAGCCGCCCAGCGACATGCCGTCCGCCTTCGCCGCCATGCGGCAGGGCGGGACCGCGAGACGCGCATCGGCCCGGCACGGCCGCGGCGGTGGGCAGGCGAGCCTGCGGTGCCGACGATCGTGTTCCATGGCGACCAGGACGGCACGGTCCATCCGCGCAACGGCGATCAGGTCATCGCCCAGGCCGAGAGCCGCCGCCGCTCAGGGCCTGCAGGCGACGAGGACGGCAGCGCGGGCCAGGCCGCCCGGCGGACATGCCTACAGCCGCACCCTCCATGCCGATGCCGAGCGGACAAGCCGATGCTCGAGCAGTGGGTCATCCATGGCGCCGGCCATGCCTGGTCGGGCGGCAGCCCCGCCGGCTCCTACACCGATCCGCGGGGACCCGACGCCTCGCGGGAGATGCTGCGCTTCTTCCTCGATCACCCCCGGTCCGGGACCGTGGGGTAAGCCGAGCGGGCGTCATGGAAGCGACGCCGGCGGACGCATCCGCCGGCGCCGCGCCATGCTCCCGAAATCTCCGGCGGCGCTTTCGCCGCGGCCAAACGGCTCAGAACTCGTACTTGATTTTCAGCTTGGCCTGATGGCGGGAAAAATTGTCGAGATCCAGCCGGCCCGGGACGCCGACCGCATGGCCGGCGACCTGCGTGGAAAAGACGGCCGAGAGAGCCAGGTGGTCGCTCAGCTTGGCATAGAGCGTCGGTCCGACGAACACCGCCTCGCCGCGGAAATGCTGCAAGGCAAGACCCTCGTAAGCACGCAGGTACCGCACCTCCGCTCCAAGGAACAGGTTGGGGAGCGCCTGAAAGGCGAGGGCGCCTGAAACGCCGAAGTTGGATGAGCGCTCGGCCGATTTGCGCCGGGCGAAGGCCGTGCAGAACTCCTTGCTCTCATCGGCGTTCGCCGCCTCCATGCTCCCGCCCGCGTCTTCGCTCTCGGCGGGAGCGGGATTCACCTTCGGCGGGCGCGCCAGGCAGGAGGCGAGCGGCGCATCGAGTTCCTCGCCCTCGCTGCTGAACAGCCTCACACCGCGCGGGCGGAATTTTTCCGCTTCGTAGATGATGTTGAAGCCCGCGAAGAGCGTATCCGGGATGAGCGCCGTATCGAGCAGAAGCCGGGTCTCCAGGCCCTGGCTTCGGCCCCGCTCGCCCGTGCTTTCGTCGAGGAAGCCGAGGCTCGGCTCGGCCAGAAGCGTCAGGCCGAATGGGGACGCCTCGCGCTTGAGAAGCTGCCACTTGAATTCGGCGGAGAGGCCGCCGAACCCGGTAAAGCTCCGGTTGTCGAGACCCGGCACGTTTCGGATCGAGAAGCGGTCCCCAATCGCACCCAGCTCGATGCTGAACCCGTCAAAGGGAGCGAACGTGAAGGTGTTTTTCAAGGCGTCCACGTGATAGCGGCCGAACCGCTTGCCGAAGCTGCTCTCGACTTCGCTCGAAATCTCGTAGTGTCCCTTTTCCAGAACGTCCGTGCCGACCGTGAAGCCGAACATGTCCTCCGTGTCGGGACCTTCCTGGCCTTTTGCTTCATCGCCTTTGGATGCGGGCTGGCCCGTATTGGATGCAGGGGAGACCTGAGCCCCGGAGCCGGGCGCATCATAAGCCGAAGCCGGGACGGTCGCCACCGCGCCGAAGGCGAGCGCCATCAAACTCGAACGGAACAGATGCTGCATTGTGATCTCCCTCAGGCGGTTCAAGGCCGCTGCGGCTTCAGTTTAGAAATTCTAAAAACGATATTCGTTTCAAGAACTTGTCTATAAGGGTGATGCATGCGGTCAAGCTCGTGCGCGCTGAAAAGCCGCTCGCGGCGGCGAAGCGCGGACAGGTGTTGCGAACAGGACGCACCCGCTTGCGCCGACGGCTCAGCGCCGCGCGACCGGAGACGGGGCCGGCAAAACGGTCGGCCGGCGCCAGGCGGGCTCTTAGTCCCGATGTCCGTGAGGAGTGGGCGCCCGCGCGCCGACTGATTGCACCTCGAATTCGACCGGCACGCTGCCGGCTGTTTCGAAGCGGAGCGTTCCCTCGACCAGTTCGCCATCAACGAACGAGCCCTTCAGGTCGATGAACATGAGGTGGTAGCCGCCCGGTGCGAGCTTGACCGTTTCGCCGGGCTTGATCTCAATCCCGCCTTCGACAGGGTGCATGCGGGCGATCCCGCCCTCGGTCGAGGTCGCATGGACTTCGGCCCGCGCGGCCCCGGTCACGCCGCCGCCGATCAGCCGGTCGGGAGCGGAGCCCGTGTTGGTGATGGTGAGAAAGCCGCCGGCGACCTGGGCGCCTTTCGGGGTTGCGCGGATCCAAGGGTGAAGAATGGTGAGAGAGCCGGCCTTGTATTCATGCGCGTAGGCCAGTCCGCCGAAGCCGGCGAACGTCAGCGTGACGGCGAGAAAAATCGTACGAGCGTGAGGGTGCATCGACTCTGTCCTTGATCTCGTCGGGAAAACCGAGCGGCCATGCGCACGGCGCGTCCATGAAGCATCCAGCCCGCGCGGACACGGGCGGCGCGCCCCCAAGGTCGGCGCGGTTCAGACGAGATCGGAGGGAGGCGCTCGTGGCCCCTGGCCAAGGCCGGGCGGCGCGGTCGCGGACCGCGCGCCGAAGTCGGCCGTCGAGTGAACAACGGTGGCGAGGACCGCCGCATAGGCGACCGCCGCGAAGCGCGCGGGCGCAAGGAGCGCGACGCCGGCGCAAGCGAGCGTGCAGCACAGGTCGTGGTCGTGGGCTCCGGCCGGCGTCGAGTCGCTCCGGTCGGCGCCGCCCGTCAGGCAGAGAACGTGAAGGCCAAGGGTGCGCGCACCAAGGCTTTGCGCCGCCTGCACGCCGCTCGTCAGGCCTGCGACGACCAACTGAAGCGCGAGCACGTAGCTGAGACAGGCGGTCAGAACCGCCCGGCTTCGGCAGCGTCTCGTTTCAGCGGCGAACATACCGGATGCCTAGCCCATCCCCCGACGAACAACAATCGTTCTCGGGATCAAACGAATTCGATTCGGGCGCGCCGGCCGGAGGATCTTTCCCGCAGATGCGCTCGAATCGACCCCGTGAGACCCCTTGGGCTATGCGCCTGGTGCATCCATTGCGCCTCGACAAGCGCTTCTGGCCTAGGGCCTGTCCTCAATTGAGCCAGATGAGAGCGGCGGCCAGGTGAATGCCGGCCAGGAAACTTTGCGCGGTCTTGTCGTAGCGAGCACGGTACACGACGTTTTCCGGTAAGAGGCTGACAGGAGCCGTAGAATTTCCGATTCGTCTGAAACCGGATCGGAGTTCTGATGAATAGGGACGTCACTGCCGCCCTGCGGCGTGGCCCTGCAGGGTCACCTGTCGTTGCGCAAGAGCCGCCTGGAGAGCTTCTGCGTTCTGGTCGTCGGTGTCCTGCTGTCCCGCACCGTCAATCTGAGCCATCTCGCCTGTATGTTTCCCACACGGGCCGAGATCGCCTCAAACTACCGCCGTCTCCAACGCTTCTTCGAACAGGTCATCGTAGACGGAAGCCAACTCGCCCGAGTGATCGTCCGGATCGCAGGCGTTGGATCGGGGCCGTGGCTTCTGGCCCTCGACCGCACGTGTTGGAAGTTTGGCCGCTACGACATCAATATCCTGATGTTCGGCGATCATCCATAAGGGCATTGCCATTCCGGTGATGTGGGACGTTCTCGGCCGAGCCGGGACCTCCACCACGGCTCAACGGAGCGCCCTTCTGTCCCGCTTTTGCGCCGTCTTTGGCGAGGCCGCCATCGCCGGATTGATTGCTGATCGGGAGTTCATCGGCACGGCCTGGATGACGTCGCTTGCGGAGAGGGACATCCCGTTCATCCTGCGCATCAAGGACACCTTCCACGTCCGCCTCTCGGACCGACGTCAGTGCCAAGTAAGATCCTTGTTTCGGAAAGCTCGGTGTGGGCGGACGACGTTATATCCACGAGGACTGCCGGCTTGGATCACGCGACAGCTCGCTTGGACCGGCACTGAAACTGGCTGCGACGCGGTTGGTCAGCGGAGACCTGCTTGTCGTCGCCACCAACACCGATCCCAAGATCGCCTTGGCCCATTACCGGCGGCGGTGGGAGATCGAAACGCTCTTCGCGGCCACCAAGACGCGGGCTTCAATTTCGAGGACACCCACATCATTCACCCCGACCGCGATCGGCAAGCTTCTCGCTGTGTTGGCCGTGGCCTTTGCGTTCGCCCACGCGACCGGTGAATGGCAGGCGAAACACCGGCCCATCCTCCTCAAGACCCACAAACGCCGTGCTCAATCGATCTTCCGGGTTGGCTTTGATCTGCTGAGAAAGATCCTCCTCGCGGCACACGGCGAGGCCATTCACTGGTGGCAGCTCCTCATCGCCGGCCAACCGCCCCGGCCCATCCGCCCGCACGGCTCCCCACAACTCAACAGCTCGTAAAAGAGTCGTGTACCGTGCGTAGCGAGTGGCAATGGCCCGGAACTGCTTGAGCTTGGCAAAGAAGTTCTCGATGAGGTGGCGCGCCTTGTCGAGGTCTTTGTCGAAGGCGCGCGCCGTCTTGCGGGTTGTGCGCGGTGGGATCACCGCCGTCTTGCCGGCTTCAGCGAGAGGCTCGAGCACGCGCTCGTCCGCATCGAACGCTTTGTCGGCAATGAGCGTCTCGGCTTCAAGCTCTGGGAGCAGGGCATCGGCTCCGGCCAGATCATGCTCCTGACCGCCGGTGAGATGAAAGCCGGTCGGATTGCCGAGCGCATCGACGGTGGCGTGAATTTTGGTGCTCAACCCTCCGCGCGAGCGCCCGATGGCTTGATCCTCACCCCCTTTTTACGTGCTCCCGCGCTGTGCTGGTGGGCGCGCACGATGGTGGAGTCGATCATCGCGTATTCGTTGTCCGCGTCGTCAGACAGGTGTTTGAAAACCTTCTCCCAAACCCCGCTCTTTGCCCATCGGCTGAACCGCGTATGGATCGTTTCCGGATCGCCAAACCGCTCGGGCAAGTCCCGCCACGGAATGCCGGCCCGATAACGATACAGCACGGCCTCCACGAACAGCCGGTTGTCCTTCGCCGTCACGCCGACATGGCCCTCCCGCCCCGACAACAGATCCTTGATGCGGTCCCATTGGTCGTCGCGAAGGGCGTAGCGTCGCATCGTCAGCTCCAAATCCCGCTGACCGCCCATGAAGCATTGCCTACGCTCCCTGGGAATCCCCGAATCGAGGACAGGCCCTAGCCCGCCGCCCGTTTCGCATGGCTGCATGTGGTTTACTGTGGCGCACACCGATTATTGTGCACTGCAACATATGCAGAATAGATTTTCAATTTGGCCAAGCAAAAACTCTAACCTGGTATAGTAAACTCCGGAAAAAGAAAAAATTCAGTGTAAGTTCTTGATTTGCACTAAAATCATACCAACGGTAAGCCACAAGTACGTGCCTTATTCTCGCCTCACGTCGCGGCAATCTCCCCCGCATTCCGAGACAACAAGGGAACTCAAGATGATTGGATCACGGACTGCCTTGAGCGTTGCGGCTCTTGTTCTTGCTGCGGCCACCTGTGGAGGCGTCGCCGAAGCCAAGCCGCATGCGAAGACAGCGGGATCGGGAGCGCATGTCCAGAGCGGCGCGGCCTCTTGGTATGGGCCTGGCTTCCATGGCCGCCGCACGGCGAATGGCGAGCGGTTCAACACGAACGCCCTGACCGCGGCGCACAAAACTCTGCCGTTCGGCACGCAGCTCCGTGTCACCAACGAGCGCACGGGCCGCTCGGTGGTGGTGCGCATCAACGACCGTGGCCCTTACGCTCACGGCCGGGTCATCGACCTCTCGAAAGCGGCCGCCCAGTCCGTCGGCATCTCCGGGGTCGGCCGGGTCACGCTCACGCGGCTGTGATCCGAGCGGGCCGGGGCAGGAGAGGCATCCGCCCCGGCTTTTTCTTCGCCTCACGACCGCTGCGAGGTTCGGTGTTGCGCCGCAACCGCCCGCTAACGATCTTGAGGCAGCGTTCGAACGAGAGCGGACGGAGAACGGCGGCATGCCCCGAGGGCCGGTGAAGGCGTTGATCTGGGCCGCGGGGGCTGCGGCCGCCGCAGCGACCGTTTCGCCCGCCCAGGCCGTGACCGGGCAGCAACTCCTCCGGCAATGCGAAGCCCTGGAGCGTGGCGCAACTGTCTCCGGCGAGACGGTGCGCCTGCCCAAAGGCCAGGACGCGGCGTCGTGCTGGGTCTACATGGCGGCCGTCCAAGACTTCGCCGCGACGGTGGAGGAAGAGGGCGGCCCATCCCTCATCGGGTCCTGCGTTCCCTCGGAGACGACGCGCCTGGAAATCGTGCGGGCCTTCACCAAATATGCCCGCGCCCATCCTGACGACCTCGATCTGCGGGCCAGCGCGCTCCTCGTCCCCGCCTTGCTCCGGGCCTTTCCGTGCCCGGACCGTTGACGCGCGGCGCGGGCCCCCCTGACATAATCCCGTCGCGATCGGCTTGTAGCTCTGCGACTCATCCGGGGGCGGATGTGGCGGAGGCGAAGCCATGCGCGCTTACAACCTCTTTCGGCGCAAGGGCCAGGATGCGGTTTATTGCGCCGTCCCCGAGGACTGCGCGGTTCCGCTGTTCTTGACCGTGAAGACATGGGCGTTCAGCGGCAAGCTCGACGAGCCCACGGCGACCCCGGTCGGCTTCGACGAAACCGCCGCGCACGCGAGCGTTCGCTTCAACGGCTTTTACCTCTTCCACGTCTTCTAAGACGATCGCCGACACGGCGCTGGTCGGCTTGATGCGAGTTGCGGCGACCGCGGTCATCTTGCGCCCTGACTGCGCAGGGCTAAGGCTTTCCTCCATGGCCTCACAGGGGGGAATCGATGCTGCGTTTAGCTCCGATCTGCGCCGCGCTCGTCCTAGCAGGAAGCGCCGGCCTCGCCGCCGCCCAGCAGCCGACGCTCGGGATGGCGACGCCGAACGTCAAACGGTCGACGCTGCATAAAATCGAGGTGCCCGGCAGCAATTACGACGTCACCTTCGCCCTCGTGGACGTCAGCGCGAACACGCGGCTCGGCCGCCATGCCCACCCCGGAACCGTCGCCGGCTACGTTCTTGAGGGCGAATATACGATCGCGGTTGATGGTCAGCCGGAGAGAACGCTCAAGGCCGGCGACTCGGGCGAGATTCCGCCCGGCGTCGTGCACGACGAGTGGACGGGCGCAGCGCCCGCAAAAATCCTCGTCGTTCTGACGCTCGAGAGGGGAAAGCCGTCCGCCTCACCGGCTCCGTAGTTGTCTTGGCGCGAGGCCGGCGCGGATCGGTCCTGAAGAAGTCCGTTGTTCGCTTTTGGTTCTGGTATCGCAGAGTCACAGCCCCGGTTAGCTCTCCGTTAACCGATTCGCGCCTTGTTCCGGCCATGCGCCGGGCGGGACGGCGCTGACGGAGGGCTCATGCCGATCGACGCGGTTTGGATCGCGGTTGCGTTCAGCGGGGCCGCCGCGCTTTTCGCGGCGTTGGCGACGCTGCGGCCGCGCCCGCCGGACCCGGCGCTGGCGCTGCTGACCGGTGCGCTGGACGATCTCCGAGGCGACCTCGAACGTCTCCGGACCGCGCTGGCGGATGACCTGCGCCGCAGCCGCGACGAGGCCGACGCGCGCGGGCGCAGCCAGCGCGAGGAGGCGAGCGCTATCCTGCGCGAGGGGTTCGCCCGGATCGACGAGGGGTCGCGGGCGCTGCGCGACGAGGTGGCCCGGCGGCTGTCCGAGACGCGCAAGGACGGCGACGAAACCGGAAAGGCGCTGCGCGACGAGGTTGCGCGGCAGTTCCAGGGGTTCAGCGAGTTTCTGGCCCATCATCTCGCCCAGAGCGCCGCGAGTCAGAAGGAGCGGCTCGATGGCGTCGCCGGCGAAATCCACCGCCTCGCGCAAGGCAGCGCCGAGGCGCAGGACAGCCTGCGCAAAACCGTCGAGGGCCGTCTCGACGCGCTTCGCCAGGACAACTCCGCCAAGCTGGAGGACATGCGGCGCACCGTCGACGAAAAGCTGCAAGGCGCCCTGGAGCAGCGTCTCGGCGAAAGCTTCAAGCTCGTCAGCGATCAGCTGAAGCAGGTTTACGAGAGCGTCGGCGAAATGCAGCAGCTCGCGACCGGCGTCGGCGACCTCAAGCGCGTCCTGACCAACGTCAAGACCCGCGGCACCTGGGGCGAAGTCTCGCTCGGCGCTCTCCTCGATCAGGTGCTGACGGCGGACCAGTACGCGCGAGGCGTCAAGGTGCGGCCGCAGAGCGGCGAGTGCGTCGATTTCGCCATCCGGCTCCCGCACGGGACCGAGGATGGCCCGTTGTGGCTGCCGATCGACGCCAAATTCCCAAGCGAGTCTTACGAGCGCCTGATCGACGCCTCCGACCGGTCGGACAGCGACGGGGTGGAGAAAGCCCTGAAGGAGCTTGAGGCCAGCATCCGCCGAGAGGGGGCTTCGATCTGCGAGAAATACGTCTGCCCGCCGCACACCACCGACTTCGCCATCCTATACCTGCCGACCGAGGGTCTGTACGCCGAAGTCATCCGCCGGCCCGGCGTCATGGACGATTTGCAGCGCAAGTGCCGGATCGTGGTGGCGGGGCCGACGGTGCTGCTTGCGATCCTGAACAGCTTGCAGATGGGGTTTCGGACGCTCGCCATCCAGAAGCGGTCGAGCGAGGTCCGGCACTTGCTCTCCGCCGTGAAGACCGAGTTCGGCAAATACGGCGAGGTGCTCGACAAGGTGAAGAAGAAGCTCGCCGAGGCGTCCAACACCATCGACGAGGTCTCGAAGCGGCGAAAGCAGATCGACCGCAAGCTCGCCGAGGTCGAGACGCTGCCGGACCTGGAGGCGAACCGCTTGCTGTCCTTCGACGGCGCACCCCTGCCGCCGGAGTTCGTGGCGGCCGCTGAGTAGAAGCGAGCGCTTCCGCGCGCCCTTTTTCGACCACGGTTCGCGTGTTAACCGCTCGCCGGAGCGTCGCGCGCGATGCCGTCTTTTCCAAAGTGAACGAACCCGATGATATCACGAGGCTTCAGGACCGCTCTGGCGCTCGCGCTGCTCGCGGGCGGCGCCGGCCAAGCGCAGGCGGACAAGATCAAGAACCCGACCGCGGTGTTTTCCGGTCTCGACAAGATCACCGGGCGGATCATCTCGTTCGAGGTCGCCGTCGACGAGACGGTGCAGTTCGGCGCGCTGCAACTGACCCCGCGCGTCTGCTACACCCGCCCGCAGACCGAGAGCCCGAACACGACCGTCTTCGTCGAAGTCGACGAGGTCACGCTCGAGAACAAGTACCGCCGCATCTTCACGGGCTGGATGTTCGCATCGAGCCCCGGCCTGCACGGCATCGAGCACGCGGTCTACGATATCTGGCTCACCGACTGCAAAGGCGGCAGCGAGGTGATCGCCGAGGCCAAGGAGACCGACGACCGTCCGGCCGCTCCGACCCAGGAGCGCCGCCGCCGTCAGCAAGCCGGAGACGCGCGCTCCGCGCAGCAGCAGCCCCCGGGCGCTCCGGCCGCCGGTCGCCTCGACGTTGCGCCCCCGCGCGGCACGCCGGTCCAGCCGCAGCAGCAGCCGAGCCGGCGCTTCTTCCCGACCAACAGCAGCCCCTACGGCGGCTTCGATCCCACCGGCGGCAACCGATAGCTCAAGGCGGCTCGCTCCCGCGGAGCGCGCGCAGAACGTCGGCGCCGGGGACGACGGCGTCGCATGGCCACGCGGACCAGCAGGCCGGCGCTTCGACGGCGTTGCGCAGAAGCTGCTTATAGACGCGGCGCGGCACCTCGACAGCGCCGAATTGCGCCAGGTGAGCCGTTACGAACTGGGTGTCGAGCAGCATGAAGCCGCCCGCCCGCAACCGCGCCGCGAGGTGGACGAGGGCCACCTTGGAGGCGTCGCGCGCGCGGTGGAACATGCTCTCGCCGAAAAACGCCGCGCCGAGCCGGACCCCGTAGAGCCCGCCGACGAGCCGGCCGCCTGCGTCGTAGACTTCGACCGTATGGCAATGGCCGAGGTCGAACAGTTCGCCGTAGAGGCGGCGGATGCGGGCGTTGATCCAGGTCTGGGTCGCGATCGAAATCCGGCTCGGCGCAGCCGGCGATCACGGCGTCGAAGTCGTGATCGACCCGCACCTCGAACGCGTCCGACCGGACCGTGCGGGCGAGCCGCTTCGCGACGTGGAACGCGTCGAGCGGAATGACGCCGCGCTCCTGCGGCTCGACCCAGAACAGGCTCGGGTCGTCGGCGTCCTCGGCCATCGGAAAGATGCCGGCCGCATAGGCCTTCAGCAGGATCTCGGGCGTGATCTCGACCCGTCCGCCGCCGTGCATGGTGTCCGCCTCGATTTCCCGACGTGTTCTTAATAAACGTCGGACCCGCCGCAATCAGCCGTTCTCAAGGCCGCCGGTTTTCAAGAAATTCTCGAGCCAGTGGATGTCGTAGTGGCCGTTCTGGATGTCGGGGTTGCGCACCAGGTGCGGAACAGCGGCAGCGTCGTCTCGATGCCGTCGACGACGAATTCGTCCAGCGCGCGGCGCAGCCGCATCAGGCACTCGTTGCGGGTGCGGCCGTGCACGATGAGCTTGCCGACCAGCGAGTCGTAATACGGCGGGATGCGGTAGCCCTGGTAGACGGCCGAATCGACGCGCACGCCGAGGCCGCCCGGCGGGTGGAAATAGGTGATCAGGCCCGGCGACGGGCGGAAGGTCGCGGGATCCTCGGCGTTGATGCGGCACTCGATGGCGTGGCCCTCGATCAGCACGTCGTCCTGCTTGAGCGACAGCGGCGCGCCCGCGGCGATGCGGATCTGCTCGTTGACGAGGTCGATGCCGGTGATCATCTCGGTCACCGGATGCTCGACCTGGATGCGGGTGTTCATCTCGATGAAGTAGAACTCGCCGTCCTCGTAGAGGAACTCGACCGTGCCGGCGCCGGCATAGCCGAGCTCCTGCATCGCGGCCGCGACGATCCCGCCGATGCGCTCGCGCTCTCGGGCGTTGAGGGCGGGCGAGGGGCCTTCCTCCCAGACCTTCTGGTGGCGGCGCTGCAGCGAGCAGTCGCGCTCGCCGAGATGGATGGCGTTGCCCTTGCCGTCGCCGAGCACCTGGATCTCGATGTGGCGCGGCTTCTCGAGATACTTCTCGAGTAGACGGCGTCGTCGCCGAAGGCCGCCTTGGCCTCGGCGCGCGCCGTCGCGAGCGCGTGCGCGAGGTCGTCCTCGGTGCGCGCCACCTTCATGCCGCGCCCGCCGCCGCCGGCCGCCGCCTTGATGAGCACCGGGTAGCCGATCTCCGCGGCGATGCGCTTGGCGTCGTCCTCGTCGGTGACGCCGCCCTCCGAGCCCGGCACGCACGGGATGCCGAGGCGCTTGGCGGTGCGCTTGGCCTCGATCTTGTCGCCCATGATGCGGATGTGCTCGGCCTTCGGGCCGATGAAGGTGATGTCGTGATGCTCGAGCATCTCGGCGAAGCGCGCGTTCTCGGACAGGAAGCCGTAGCCGGGATGGACGGCGTCGGCGCCGGTGATCTCGCAGGCGGCGATGATCGCCGGAATGTTGAGATAGCTGTCGCGCGCGGGCGGCGGGCCGATGCAGACGCTCTCGTCGGCGAGCCGCACATGCATGGCGTCGGCGTCGGCGGTCGAATGGACCGCGACCGTCGCGATGCCGAGCTCCTTGGCGGCGCGCAGGATGCGCAGCGCGATCTCGCCGCGGTTGGCGATCAGGATCTTGTCGAACATTCGCGCGTTACTCGATGACCATCAGCGGCTCGCCGTATTCGACCGGCTGGCCGTCCTCGACCAGGATCGCCGTGACCGTGCCGGCGCGGGGCGCCGCGATCTCGTTGAAGGTCTTCATCGCCTCGATGAGCAGCAGCTTGTCGCCGGCCTCGACCTTCGAGCCGACCTCGACGAAGGGCTTCGCCTCGGGCGAGGGCCCGATAGGCGGTGCCGACCATCGGCGAGGGCACCGCGCCCGGATGGTCGCGGCGGCCGCCCTGGCCGGCGGCGCTGTCGCTCGACGCCACCGGAGCCGGGACGGCGGCGGGCTCGGCGGCGGACGGCGTCGGCGCAAGCGCGGGCGCCGCCACCGGCACGGTGACGCTGGCCGTCATCATGCGGGCGACGCGGATGCGCAGGTCGCCTTTCTCGACCTCGATCTCCGTCAGATCCGTCTCGGCGATCAGCGTCGCGAGTTCGCGCACGAGTTCGGGATCGAAGGGGCTCGCCTTGGGCATGCGCAGGTCTCTTGCGATCAAAGGTCAGGGCTTCAGGAACCCGACGGCGGTCATGTGAGGCGGGTCCGCGGACGGCGGATCGGGTGTGTTCTTAGCCAAAAGCTTGGACGGGAGAAAGGGATGCTTCGGATAGTGTCGCAGCTTGACATATGTCAAATTCCGGCCCCGCGCCCCACAGGGGCGAACGAAAGGTGTGACATGGACCAGACCAAGAAGTACGTCGCCGAGGCCATCGGCACGTTCTGGTTGACGTTCGCCGGTTGCGGCTCGGCGGTGATCGCGGCCGGATTTCCGCAAGTCGGGATCGGGCTCTTGGGCGTCTCGCTCGCTTTCGGCCTCACCGTACTCACGATGGCCTATTCCATCGGCCACATCTCGGGCTGCCATCTGAACCCCGCCGTGACGGTCGGCCTCACAGCCGGCGGCCGGTTTCCAGCGAACCAGGTCCTGCCCTACGTGATCGCCCAGGTGGCCGGCGCGGTGATCGCGGCCGTGGCGCTCTATGTGATCGCCAGCGGCGCGCCCGGATTCGATCTCGGCAAAGGGTTCGCGGCCAACGGCTACGGCGAGCACTCGCCCGGCAAATACGGCCTGGTTTCGGCCTTCGTCGCCGAGTTCGTGCTCACGGCCATGTTCCTGTTCGTCATCATGGGCTCGACGCACGGCAAGGCGCCGGCGGGCTTCGCGCCGATCGCCATCGGCTTCGCGCTGACCTTGATCCACCTCGTCTCGATCCCGGTCACGAACACTTCCGTGAATCCGGCGCGCAGCACGGGCCCCGCGCTCTTCGCCGGCGGCTGGGCGCTGGCGCAGCTCTGGCTGTTCTGGGTGGCCCCGCTCCTGGGCGGGGCCGTTGGCGGCGTCCTGTATCGCTGGCTGAGCGAGGAGCCCTCGGCCCTGGTGACGGGGACGGGAACAGGGACGCCGGTTTCGGACCGGGCCGGGGCTGAGACGATCTGACCTCTGGAGCGCGCAGGGCGGCAAGCGCTCAGCACACCGCCTTGCCGCACTGGCGCACGCCGGCGATGGCCTGACGCAGGGGTTCGGCCCCGACCGCCCCGGAGACGACTTCGTCGCCGACGATGAAGGCCGGGGTGCCGGTGAGGCCGAGCTTGTCGCCGAGGCCGACGTTTTCCTGCAACGCTTGGCGAACCTCCGGGTTCTCCATGTCCTTCTTCAGGCGTTCCACGTCGAGGCCCATTTCGCGCGCCACCGCGAGAGCGCGCTCGCCGTTCACGCGGCCCCGCGTCTCCATCAGCTTCGCATGGTACTCGAACAACCTCTCGCCCTTGATCTGCTGCTTGACGGCGAGCGAGACCCGGCTCGCCTCGACCGACTCCGGACCGAGCACCGGAAAATCCTTGAGCACGACCCTGAGCTTCGGGTCGGCCTTGATCAAGGTCTTGAGATCGCTGAGCGCGCGCTTGCAGTAGCCGCAGTTGTAATCGAAGAACTCGACCAGCGTCACATCGCCGGCCGGGTTGCCGACGACATTCCCGCGCGGCGAGTTCAAGAGTTTCTCGCGCTCCTGGGTCAGCGCGGCGGCCTGAGCGGTTTTCTGGGCGTCCTGCTGGCGGCGCTCGAGCTCCGTCATGGCCTCCTGAAGCACCTCGGGATTTTTCACGAGGTAGTCCTTCACGATCTGCTCGATCGCCTGCCGCTGCTCGTCGTTGAAGGCCGTCTGGGCATGGCCGGCCGACGTCAGCGCCAACAGGAGCGCGGCGGCTCCGTATAGGGCGGGTCTGGCGAAACGCATCGGTGATCCTTTCAAGTCCGGAGTTCCCTGAGCGGTCCGCGGCAGGCGGGCGACCTGTCCCGCGGCGACCGGCTGATCTCTGCGGCTGGGTTAGCGGCTTTCGGCCACGACGGTCAATTCACGGCTTGGTGGCTGCGGCGTCAACGCCTAAGCACGAGCGGATGAAAGACGAACCGATGACCCGACGATCCGCCGCACTGGTTCTTCCTGAGGTCGCGCTCCGCGTGCAGCGCGTCGCGCCGTTCCTGGCGATGGACGTATTGGCCGCCGCCGCGGCGAAAGAAAGGCGAGGGGATCGCGTCGTCCACATGGAGGTCGGGCAGCCCTCGGCGCTCGGCCCCGCGCGCCGCCCGCGAAGCCGCGAAGGCCGCGCTGGAGACAGGGCGCATCGGCTACACGGAGGCGCTCGGCATCGCGCCGCTGCGCGAACGCATCGCCCGGCACTACGCGCGAAACCTATGGCGTCGCGCGTCGCGCCCGAGCGGGTCCTCGTCACGACGGGCTCCTCGGCGGGCTTCGTGCTCGCGTTCCTGAGCCTGTTCGATCCGGGCCAGCGCGTCGCCATCACGGCGCCGGGCTATCCGGCCTATCGCAACATCCTGGAGGCGCTCGGGCTCGAACCCGTGACGATCCCGCTGACCAAGGCCGAGGGCTGGATCATGACGGCCGGCGGCGGTCGAGCGCGCGCAGGCCGACAGGGCCGCTTGCACGGCGTCCTCGCCATGAGCCCGGCCAATCCGTCGGGAACCATGATCGGCCGCGACGCCCTCGCCGGTCTCGGCGAGACCTGCCGTCGGCTCGGCCTTTGGTTCGTGTCCGACGAGATCTATCACGGCCTGACCTACGCCGAGCCGGCCGCGACGGCGCTCGCCTTCGACGACGATGCGGTCGTGATCAACTCGTTCTCGAAATACTATTGCATGACGGGCTGGCGGGTCGGCTGGATGGTCGTGCCGCAACGCCTCGTGCGGCCTTTGGAGCGCGCTGGCGCAGAACCTCTACATCTCGCCGCCGTACCTGTCGCAGGTGGCGGCGCTCGCCGCCTTCGACGCGAAGGACGAGCTGGAGGCGGTGAAGGCGGCTTACGCCCGCAACCGCGCCCTGCTGCTCGACGAGCTGCCGCGCCTCGGCGTCAGCGACATGCACCCCGTGGACGGGGCCTTCTACGTCTACGCCGACATGGCCCGCTTCACCAACGACGCCATCGCGTTCTGCCGGCGCATGCTGGACGAGGCGGGCGTCGCGGCGACGCCGGGCGTCGATTTCGATCCCGTCGAGGGCGCGCATTATGTGCGCTTCTCCTTTTCGGGTTCGGAGGACGATTGCCGCGAGGCGATGACGCGGCTGCGGGGGTGGCTGCCGCGAGCGTAGCGCGAGCCAGCGATGCAGACTCTGCTTCAGGCGAGACTGACACCGTTCCCGGGTCTCGGACCGGCCCTGACGGGCCGTTCGGGACGACAATGAGGGGCGTCCGGCCCTTACGACCCGGTGATCGCGGCCTTGGCCTTCGACCACCAGCCGGCCCGCTTCGGTCGGTCGGGATCGGGCGGCGTGAGCACGACCGCGATGGGTTCGGGCTCAGGCTCCGCAGGCTGGAGCGGCTCCGGCTGGCGCGTCCCCGGCTCGGGCGGCGCACCGTTGAGGCTCGCCGGCTCCATCATGGGACCGTTCGCCACGGCGACTTCGCGCTCGGGGCGGGATTGTCGCGCGTCAGCGTCGGCCCTTGTTGTGGGCCGCCCTTGGAACTCGGCCGCAGGCTGCGGCGCGGTCGCCTCGGCCGCTGCCCAACCCTCGCCGAAGACCGGCTGGCTTCGGCGCTCGGACTCCGGCTCGTCCGCCGCGTCCTCCGGACCCGCGTCGTCCTCGGCCTCCGCGTCCTCGTCCGACTCGGCCCCGTCGTCCTCGTGAGCCGATCCGGCGTGGATCGCGCCCTCGCGGCCTTCGCTGCGTCCGCGCCGCCGCCGCCGGCGGCGGCGGCGGCGTCCGCCGGCCTCGCCCGCTCCATCCTCGTCCTGCGCTGTCCCGGCTGCGTCTTCGCCGGCCAGCTCGGTCGGCTCGACCTCGATCGGCTCGTCCACGGGCACGACGGTATCGATCCGAACGCCGGTCGCGGCGCCGATGGGGATTGCTCGGGGCTCGAGCCGCAGCGCGGGTTCGGCGCGGTCGAGGGCGAAGTTGCTCGTGCCCGGCAGGGTATTGTCGACCGTGACGGCGATCGTCACGTTGAAGCGGTTCTCCAGCTCGCGCAGATGCACGCGCTTCTGGTTCAGGATGTAGAGCGCCACTTCGAGGCGCGTGCGCACGGCGAGGTTATGCGACGCGCTCCGGATCAGCGTCTCCTCGAGCGAGCGCAGGATGTGGAGCGCGATCGACGGCGTCGCACGCACGAAGCCCGTGCCGGCGCAATGCGGGCACGGGATCGACGAACTCTCCAGCACGCCGGTGCGGATGCGCTGGCGCGACATCTCCATCAGGCCGAAGGGCGAGATGCGGCCGACCTGGATGCGGGCGCGGTCGTTCTTGAGGCAATCCTTCAGCTTCTTCTCGACCGCGCGGTTGTTGCGCTTCTCCTCCATGTCGATGAAGTCGATGACGATCAGGCCGGCAAGGTCGCGCAGGCGCAGCTGGCGGGCGATCTCCTCGGCGGCCTCGAGGTTGGTCTTGAGCGCCGTGTCCTCGATGTTGTGCTCGCGGGTGGAGCGGCCGGAGTTCACGTCGATGGAGACCAGCGCCTCGGTCGGGTTGATGACGAGGTAGCCGCCGGACCGCAGCGTCACATGGCTCGAGAACATGGCGTCGAGCTGCGCCTCGATGCCGTAGCGGGCGAAGAGCGGCTGCGGGTCCTTGTAGGGCTTCACCACCTTGGCATGGCTCGGCATGAGCATGCGCATGAAGTCCTTGGCCTCGCGGTAGCCGTCGTCGCCGGCGACCAGAACCTCGTCGATGTCCTTGTTGTAGAGGTCGCGGATGGCGCGCTTGATGAGCGAGCCCTCCTCGTAGACGAGGGCGGGCGCGCTCGACTTCAGGTCAGCTCGCGCACGCTCTCCCAGAGGCGCATCAGGTACTCGAAGTCGCGCTTGATCTCGGCCTTGGTGCGCGATGCGCCGGCGGTGCGCAGGATGACGCCCATGCCCTCCGGCACCTCGAGCTCCTGCGCGACCTCCTTCAGGCGCTTGCGATCGTCGGCGTTGGTGATCTTGCGCGAGATGCCGCCGCCGCGGCCGGTGTTCGGCATCAGGACCGAATAGCGGCCGGCGAGCGAGAGATAGGTGGTGAGCGCCGCGCCCTTGTTGCCGCGCTCCTCCTTGACGACCTGCACGAGCAGGATCTGCCGGCGCTTGATGACCTCCTGGATCTTGTACTGGCGGCGCATGGGCCGCCGGCGCTCGGGCGACCTCCTCGAGCGCATCGCCGCGCCAACCTGCTCGACAGCGTCCTCGTCCTCGTCGTCGGTCATCCTCGCCGTTCTGACCGTTGTCCGGGCTGGACCTCGCGCCGCGCCTCCGGCTCGCGGCTATCGAGCGCGCTCTCGCCTGGCGCATGCGCGTCGGCGTCGCCGGCGAGGGCGGAATCATTTGGCTCGCCGGCCAGATTCGCCTGGCTCGGCCTCTTGCAGGAGGGCAGCCTGCGGCTCGTCGGGTTCGGCGGCGCGATCCGCCGCGGCGGCCCCGGCCTCCAGGTCGCCGAAGGTCGCATCGGCCGCATCGCTCTGGGGGCGGCCGCCTCGGCGGCGTGGGGATCCGCGGCCGGTTCTCCTGCCGTCGGGCGCGACGGCGTCGTCCCCGGCCAGGTCGGTTCCAAGCGCTTCATCCGCCGTGGCTTCGGCCCGGACGGTCTCGTCGCCGCGCCGTGCGCCGGGCCATGCCGCGCGCGCCGCCGATGATGGCTGCGGCGGCGCTCGTCCTCGCGCTCTTCGTCGCGCTCGGCGCGCGCTTCCTCTTCGAGCAGCGCCTGCCGGTCGGCGACCGGAATCTGATAATAATCGGGGTGGATTTCGCTGAAGGCGAGGAAGCCGTGGCGGTTGCCGCCGTACTCGACGAAGGCCGCCTGCAGCGACGGTTCGACCCGCGTCACCTTGGCGAGATAGATGTTCCCGCGAAGCTGGCGTCTGTTGGCGGATTCGAAGTCGAATTCCTCGACTTTCGAACCGCGGACCACCACGACCCGTGTCTCCTCCGGGTGGGCGGCATCGATAAGCATTTTGTTGGCCATGACGAACTCTCGACATGGCGGTCGCGGGCAGAACCGTGGCGGAGCGCCGTCCTTCGAAGGGCCGGCTTGCAAGCCGCTTGCGAAAGCGGTGCGCGAAAATCGCTGAGGACATGCCCTCGACCGCCGTGGCGCGCCGATGCGGCGCGCGCGTGGGGTTGAGCTGGATGTGGGCTGGGGCTGGGACGCTCACGCCGGGCGGGCGTGGACAAGCGCGAACCACATCGCGCGCTCGCCGGCGCATCAACGGAAACGACAGCGTGTTCCGTCCATGCGACCATCAATCGACAACCCTTTCGCAATCGATGCGCCAAAGGCGGCCACCGAAAATCAGGCGGCGGGAGTAAAACGCCGCCCTCTGATACCTGCCCGGACCTGGCCTGGAAGAAGAGCGGGGAGTCCTGCGGCGGACCATGTTCCGTTGCCGCAGTCCGCCGTCGACCGGCGATGCCGGACAGGGACCACAACCCTCATTACACCCAAGACATGGTTTGGCAAGAGTACGACGTCAAACGTCCGCCGAAGCTTGGCGGCGTGTTTGAGAATTGATTAACCGAGCCGGCGCTAATCATGGCACGGGCGTCCTTCGGTGAGGTCAAACGGTGCCTTTCGGGCCGCTTCTGCGCTTCGCTCTCGCGTGCCTGGCTCTCTACGGGGCTGGGATGGGAAACGGGCGCGCCGCAAGCCACGCCGCAAGCCACGCCCCTGCACCGGTTGCGCGGGGCGCCGAGCCGGTGATGGCGACCGAGGCCGATGTGTCCGGCGACTCGAGCCGGACCGGTCTGACGTTCACCCTGTCGAAACCAGTCGAGGCGCGCGCTTTCCTGATGGAGCAGCCGGATCGGGTCGTGGTCGAACTGCCCGAGGTCGCGTTCCGGTTGCCGGCGGACGCGGGACGGCGGCATGGGCTGGTGGCGTCCTTCCGTCATGGCCTGTTCGCGCCCGGACGCTCGCGGATCGTGATCGATCTTGCTCAGCCGGCCCTGGCGCGCGTCGCCATGCAGGAAGCGGACGGCGGCGCCGTCCTCGCCATCGAGCTGACGCGGGCGGACCGGGATGCGTTCCGCAAAGCGGCGGCGGCGGACCGTCCCGCTCTGACGCATGCCGGCGCCGGACCGGCGAGGGAGGTCGGAGCCCACGAGGGCCTGCGGCCGGTCGTCGTGCTCGATCCGGGCCACGGCGGCGTCGATCCAGGCGCCATCGCCACGACCGGGGCTCGGGAAAAGGAGGTCGTCTTCAGCTTCGCGGACCGGCTGCGGGCGCGCCTCGAAGCGTCGGGGCGCTATCGCGTCGTCATGACCCGCGACCACGACGTGTTCATTCCGCTCGACGAGCGAGTGCGGCTTGGCCGGGCTGCGAAGGCCGATCTCTTCATCTCCATCCATGCGGATTCGATCGCCGCGGCGCCGCGCATCCGGGGCCTCACCGTCTACACGGGCTCGAAACAGGCGTCCGATGCAGAGTCCCAACGTCTCGCCGAGCGCGAAAACACCGCCGACGCCGCCGCGGGCCTGGACGGCGGCGAGGCTTCGGAGGCGGTGGCGGACATTCTCCAAGACCTCACGCTGCGCGAGACGCGCGGCTTTTCGCACCGTTTCGCCCGCAAGCTCGCGGGGGAAGTGAGCCCGGTGATGCCGCTCAGCAAGAAGCCGCATCGGCAGGCCGGCTTCCGCGTGCTGCGCACCGCCGACGTGCCCTCGGTCCTTGTCGAACTGGGCTACCTGTCGAGCCGGAAAGACCTCGACCTCCTGACCTCGACCGAGTGGCGCGACCGCGCTACGGGCGCGATGGCCTCGGCCATCGACCGCTTCTTCGCGCCGCGCTTGGCCAGCCAAGGCCCCGTTTTGAACGGGCCTTGACGCCGTTCCTCTCGGGGTCGCCTGCGATCTACGCATCTGTCCGGAGGGCCTTGAAGGCCGGCAGGCCATCGCAGATCGCATCCCATCGCAGCTTCTGCTGCGTGCGGGTGTGATCCTTCGGCGGCCAAGCGTCCGGATCGTCCAGGCTCGCGATCGTCACGTCGACCTCGTCCGGCACGGCATCGTTCTCGTAGGTCAGCGACGTGCCGCAGACGCCGCAGAAGCGCCGCGTGACGCTGGCGCTCGAACGGATGCTCGCCGGGTCTTTTCCTGTGAACCGAAACCTCGAGCGAGACACGGTGAGCCACGCCACCGAGGCCGCTCCAACGATGCGCCGGCAGTCGGCGCAATGGCAGATTGTCTCATGGAACGGTTCGCCGTCGGTTTCGTATCGCACCGCGCCGCAGTAACACCCGCCGGTCAGCATGACTCGCCTCTCCTCTCGTGCGCTCATGTCGGCCCTCCTGCGAAGAACATTGATACTCGCCCCAGTTTCACCATAGAAGGCGTGTCGAAAGACGGGCGTGGGGGCACGATCCCTCCGACCTTAGGCCGGACGGCGAAAGACCGTGCGCGCACGGATCGGGGATCGCGCCGGACCGGAGAACAAGCCCTTCGCGAGAGGGCGATCAGATCACGGACGGGGACGGATGCGAATCATCCTTCGCTTCTTCGGCTTCCTCTTCAGCGTCGGCGCGATCGCCTTTTTGATCGCGGCGGCGGGCGCCGGATATTTCTACTGGAAATATTCGCAGGACCTGCCCGATTACGCGCAGCTCGCGAACTACGAGCCGCCGGTGATGACGCGCGTCCATGCCGGCGATGGCAGCCTGCTCGCCGAATATGCGCGCGAGCGGCGTCTCTATCTGCCGATCCAGGCGGTGCCGAAGCATGGTGGTCGCGCGCGTTCCTGTCGGCCGAGGACAAGAACTTCTACAAGCACACCGGCGTCGATCCGGAAGGCATCGTCCGCGCCGGTCGTCTACGAACTTCCAGCGCGGCAAGCGACCGCAGGGCGCCTCGACCATCACCCAGCAGGTCGCCAAGAACTTCCTGCTGCTCGAACGAGCAGACGCTTCGAGCGCAAGATCCGGAGGCGCTGATCGCGCTGCGCATCGAAGCGCACCTTCTCCAAGGACAAGATCCTCGAGCTCTATCTCAACGAAATCTATCCTCGGCGCTGCGCCAGCCGCAATCTCACGGCATCGCCGCCGCGGCGCTCGAACTATTTCGGCAAGTCGGTCCACGAGCTGACGCTCGCCGAGGCCGCCTACCTCGCGGCGCTGCCCAAGGCGCCCGAACAACTACCATCCGTTCCGCAAGCCGCAGGCGGCGCTCGACCGGCGCAACTAGGTCATCGACCGATGGTCGAGAACGGCTACGTCACCCGCGAAGAGGCAGACAAGGCCAAGAAGGAGCCGCTCGGCGTCAACCCGCGCTCGTTTCGCCGAACTCCATCGCCGCCGGCTACTTCGCCGAGGAAGTGCGCCGCGAGATCGCCGAGCGCTACGGCGAGAAGAAGCTCTACGAGGGCGGCCTGTCGGTGCGCACCACGCTCGACCCGAAGCTGCAGGCCGATGGCGCGCAAGGCGCTCGTCGACGGGCTCGTGCGCTACGACGAGGCGCGCGGCTGGCGCGGCGCGCCAGCGAAGATCGACCTCGTCGGCCGCGACTGGGGCCTGGCGCTGGCCGAGGTTCCGGCGCTCGGCGACGTGCAGCCCTGGCGGCTCGCCGTGGTGCTCGACGTCGAACGGCGGACAGGCCCGCATCGGCCTGCAGCCCACGCGCGAGGCCTCGGGCCAGGTCGCGCGCGAGCGCGAGATCGGCGCCGTCACGGCCGACGGCGTGCAAGTGGACGCGCCGCAAGCGTCGGCCAGGCGCTCGCGCGCCGGCGACGTCATCTATGTCGAGCCGCTGGAGGGCAAGCCGGGCCAGTTCCGCCTGCGCCAGATGCCCGAGATCTCGGGCGCCATCGTCGCCATGGACCCCTATACCGGCCGCGTGCTCGCGATGGTCGGCGGCTTCTCGTTCGACCAGAGCGAGTTCAACCGGGCCACGCAGGCGCTGCGCCAGCCGGGCTCCTCGTTCAAGCCGTTCGTCTACGCGACGGCGCTCGACAACGGCTACACGCCGTCCAGCGTCGTGCTCGACGCGCCCATCACGATCGACATGGGTCCGGGCCAGGAAGCCTGGACGCCCGACGAACTACGACGGCAAGTCCGCCGGCCCGCACACGCTGCGCTACGGCATCGAGCACTCGAAGAACCTGATGACCGTGCGCCTCGCGCAAGGACGTCGGCATGCCGCTCGATCGCCGAATACGCCCGGCGCTTCGGCATCTACGACGACATGCTGCCGGTGCTGTCGATGTCGCTCGGCGCGGGCGAGACGACCGTGATGCGCATGGTGACCGGCTATTCGATGTTCGTCAACGGCGGCAAGCGCATCAAGCCGACGCTGATCGACCGCATCCAGGACCGCTGGGCCAGACGATCTACCGGCACGACGAGCGCCAGTGCGTCGGCTGCGACGCCGAGAAGTGGACCGGCCAGGACGAGCCGAAGCTCGATCGACAAGCGCGAGCAGGTGCTCGATCCGCTCACCGCCTACCAGATCACCTCGATGCTGGAGGGCGTGGTGCAGCGCGGCACGGCGACGGTCGTCGAAGGCGGTCGGCAAGCCGCTCGCCGGCAAGACCGGCACCACCAACGACGCCAAGGACGTGTGGTTCGTCGGCTTCTCGCCGGACCTCGCGGTCGGCGTCTACATCGGCTACGACAAGCCGCGCTCGCTCGGCAACGCCGCCACCGGCGGCCAGTATCGCCGCGCCGATCTTCCGCGACTTCATGCAGATGGCGCTGAAGGACAAGCCCGCCGACTCCGTTCCGCGTGCCGCCGGGCATCAAGCTGATCCGCGTCAGCGTCGGGTCAGGCATGCGCGCCGGCTCGGGCGAGGGCGCCGGCACGATCCTGGAAGCCTTCAAGCCGGGCACGGCGCCGCCTGACAGCTACTCCGTCATCGGGATATGGCGGCGGCGGCGACGGCGGCGGCGTGACGCCTGAAGCCGAGCGCGCCGTCAGCCGTCCGGAACCGGCGGGACTGTACTGACGTTCTCTGAAGCGTCGTGGGGGCGGCGTCATCCTCGCGATCGCCGCTTCCGATCGCCACCTCGGATGACATTGAAGACCATGCGCGCCGAAATCGAATCGCTCGTCGACGACACCAAGCAGTCGATCGGACTGCTGAGGAGGCATCTTTGACTGGGACACCGCTCAAACGACGCCTTGCCGAGCTGAACGCCCAGGCCGAGGACCCCAACCTCTGGAACGACGCCGACGCCGCGCAGAAGATCATGCGCGAGCGCAACGAGCTCGAGGACCAGATCTCCGCCGATCAAGCGCCTCGAGCAGGACCTCGAGGACGCCGTCACGCTGATCGAGCTCGGCGAGGCCGAGGACGACGCAGGCACGATCGCCGAGGGCGAGGCCGCCATCCGCGCCGTCCAGGCCGAGGCGGCCCGGCGCCAGGTCGAGACGCTGCTTGTCGGGCGAGGCCGATCCGAACGACACCTACGTCGAGGTCCATTCCGGCGCCGGCGGCACGGAGAGCCAGGACTGGGCCGCACATGCTCCTGCGCATGTACGCGCGCTGGGCGGAGCGCCGCAAATACAAGGTCGAGGTGCTCGAAGTCACCGACGGCGAAGAGGCCGGCATCAAGTGCGCGACGCTCCAGATCAAGGGCCACAACGCCTATGGCTGGCTCAAGACCGAGTCCGGCGTGCACCGGCTGGTGCGCATCTCGCCGTTCGACTCGAACGCCCGCCGGCACACCAGCTTCGCGTCCGTGTGGGTCTATCCGGTGGTCGACGACCGCATCGACATCGAGATCAAGGAATCGGATTGCCGCATCGACACCTACCGCTCCTCGGGCGCCGGCGGCCAGCACGTCAACACGACCGATTCGGCGGTGCGCATCACCCACATCCCGACCGGCATCGTGGTCGCCTGCCAGCAGGAGCGCTCGCAGCACAAGAACCGCGCCACCGCCTGGAACATGCTGCGCGCCCGGCTCTACGAGCCCGAGCTGAAGAAGCGCGAGGAGAAGGCCAACGCCGAGGCCGCGTCCAAGACCGACATCGGCTGGGGCCACCAGATCCGCTCCTACGTGCTGCAGCCCTACCAGCTCGTGAAGGACCTGCGCACCGGCGCGCAATCGACGAGCCCGCAGGACGTGCTCGACGGCGACCTCGACCAGTTCATGGAGGCGTCGCTGGCGCAGCGCGTCTATGGCGGTCAAGCTGAGGAAATGGCGGATATCGATTAGCAAGCGGCGGCTTGGCGTTTCCAATCGGTGCGAGCATCGTTCTATTGCTGCGGTCAGCTTTACCGGGAGGGTGACATGGCGCTTCGCAGGTTTGTCATTGAGCGAGATATTCCGAAGGTCGGGAGCTTGGAGCGCGAACAGCTTCGGGGAGCGGCGGCCAAATCCAACGAGGCCCTGGACCGGCTTGCCCCAGATATTCAATGGGTCGAAAGCTATGTGGCGGACGACAAAACGTTCTGCGTCTATCTCGCCAGGGACGAGGACGTGATCCGCAAGCATGCGGAGATCAGCGGGTTCCCGGCGAGCAAGATCACGGAAATTCACAGGGTGATCGACCCGACCACCGCGAGGCCTACTTAGGAGGCATTCTCGCGCAAGGCGTTCGGGAGAACCGGCTCACTAGCGCGGGGCGCTCTCGACAGCCTCTGCTATCTTGAGTCCAGCCCGCAAGAACCGTTGGGGATCGACCGGCTCGTCGTTGATTCGGGTCTCGTAATGCAGATGCGCGCCGGTGGAACGGCCGGTTGAGCCGGCGCGGCCGAGGACTGTTCCGGCCGCGACCGTCTGGCCGACGCCGACCGCAATCGCGGACAGGTGGGCATAGCGGGTCGTGACCCCGTTCCCGTGGTCGACCTCGACCATGTTGCCGTAGCCGCCCGCATACTCCGCGCCGATCACCCGGCCCGCGCCCGCGGCGCGCACCGGCGCACCGTGGTCGGCGCGGAAGTCGAGCCCGGTGTGCAGGGCGGGGCTGCGCGTGAAGGGATCGATCCGCGCGCCGAAGCCGCTCGTGAGGTCCGGATCGCCCACCATCGGGCGACCGAAGGGAAGCGCCGCCGTCGAACGGCGCAAGCGGTCGAGGTGCGCGAGGCTTGCCGAAGCGTGCGCCGCGAGCGTCTCGAACGGGCCGGATTTCGCGCCGGGGGGCAACCTCACCAAAGGGCCGCCCATCGGCTCGGGGGCGCCGGCCTCAAGACGATCGGGGTTGAGGCCGGCTTCGATGACCGCGGTCCTGATCCGCGTGACTTTGGCCTGCGCCGCGCGGACGAAGCCGTCGAGCGTCCGCAGTTGAGCCGTCTCGACAAGGCTCATCGAGCGGTCGATGCCGGCGAGACGCTCGTTCATCGGGCTCTTGAAAAACTCCAATTCGCTCGTGCGCTGTGGGCGTGAGGACTCGGTTGGCGTCGCCCCGCGCAGGCGCAGACCAAGCGTGTCCGGGGTCGAGGCGGGTTTCGGGGCCGGCGCGTAGGCGCTTGCCCCACGCGGAAGCGAAGAGGCGGGAATCCTCGATTCCGGCTCGCGCAGGCTGGCGATCGCAGCCGGCGCTCCGGCCCGCTCCGCGAGCGTGGTCAGCACGGCCTGCCGCGTTTCGAGCTGGACCTGCCGCGTCATCAGATCAGAAATGCGGCCTTCGAGCCCGTCCTGCTCCAGAAGTTTCTGGCTGGCGACCCGGTCGAGGTGGGTGCGAAGCGCGCCGATCCTGTCCTCGTAGGCGTACTGCATCTCGGTCTGCTTCGCCAGGAAGCGGGCCACGATCTCGTCGCGGCTGACGAGATACCAGGTGGCGCCGGACGCCCACGCGGCGAGGAGACAGAGAACGGCGCCCGCCCCGATCAGGGTTCCGCGGCCGATCGCGACGACCGATGGCTCCAGGGCTGCGGGCCGGGAGCGCGGACCCGCGAGGGATCGCTGGAAGGGTTGCGCGGCGGCGCTCATCGAGTCGGTTCCGAAGACCGACTCCATCAAACCTCATTAGGGTTAAGGAAGGCCAAAGGCGAGCACGGCGCGCCCGCGTTCCCTGCGCCCGTTCTGGGCCGCGCCGACCTCAGCCGCTCCGGCGAGAGCCCTCATCAGCTGCAGAAACGCGGGTCGCAATCATTTTGCAAAAAGGCGATCCACTCCCGCTCCGAGCCGTAGAAGGCGTTGCGGTCGACGTCGCCGCCGATGCCCGGCACGCGCCCCGTGGTGGTGTACTGCCATAGCGTCCAGCGCCGGTCGTTGTAGCGGACGTGCGGCTCGGCCGCCGTGCTGCGGACCCAATGCGGATAGTGGGACAACTCGCCGTCGAGCACGTCCTTGTGGAAGGTGATGTCGGTGTAGATGATCGGGCGCTTGCCGGTGTGCGCCTCCATCTCACGCAGCATCACCCTGATCATGTCGAGCGCCTGCGCCCGGTCGATCTTCCAGGGGCATTTGCGGGATTGCCCGTTCCACTCCAGGTCGAGGACCGGGGGCATGGCGCCGGGATCGGCCGGGACGACTTGCTTGAACCATGCCGCCTGCTCGTGGGCGGGCCGGCACCAGAACATGAAGTGGTAGGCCGCGCGCGGAATGCCGGCTTGCTTCGCGCCATACCAGTTTTCGAGGAAGCGCTCGTCGGCGTGATCGCCGCCCTCGGTCGCCTTGATGAAGGCGAACTGCGTGCCGGCCCCGCTGACCGACGCCCAGTCGATCTTGCCCTGCCACTTCGACACGTCGATGCCGTGGATCGGGAGCCTATGGGCGGCGGCGACGCCGGGATGCGGCCGCGCGTCGCTTTTCGACGCGTATCGGTTCCCGCCCTGCGCGCAGGCGGCGAGGCCGAGCGCGGTCGCCGCGACGAGGACTGCGGCCTTGAGGCGGGCGGTCAGCCCGTGACGGGCCGGTGACGCTTCAGCAAGCGTAGGGGTCAGCTGCATGGTGAGGATCGACATACGCAACGCGGTCCCTTACCGGATGCCAGACATCCCGTTAACAGAGCTTTGACGCCCCGCGCGCTCAAAACCGGAATGTGTTGTTTTCGTGTGACTTCCAGCGCAATGGCTCCGCGAGCGGCGGACCTTTAGGTTTTGTGGACTTATCTGAGCCAGAGGGGATGGCGGCGAGAGGGACGCGGGCGAGCTAATTCCTTGCCGTTTTCTCGAAGCGGGCGGCGGCGCGCCGGAATTGCTTGAGCTTCGAGAAGCAGCACTCGATGAGGCGGCGCTGAGCGTAACGGTGGTTGTTGCGCGGGTACGTGCGAGCGCGGGATGGATGGTCGGGATCACGGCCACGGCGCCTTTGGGGGCGATGGCCTGACGGCGGCGGTCCCTGTCGGAGGCGGCATCGGCCAGGCCGACCTCGGCAGGCCGGCCCTCGATCAGGGCGTCGGCCTGCGGGTGTTCGCGCTCGCCAGCACGCGGCAGGCGCTCAAAAAGGGGGCTCAAAAGGGGGTCTGAAGATCAGGCCATCGGCCGCTCGCGCGCCGGCCTGAGCACCCAGATCCACCGCGCCGTGCGCGGCCCTCGGCTGCCCGGTGCGCTGGGCCCTCACGGCCGGTCAGAAGGGCGACCATGGTGGAAGCGACGATCAGGGACGCGAAGTCCGGATCATCCGACCTCGCCGCGAAGAGAGCCGCCAGACGCTTGCGGCTCCATCGGCTGAAGCGGCGGAAGACGCTGTTCCGCCGAGCCCCTCCGGCACATCACGCCAGGGCGAGCCCCGCATGATCCCAGACGCCCTTGACGACCATCCTGTTGTCGCGCCCGGTCGAGCCCTTCTGGTCAGGCCGGCCGATGATGAACGGAGCCATCCGATCCCAAGCGGCATCTCCCCAAACCAGGCGATCCATCACGCCCAAGGCTGCCTCCCCAAAAGCAGTCTTGAATCACGCTCCGCTCCAATCAGAAATCCTTAAAGTCCACACCACCTAGAGTCTCTCGCTTGCGCGGAGCGTCGAACGCTCCGCTGTTGTCTCCGCGCCTGCTCAAGGTGATCATCGGTGAAGGCGGGTTCCCGCATGCGTGATGCGCATGGCTGCTGCACGCGTCCGAAAGGCCCAAAAGCCACAGAAGCAGGCTCAAATTGTTGCGATGCACAACAGATGGGCTATATATGTTGCAGCGCACAACAAAAAGGAATGAATGATGTCACTCGCTGCCTTTCTTCTCCTCCCAGGTCTGATGTTGGTCATGGTCAACGCTACGGTGTTCGCAGCCGACCGGCTGACGGCTGCGCTAGAGAATTCGCAAGCTTATAACAGCGTAAGCGCGCACGAGGCCGGCGCATACGGGTTCTGATCCGGCTCGACGCTCCTGAGCGCGCTTCCTCACCGGCGCCGACCCTACTCCACGCGCGCCTGATCTGCGGGCCGTCGTCACTCCCCGCAACCCAGGGCCGATTCCGTCAAAAGCGGAATCGGCCCTCAGTTCGTCTGCCGCATTTTAGGCCGCGCCACGTCCACTTCGGCTGAAAATGCTCTAAGATGACGGGCGGAGAACCTATCCCGGAGGAAATGATGAAAGCCGCAGATGTCATGACCCGTCGCCTGATCACGATCGACCCGGACAGCTCGGTCGCGGACGCGGCTAAGCGCATGCTTGAGAACCGAATCAGCGGAATGCCCGTTCTCGACGAGCAGGGCCGCCTCATTGGGCTGATCAGCGAAGGCGACTTGCTGCGCCGCAGCGAAATGGGGACGCATCAGCGGCAGCGGCGCTCATGGTGGCTCACGCTTCTCTCTGGGCCGACCGGCGCTGCCGACGATTACGTCAAGTCGCATAGCCGCAGGGTTAGGGACGTGATGACCCAATCGGTCGTGAGCGTCAGTCCGGACGCTTCGCTCAATGATATCGTCAACGTCCTCGAGCGCCATCGCATCAAGCGCGTGCCTGTGCTGGACAACGGGAAATTGGTGGGGATCGTGAGCCGCGCAAACCTCTTGCAGGCGCTCGCCAGCGCCGCAGAGGTGCATGAGCCGACCGCGGATGACAGAACGCTGCGGGACAGAGTCTTGGCGGAGTTGGCCTCTCAGCCTTGGGCGCCGGACTATACCGAAAACATCGTGGTGAAAGACGGGATTGTGCATCTTTGGGGTTCGGTCAGCACCGAGTCTCAGCACCATGCTTTGCTCGTTGCCGCCGAGAGCGTGCCTGGCGTGAGGGGCGTGGAGGATCACGTCACGGTCGTCGATCAGTTTGCCGGCGGCGCCGGAGGATTGTGAGAGCAGAAGCACTTGCGCTCGGCGCTCGCATCGGGAAGCGATCAGCTTCTCTGAGGACTGGGCGTATGCCGCCCATCAGATTGCAGGGCCTGACCAAAAGCATGCGCGGATTCTTGCCGCTTGCACGGGCTTCATTCCCGCGCTCCCGGCTTCGGCATGTCCTTCGACGGGTCCGCGACTCTGACAAGGACAGGCGAGCGTTTGGGCTGGGCGAAGTGTCCTTCGGAGCGCCAGGATCTAAGACGTGAGGCTACTCGGGAGCGGGGGCCTGCCAGGCGCTCACCGCCTCCCGCGCGGCCTCGGGCAAGCGGTACGACTCCTCCGGACCCGGAAAGGAGCCGCCCCGGACATCCTCGGCCCAGCGCGACAGCGCGGTTTGCAGCACGCCGTAGCCGTCCACGTAGGTGCGCACGAACTTCGCCTTATGGCCCTGGACAAGGCCGAGGACGTCATGGAAAACCAGCACCTGGCCCGAGCAACGCGGTCCGGCGCCGATCCCGATCGTCGGGATGCGCAGCGTCTCGGTCATGCGGGCCGCGACCTCGCTCGGGATGCCTTCGAGCACGAGGGCGAAGCAGCCGGCCTCCTCCAGGCGGAGCGCGTCCTCCAGGAGTTGCACGGCGGCGTCGGCGGCCCGGCCCTGCACCTTGAAGCCGCCCATCACGTTGACGCTCTGCGGCGTGAGGCCGAGGTGCCCCATGACCGGGATTTCGCAATCGACCAGCGCCCGCACGCTATCAGCGCGCTTGGCTCCGCCCTCCAGCTTCACCGCCGCGGCCCCGCGCTGCAAAAACCCGCCGGCGTTGCGCAGGGTCTCCTCCACGCCGAGATGAAAGCTCAAGTAGGGCATGTCCGCCACCAGCAGCGCCCGCGGCTTGGTGCGGGCGACCGCCTCGACGTGGTGGTTCATCATGGCCATGCTGACCGGCAAAGTGTTGTCGAAGCCGAGACACACGTTGCCGACGCTGTCGCCCACCAGGATCACATCGACCACGGGGTCCGCGATCCGGGCCGTGGCCGCGTCGTAAGCCGTGACCATGACGATGCGGCGACCCTCCGCCTTCCACTGCTGGAGCAGGGGGACGGAGACGCGCGCCGACGCAGGTTCCGAAACGTGGCTCATGGCAGGGACCTTCAGAGTGGGCGCGAGTTATGCCGGACGCGATGCCCGTCAACAAGTGAACGTTCCAGCCACGGGGAACAGCCCTTTCTCGCGTTTCTGCATTCCTGACCGCCGCCCTTTTCCCGGCAGCCGGTCTAAGGCGCAGCGCCGTGAGCCGCGGCCATTTCGGCGATGGCGGCGCGTTTTTTCTCGAACGCGGACCAATCGTCCGAATCAGCGACCGGAGCCCAGATCGCCTCGACCTCGTCGATCAGCATCGTGCAGGGCGTTGGGTGCGCGAAATAGCCGTGGTCGAGATGGGCATCCGGGCTTGGCTGAAATCCTTCAAGCGCAGCCTGCACCGGCGCAAAGGCCGGCGCGGCGTACTGAGCGGCGGACGGGCTCCTCGCCGCGCGCTTCGCGCTGGCAGGCCCCCTCGCCAATCGAAAAACGTCTGCTCGAACGGCGCCTTCGTCTCGTTGAGAAAGGACCAAAAGCTCGCCGCGAGCCCGCCGTCGCGCTCCGGACCTTCAGATTTCAAGCCGAGCCGGCGCAGCAGCGCCGCGGCGAAGCCGGCATGAAGGGCGGGCTCGAATGCGCGGAGCGCTTGCTCGAGCTCGGGCTGGGGCGCCAGCGGCAACAGGCACTCGGCCAAGCGGGTCAGGTTCCAGAGCAGCGCATCGGGCTGGCGCCCGAAGGCGTAGAGCCCGGTCTCGTCGAAGTAGGCCGCCGTGAAGTCCGGATCGTAGCGCGGGCAGGAAGCGCCACGGGCCGTAGTCGAAGCTCTCGCCGGTGATGTTGATGTTGTCGGTATTGAGCACGCCATGCACGAAGCCGGCGGCCATCCATTGCGCGCCCAAGCGCGCCACCCGGCGGCAGACCTCGCTCGAGGAAGGCGACGGCGCGGGCGGGCTCCTCGCTCGCGCCAGATCGCCGGCATGTAGGTCTGGATCGTGTGGTCGAGCAGTTGTCGGATGTTGTGCGGCTCGTCCAGGTACAGACAAACGCTGGAAGCTGCCGATGCGGACGTGCGAGTGACTGAGCCGCACCAGCACCGAGGAGCGCGTCGGCGAGGGCTCGTCGTGACGCATCAGGCGCTTCGCCGGTCTCGATCAGGCTGAACGTCTTCGAGGTCTCGACCCCAAGCGCCTCCAGCATCTCGGTCGCCAGCACCTCGCGCACCCCGCCCTTGAGCGTCAGCCGTCCATCGGCCCCGCGCGACCAGGGCGTCTGGCCGCTGCCCTTGGTGCCGAGATCGAGCAGCCGCCCGTCCTGAAGGTCGTAGAGCTGCGCGAACAGAAAGCCGCGCCCGTCGCCGAGCTGCGGGATTGTAGGATCGGAACTGATGGCCGTGGTAGCGCAGCGCCAGTGGCTGCGGAAAGCCGCCGGGCAAGGGCTCGAAGCGCCCGAAGTGCGCGATCCACTCCTCGTCAGTGAGCGGATCGAGCCCGACGCGCGCCGCCCAGCGCTGATTGCGAACACGAAGGATATGCTGCGGGAACGCGGCCGGCTCGACAACGTCGTAAAAATCCGGGCCGAGGGCGGCGTGGCGGGTCGAGGGTCTGTAGGCGAGGCGGGCGACATACTGGGTCATTCGCGTAGGCGCGCGATTGGTTCGGCGCAGCCCCCCGAAGGTCTTCAGAGGCGTCGCGAGTCGGTGATTTGAACTTTCGTTCCCGACTCATCCCGAAAGATCCGGAAATCGTATTCGAGCGTGCCGCCGTCTCTCAGGGCCAAGCTGGCCTTGCACAGGACTTCGTCTTTTCCGGCGTTGACGGTCGTGATCGCGTTGTAGTGCGAGGCATTGACCTTGTTCTGCTTGTTGAGGTCCGAGAGCGTGTCCTTCGTGCGCTGGGCGTCGCAGCGCGGAAGGCTGCCGAATTCCGAAATCTTTCCGATCAGCCCAAGCAGCGAAGCCGCAGCGATGATGAGGGTGAAGGCTAGCGTGACCCGGCGCAGCCACCGAGGCCCACCCTGGACCGACGCGTTCATCGTCGCGGTCGCATTGGCGAAGTTCGCCGGGCTGGCGAAGTCCGGCGCGCTGAGATTCTTCTCCGATTCCATATTCTAGCCCTGTCGCATTTCGACCTTTGCCGTCCTTTAGAACCACCCGCCGCGGCCCGCAAGGCGAGCAGGGTTTTCAGCGCAGGACTGGTCGCCGGACAAGCAGCCGGGGAGCGCGCGTGCAACAGAGTGACGCAATCCGGTTCCCACTTGCGCGATACCGCAGTGGAGCCCGAGGGCTCGCCGGCGGGGCCGTCGGGGCCCGCCGGTGCATCCGCGCCTTCAAACCAAAGGGGTGCGCCGGGCGCTCCTGGATGCTGCGCTACTCCGACAACCCTTGATCCGCGCCCTTGCGTTTCGCCGCGCCGCTTGCGCGGCCGCCGCGGGACGAACGCTTGGGTGGCTTCGCCCCGCCAGTTGAGGCGGTCGAGCGGCCCCCCTCGGCCGGCGCGCCGCGGACGAGGCGGCTTTTCGGGACTGAGGCCATGTTGCCCGGCGCCGGCGCACGCTGACGCGCGCCGGCCGTCCGCTTGAGCGCGCGCGGCTCGGCGGCCGCGCCCGCTTCAGTCCCGCCCTCCATGCGCGCGGTGCGCGAGGCCGGGCTCCTGCGCGCCGTCGTGGTCACGCCGTCGGCGATCTCGGCGTTCGATTTGGTGACGCGGCCGCGGACAGCGCCGCTCGCCTTGGCGGAGTCTTTATCGAGCGCCTTGTCGGCCGGTTTCGCGCCCGCGCTCCGCTTCATGCCCTCCGATCGGGCCGGCGATCTGGCGGCGCTGGCGCGCGCGCTCGAAACCTTCGTCTCCGGATCGATCTTCTTCGACAGCGACATGGCTCCGGCCGCCTTGAGAGCCGCCCGCTTGGTGTCGGCGGCCGCGCTACGGCTGTTCGGGCATTCCGGCACGGGGTCGTCGGGGTGGCCGCTGGTCGCCGCATTGTCGTACTCGATCACGCTCGCCATTCCAGGGTGGTCGGGCTCTTTCGATCGGGGTTCTCTCGGCATAAGCCTCTCCCTTTGAGCGCCCGCGCGGCGCGTGGGCCTATAAACCCTTTATCGGCCAACGTTTGCGATTCCCGCGCGGTTCCGGCATTCGTGCGCTCAGCGCAGCCGCGGAGCCGTGAGGGCGCTTCCTCGCAAACGCCGCTTTCGCTCTTTACATAGCGGGACGAGGGTTCCATGCGCACCGAAAACCGACCTGCGATCATGCATCCGCGTTCGTTCGCCCGGCGATGGATGCGACGTGTGCTCACCCTGCCTCTGATGTTCGTCGTGGTGGCGCTCGTCCTTTTCGACGATCTGTTCCGCCCCTGGGTGAAATCCGCGGTGGCGCGTCTCGCGCGGCTGCCCTTGTGGCGATGGATCGAGAGCCGGATCGCGCGCCTCTCGCCTTACGCTGCGCTGGCGCTGTTCCTGATTCCAGTCGCGATCATCGAGCCGCTCAAAATCTATGCTCTTTATCTGATGGGCCTGGGTCACGTGATCGCGGGCGTCCTGACGCTTGTGGTGGCGAAAATCGTGGGCGTCGGTCTCGCCGAGCGCCTGTTCGCGGCCAGCCGCGACAACCTTTTGTCGATTCCCTGGTTCGCGTGGTGCTTCTCCCGCGCGGTCGCCCTGAAGGACATCGTCCATGGCTGGATCACGCGCAGCCGGGCGTGGACGATGGCGAAGCGGCTTGCGACGCACGTCAAGGAGGCGTTATGGCGCCTGCGGGCGTGGGCGGGCCGTGCGCTTGGGGGCGGTCGCGGTCGCCTTGCACGGCAGGTTGCGGCTCTGCGGCTGCGGTTCACCGAGCGCAGACAGGCCCAGCCGGGGATGGTCGCGCCCGCAAAGCCGCAGGGGCCGACCGGTTAGATGGACCCTCGCAAAACACCCCCTCTTCTAAAAATCGTGGCGATTCCCATATTTTTCTGCGAGGGGATGAACCCTTGCTCTCTATCGAGGCGATCCGATGATCACCCTGACATCCCGTCGCAGCCGCGGTGCCGTCGCGCTGGGTCTTGCGCTGGCGCTGGCCGCGGGCGCGGCCGACGCGCGTCCCGGCGGTGGGTCCAGCATGGGCTCGCGCGGTTCGCGCACCTACAGCGCGCCGGCCCCGACCGCGACTGCGCCGTCCACCGCGCGGCCGATCGAGCGCTCCATGACCCAGCCGGGTCCGCAGATGCAGCGCCCGGGCGTCCCGGCGCAGCCGCCGATCGCGCAGCCGCGCCGCTTCGGCTTCGGCACGGGAGTGATGGCGGGCCTGCTCGGCGCGGGCCTGATCGGCATGCTGACCGGCCACGGGTTCCTCGGCGGCCTTGCCGGGCTCGCCTCGGTCATCGGGCTCCTGTTCCAGGCGGCGCTGATCGGCGGCCTGATCTGGCTGGCGGTCCGATTCTTCCGCCGCCGGTCCGAGCCTGCGCTCGCCGGGGCCGGAGCGCCTTACGCCCGCTCGGGCCCCGGCGGCATGAGCCCGCCGCTCGGCTCGACCGGGGGAGCGGCCCCGCGCGGGACCTCGGGCGTCCGGGACGAAGTCGGCATCGCCCAGAATGACTATGCCGCCTTCGAACGGACGCTGGTAGCTGTCGAGACGGCGTATGGGCGCGAAGACCTGAGCGCCTTCCGCGGACTGGTCACGCCCGAGATGGCGTCCTACTTCGCCCAGGAACTGGAAGCCAATCGGTCGCGCGGCGTCCTGAACAAAATCTCCGACGTGCGCCTCTTGCAAGGCGACTTGGCGGAGGCTTGGCGCGAGGGGCCGACCGACTATGCGACAGTCGCGATGCGCTTCCAGCTTGTCGACGCGACAGTGGATCGGGCCACGGGGCGCGTGGTCGAGGGCAATCTCAACGCGCCGACGGAAGCGACCGAAATCTGGACCTTCCGCCGTGACCGCGGCGGTCCTTGGCTCCTCTCCGCCATTCAGCAGACGATCTGAT
>CAVSLO010000062.1:0-70634 GCA_963728675.1 uncultured Alphaproteobacteria bacterium | reverse complement strand
GCCTCGCCGGCGGACCCCTGGGCGCGGTCGTCGGCCGCGTGCTCGGCGGACTGGCGGGCGCCGCCCTCGACAACGCTCTCTTCGGCGGCCCCGGCGATGCCGTCCGGCCTGTCGAAGGTCCGCGCCTGAAGACATCGACGGCCTGGCCTCGACCGAGGGCGCGCCGATCCCGCGCGTCTATGGCCGCGCGCGCGTCGGCGGCCAGCTGATCTGGGCGACGCGGTTCGAGGAGGTCGCGAGCACGACGGTCGAGCGCCGGGCAGCGAGGGCGGCAAGGGCGGGGGCGGCGGCGCCGCAAGACCGATACGTACACCTATTCCTACTTCGCCAATCTCGCGGTCGGCCTCTGCGAGGGCCCGATCGCGCTTCGTGCGCCGGGTCTGGGCCGACGGGCGCGAGCTCGACCTCACGACGCTGACCATGCGCGTCCATCGCGGCGGCGAGAGCCAGCCGCCGGATCCGCTGATCGTCGCCAAGGAAGGCGCCGAGCAACGCGCCGGCCTATCGCGGCCTCGCCTATGTGGTGTTCGAGCGGCTGCCGCTCGCCGATTTCGGCAACCGCATGCCGCAGTTCTCCTTCGAGGTGATGCGCCCGGTCGACGGGCTCGGCCGCATGATGCGCGCGGTCAGCCTGATCCCGGGCGCGACCGAGTTCGGCTACGAGACGTGCACCGTGACGCAGGCGCTCGGCCGCGGCGCGACGCGGCCCGAGAACCGCCACCTGCTCCAGGCGCGCGACCGATGTGGTCGCCTCGCTCGACGAGTTGCAGGCGCTGTGCCCGAACCTGAAGCGCGTCTCGCTGGTGGTGGGCTGGTTCGGCGACGACCTGCGCGCCGGCCACTGCACGATCGCGCCGCGCGTCGAGAGCGCGCGACCAAGATCACCGACGGCGGCGACTGGTCCGTCGCCGGGCTGGCGCGCGCCGCCGCGCGGCGCGTCTCGCAGGCGGACGGCGCGCCCGCCTATGGCGGCACGCCGTCCGACGCCGGCGTGTGCGGCGATCCAGGAGCTGAAGGCGCGCGGCCTCGAGGTGACGCTCTATCCGTTCGTGATGATGGATGTGCCGGCCGGCAACGCGCTGCCGGACCCGTACGGGCGCGCCGGGTCAGCCGGCCTATCCCTGGCGCGGCCGCATCACCTGCGATCCGGCGCCCGGGCCGCCGGCTCGCCCGACGGCAACGCGCCGCGGCCGCGCGCAGGTCGCGGCGTTCTTCGGCACGGCGCCGGACGCTGGGGCTTCCGCCGCATGGTCGCTGCCATCTACGCGCACCTTGCGGCGGCGGCCGGCGGCGTCGACGCCTTCCTGATCGGCTCGGAGCTCGTCGGGCTGACGCGCGTGCGCTCCGCAGCCGGCGTCTATCCGGCCGTCGCCGCGCTGCTGGACGCTCGCCGGCGACGTGCGCGCCGTCGCTCGGCGCGGGCACCGAAGTCATCTACGGCGCCGACTGGACCGAATACGGCGCGCATGTGCGCGACGGCGGCGGCGAGGTGCGCTTTCCGCTCGATCCGCTCTGGGCGCATCGCGGCGATCGACGCGGTCGGCATCGACTTATTACCCGCCGCTCTCCGACTGGCGCGACGGGCTCGGACCACGCCGACCGCGCTCGGCGCGCAGCGTCTACGACCTCGACTATCTGCGCGGGCAATCGCGCGGCGGCGAGGGCTTCGACTGGTACTACGCCGACGACGCCGACCGGCGCGCGCAGACCCGCACGCCGATCACCGACGGCGCCTATGGCAAGCCCTGGGTCTTCCGCGCCAAGGATCTGTGGGCTGGTGGTCGAACCCGCATGTCGAGCGCGCCGGCGGCGTCGAGCACGGCCGCGACCGCATGGTCGCCGCGGTCCAAGCCGATCTGGCTCACCGAGATCGGCTTTCCGGCGGTCGACAAGGGCGCCGAACAGCCCGAACGTCTTCCCCGACCCGAAATCGTCGGAGTCCGCGCTGCCGCCGTTTTCGAGCGGCGCGCGCGACGATCTCATTCAGGCGCGCGCGCTCGAAGCGATGCTGTCGCGCTTCGATCCGGCGCTGCCGGCTTTCGACGCGGCGCACAATCCGGTCTCGCCCGTCTATGGCGGGCGCATGGTCGATCCGGACCGCGTCTTCGTCTGGGCCTGGGACGCGCGGCCGTATCCGGCCTTTCCGGATTTCGATCGGCATCTGGGCCGACGGCCGCAACTGGCAGACCGGGCATTGGATCACCGGCCGGCTCGAGGGCGTCGCCCTCGACCGGCTGATCGCCGCGATCCTGAAGGATTTCGGGGTCGCCGCGCCGGCCGTGCTCCCGGTCGACGGTTTTCTGGACGGCTATGTGATCGACCGCCCCATGTCGGCGCGGGCAGCCCTGGAGCCGCTGGCGCGCCTGTTCGGCCTCGACGCCGTGGCGAGCGGCGGAGCCTTGACCGTCCGGGGACGGGCGGACGCGCCGTGACGACGATCACCGAGGATGACCTCGTTCTCGGCGACAGGGAGACCGCCCTTCATCTCGTCCGCACGCAAGAGACCGAACTGCCGCGCAGGTCGAACTCGGCTTCACGGACGGGGAGGGGGAGTACCGCCGCGCCACGGTCGCCTCGCGCCGGCTCAGCGGTTCAAGCCGGCGCGAAGCGCGCGCCGACGCGGCCGTCGTGACCCGTCGCGCCGAGGCGCAACGCCTGGCGGATGCGTGGCTTCAGGATCTCTGGGCCGGGCGCGAGAGCGCCGCGTTCGCGCTCTGCTCACATGGGTCCGCCGCACGCGAAAGGACGGCGACGCCTGGGAGCCGTCCGACGTGCCGCTCGGAGAGGATGCCGAGCGGTATGAGGTGGACGTGCTGCAAGGCGGGGCGGTCCTGCGCACCCTCGCCAGCGCCGTCCCGACGGCGCTCTATCCCGCCGCGCAGGAGTTGGCCGATTTCGGCGCGCCTCAAGCCGCGCTCGCGCTCCGCGTGGCGCAGGTGAGCCCCGTGGTGGGGCGCGGGTTCGAGGCGGTCGTGACGGCGCCGGTAGTTTAGCGAGCCCTCACCTCGCCCAGGGGGAGAGGTCGAGACGGCGCGGCAGCGCCGTCCGGGTGAGAGGAAAGTCCTTTCCGGAGGGGACTACTCGGCTGTTCGTCCAACCCTGAGAGGGCTCGCCCCTCACCCGGTGCGCTGCCGCGCACTCGGCCTCTCCTTCCGGAGAGGCAATGCACCCAGCCTCGTCAACGCAAGGACAACCCATGCCCGACACGCCCAACCTGGCGCTGCCGCTGATCGCGGCCGCGCAGGCCCAAAAACACGTCACCCACAACGAGGCGCTTCTCGCCATCGACGCGCTCGTGCATTGCGCCGTCAAGGACAAGGACCTCGCCGCCCCGCCCGCCGCGCCGGCGGAGGGCGACCGCTACATCGTCGCCGCGTCCCCGACCGGCGCGTGGGCCGGCAAGGCCGGAATGATCGCGGCGTGGCAGGACGGCGTGTGGCGGTTCTATGCCGCGAAGGCGGGCATGATCGCCTTCGCGGTCGATGAACTCCAGCTCTATCACTTCAACGGTTCGGCGTGGGCTCCGGGCGTCGCCGCGATCACCAACCTTCAAAATCTTACGCTTCTCGGGGTCGGCGCGACCGCGGACGCCGCGAACCCGTTCAGCGCCAAGCTGAACAAGGCGCTCTGGACCGCAAAGGCGCGGGCCGAGGGTGGGGACGGCGGCCTGCGTTATACCCTCAACAAGGAAACCGCCGCCGACACGCTGTCCCTTCTCTTCCAGAGCGCCTTTTCGGGCAGGGCCGAAATCGGGCTGGCGGGCGACGACGACTTCCGCATCAAGGTTTCCCCCGACGGCGCGGCCTGGCGGGAGGCGCTGCGGATCGACCGCGCGACCGGCGTGGTCTCGTTCCCCTCCGGCGGGGCGTGGACGCATGGGCAATGCATCCTTGCCAAGAACGGATCGAACCTCCTGCTGTCGCCCCGGAACGGCAACAAGCTCATCGTGAATGGTCGCCTCTGCGCCGTTCCAGCGGCGGGCGTGGCGCTCGCTCCAGCCGGGCTCGCCGCCAACACGACCTATTACATCTATGCATCCGACGCCGACGGGGACGGCCTCGTCGACACCCTCGAAGCCTCGGCGGTCGGCCACGCCGCCGATGCGGCGACCGGCGTCGAGATCAAGGCGGGCGACGCCAGCCGCACGCTCGTCGGCATGGCCCGCGTCGTCGCCGGCCCCGCTTGGACCGACACGGCGAACCAGCGGTTCGTGCGCTCGTGGTTCCACCGCCAGCCGGCGCCACTGAGGGGCGCGTTCACGGCGCAGCGCACGACGACGAGCGTGGGCGCCTGGGTCGAGCTGAACCCGGAAATCCGCGTCGAGTATCTCGTCTGGTCCGACGAGGTCGTCTCGTACTCCGCCGCTGGCGTGTTCAACAGCTCGGCGGCGGTCCTGGCGCTGTGCGCGGTCGCGACCGACAGCACCACGGCGCCGGACGATACGGCCGCGCAGACGAACAGCGCCTCTTGGGCGCCCTTGGGCCTCGCGTTCAACAGAAGCGGCCTCGCGGAAGGCTATCACTTCGCGACGCTGATCGCGCAGGTCGCCGCCGCGGCGACGGCGAGTTTCGGGCGCACGACGGCGAACGCCTTCGATCGGGTGTCCCTGCACGCGAGGATCGGCGCGTGACCGCCTCGGACCTCACCACGCCCCGAGCCTCGCCGAAGGACGGGAGGCTGCCCACGTCTCCAAGCCCGCCCGGCTCACCGCCCCGTCCTCCACCACGGCCGCCGATTCGGCGGCCTTTTTCATCTCGGGAGACTTTATGGCTGCATCCACGCGGGCTCGGCTCGGCTTCCTTCACCGACTCGCGACCTCGCGCGCCTTCGGATGCGGCTGAACCCGCCGCGTCGCCTCGATCGAGCGCGCGGCCCTCGCCCTCGCCGGCGCGTCCGCGCCGCTTTCGCGCTCTTCCACCCAGAAAGGACCTGTCATGACCGACACCAAATCGATCCTTGCAAGCCGCACCGTGTGGGCGAACGCAATCGGCCTCGCAACAATCATTCTCGGCCTTCTCGGATTCAACGCCGCGGACGTCGATACGAATGGTTTGGCCGACGCGGCCGTGCAGATCGTCGCGGCGACGAGCTTCATCGCCTCGACCGTTTTCCGGGTCGTGGCGACGAAGCAACTCGCGCCGTGATGCGTTTCGGCCGCCGGCCGACAGGTCGGCGGCCTCGTTCGCCGTCCGCATTCAGCCTTCATTCAGAGCGCGAGCCCCAGCCTTGAGCCATGCGCTGCGTCGGCGGTCTTGCACTCCTGGTTAGTCTTGGCGTCGTTAGTCTTGGCGTCGCGCCCGCCGAGGCCAACTGCCTTTCGGCCTGGGAGATTCAGGACGCCATCGCCCAGGGCAGGGCGATCGAGCCGAGAGCCGCCATTTCAGCCGCCCGCCGGGCGCTTCCCGGCGCCGACGTGATGCGAGGCGGCCTGTGCCGCGACGGCGGCGCGCTGGTTTACCAGGTTCTCATGTTGCGCAAAGATGGGCGCCTCGTTCACGTGACGATCGACGCGCCTTCAGGCAAAGTGATCGGCGATCAATAAGGAGATCAAGGGGCATGCGTCGTCCCGCAACGGCATCCTTCACGACAATCCGGGGCTAGCGGCGTGCGTCTTCTCGTCGTCGAGGACGATCGGAACCTCAACCGCCAGATCGTGACCGCGCTCGAGCACGCGGGCTACGCGGTCGACAAGGCGTTCGACGGCGAGGAAGGGCAGTTCCTCGGCGAGACGGAGCCCTACGACAGCATCATCCTTGACCTCGGGCTGCCGAAGGTCGACGGCGTGTCGGTCCTGACCGCCTGGCGGCGAGCCGGCGTCAAAACCCCCGTCCTGATCCTGACCGCGCGCGACCGCTGGAGCGACAAGGTCCAGGGATTCGACGCCGGCGCCGATGATTACGTCACGAAGCCGTTCCACATGGAGGAACTGCTCGCGCACCTGCGCGCGCTCCTGCGCCGCGCCGCCGGGCATGCGACGAGCGAAATCATCTGCGGCCCGGTTCGCCTGGACACGCGCGCCGGGCGCGTAATCGTCGACGGCAATCCGGTCAAGCTGACCTCGCACGAGTACCGGCTGCTCGCCTATCTCATGCACCATGCCGGGCGGATCGTCTCGCGCGGCGAACTGACCGAGCATCTTTACGATCAGGATTTCGACCGCGACTCCAACACCATCGAGGTGTTCGTCGGACGCCTGCGCAAGAAGCTCGGCATGGACCTTATCCAGACCGTGCGCGGTCTTGGATATCTGATCGAGCCTTGATCGGACCCTGGCGCGAACCGTCGAGCGAGGTCCGATGAGCCTCGACCTGAAATCCGACGCGAACCTTCGTCGCGATCGCTGCGAGCCTTGGGACGGGACCTGAGGTGGCGGGCGGCCTGAAAGTCCTTGCCCGGCAGTCGATCGCCGTCCGGCTCGCGGCGTCGGCGCTGTTCTGGTGCCTTCTGATCCTCCTCGTCGCCAGCGCGATCCTCTCGGCCCTCTACCGCGAGGCCACGGAACGCGCCTTCGACCAGCGCCTTCTCGTCTACGCCAACGATCTCGCCGCCGATCTCGTCAACGCCCGGCGATCCGGAGCGGCGCGAACTCGGGTCGCTCGGCGACCCTCAGTTCGACATCCCGCTCTCCGGTTGGTACTGGCAGGTCGGCCGGCCCGATGCGCTCCCGCGCGACATCCGGGCGTCGAAATCCCTGTTCGGAAGCCGAGTTCCCGAGCCTGACCCCGCTGGAGGAGAACCGCCGCTTCGGCGAGATTCGCAAAGGCTACAAACGCGGCCCGGACGACCGCTGGCTCCGCGTCATCGAGCGCGACATCGATCTCGGCGAGGACGGCCGCTTCATCGTCGCCGTCGCTGGGCCTGCGGACGAGATCGACAAAGACGTGCGGCGCTTCACGGCGCGCTGACCATCACCTTCGCCCTGCTCGGGGCCGCCCTCGGGGCGACGATCCTGTTCCAGATCCGTTTCGGCCTGCAACCGCTTCTGAAGCTCCGGGGCGCGCTGGCCGCCATCCGCCGGGGCGAGGCCGAGCGCATCCCCGGGGCCTATCCGCGCGACATCGCGCCGCTCGCCCAGGAGCTCAATCTTCTCCTCGACACCAATCGCGAAATCCTCGACCGGGCGCGAACGCAAGTGGGCAACCTCGCCCACGCGCTCAAGACGCCGCTTGAGCGTCATCATCAACGAAGTCGAGCACGCGCCGGAGGATCTTGCGGTCAAGATCCGCGAGCAGGCGGCGGCGATGGGCGACCAGATCAACTACCACCTCGATCGGGCTCGCGCGGCGGCGCTGGCCGGAACGCTCGGGATCATCACGGAGGTCGAGCCCGTGATCGCCGGGCTCGCCCGCACCTTTACGAAGATCTATCGGAACCGGGATCTGGCCATCGACGTGACCGCGCCATCCGGCGTCCGCTTTCGGGGCGAACGGCAGGACTTCGAGGAGATGGTGGGAAATCTCGTCGACAATGCGTGCAAATGGGCCGCGCACCGGGTCGCAATCGACATTGGGGTTATCCAAGTGGATGGCCGGTCTCGCCTGCGCGTCGCGGTTGAAGATGACGGCCCCGGCCTGCCCGAAGCGGCGATCCATGACATGCTGAAGCGAGGCCGTCGCCTCGATGAGACGAAGCCCGGTTCAGGTCTTGGTCTCTCCATCGTCGCCGACCTGGCCGCGCTCTACCGGGGATCGCTTCGGCTCGAAAAGGCCGCTCTTGGGGGGTTGCGGGCGACGCTCGATCTGCCGGGCGACGGTGGGTGAATCGTCCGTCGTCGTGCGAAACCGGCTTGGCGATGGAATCGCGCGTCACCGTGTCGCCGCGTGGAATGATCGTTTCGGATGGATGCTCACGCTAAGGATTTGGCATGACCATCTGGATCGTTTTCGCGCTGATGACCGGCGCGGCCGTCATGGCCGTGCTTTGGCCGCTGTCGCGCCGCCCCATCGTCGCCGAGGGCAGTCCAGACAAGCAGTTTTATCACGAGCAAGTCGCCGAGATCGAGCGGGACCGGGAGCGCGGCCTTCTGACGGCCGAGGAGGCCGAGGCCGCGCGGATCGAGGCGGGTCGGCGTCTCCTGCGGGCGGTTCCGGCCGAAACCGTCAGCCCGGGCATGATCGGCGAGCCGGCCCTGCGCCGCCGTCGGGCGGCCTCGGCGGTCGCGCTCTCGACGATTCCCCTTCTGGCGCTTGCGGCTTACGGCGCTTTCGGCTCGCCCGCACTTGCCGGGCCAACCGTTGGCCGCGCGGCTTGAAGCCGATCCGCAATCGCTCGACATGGCGTCCGCGGTCGCGCGCGTGGAGGCGCATCTGGCGAAGCATCCGGACGACGGACGCGGCTGGGAGGTCGTCGCGCCGGTGTACGCCCGCACCGGGCGGACCAATGATGCCGCCAAAGCCTACGCGTCCGCCTTGCGGCTCCTCGGCGAGGATGCGCCCCGCCTGACCAACTACGGCGAGGCGCTGGTGGCGGCGAACGACGGCGTCGTCTCGGCCGACGCCCGCGCGGCCTTCGAGCGAGCCGCAGCCCTCGATCCCGCGGCGCCGAAAGCGCGCTATTACCTGGCGCTTGCGGCCGAGCAGGATGGCGACCGTAGCGCGGCGCGCGCGCACTACGCGACGATCCTGTCGTCTTCGCCGCCGAACGCTCCCTGGGCTCCGCTCGTTAAGGAACGCCTCGCGCGTCTCGGCGGCGAGGGCGCTTCGGCCATCGCGGCGCTTCCGGGGCAGGAGCGAAGCGAGGCGATCAAAGGCATGGTCGAGGGTCTGGCCTCTCGGCTCGACGCCCGCGGCGGCACGCCGGACGAGTGGGGACGGCTGATCCGATCCTATGTGGTCCTGGGCGAGCGAGAGAAGGCCGCGACGGCGCTGGATAAGGCCCGCCATTCGCTCGCGCAGGACTCGGCGGCCAAGGGGCATGTCGAGGCCATGGCGCGGGAGCTCGGCCTTCAAGCCGGCGAGAGCAGGCCATGACCCGCAGGCAGCGCCGTCTCGCGTTCATCGGATCGGCTCTGGGCGTTCTCGCGCTCGCGCTCGGCCTGGTCCTCTACGCCATGCGCGACTCGATCGTGTTCTTCCGCGCGCCGGGCGAGATCGCGGCCAAGGGCGTCCGGCCGGGCACGCGCTTCCGGCTTGGCGGTCTCGTCAAGGAGGGCTCGATCCAGCGAGGGCAAGGCCAAATCGTGACGTTCGAGGTCACGGACGCGCAGGCGAGCGTTCCGGTGCGCTACCAGGGCCTTCTGCCGGATCTCTTCCGCGAAGGGCAGGGCGTTGTGGCCGAAGGCGTGCTGGACGCGTCCGGCGCGTTCCGAGCCGACACGGTGCTCGCCAAGCACGACGAAACCTACATGCCCCGCGAGATCGCGGACGCCTTGAAAAAGCAGGGCCACTGGCAAGGCGAGCAGAAAGTCCAGGCGAAGCGATGAGGGGCAGTTCTCAAATCTCCTCGCCCCGCGTGCGGGGAGAGGCCGAGACTCGGACGTGCATCCGTCGCGGGTGAGGGGGCGTCTCAGGACGGAGCGCACCCGGACACGCCCCCTCACCCCCGCTGCGCTTGCTTCAGGCCCGACAAGGGGCCTGAAGCCCTCTCCCCGCCCGCGGGGAGAGGTGGAGGTGCGCTCGTGTTGATTGAGGCGGGGCATTTCGCGTTGGCGCTGGCGCTGGCCGTCTGCGTGGTCCAGTGCATCCTGCCGCTGTGGGGCGTGCGGGCGAACGATCCGGTTCTGATGGGGGTCGCGGGGCCGACCGCGCTCGCCGCCTTCGGCTGCGTCGCCTTCGCGTTTGCGGCGCTTGCCTACGCCCACGTCACGGACGACTTCTCCGTCCTCAACGTCATCGAGAACTCGCACTCGACGAAGCCGCTCGTCTACAAGGTCAGCGGCGTCTGGGGGAACCACGAGGGCTCGATGCTGCTCTGGGTGTTTATCCTGACGCTGTTCGGGGCCGTCGTGGCGCTCGCGCGTCACGCCGCGCCGGCCCGCCTGCGCGCGAGCGCGCTCGCCGTGCAGGCGGCGATCACGTTCGCTTTTCTGCTGTTCATCCTGTCGACCTCCAACCCCTTCGCGCGGGCCAACCCCGCTCCCCTCGAGGGCCAGGACCTTAACCCGGTTCTCCAGGACCCCGGACTCGCGATCCATCCGCCGCTGCTTTACGTCGGCTATGTCGGCTTTTCGATCGCCTTCGCCTTCGCGATAGGCTGCGCTGATCGAGGGGCGCATCGATGCCGTCTGGGCCCGCGCCGTGCGCCCCTGGACGCTGGCGGCCTGGTGCTTTCCTGACGCTCGGCATCGCCATGGGGTCGTATTGGGCCTATTACGAACTCGGCTGGGGCGGCTGGTGGTTCTGGGACCCGGTCGAGAATGCCTCGCTGATGCCGTGGCTCGCCGGCACGGCCCTCCTGCACTCGACCGTGGTGATGGAAAAGCGCGACGCGCTGAAGGTCTGGACGATCCTGCTTGCGATCCTGACCTTCTCGCTTTCGCTCATCGGCACCTTCCTGGTCCGCTCGGGCGTGCTGACCTCCGTGCACTCCTTCGCCATCTGACCCGACGCGGGGCGTCTTCATCCTCGCATCCTCACGATCTTCATCGGCGGCTCGCTCGCGCTGTTCGCGTGGCGTGCGCCCCTGCTGCAGCAGGGCGGCCTCTTCGCGCCGATGTCGCGCGAGGGCGCGCTTGTCGTGAACAACCTTTTCCTGGCCGCCGGCTGCGCCACCGTCTTTCTCGGCACGCTTTATCCGCTCGCGCTTGAGGCGCTGACAGGGGAAAAAATCTCGGTTGGGGCCCCGTTCTTCAATCTCACGTTCGTGCCGATCGTCGTTCCGCTGCTTCTGCTGGTGCCTCTCGGCCAGACGCTCGCCTGGAAGCGGGGCGACCTTTTGGGTGCGGCGCAGCGCCTTGCGCTAGCGCTGGCGATCTCGATCGCCGTCACATTGATCCTGCTCGGCACGACCCGCGGCGGGCCGACTGCGGCGCCGCTCGGCATCGGGCTCGGCGCGTTTCTGCTGCTGGGGTCGATCAACGAGATCGTGACCCGCTCGTGGCGGAGGGGGCAGAGCCTTGCCGTCACGTTCGGCCGGGCGGCGGGCTTGCCGCGCTCGGCCTGGGGAACCGCCCTCGCGCATGCGGGCGTGGGCCTGACCGTGATCGGCATCGCGGCGTCGGCTTGGAGCGTCGAGACGATCGCAACCGTCCGGCCCGGCGAACGTCTCGAAGCCGGGCCGTATGCGGCCAGGCTCGACGGCGTCGCGCCGCGCACCGGGCCGAATTACCGCGAAGACGTGGCGCGCCTGACTGTATTTCATGACGGCGCGCAGGTCGGCCCGCTTGAGGCCACGAAGCGCCTTTACGTGACGCGCGGGATGCCGACCACGGAAGCCGGCATCATGACCGTGGGTCTCAGTCAGGTGTACGCCAGCCTTGGCGACGCGCAGAGCGATGGCGGCGTTGGCCTGCGCCTCTACTACAAGCCGCTCATCCTGCTGATCTGGCTCGGCGCGGCCGTGATGGCGGCCGGCGGTGCGCTCTCGCTCACCGACCGCCGGTTCCGGATTGGCGCGCCGATCCGGGCCAAGGCGGCCGGGCCTTTGCCGGCTCCGGCGGAGTAGCGCCGATGCGGGAAGCAGGACGCTTCCCCCTCCCGCCTGCGGGAAGGGACGGCGACACCCTCTCCCTCTGGGAGAGGGTCCGAGCGGAGCGAGGGGGTGAGGGGCGAACTTTTTCCGGTGAGGGCTCGCTTCGAAAGGGGGAGGGCGCGGTTCCTCTCACGTCGGCGCTCCACGCCGACCCCCCTCACCCCCAACCCCTGCCCGCAAGAGGAAGGGAATGGGGGCGCATTTTCGCTGCGGCGCTTCTCCTTGCGCTCACGGCGCCAGCCCTCGCCGTCCAGCCGGACGAGGTCTTGAAAGACCCCGCCCTGGAGCATCGCGCCCGCGACATTTCCGCCGGCCTGCGCTGCCTCGTTTGCCAGAACCAGTCCATTGACGACTCGGAGGCGCCGCTCGCCAAGGATCTCCGCGTGCTCGTGCGCGAGCGTCTCAAGGCGGGCGAGAGCGACGATCAGGTGCGCGACTTCGTCGTGCGGCGCTACGGCGAGTTCGTCCTCCTGAAACCCACCTTCGGCGCGCACACGGCCCTGCTGTGGCTCGGCCCGGCGCTGGTGCTCCTGACGGGCGCGACGGGTCTCGCGCTGGCGTTGCGCCGTCGCAGGACCGGGAGCGCCGTCAGCGCTCTCAGTCCCGAGGAGCGGGCCGCGCTCGACGCGATCCTCGATCGAAATCGCGCTTCCTAGCAAGGTTACGAAGAATTCATCCGCGGGTGAGAGCGCCGTAACCCGCCCTGCACCATGTTGCTCCCAACGCCCAACCGGGTCCGAGCGGCCCGACAGGGTCCAAAGGAGCACATGATGTCGAACCCCGTTCAATTCCTATCGAAACGCCGCAAGACGGCATGGCTCGGCGCCGCGGCGCTCGCCGCCTTGATCGCGGGCGGCGCAGTCGAGAGCGGCCTTGTGCCGCCGTCCCGTCCGGCTTACGCGCAAACGTCCGTGACGGCGCCCTCCGTCCAAGCCTTGCCGTCTCTCGCCGATGTGGTCGAGAAGGTGAAGCCGGCCGTCGTGTCGGTGCGCGTGAAGGTCAACACGGTCGCCGACCGCGGCGACGATGGCGAGGACGCCGAGGCGTTCGGCATGCCCGATCTTCCGCCCGGTTCGCCGATGGACCGGTTCTTCCACAGATTCCGGGATGGGCAGGGCGGTTCGGGCTTCCGGTTCCGCCAAGGGCCGCGCCGGAACGCCGAAGCGCAAGGTTCCGGCTTCTTCATCTCGGCCGACGGCTACGTCGTGACCAACAACCACGTCGTCGACCACGCCTCCGAGGTGCAGGTCACGATGGACGACGGCCGCACGCTCGACGCCAAGGTGGTCGGCACGGATCCCGAAGACCGATCTGGCCCTGCTCAAGGTCAAGGAGGGCGGCAACTTTCCTTACGTCCCGCTTCGCCGCCAAGACGCCGCGCGTCGGCGACTGGGTGGTCGCCATCGGCAACCCGTTCGGCCTCGGCGGAACCGTGACGGCCGGCATCGTCTCGGCCCGCAGCCGCGACATCGGAGCGGGTCCCTACGACGACTTCCTCCAGATCGACGCGCCGGTGAACAAGCGGCAACTCGGGCGGCCCGACCTTCAACCTCGATGGCGAGGTGGTCGGCATCAACACCGCCATCGCCTCGCCCTCAGGCGGCAATGTCGGCATCGCCTTTGCGATCCCGGCCGACGAGGCGCAGAAGGTCGTGGCGTCGCTGAAGGACAACGGCTCGGTGTCCCGCGGCTTCATCGGCGTGCAGATCCAGCCGGTCACCAAGGAGATCGCCGAGGCGATGGGGCTGAAGGAGCCGAAGGGCGCGCTCGTCGCCGAGACCGTCCAGGGCGGCCCCGCTGAAAAGGCCGGCCTCAAGCGCGGCGACACGATCGTCGCCGTGGAGGGGCGAGCCGATCCGTGAGCCGAAAGACCTCTCGCGCCGGATCGCCGCGTTCGACCCCGGCAAGTCGGTGTCGCTGACCGTGTTGCGCGACGGCAAGGAGCGCACCGTGACGATCGAGGTCGGGCGTCAGAACGACCGCGCCTGAGCCTCGTAAGGACGCCGGGCCGCACTTCCTGTCGCCCCCGAAAGGTTCGGCGCTCCTGCCGGCGGCAGGCTGGAGAAATCATATCCAGCCTGCCGCTTGTATTTTGGACAGGTTCACAAGGAGAAATCCGGCCTGCCGCTCGTGGTTGCGACAGGCTACGATAAGCGACATGAGACTTCTGATCATCGAGGATGACCGCGAGGCGGCGGCCTACCTCGTCAAGGCGTTCCGCGAAGCCGGCCACGTCGGCCGACCACGCCGCCGACGGGCTCGACGGCTATGCCATGGCGCGCGAGGGCGATTACGACGTCCTCGTCGTCGACCGCATGCTGCCGAAGCTCGACGGCCTCTCGCTGATCCGCTCCTTGCGCGAGCAGAAGGTTCGAGACGCCGGTGCTGATCCTCTCGGCGCTCGGCCAGGTCGACGACCGCGTCAAGGGCCTGCGGGCCGGCGGCGACGACTATCTCCCGAAGCCCTACGCCTTCTCCGAGCTGCTCGCGCGGGTCGAGGTGCTGGCGCGCCGGCGCGCGGCCGCGTCGGGCCGGGGAGCCGACCGCCTATCGGGTCGGCGATCTCGAACTCGACCGGCTGTCCCATCGCGTCATCCGCGCCGGCCAGGAGATCGTGCTCCAGCCGCGCGAGTTCCGGCTGCTCGAATACCTGATGAAGCACGCCGGGCAGGTGGTGACGCGCACCATGCTGCTCGAGCATGTCTGGGACTATCACTTCGATCCGCAGACCAACGTCATCGACGTGCATGTCTCCCGGCTGCGCGCCAAGATCGACAAGGGTTTCGACCATCCCCTGATCCACACGATCCGCGGCGCGGGCTACATGGTTCGCGGCCGGCGACGACGGGCGAGCGAGCGATGAGCGCCCTCGGCAAGCTCTTTCGCACGACGGCGTTCAAGCTCTCGCTCGCCTATCTCGTCGTCTTCACGCTCTTCGCGTTCTTCCTTCTCGGCTACGTGGCCTGGAACGCGCGGCGCGTGCTCGACGACCAGATCATCTCGCACGATCGAGGCCGAAATCACCGGCCTTGCCGAGCAGTATCGCCTCGGCGGCCTGCGCCGCCTCGTGACCATCGTCGAGCGCCGCTCCCGCGCAGCCCGGCGCCTCGCTTTACCTCGTCACCACGCCGATCGGGCGAGCGCATCGCCGGCAATGTCGGCAAGCCTCGCCGCCGGGCGACGCTCGGACGAGCCCGGCTGGCAAATCGAGATCGCCTACGGCCGCAACGAGCGAGAGCGACGCGCGCCGCACCAGCGCCATCGTGCGCATCTATCATGCTCACCGGCGGCTTCCGCCTGCTCGTCGGCCGCGATCTTCGAGGAGCGCGCGCGGTTGCGCGAGGTGATCCGCCGCGCGTTCGGCTGGTCGCTGCTCCTCATCGGCGTGCTCGGCTGCGCCGGCGGCTGGTTCGTCACGCGCCGCGTCCTGAAGCGCGTCGACGACATGACGGAGACCACCCGCACCATCATGGCGGGCGATCTCAGCGGTCGGCTCAGCGTCGCGCGGCACCGGACGACGAACTCGATCGCCTGGCGCAGAACCTCAACGCCATGCTCGACCGCATCGGCGAATTGATGGCGGGCATGAAGGAGGTCTCGGACAACATCGCTCACGACCTCAAGACGCCGCTGACGCGCCTGCGCAACAAGGCCGACGAGGCGCTGCGCACCGCGCACACGCCCGAAGAGTTCAGCGCGGCCCTTGAGGCCACGATCGAGGAGAGCGACAACCTCATCCGCATCTTCAACGCGCTCCTGATGATCGCCCGGCTGGAAGCCGGAAACGCGCGCGAGACGCATGGCGGATTTCGACGCCGCCGACGTGGCGCGGGGCGTGGCGGAGCTTTACGAGGCGCTCGCCGAGGAAGCGGGCGTCATCCTCGACGTATCCGTGGATGAGCCCTTGCCGGTGCACGGCAGCCGCGAGCTTCTCGGCCAGGCGGTGGCCAACCTTCTCGACAACGCGCTGAAATACGGCGCGCCGCGGGCCGGCGCGTCGGCCGGACCGATCACGGTCTCGGCGACGCGAGATGGCGACTACGCCGTCATCACGGTCGCGGATCGCGGCCCAGGCATCCCGGAAGCGGATCGGGGCCGCGTTCTGGAGCGGTTCGTGCGCTTGGAGGCGGCGCGAACGCGCCCAGGCTTCGGCTTGGGCTTGAGCCTTGCCGCCGCAGTCGCCCGGCTGCATGGCGGCGCGTTGCGGCTGGAGGACAACGCGCCGGGCCTGCGGGCCGTGCTGAGCGTGCCGATGCGTGGCGGGCAACCCTCTCCGCTCAGGGAAGACGGCGCGCCCGGAGAAGATGCAGAGCGGATGGGCCAGCTCCCGTCCGCTACGCAGGGCCGAACCAGTTTGAGCTTGTCGGCGCTGCAATTGCAGCGTCATTCTCCGGATCATATCCGCCACGTCGGCCGGCGGAACCCGCAACGGGAGCATCCGTGCCGCAGAACCAGTTCGGGACCCTGTCCGAGCGCATCGTCATGGCGCCGCCGCTCGCCGACGCGAAGCGCGCGCGGGCGCGGCTTGCCGAACTGATCGAGCGCGCCGAAGGCAAGCCGGAGGCCGACGCTCTCGCTGCCTCTCTTGCGCGAGGGTCGCTTCCGCGACCTCACCGCGGCCCTCGCCGACCACTCGCCCTTTCTCTGGCAGCTCGCCCTCGCCAATCCGGCGCGTCTGGCCAATCTCGCCACCCATGCGCCCGAGGAGACGCACCGCGATCTGGTCGATGCGCAAGCCAGCCTTTACCGCGAAGCTGCGGCGGGGCGCATCGCCCGCGACGACGTCGTTCGCGCCCTGCGGCGCAACCGCGCCGCCCATGCGCTCCTTGTCGCGCTCGCCGACATCGGCGGCATCTGGACCGTCGAGCAGATCGACGCAGGCCCTCTCGGATTTCGCCGACGCCTCCGTGCGGGGCGGCGTCAACCTCCTGCTGACCGAGGCCGCCGGCACAGGCCGGATCATCCTTAAAAACCCGGACGATCCCGGTCCCGGCTCGGGCTTCGTCGTCCTCGCGCTCGGCAAGCACGGCGCGGGCGAGCTGAACTATTCCAGCGATATCGACCTCGTCGTCTTTTTCGACTCCGCAGCGCCGACGCTGCGGGAAGGCGTGGAGCCCGACGCCGTTCTACGCCCGCCTCGCCCAGCAGTTCGTCCCGACTGCTGCAGGAGCGCACCGCGGACGGCTACGTCCACCGCGTCGACTATCGCCTGCGGCCCGACCCCGGCTCGACGCCTGTCGCGGTCTCGCTGTCTTCGGCCTACACCTATTACGAAACGGTGGGCCAGAACTGGGAGCGCGCCGCGCTGATCAAGGCGCGCCCCGTCGCGGGCGACCTTGCGCTAGGCGAGCGCTTCCTGGCCGATCTCGCCCCGTTCATCTGGCGCAAATATTTCGATTTCGCCTCCATCGCCGACGTTCACGCCATGAAGCGGCAGATCCATGCCGTGCGCGGGCACGACGAAATTGCGGTCGCCGGCCACGACATCAAGCTCGGGCGCGGCGGCATCCGCGAGATCGAGTTCTTCGTGCAGACCCAGCAGCTTGTCTTCGGCGGGCGGCGCCCGGCCTGCGCGGCCGGCGCACCCTCGACATGCTTGTCGAGTTGCATCGACGAGGGTTGGATCACCGCCAAGGCGCGGGACGAGCTCGTCGCGACGCCTACCGTTTCCTGCGCTCGGTCGAGCACCGCTTGCAGATGGTGGCGGACGAGCAGACGCAACGCCTGCCGTCCGACGAGGACGCACCTGAAACGCTTCGCCAAGTTCTGCGGCTTTCCGGGCCGCAAGGCCTTTGCGGAGGCGCTGTGCGGGCACGCTCGTAAGGTGCAAGCGCATTACGCGCTCCTGTTCGAGGAGGGGCCGGAACTCGCCTCCGAAGTCGGCAACCTCGTCTTCACCGGCTCAGGCGATGACCCGGAAACCCTGGCCACGCTGCGGCGGCTCGGCTTCCACACATCCGGAGCAGCGCCGCCGAGACGGTGCGCGGCTGGCATTTCGGACGCCGCTCCGGCCATCACGAGCGCACGCGCCCGCGAGGTGCTGACCGAACTGACGCCCGTCTCTGCTCGCCGCGCTCGGCGGCACGGCGGATCCCGGACGCAGCGCTCGCCGCCCTCGACCGCGCCTTCGGGCGCATGCCGGCCGTCGTCGAATTGTTGACGATCCTGCAATCGCACGAGCGCCTGCGCCTGCTTTTCGCCGACCTTCTCGGCACGGCGCCGCGGCTCGCCGAGACCGTCGCGCTACAGCCCGCATGTGCTCGATACGATCATCGATCCGGCCTTCGTCGAGCCGGTGAGCGATCTGAGCGCGGCATCGAAGCGCCGCGTGCGGCGGCTTGTCGGCCACCCGGCTCATTTCGAGGATTTTCTCGACCGCCTGCGCGACGCGGCGCGCCAGATTCGTTTCTTGGCCGGCGCGCGGCTCCTGTCCGACATCTTCTCGCCCTCCCAAGCCGGGCAGGCCTACGCGGCCATCGCCGAGGCCGATCGTGCGCGCCTCGCTGGAGGCGGTTCAAGACGGCCTTCGAGGCGGATCACGGCACGGTTCCGGGCGGACGTATCGCGGTGCTCGGCCTCGGCCGGCTCGGGTCGCGCGAGCTGACGGCCGACTCCGACCTCGACCTCGTCGTCCTCTACGACTTCGACGAGGGAAACCGGCGAGAGCTTCGGGCCCGCGCCGGCTTGATGCGGTCGTCTATTACACGCGCCTGACCCAACGCCTTGTCGCGGCTTTGACGGCGCCGACCCGCCGCGGCCGGCTCTACGAGGTCGACCTGCGCCTGCGCCCGCAGGGCGGCAAGGGGCCCGCTCGCCTCGCAGTTCCGGGGCTTTCTAGCCTACCAGGACAGCGAGGCGGAGCTTTTGGGAGCACATGGCGCTGACCCGCGCGCGGGTGATCGGCGGCGACGCCGCATTCGGGCGCGAGGTGTCCGAGGCTATCGCCGGCATCATCGCCCGACCGCGCGATCAGACGGCGGTCGCGGCAGAAACCCGCGCCATGCGCGACCTGATCGCTCAGGAAAAGGGCGACCAGGACCCTTGGGACCTGAAACTGGCGGCCGGCGGGCTGACCGACCTCGATTTCCTGGCGCAGGCGCTGGTCCTTGCTCATGCTTATGCGCATCGTGAACTGATCGGGCGCCCAACGCCAGAAACGCTCGCAGAGGCGGCGCGAGCCGGGCTCCTCAACCAAGGCGACGCCCAGAAACTGTTGGAGGCCTCCGCCCTCCTGACCGATGTGTTCCAGTGGCAGCGCCTGATGATTACGGGGCGGTTTGACCCGAAAGCCGTCGCGCCCGCCATCCTCAAACGTCTTGCCGCCGTCGCCGGCCAGCCCGACGCGGAGCGCCTGCTCGACCGGCTCAATGAAACCCGCGCCGGCGTGCGCGAGATTTTTTCACGCGTGCTCGCAGGCTCAGAACCATAGCTTCATCACCGGCCCGTCCGCACCGTCGACCGGGTCGACGCTCGGGAGCGGGACTTGCGCAATGCGTTGCCGTGCCGCCGCGATGGCGTGCGGGTCGTCGCGGACGAGGTCCCAATCGCGCCCGCCCGCGTAGGCGCCGACCACCAAAAGATCACCGCTCTCGGTGATGAGGGCATGGCCCACGCCCGCTGGGACCACCGCCACGTCGCCGGCGGTGAGCCCCAGAGTCTCGCCGTCTGCGCCGCCGAAACGGACGGTCGCCGAGCCCGATGCGATGCCGAGGACCTCGTGGGCAGTCGAGTGGTAGTGGCAGTAATCGTAGATGCCATCGCGCCAAGCGCCAGTCCAGCCGTTGGCGGCGAACGTGCGCTCGAAAGCTTTGGCGGGATCGGATTTATCCGGGGTGATCGCGCCGCGGCGCACGATCAGCGGCAAGCGGCTGTTCGGGATCAAGCCATCGTCCGCGAACACGAAGGTGTCCGTGCCGAGCGGGGCGTTATAGCCGCCAGTCGCTCCATATCCTTTTGCCCGCGTCATCTTCAGCCTCCGGAACATTGTTCTCGGAGGGGAGAACGCGGAAACGCTGAAAAAGGTTGCGCTCTCCGCATGCGGGGCAAGGCCAAGCTGAGATTGGGAGCCACGTAAGGAGCATGCCGGAAAGGCCCGCTCCGCTTGGCCTGGTCTCATCTTCATCCCCGCGCAGGCGAGGATCTATGAACAGCCTTGCTCACAAAGGAACGGGCGCCGCCTCGTCTTAAGAATCTGGCGTTTCGGAGACCTCGCTTCCGCAACAATGGCAGCGTTGAGGTTTCGCCTCAGGCCGCGCCGAGGAGGATCGCGGCGACGGCGCGGTCGATCGCCATGTAGAAGATCGCGAAGGCGACGACGGCCGCGACGCGCGAACTCGGCGGCTTGGCTCTTCATCAGCACGGAAATGGCGCAGCATGTCGCGGCCGGCAAAGACCATGATCCAGGACGACCGTGAGCATCGCCGGGAAGCCGAACAGGAACGACCAGGTGCTCTCGACGCGGCCGACCTGCGACGGATCGATCAGCGGGCGGATGTTGCGCACCCACGGCGCGTGCAGCGCGGCGTAGAGCGCCGTCATCCAGGCGAGGCTCGACCGCCGACGCCGAGGTGGAACACGAAAGCCTTGTGCAGCCGCGTGAAGCCGTCGGCCGAATCGTCCTCAAAGGTCGTCATCGATGCCCCGCAGTCCGGCGAATCGCCGCCGTAATTTTTATTGCCGAATGCGATAACCCGGCTGCGGCCTTCAGGCAACTCCGGCTTTCCGCAGAGGAGCTTGGCCGGAAGCTTCGCTGTTTTCGCTCTTCGACTTCTCGTCCTCGATCAGCTCGATGAAGCGGTCGAAGAGGTAATGGCTGTCGCGCGGGCCGGGCGAGGCCTCGGGGTGGTACTGCACCGAGAAGGCCGGCCGGTCGGTCAGCGCGATGCCGCAGTTCGAGCCGTCGAAGAGCGAGACATGGGTCTCCACCGCGGTCGCCGGCAGGCTCGCCGGATCGACCGCGAAGCCGTGGTTCATCGAGGTGATCTCGACCTTGCCGGTGGCCATGTCCTTGACCGGATGGTTCGCGCCGTGGTGGCCCTGGTGCATCTTGGCGGTGCGCCCGCCGACGGCGAGGCCGAGCATCTGGTGGCCGAGGCAGATGCCGAAGGTCGGCACCTTCGCTCGTCGAGCAGCGCCGGATCACCGGCACGGCGTATTCGCCGGTCGCCGCCGGGTCGCCGGGGCCGTTCGAGAGGAAGACGCCGTCGGGCTCGAGCGCCATGCACCTCCGTCGGCGCTCGCCGTCGCCGGCACGACCGTGACCTTGCAGCCGGCCTTGGCGAGGAGCCGCAGGATGTTGCGCTTCACGCCGTAGTCGATCGCGACGACGTGGTGCTGCGGCGTTGTCCTGGCGGCCGATAGCCCTCGCCGAGCTCCCAGGTGGTCTCGTCCCAGCGAATAGCGCTGGGCTCTGGTCACGAGCGGCACGAGGTCGAGCCCGTCCATGGGGTGCAGGCCGGCGGCGCGGGCCTTCAGGCCTCGAGGTCGAAATTGCCCGTCGGGTCATGGGCGATGACGGCGTTCGGCATGCCCTTGCTCGCGGATGAGCGCGGTCAGCGCCCGCGTGTCGACGCCGGTCAGGCCGACGATGCCGCGGGCTCTTGAGCCAGGCGTCGAGATGGCGGGTCGCGCGCCAGTTCGAGGGGTCGGTGACGGGCGCGCCGCAGGCACCACGCCGCGCACGCCCGAGGACGCGGCGGCGTTGACGCTCTCGATGTCCTCCTCGTTCGTGCCGACGTTGCCGATGTGGGGGAAGGTGAAGGTGATGATCTGCCCGGCGTAGGACGGGTCGGTCAGGATCTCCTGGTAGCCGGTCATCGCGGTGTTGAAGCAGACCTCGCCGTCGCTCTCGCCGACCGCGCCGATGCCGAAGCCTTCGAGCACGGTGCCGTCTGGAGCACGAGAAGCGCGGTCGCGCGCGGCTCGTGCCAGCCGCCCGACTCTGCCGTGCGTGTCTTGCGGCATCTGTCCTGATCTCGTTTAAGTGCGGCGCGCAACGGCCGCGCCGGATCCGGGCCGCCGCGGCCGTTTCGCGCGTCGGGGCTGACTTAAGTCAGGCCGGACCGCGCCCGTCAACGCCGCGAGCGGGCCGCCGATCCCAGGAGAAGCCGATGCGCGAGCGCTTCACCGCAGGCGATGAAGGAGGCGCTGAAGGCCGGCGACAAGCGCGCCTGTCGACCGTGCGGCTGATCCAGGCGGCGCTCAAGGACAAGGACATCGAGGCGCGCGGCGCCGGGCAGGGGGCAGGCGAGCGAGGAGGAGATCCTGGCGCTCCTGCAGAAGATGATCAAGCAGCGCCAGGAATCGGCTGGCGATCTACGAGCAGGCCGGCCGCCGCGGAACTCGCCGAGCAGGAGCGCGAGGAGACCGACGTCATCGCCGCGCTTCCTGCCGAAGCAGATGGACGAGGCCGAGACGGGCGCCGCCATCGAAGCCGCCATCGCCGAGACCGGCGCCGCGATGAAGGACATGGGCAAGGTCATCGGCGGCTTGCGGGGCAGTACGCCGGCCAAATGGATTTCGGCAAGGCGAGCGGGCTGGTAAAGGAGGTGCTGCCGAAGGGGTAACTGTCATGCCCAGCGGGTCGGGACTTCGCGACCGCCTGCACGACATCGGGAGAGGAAAAACTATGACACGTTTGCTGGTGATCGCGTCCCTGATATGGGCCGGCTCCGCGTCCGCGCAGATCAAGGGCGGCGGTTACGAGATCGACCCGGAGCCGAAGCGTCCAGACCTTCAGCCCCGCTCTCATTTTCACGGCGGTTACGTCGGCGGCACGTTTGGTTATTCGCAGGGCGGCCCGAACGCCACGCTTCCTGATGGGCATGGCGCAAACTCCAATCCGCGGCTCGGGACGCCCAGCCGCCGAGGCTCCGCGCCCGGCGGGGAGTGATCTCAGTGTGCGGCTGCTGCGTTCGGGCGCAGTCCACCCCACGCTTCGGCTGGGCTCATTGGGCGCGGCGTAAGCGCTTCAGGCGCGAGGAGCGGTCGGCCAGCCCGGACAAGGCCCTCAGCCTTGAAGCGGGCCCCATTTGCGCGCGGTCCGGGCAGGCGCCTCTGCGTCTTGTGCGGCGGTTTGCGGCGTCCGCCCGCCCAGGACGGTTCGCACGATCCGCTCTCGACCCAGCGGCGTCAGACGGGCGTTCTGATGGGCGGTCATCCGGTCCTCCGTGGAACTCTGAAGCGTCGCAACTCCAGCCGCCTCGGTCCAAACCGGATGAACAGCCTGTTGAAAGGTCACACCTAGCCATAGCCACGACGCCGTCCCATCTTGGGACCAAGAATCGCGTCAAATTGCCGAGGTTGCCTATGCTTGCCGATAGCCCTGCTCCACCCGACAGCCCGGTGAAGGACACGACCAGCGCCGGCTTTCGCCAGGACGTACTGCAAGAGTCCCTGCGCCAGCCCGTGCTCGTGGATTTTTGGGCGCCTTGGTGCGGACCGTGCAAGCAACTCGCCCCGGTGCTCGAAAAGGCCGTCAGGGCGGCCGACGGCAAAGTCAAGCTCGTCAAGATGAACATCGACGAGCATCCGCAGATCGCCGGGCAGCTCGGCATTCAGTCGATCCCAGCGGTCATCGCCTTCACCAAGGGGCAGCCGGTCGACGGCTTCATGGGCGCGCTGCCCGAGGGACAGATCAAGGGCTTCATCGAGCGTCTGATCGGCCCGCTCGGCCCGACGGCCGCCGAAGACCTGCTTAAGGACGCCGACGAAAGAGTTGCGGCGGGCGACGCCGTTGGCGCGTCCGAACTCTATGCGGCCGTGCTCGCCCAGGAGCCGGAGAATGCCGCTGCGATCGCGGCGCTCGCCAAAATTCATCTCGATCTTGGCGATCTCGACGGCGCAAAGCGCTTTTTGGCGATGGCGCCCAAGGTCAAGGAGAACGACCCCGCCGTCGCCGCCGCGCGCGCCGCGATCGAGTTGGCCGAGCAGGCCGCCTCGCTCGGCGATGCGGCGGATCTCAAGCGGCGGGTCGAGGCCGACCCGCTCGACCACCAAGCTCGCTTCGATCTCGCGCTGGCGCTGAACGCCCGCGGTCGGCGCGATGAGGCGGCCGATCAGCTCCTTGAGATCGTGCGCCGGGACCGGGCCTGGAACGAGGATGCGGCGCGCAAGCAACTTGTGCAATTCTTTGAAGCCTGGGGCGCGATGGACCCGATGACCCTTGCGGGACGGCGAAAGCTATCCTCGATCCTGTTTTCCTGAGGCTGCGCGACGCGTTCCGCGCGGAACGGCTCATGGGCATGAATGCGATCTACCGGGGACCTCAGGATTGTCCGGACGTGATTCCGGTCTTCCCGCTGTCGGGCGCGCTCCTGCTGCCGCGAGGCCAGATGCCGCTCAACATCTTCGAGCCCCGCTATCTCGCCATGGTCGACGACGCGCTGAGGATGAACCGTCTCATCGGCATGGTCCAACCGGACCCCGAGGAAGGCGGCAGCCCGCTCGTGCCCCGGCTCTACCAGGTCGGATGCGCCGGACGGGTCACGCAGTTCGCCGAGACGGGCGACGGGCGCTATCTCATCACGCTGACGGGCGTCGCCCGCTTCCGGGTCGAGGACGAACTCGCGACCACGACGCCCTATCGACTGTGCCGCGTCGTCTTCGAGCCCTACGCGGCCGATTTCCAGGCCCGTGCGGGCGAGGACGAGGTCGACCGGCCCGGCGTTCTGAAGGCGCTGCGCGACTTCGTCGAGGCGAACGACTTCAAGGTCGACTGGCGCGGGATCGAGCGGGCGCCCAACGAAGCGCTCGTCAACGCGCTGTGCATGATGAGCCCGTTCGGGCCTCGCGAGAAGCAGGCGCTGCTCGAGGCGCCCGATCTGAAAACCCGCGCCGAGGCGCTGATCGCCATCACCGAGATCGAACTCGCCCGCGGCGCGGACGGTTCCGAAACAACGCTGCAATAGGAGAACCGCATGGCCGACGAGACGCCCGCGCCCGTCGAGGCGACCCGCGTCGATCCAAAGCTCCTGGAAATCCTGGTCTGCCCGCTGACCAAGGGCCGGCTCGAATACGACGCGGCCCGCCAGGAGCTGATCAGCCGCGAGGCCAAGCTCGCCTATCCGATCCGCGACGGCATCCCGATCATGCTGCCCGAGGAAGCGCGACCGCTGACGGAGTGAGAAAAGCCGCCTCCGGCGCGTCACCCGCGCGCGGCGATCGCCTCGGCGAAGGCGACCGTGCGGCGCGCCATTTCGGCGTGCAGGCGCTCGACCATGCGGCCGTCCAGCGAGATCGCGCCCTTGCCCGCGTTCTCCGGCCGGTCGAAGGCGGCGATGATCGCCCGCGCGTGCTGCGACCTCCTCCGGCGCCGGCGCGAACATCGCGTTGGCGGCGGCGATCTGGTTCGGATGGATCGAGCGTCTTGCCGTCGAAGCCGAGGTCGCGGCCCTGCTCGCACTCGGCGCCGGAACCCCGCCTCGTCCTGCAGGCCGTTGTAGACGCCGTCGAGGATGTCGAGGTCGTAGGCGCGCGCCGCGGCGACCGCGATGCTGAGCCAGGCCAGCATGGGCGCGCGGCCCGGCGTGAAGCGGGCGCGGGTCTCCTTGGCGAGGTCGTTGGTGCCCATGACGAAGCAGGCGAGGCGCGTGTCGCGTCGCGCGCCGCGCTGGCGATGGCTTCGCAGCGCAGGATGGCGAGCGGCGTCTCGATCATCGCCCACACGCGCGCCCGCTCCGGCGCGCCATGCCGGCGCAGCGCGTGCGCCGACGCTGCTCAGGGTCTCGGGCGTCCGAGACCTTGGGGATCAGGATCGCGTCGGGCGCGGCTTCCGCCGCGGCGGCGAGGTCCGCCTCGCCCCAGGGCGTGTCGGGCGCGTTGACGCGGATAACGACCTCGCGCTGGCCGTAGCCGCCCTGGCGCACCGCCGCGCAGACCTGGGCGCGCGCGGTCTCCTTGGCCTCGGGCGCGACCGCGTCCTCCAGGTCGAGGATGAGCGCGTCGGCCGGAAGGCTGCGCGCCTTCTCGAGCGCGCGGGCGTTCGAGCCCGGCATGTAGAGCACGCTGCGGCGGGGACGGATGTCGGTCATGCAAACCCCCTTCGCTTCGGCGCTTCTTTAGAGGCCCCGGCCGCTTCACGCCAGAGCTTGAAGCGCAGCAAACGAGCTATGTCCCCGCGTGGCGAGGCTGGGGTCGACGGCGGTCCGTTTCGGACGCTATAGCAGCCGATCACGTCTTAGCGGCTCCACCCAAGGACCAATGGCATGTTTCCGCAACGTTTGATCGACGGCTACCGCACGTTCCTCGGCGAGCGCTTCTCGCGCGAGCGAAGCCGCTACGAGGCGCTCGCAGAGCGGGGCCAAACGCCCGAGATCCTGGTGATCGGCTGCTGCGACTCGCGCGTCTCGCCCGAGGTGATCTTCGACGCCAGCCCCGGCGAGCTGTTCGTGGTCCGCAACGTGGCGAACCTCGTGCCGCCCTTCGAGACGGGCGGAGCCTTCCACGGCACCAGCGCGGCGCTCGAATTCGCCGTCATGGCGCTGAAGGTGAAGCACATCGTCGTGCTGGGCCATGCCCGCTGCGGCGGCATCCGCGCCTTCGCCGACGCGAGCGAGCCGCTCTCGCCCGGCGACTTCATCGGGCGCTGGATGTCCCTTGTCGCGCCGGCGGCGGAGCGGCTCGGCAAGCCGGACGGCGATCTCTCGAGTTATCTTCCTCGGCTCGAACGGGCCTCGATCGAGAACAGCCTGACGAACTTGCTGACCTTTCCCTGCATCCGAACCCTTGCGGAGCGCGGGCGGCTGCACCTGCACGGGGCTTACTTCGGCATCTCGACGGGCGGACTGCTGGTGCGCGACCCGGCGACGGGCGAGTTCAGGCCGGTTGTCGCCGGGGAGATCCCAGGGCGCACGGCCATGATCCGGGCGATGGAGGCGTAAGCCCGCCCTGCCTCGGATGCCGTCGCGGCGGAACCCCCATCCCGTCTCTCGCGTTGCGTCGGAAGCGGACATTGAGGAGATTCGCCATGCGGAAAGTTCTAGTTGTTGTTTCGTTCGCGGCCCTGCTCGCCGCCCCTGGCCTCGCGCTCGCCGCCGAGGAAGGCGCGGCCGCCGGGGCCGCGGCAGGCGCGGTGACGGGGGCCGTCGTCGGCGGTCCGGTCGGCGCGGCGGTGGGCGCCGGCGTCGGCGGCGTCGTCGGCGGCGCGGCGAGCGGTCCCGATCGTCCTGACACGGTCGTCGTGCAGCCCGGCCAGCCGGCGACGTCGAGCACGCGCACCTGCGTGACCGATTCCGCTGGCAACCAGACCTGCCGTGAGGTCGTGCGCTAACTGTGTCCGACTCGAACGGAGTCGCGAAAAACCCGCCCAGGCTTGTCCGGCCTGGGCGGGTTCTTTTCGGAGCTGGCCGCCACTCCGCGCCCGTCGGACCCGCCGACTGCAACCGGCTTGCCTGAGAGCTTTTCGATTTTTGGCGGACCCATGTGGGACTGTGCGCCCCCTCGGCGGAGGCGCTCAACTGGGTCCACCTGAAACGAAACCGCTCTGAGATTTGGATCGCCGCACTGCTCGACGGAGGCGAAAACGGCGTCCATGCGATGGTGATGACCTTGCGCTGGCGCGCCGGCTCGACCGAGCCGGCGTGATCGCCGAACGACGGAGAACGCGGAGTCTCTGCGGGACCTGACCCACGCGCGAACATGATCGTCAGGCGACCAAACTTCCTGCTAGTATTTCTCTGTCGCTTTTTCGACGGCGAACCGGAGCCACTTCGCCTGAAAATGCTCTAGCATGCTGCGTGGGCAGGCAGCCGGAGAGTTCAGATGCAGGACGTTCCCCTGGGCGCGAAGGGTAGCTTCTCGATCATCGTCGGGCCGCAGCACCTGGCGAGCCAGTTTAAGGACAGCATCCTGCCGCCGGTCTTCGCAACGCCGATGATGATCCTGGCCATGGAGAACGCGGCCTTGAATGCCGTGCGCGACTTCCTCGATCCCGGAGAAACCGCCGTCGGCACCAAGGTCGACGTCAGCCATCTGGCGCCGACCCCTGTCGGCCATCGCGTGCGGGCCGAAGCAGAGGTGGTCGGGGTTGAGGGCAGCCATATCCGGTTCACGGTCGCCGCATGGGACGATGTCGAAGAGATCGGCCGTGGGACACACGAGCGGACGGTCGTTGACCTGAGCCGACTGGCAGCGCGGCTCGAACACAAACAAGCGTCTTTGACGGGAGACTAAACTCGCAGTCCGCACCGCCATGGGCGTACCGCCGCGCGGCTCGCCATGGTGGAACTCCGAAAGGAGAAAGCCATGCTGTTCGCCGTGATGGGATTCTTTCGGCCGGGGATCGACACCGCTCCGCAGCGGCTTCAGGGGGACTTCAACGAGCACCTCGGCCAGCCGCTTCTGCACATCCGCCTTGCCGGGGCTATTCGCGCTCGGGACGGGAGAAGGATTGGCTACATGGAGCTCATGGAAGCCAACAGCTTCGATCAGCCGATGCCTATCTCCGAAGCAGCCTTACTTTGCCGCGCACCTCTATGATCGTGTCGAGGTGGGCGAGTATGCGCTCGAGGCGGGATCGCTCTCATAATTGTTGCTGAGAGGCCGAGCTTTTCTCAACCGCCCATTCAGGACGTGCTCGCACTCGCCTGAGCCAAGGGGCCGCGCCGGGTCAACCCAGGGGAGGGATCATGGACATTACACGACTGATCGAAGACGACCATCAGGAGCAGCGCCGGCTGTTTGCGATCCTGGAGCAGATCGACGACAAGGACGCCGAAAGCCTGAGCGCGGTTTGGAGTCGTCTCGCCGCCCTGCTTGATTCGCACGCCGAAGCCGAGGAGCGACTGTTCTATCCGGAGCTGCTGCGGCTGGGCCGGGGTGCGGACACCAAGCCTACCAGCACCGCTGAAACGGAGGACGCGATCAAGGATCACAACGACATCCGCGACGCAGTGGCGAAGGTCCACGGGCTTTTCGTGGGAAGCCCCGAATGGCGTCAAGCGGTCGCCGCCGCCAACCACGCCAACAGCGATCACATGGCCGAGGAGGAGCGGCAGGGCCTGGCCGACTTCAGGCGTAACGCCCCGCTCGACCTACGCCACGAGCTTGGCGTGCGTTTCGCCGCCTTTGAAGCCAGCCACCTCACCCTCGTTAAGCCTGTGGACAAGGACCCGAAGACCTACATCGCCGAGCACTTGCCCGCTTCGCCTCCCGCTACGACGGTCGCGCCCTCCACTTCCTCGCCTTCGTCCGACTCGCCGCCATGATCTGTATGCGCTGAATGTCGATTTCAGCGTAGCGTAAGCGCGCTCACGCCGCCCGCTTCTTGGCCTGCAGCAGGCCGCGGTTGACCAGCGCTCTCGGCGATCTGCACGGCGTTGAGCGCCGCGCCCTTGCGCAGGTTGTCGGACACGCACCAGAAGGCCAGGCCGTTCTCGACCGTGATGTCCTCGCGGATGCGCGAGACGTAGGTCGCGTCCTCGCCGGCCGCCTCATGCGGCGTGATGTAGCCGCCGGGCTCGCGCTTGTCGATCACGACGACGCCCGGCGCGGCGCGCAGGATCGTCGCGCGCCTCGTCGGCCGAGATCGGGTTCTCGAACTCGACGTTCACGGCCTCCGAGTGGCCGATGAACACCGGCACGCGCACGCAGGTGGCGGTGAGCTTGATCTTCGGGTCGAGGATCTTCTTGGTCTCGACCATCATCTTCCACTCTTCCTTCGTGTAGCCGTCCTCCATGAACACGTCGATGTGGGGGATCAGGTTGAAGGCGATGCGCTTCGGAAACTTCTTCTGCCTCATCGTCCTGCAGCGAGTAGAGCGCCTTGGTCTGGCGGTCGAGCTCGTCCATGCCGTCCTTGCCGGCGCCGGAGACCGATTGGTAGGTCGCGACGACGACGCGCTTGATCGTGGCGTGCGTCGTGCAGCGGCTTCAGCGCCACGACGAGCTGCGCGGTCGAGCAGTTCGGATTGGCGATGATGTCCTTCTTGGTGAAGCCGCGCACCGCGTCGGCGTTCACCTCGGGCACGACGAGCGGCACGTCCGGAATCGTAGCGCCAGGCCGAGGAGTTATCGATCACGACCGCGCCTTGCGCGGCGATCCGCGGCGACCATTCCTTGCGAGATGTCGCCGCCCGCCGACATCAGGCAGATGTCGACGTCGGAGAAATCGTAGGTGTCGAGCGCCTTCGCCTTCAGCGTCTTGTCGCCGAAGGACACCTCGCGTGCCCTGGCTGCGCCGCGAGGCGAGCGCCACGACCTCGTCGGCCGGAAAGGCGCGCTCGGCGAGAATGTCGAGCATCTCGCGGCCCACATTGCCCGTCGCGCCGACGACGGCGACCTTGTAACCCATTGGCGTTCTCCTCTTTGGCCCGGATCGCATCCCTTCGGGCTATGCCGCCTTGGCGACCGCGTCAACGTTTCATGCAACCCGAATGCGCGTCCCACGGTTTCACCCGAAGGCGGGGCGGATGTCCCGCCTCGGAGTTTCGCATGGACCTGATCGCCACCCCTGCCCTGGGCCGTCGACGGTTCGTCCTCGGCGGGCTCGCCGCCGCTGGCGCCTCGATCGTCCCCTTGTCGGCGCCCTGGTCCGAAACGGGACTCGTCGCCACGCCGCGGCAGACGGCAGGGCCGTTCTATCCGACAAAACTCCCGCCTGACATCGACAACGACCTCGTCGTGCTGCGCGGGAGCGCGGCCCGGGCCGAAGGCATCGTGACGCATGTCATGGGGCGGGTGCTCGGGATCGACGGCAGGCCGATCCCGAACGCCACCGTCGAAATCTGGCAATGCGACGCGCGCGGCCGCTACCTCCATCCGGACGACACCGGCGGACGGCCCCGTGACAGCGCCTTCCAGGGCTATGGCCGGGCCGTCTCCGATGCGGACGGCGCGTATCGGTTCCGCACCATCAAGCCGGTGCCCTATCCCGGGCGCACGCCGCATATCCATTTCGCGGTCGAAGCCCCAGGCCGGCGCGAGCTTGTCACCCAGATGTACGTGGCTGGCGAGCCTCTGAACGAGCGCGATAGCCTCTATCGGCAAATCCGCGACCTGCGCCAGCGCGCCGCCGTGACCGTTCGGCTCGAACCGGCGAATGGGATCGAAGCGGGAGCGCTCGCGGGACGATTCGACATCACGCTCGCTTGACCGCCCTGAAGGCCCGGCCGGCTCGGGCGCGCGTCGGTCGCCCGTGGGCGGCATCGCGGCGCATTATTTTTTACCTTGCGCGGCAAAACGTGGAACCCGGAGCCCCGGTCTCGCGTAGTCTTCATGCAAGTATGGTCAAGCTTAGCCGCGTTCCAACCGCCCTATAAAAAAGGACCGTCGCCATGCGCCGCTTTCTCGCTCTGAGCGTTCTCTCTCTCGCGGCCATCGCGGCCGCCGTTCCGTCCGCCGAGGCCCAAAACGGCCGCCGCGGCGACGTGCTGATCCTCAACGTGCGCCCGCGCAACTTCCTCAATCCCGGCAACGTCATCGCGCCGGGATCGCAGGTCAACCCCGCCAGCGCCTTCGGCCAGACCGTCTCCTATCAGAACCTGCCGCCGTGGGGGAACATGCGCGACCGCTTCGGCGAAGGAGCGCTGCCCGATCCCATCGGCGGCCCGTTCGTCGGCGCGCGCAACCCGATCGGCCCCGTCGACTACGTCGCGCCGGACTTCTTGCGCTGAGGGGTCGCCATTCTCGCGTCCGGCTGTCTCCATCCTGCTCCGGGGACATCCATCGCTGTATTGATGCGACGGCGTGGTCCCTTCGCCGCCTGGGCTTGATCCGGCAGCGGCGACCACCGGCTGATCTTCGGCGCGACAGACCCAACTCGCTCCCGCGCGGGCGGACCCAAAAGGCCGCGCGGGGCGTAGGCATTCCCAGGAATGCAGAGGAGGCGGGCCGTGCTAGGATCACGCCATGCCCCTCTGCTTCGCCTACGGCTCCAACATGGATCGCGCCGCGATGGCGGGCCGCTGCCCGGCCTCGAAGCCAGTCGGGACGGCGCGTCTCATGCGCCACCGTTTCGTCATCACGCGGGACGGATACGCCTCCGTGGTGCGTGACCTGCGCCGGGTCACATGGGGCGTCTTGTGGGATCTCGCCTTCGGCGACGTGCCGACGCTCGACCGCTACGAGAGCGTGGCGAGCGGGCTTTACGTGAAGGTGAGCCAGGTCGTCCTGACCGACGGAGGCCCAAAGCGCGCCCTCGTCTACATGGCTCGTTGCGCCGGGGCGGGAACGCCGCGTCCCGGCTATCTGGAAGGCGTCATCGCCGCTGCGAGCGAAGCGGGATTGCCCCCGAATTACGTTCGGGAGATTGAGATGTTGCTGCCCAAGGCCGCCGGGGCCCGGCCGGCCGCTGAGCCTTTGCCGTCGGCTGCCATCCAACCGCGCTGGTCCGCGCCGGCGGCGCAGGGCCGGCTTGCCAAACCGTGGGTCGACGAGCCATGAGCGGGCGCCGCATCGTTCGCGCTGTCATCCGCGGCCGTGTCCAGGGCGTCGGCTTTCGCGCTTGGACACAGCATCAGGCCGAGTTGCACGGACTTGAGGGTTGGACGCGCAACCGTCGCGATGGGTCGGTCGAGGCGGTGTTCGCGGGGCCGCTGGAGGCGGTCGACGCCATGCTCAAGGCCTGCCGACAGGGACCGCGCGGATCCTGCGTCGAGACGCTCGATGTGCGGGACGAAGGCGAAGCGGCGTTGGCCGAACGTCCCGATGCGCGCGGGTTCGCCGTGCTCGGGACGGTTTGAACCGGCAGGCGTTCCGAAGGCAATCCACCCCGCGGCGACGGCCGAGGTTGACAGCCGAGGGGAGAAAGCTCACGGGCTTGCGTGATGAAAGCCGGCGTTCGGATCGGCCCATCCGAGCTTGGCGGCCAGGCAGCGAACCCACGTCGGAAAGGCATCATGCGGCTCATCGTGCTTCTTCTCGCGCTTTTCGGCGGATTCATCCTCGTTGCAATGGTGGTTGCGCCGCAGCAGCCGGGCTTGCGAAGCTGGTACCTTCAGAACGCCTGCCCGTACTTGGACCAGTTGAGCGCCGACATCTGCGCTTCGATGCGACGAGAGGCGGGCGGGAAAGTTTAAGGTAACGAGCCTAGCGCCATAGGCGTGCCTGCTGGGCTAACCCGAGCAAGGCAGCGATGGATTACAGGGCCTGCGTTAGCTCGGGTCAGCCAACGCTATAGGGACGTTACAAGCCCTGAGCTGCATTCGGAACGCCATGCCCCTGCGGTTCGCGCCGGCATTGCCGCTGAATGAGCGCCCTACCATCTGCATGGAGAATTTAGCGAATCGTAGGATTGAGATATGTCCATCGTCGTGGTCGAGGGTTCATCGCTGGAGCCGGACCTCTCGCCAGAAGATCGCGCGGCGCTCCGCGAGGCCGTGCTGACGCTGGAGCGCCCGAGCTTTGCGGCGCGTCTGTCGAATTTCGTCGGCAAGCCGCTCGAATTGTTGGGGCACGCGCTGCCGGCCGTCGTGTCCGACGTTGTGTCCCGCGCCAGCGAAAGGGCGCTGAAGTCCGCTCTGGCGGCTGCGCTGGCCTCGCTGCGCCACGAGCGCCCGATCGCGGCTACGCCCCGCGTCCACAAGGTTCTGGCCGCGACCTCCGGCGCGGTCGGCGGGGCGTTCGGACTGTCCGCGCTCGCCGTCGAACTCCCGGTCTCGACGACGCTGATGCTGCGCGCCATCGCGAGCATCGCCAAGGAGGAGGGGGAGAACCTCGGCGATCCCGAAACCGCGCTCGCCTGCTTGCAAGTCTTCGCGCTCGGCGGCCAGACAGGCTCCGACCAACTCCATGAGAGCGGGTACCTCGCCGTCCGGGCGGCGCTGGCGCGGTCCATGACCGAAGCCGCGCGCTACGTGACCGAACGCAGCCTCATCGAGGAGAGCGCGCCCGCCCTCGTGCGGTTCCTGGCGCAGATCGCGGCCCGGTTCGGCCTTGTGGTGTCGCAGAAGGTCGCGGCGCAGGCGGTGCCGGTTCTCGGCGCGCTCGGCGGGGCCGCCGCGAACGCCGCGTTCATGGACCATTTCCAGAGCATCGCGCGCGCGCATTTCACCGTGCGGCGGCTGGAGCGCACCTACGGGGCGGGAAAGGTGCGCGCTCTCTACGCGGCGTTCCGCCGCGAGATCGGCGCGGGAGCGGAGTCGGCTCCGGACTATCCGCCCGCCGTCATTCCAGGCTGAACCCCCTTTTCGCGCACGAACGCGCTGAAATCGGCGCGCTGCAGCTCGGCATATCGGCGGGCCTTGTCCTCCGACCAGCCATATGGATCTGCCGGCCCCCACCGCGCGGGATCGCGCTGCTCCGGGCAGGGCTGCACGGCGTCGCGCCGGAGGTCGTAAGCCGCGAGCCCGGCCGCAAGGCCGCCCTCCGCGTAGCGATTCTCATGCACGGTCATCGACAGCGGCAAGCGCGGGCTGATCTGGCCCTCGCTCGCCGGCCAGCCGATGCAGAAGCCCGCAAAGGGGATGACCCGCGCGGGCAGGGTCAGCCATTCGCCGACCCGCGCCGCATGGTTGCGGAGTTCGCTGATCGGACAGCAGCCGAGCCCGACTGCCTCGGCGGCTCGCATACACGTCGTCAGCGCAATCGCGGCGTCGCCGACCGCGTTGAAAAACAGGTCGAGATGATCGTTCGGGAACGGCTTGTCCCGCAACGCTGCGACCTGAGGCAGGCGGCGGCTGTTGGCGCAGAACACCAGGAAGGCCGGCGCTTCGCCGACCCAGGGCATGTGCGGCAGAAGCGCCGCGATCCGGCGGCGCAGCGGATCCGGTTTCGGGCGCCATGGGAGTCAGGCAGCACGTTGGGCGTTTCGCGCCATGTCGAGGCAGTCGAGCAGGCGCGCGCGCCAGGCGGCGACCGGGTCGTCCGGTTCGAGCAACTCGAACGAACTCACGCATCGCGCCCATTGAAAGCTCCCGAGCACGATGTAGTCGGCATAAGTCGGCTGTTCGCCGCCAAGATACGGCTGCGCCTTGAGAGCGCTGCGCAGCGGCTCCAGGGTTTGGCGGAAGCCCGGAAGGCGGCTCTCGCGATCGGCCTGCACCGCTTCGAGCGGCATGCCGAAGCGCTGCTCGCGGGTCTGCCGGAAGTAGGCTTTGTCCTTCTCGTGCAGCACGGAAAAGATGTCGGCCACGATCATCCGCACGATGCCGGGGTTGAGGATCGTATTCGCCCAGGCGTTGACGAAGCGGGTCGGCGCCACGCCGCTGAAGCCCCCGAACAGGGACGGGCGGTCGGGGTATCGCTCCTCCAGATAGGTCGCGATCGCCCAGGAGTCGGCGATCGTCGCGTCGCCGTCGACCAGCACCGGAACCAGGCCCTGGCCCGAGAAGGCGATGACGTCTTTCTCGGTGAAGCGCCAAGGGACGGTTTCGACCTCCAGGCCCTTGTGGGCGAGCGCGAGGCGCGCGCGCCAGCAATACGGGCTGAAGCGCAGGTTCGGATCGGCTCCGGCGAGATCGTAGAGCTTGCGCGCCATCGCACCCTTCAGCGGTTGAGCGTGGAAGCCGTCTGCCCGAACAGGATGTTCTTGGACTCCTCCGAAACCGTCGGCTGCGTGTTGACTTCTTGAGCCTTCTCATAGGCCCGGATCGTCGCGGGCCGCGCCCGGATCGCCTCGAACCAGCGCTTCAGGTGCGGGAAATCGTCGAGGTTCTGCTCCTGCCGCTCGTGGGGCACGATCCACGGATAGCAGGCCATGTCGGCGATCGAATAGTCCTCGCCCGCGACGAACGGCGCGGTCGGCAAGGCGCTTGTTGAGCACGCCGTAGAGCCGGTTGGTTTCCTTGACGTAGCGCTCGATGGCGTAGGGCATTTTCTCCGGCGCGTATTGGACGAAATGATGGTTCTGCCCGGCCATCGGCCCGAGACCGCCCATCTGCCAGAACAGCCATTGCAGCACCTCGACCCGGCCGCGCAGGTCCTTCGGAATGAACCGGCCGATCTTTTCGGCGAGATAGAGCAGGATCGCGCCGGACTCGAACACCGACACCGGAGCCCCGCCGCCCTCCGGCGCATGGTCGACGATGGCCGGCATGCGGTTGTTCGGCGAGATCGCCAGGAACTCGGGCTTGAACTGGTCGCCCTTGCTGATGTTCGACCGGCATGATCGTGTACTCGCAGCCCAGCTCTCCTCCAGGAAGATCGTGATCTTATGGCCGTTCGGCGTCGTCCAGTAATAGAGATCGATCATCGACGCCTCCAATGGATCAGCAGCAGCCGGGTTCGGGATTAAGAACGCCGTCGCGCGCGCCGCGCTTCACGGCCTGAAGAAGAACGCGATCAGCACCAGGAGGATGACGGCAGCGATCAGGATCAGCCCGGTGGTCGAGAACGACGTATAGCGTTTGCGATAATCGGGCATGTCAAACCTTTGCTTGCAGTTGCGGCGGGGCCAAAGAGAGCCGCGGGCTGCCTCCGTGGTGTGAGAAAGCCGGGTCCGTCCCGGAGGTTCCACTCGCCTTCGGGCCTCCTACCGTTTCTCGAAATCGAACGCTTTGGCGAGGCTCTCGACCGCCCCGAAACGCGCGCTCGGCAGGGCGTCGAGCCGGTGGCGCTCGGCGATCAGCTTGAGGATGGAGGTGGTGTCGTACTCCGTGTGGTCCACCTGGCCCTTGCGGGCGAAGGGTGACGCCACGATGGTCGGTACGCGGGTGCCGGGTCCGAAAAAATCGGCGCGGCTGCCCGCCTTCGACCCGCTCGGCGGCGCGGCGTGGTCCCACAGGCCGCCGTTCTCGTCGTAGGTGATGAAGACGGCGTAGGAGTCCTTCATCGGGCTCTCGTCCATGAGCTTGACGATGCGGCCGATCTCCTCGTCGCCGGGGACGAGGTTGGCGTAGCCCGGATGCTGGTTGAGAACGCCGATCGGCTTGTAGAAAGCCACCGGCGGCAGCTTGCCCGTCCGGATGTCGGCCTCAAGCACGCTGGCGTCCTTGAGATGAGCGGTGCGCTCGTCGCGGCCCGTCTGGCGGGTGGGGTCGAAGCGGGCGAAATAGGCGAACGGCTGGTGGTGCCAGACGAAATGGCGCTTTTCCAGCTCTTCGTTTTCCTCCCGCGTGCGGTCCGACTTCGCGGCCAGCGTCCAGCCTCCGGAATACCAGGCCCAATCGACCCCTTTTTCGGTGAGCCGGTCGCCGATGGTGACCGCATGCTGCGGCGGCAGCATGTTTTCGCCCTGCTGCCCATCATTCAGAAAGATGGACTGCGTGGTGTTGACCGCGTAGTCGCCGTCGCCCGCCGCGACGACGCGTCGGTCCCGGATGGCGTGGCCCGCTGGATCGACCTCCGAGCGCTGGCTTCTGGGCGGGTCGGGCCACACGGGCGCGCAGGCGCAGACGAGCCAGATATGGTTCAGGAACGAGCCGCCGAACGCACCCATGAAGAAGTTGTCGAGCAGGGTGTTTTCGCGCGCGAGCCGCCAGAGGTTGGTGTCCTTCATATCCTCGGCGGCGTAGGTGCTCATGGCGAGCGCGGTGGCGTTCGAGAACAAGGCGAACCAGTCGTTCCGGCCGCCATTGATCTGCGAGCGGTTGGTATAGAAGGCGTGGATCAGGTCGCGCGTATGGGTTTCGATCGTCACGCCGGGGCGGACGCCGACGGTGCGGAACGGTTTGTTGGGCAGGTTTTCCAACGACGGAATGGCCCGGACCTCGGGCGGGTTTTGGGGAATGTCGAACGGCCCCTTGGTGGCGGGCAGCACCGCGTAAGGCTTGCCTTCGCGGTCGCGCTGGACCGCCGCTTCGCCCGCGTTGGCAAGTCCGTTTGCGCCCGGAAACTCGCCGAACAGGGTATCGAAGCTGCGGTTCTCCATGTAGAGCACGAGGATGTGGGAGAGCTTGTCGACGCCCTGTGGCGCTTGCGCTTGGGCGGCTCCCGCGCCGATCCAAGCTGCGGCGACTGCGGCTCTCAACAGAGCTTTCCGTTTCATTCCCCACCATCCTGAGCGATGTCGATCGTTTATTCGGCCGCTTCCTGGCGCGCCGGCGCCTCAGACTCCGGCTGGAGCCGGGCGATAAGGTCGAGAAGCGCGCGGTCGTGCAGCACGACGAAACGTTCCTTCGGCTTCAGCCATCGCAGGGCGTCTTCGATGGTCTCGGCGTCCATGATCTTCGCTTCGGCGAGCGCGCGATCCGTGTCGATGACGCCGCGCTGGCGCGGCGGCAGAGCGGGCAGCATGGCTTCATGCCGCTGGCGCAGGACCGGATCGGCGCAGATCGCCGCGATCCCGTCCGCTTCGTCGTGCCCGAGCCGAGCGAGTTCGGCTTGCAGGGCGTTCGCCCGCGCGGCGATGGCGGGCGGGCGCGATTCCTCCGGCGTCATCAGGAGGCCCATCCGCTTGAGAGCGAGGCCGGCCTCGAGTTGGCCGCTGAGCCACGACAGCGGGATGGCGAGGACGAGGCCGACGATCGTCGGCGACATCCACAAAAACAGCGAGGTCGCGATCAGGACGGCCGAGACGCCCGCGAACACGCCGAGCACGGTGTGCCAGCGATGGCGCCGGACGATGTCCCGCAGCGGAATCGAGCCGTCGTCCCGGCGTTGCGGCTGCCAGCCGCTGTCCCGCCCGAGCAGGATTTGGAACACCGCGCCCGACTGGATGACCATCAGGATCGGCGCGATCAGCGCCGACAGCACCGCCTCGATCAACGCTGGAGAGCACGAGCCCGAAAGCCCCGCCCGACGCGCGCCGGCCTTCGCGGTCGAAGAGCATGAGGATGAGGCCGAGCAGCTTCGGGCGCAGCAGGATGCCCATGGTGAGCGCGAACAGCGCCAGCGCGCGCTCCGGGTCGAAGCGCGGCCAGGTCGGGAAAAGCGCGAAATCTTCGCGGGAAGTATTCCGGCCGGATGTACGTGGTCTGCAGGACGAGCGGATGCCGACGATCAGCTGAACAGCCAGAAAGGCGACGCCAGGTAGGACATGATGCCGGTCGCGAAATGCAGCCGGGTGGCCAGCTTCCAGCCGCGCGCGCCGACGACGCGGGTATGCTGCAGGTTGCCTTGGCACCAGCGCCGGTCGCGCGCCGCGAGGTCGAGCAGCGAGGGCGGGCTTTCCTCGTAGCTGCCGCTCAAGTTCGGCAGCATGTAGACGGTCCAACCGGCGCGGCGCATCAGCGCGGCCTCGACGAAGTCGTGGCTGAGAATGTGGCCGCCGAACGGCGGCCGGCCCGTCAGGTCCGGCAGGCCGCATGCGCCGCAAACGCCCGCGTGCGGATGATGGCGTTATGGCCCCAGTAGTTGCCGTCGCGGCCCATCCAGGCCGAGAGGCCCTCGCGACCACCGGCCCCGTCGACCCGCGCCGCGAACTGCTGCACGCGGGCAAACAGGGTGTCGCGGTTGATGATGAGCGGCAGGGTCTGGATGATGCCGGCGTCGGGGTCGGCCTCCATGGCGGCGGCGAGGCGCACGATGCTGTCGCCGGTCATCAGGCTGTCGGCGTCGAGCACGATCATGTGCTCGTAGGCGCCGCCCCAGCGGGTCACGAAGTCGGCGATGTTGCCGGCCTTGCGGTGGTGGTTCTTGGGCCGGTGGCGATAAAAAATCCGCGCCTCGGGGCCGAGCCGTTCGCACAGGGCCAGAAACGCGCGCTCCTCGGCGATCCAGGCCTCCGGGTTGGTCGAATCCGACAGGACGAAATAGTCGAAATGCGCGCCGAGGCCCGTTGCTTCGACCGACTCGCAGATCGCTTGCAGCGCCGCGAAGGTCCGCGCCGTCGACTCGTTGTAGACCGGCATCAGCACGGCGGTGCGCGCGTTCAAAGTCTCCGGCAGCGGCGGAAGCCGGTTCCGACCCATGAGCAAGGCCAAAAAGCCGAGCAGGCCGCTGGTGAAGGCGAGCGCGATCCACGAGAAATTGAGGGTGAAGAGCGCCAGCAACACCCACTGGAGCACCGTCGTGCGGCTGACCGACACCACCTGATACATCTCGCGTGCGCCGTAAGCCGTGAGCAGCGCCGCGCCGCCGAAGACGAACATCCGCGCCAGCCACGGCGCGCGGGCGCGCTCGGGCGCGGCGAGCGGACGTTCCTCCGCCTTAGACCAGTGCAGCAGCGATTGCACCGGCATCTCGAGCCGGTGCTCGGGCGGCAGACTCGCTTCACGCAGCGGCGCGGAGAGAGGATGGGCGGGCGTCAAGGCGTCCAACGGTAGAGCCATGTTTCGCTAAGGGGCTTTCCTTCGCTTTCCAAGACGAGGCGCATCTCGCAGGCGTTGTCGTTGCCGGGGTCCAGCTCGAACGCCCACGCGCAATGTCTTGCGCTCCGGATAGGGCCAGAGCTTGACGCCCTGAAGGGTTCCAGGACTCGTCGTGAGCGCGGGGCGAAGGTTCGGGATGGACGAGGCCAGCGTATCGCCCGCGAAGTCGACGAAAAAACGGCGGCGGCGTCCGCCCGATCCTTTTCCGATGCGCGTCGCCGCCACCGTGGCGAGCGGCGGGCGCTCGGGCGGCGACCAGCACCAGAACTGCCGGTAGGCGAAGGAGACCTCGCCGCCGGCCGGCATCGGAGCCTTGGGCCGCCAATAGGCGAGGATGTTGTCGTTGACCTCGGACTCGGTCGGGATCTCGATGAGCTGGACGGCGCCCTGGTCCCACTCGCCGATCGGCTCGACCCAGAGACTTGGGCGCTGCTCGAAATGCTGGCCGTCGTCCTGGAATGCGGTGTAATCGCGGTCGCGCTGCAAGAGGCCGAACCCGCGCGGATTGCGGTCGAGGAACGCCGAAATTTGCAGCGTCTCGGGATTGTGCAGGGGCCGCCAGAGCCATTCGCCTTGGCCGTTGAACATCTGCAATCCGGTGGATTTGTAAACCGCGGGCCGCGCGTCGTCGGCGTTGCGCCGATCGTTCGGACCGAACAGATAAGTCGATCCCATGCCGCCGAGGCCAACATGCTCAAGGTTGGCCCGCGGGAACAGGGTCGTCTCCATGTCCACGATGGTCATGTCGCCGGGCCGGATGGTCATGCGGACCGCGCCCGACACGGATTCGGAGTCGATGAGGCCGTAGGCCACGAGCGCCGTGGCGGCGATCGGGGGCCGTTCGAGCCAGAACGCGCGGAACATCGGAACCTCTTCGCCGCGCGTCTCGGCGGGCCGAAGCGTGAGGGCGCGCGCCACGACCCCGAAGTTCTGTCCGCGCGCGAGGGCCCGAAGAAGGTCGCGCCCTGGACAATGGCGAATTGGGTCGGCTCGCCCCCTCCGAAGTTGTATGACAGACTGAAGCCCGAAAAGCCCAGATCGGCCACATTCGCCGGAACATTCAGCTTCCCGAAATCGTAGCGGCTTCGGTCGTAGGCGACGCGGCGAACGAGCCCGTCCTCCACGGTGAACAGGGTCACCGGGTTGGAGAAAACGAAGCCCCGGTGCAGGGGCTGCACGACGAAACCGCGGTTCTCGCCGCTCCAGACCAGCACGGAGGGCAACGCCTTGATCGAGACGTATTGCTCATAGGTCAGGCTGGCCAAGGCATCAGGCAGGTCGTTCGGCGGCGGCGCGTAGGGGCGGCGCGCCAGCGTGCGTGCGATCTCCACAACCGCCGCGGGGTCGAACGGCTGCCCGTCGCCGGCTGAACCCTGGATGATCGATTGCGGCGTGACAGGCTGCGCCTGCGCGGCGAAGGGGCCGATGCCGCCCGCCAGCCCGCCGCCGATGATCGCGAGCAAATCGCGGCGACGCGGGCCCGCTGCGCGCGACAGGTGGGATGCATCCGGGTTGGCCGGCAAAACGCGACTCGCAGTTGAGTTTCGCCGACGACCGTCGTTCGGCGTTCGGCTTCGCTTCTAACACGGTCGCCGAAGAGGGAGAGAAGCTATCGCGGCCTAATGTTCCGGCGCGACCGCGAAATTTCAAGCCGTTTGGAGCCGATTGCGCGTTTTTCCTCAGGATGACATACCCGCGCCCCTGATTTGAGCCTTTGACGAGTTCCGTATGTCCAACGCCTCCGATTCCCGTCGTTCCGAAGCGCGGTCTTGTCTTGCGGTCATCCTGGCGGCCGGGGAGGGCACCCGCATGAAATCCGCCCGTCCGAAGGTCCTGCACGAGATCGCGGGGCGCTCGATGCTGGCGCACGTCCTGTCCGCCGTGCGGGAGGCCGGCGCCGGCCGGGTCGCCGTCGTGATCGGGCCGGACCGGGACGATGTGGCGCAGGAGGTCCGCCGCGTTGCGCCGGATGCCGAAGTCTTCGTTCAGCGCGAGCGGCTCGGCACGGCCCACGCGGTGCTGGCCGCGCGCGACGCGCTGCGCCGCGGCGCAGAGCATGTCGTGGTCGCGTTCGCCGATACGCCGCTCATCGAGGCCGCGACCTTCGCAACCTTGCGAGCACCGCTCACCGCCGGCGCGGCCGTAGCCGTGCTCGGTTTCGATGCGCGGGACCCGACGGGCTACGGCCGTCTGCTGACGGATGGGGAAAAGCTCCTCGCCATCCGCGAGGAGAAGGACGCCACGCCGCGGGAGCGCGCGGTTACGCTCTGCAACGCGGGACTGATGGCGCTCAACGGCGGCCTCGCGCTTGACCTCCTGGAGCGGATCGACAATCGGAACGCCAAGGGCGAGTTCTATCTGACCGACGCGGTCGCGCTGGCGGTTTCGATGGGCCGCGACGCCGCAGTGGCGGCAGCGCCCGAGGACGAGGTGCGCGGCGTCAACGACCGCGCGCAACTCGCCGAAGCCGAGGCGGTGATGCAAACCCGGCTGCGCCGGGCCGCGATGCTCGATGGCGCAACCTTGATCGCGCCCGAGACCGTGTTCTTCAGCGCCGACACCCGGATTGGGCGCGATGTCCTGATCGAGCCGAACGTCGTGTTCGGCCCTGGCGTCGTGGTCGAGGACGACGCCATCATCCACGCCTTTTCGCATCTGGAGGGTGCGCGGGTGGCGCGAGGAGCAACGATCGGGCCGTTCGCGCGCTTGCGGCCTGGGGCGAAGCTCGGCCCGAAGACCAAGGTCGGCAATTTCGTCGAGATCAAGAACGCCGACCTCGGCCCCGGCGCCAAGGTGAACCACCTCTCCTATGTGGGCGACGCGACAGTCGGCGCTAACGCCAACATCGGAGCCGGCACGATCACGTGCAACTACGACGGTTTCGCCAAGCACCACACTGCAATCGGGGAGGACGCATTCATCGGCACCAACTCGTCTCTCGTCGCGCCCGTGGCGATCGGGGACAGGGCCTACGTCGGCTCGGGCTCCGTCATCACGGCGGACGTGCCCCCGGACGCGCTGGCGCTGGGCCGCGGACGCCAAGCCGTCAAGGAGGGTTGGGCGCGCGCATTCCGGGCCAAGGCGGGCGGCAAACCCTAAGACAAATGATGTCGCCGGAACCGGGATTCGCGGCGGCGCGTTAGCCGAGACCTGAGAGGTTCTCGATGAGCGCGCGCATCTGTCTCCTGACCGTAGTTTCCACAGCCGTCCTTACCGTTGCGGCCGTGGCTCAAACCGCCGATGAGCAGACGCGGCCTCCGGAAATTCTCGTCACCGCGAAGGACGGGACGCCGCGCTGCGAGCCGCAGGAATTGCGCGTCCCCGCTGACGCCCACATCGATCTGCGCATTCAGAACCAGGGCGGACGCTCCGTCGTGGTGCGTGCGCCCGATCTTTTCGGGAGCGACCGCGTCCGCGGCGCGACCAACGCGACGAAGGAGGGCGACGGCTATATGGTCGCCGGCCACCACAACGGGCAGATGATCGTCCACACGCCCCCGCAGGGGCAGTACCGCTTCGCCTGCGCCGACCAGGGCGCAGTGGCCGGCGAGATGGCCGGCACGCTCGTCACCGTCAAATCGATGCTTCCCGGCGCCATGGCGCCCCCAAAGCCGAGCGACGCGCCCCAGCCCGACCGGAAGTAGGCGCGGAGCTACGCCCCCGTCTCGACGGGTCGACCCCGCGGCGTCAACGCCGCCCTGCCTGATAAGAGATCGCGGGCGGGTCAAGGTTGCCGGGGCAAACGGTTCTGAATTTTTCCTGAACGGGGGTGGCGTTCAAGGCGCATGGCTGGCATGCGGACTGAGGAAAACATCGATTTTGCAAGAAGTTAAGGAGGTTTCCGCTCCATCCGACGCAATTTTGTGCAGCGCAGCATCTCCCACCCGGCGGGCAAAGGCCTATATGATGCATATCATTCGCCGCAACCAACCATAACAACGCCGGCGATAGGAGAGCGCCCCGACGGAGGTGTCATGGATTGGAACAGGAGGACTCCATGCCCTCGTCCCTCGATCAGACGGTCGTCATTCGCAAGCTGCGGACTGGCGAGAGCGATCTGTATCGCGACTTTCTGCTGAGCCTCGATGCGGAAACGCGCCGCAGCCGCTTCTGCGGCGGTGTCAGCGACGCCTACCTCGGCCAGCACGCGCAACGTGTCTTCTCCTCGGGCGCTCTGCTGTACGGCTGCTTCCAGGACGGCCGACTGTGCGGCGCGGCGGAATTGCACGCCGCCGCGCCCGGCGAGCCTGCCGAAGCGGCCTTCGTGGTCTCGCCCGATGTGCAGCACCACGGCATCGGCACTGCGCTCCTCGATGCGGTGGTGCTCGCAGCACGCAACCGCAACCATCCGGTGATCCGCGTCACATGCCTGCGCAGCAACGAGGCCATGCAGCGGCTGGCTCAGAAGGCCGACGCCCGCCTGGTCCTCAGTTACGACGAGGCGGCGGGTGAGATTCACGCACCCCGGCCGACCGCGCTGTCGTGGCTGCGCGAAGCTTTCGTCGACACCTTGGACACCGTCATCTACACCATGCGCTGGCCGCTCAAGGAGACCCAGACGGCTTAAGTCAGGCGTCCGCCCACAGACGCAGCAGGTTGGCGGCGCATTTCGACAGCAGGTCGAACTCGCGCGTCTTGCCCATTTGCTCGAAGAGGCCGCGGCGCGCGCTCTCCAGATCGAACAACAGCTCGCGTCGGCTCGCGTCGCGAATAAAGCTCTGCGCCCAACCGACCGCGACCAGGCGCTCGCCCCGCGTCACGGGCGCGACCCGGTGCAGCGCGGTCGCGGGATAGACGACCATGTGGCCGGCCGGGAGCTTGAGGTCATCTTCGCCCGCCGCGGACTCGATCACGAGTTCGCCGCCTGCGTAAGCCTCGGGGTCACTGAGAAACAGCGTGAACGACACGTCCGTGCGCAACCCGTCCATGAGCGGGTTGTCGACGTGCGCGCCGTAGGTCTGGCCGGGGCCGTAGCGGCTGAACAGCAGCGGCGTCAGCGCCCTGGGCCGCGCCGCCAGCGCAAACAGATCGTTGCCCCGGATGGCGGTCTCGACCCGCTCGCGCAGGAGGCGCAGGGTCGCGCTCTCGCGCGCCTGCTCGTTGTCCTTTACGAGCCGGGCGCTCCAGCCCGCCGTGCGCGCGCCGTCCTCGAACCGCATCCCCGCGAGCGTGGCGCGAACGTCGGCGAGTGCTTCGGGCGTCAAGACATCGGCGATGACGAGTTGCATGGGCGAAATCCGGTCGCGTCTCGATTGAGCGGCTCAGAGGTTGATTCCGATTTTCGGCAACAACCAGACCGTGACGCCGTAGAGCGCCATGGTCAGAGCGCACGATGCGCCGAGCGCGATCCAGAACCCGACGCCCTGCCGCAGCATGGCCGGGAGGGCCAGGAACATCGGCAGGGAGGGCAGAACGAACCAGAACGTCGACTCGGCGTGAGCGGCGATCCGCTCCACGTCCGACGTGTCCCGCCACAGCCATAGGATGGCGAGGACGGAGACCAGCGGGAGAGACGCGATCAGTCCGCCGAGGCCGGGACTGCGGCGCGCCGCTTCGGAAACGATCATCACGATCACGCCGGAGAGCGCCGCCTTGAGGATGAGGTAAGCCATGGGCCTCGCGATCCGAAACCGGGACGCCGTCCGAAATCCCGCTTGATCCCGCGCCCTGTAGCAGATAGCTAAGTGCCTGAAAACCCTTGTAGTTTTCAATCATTCTAAACTGCGGGCCGCGGCGGCCTTGAACCGCCCGAAGGAGATCGCCATGAAACGACGCAAGGTTTGGGTCGGCCTCGGCACGGCCGTTCTCGTCACGTCTCAAGTCGCTGCGCACGAGGAAGCGCTCCCCGCGCCGGACGCCGCTGTTCGCGTGGACCGCAGCGGCTCCTCGCTCAAGGTCGCGCAAGGGCCGGGCGGCCACGGGGCCGTTCACATCGCCAGGGCGGGCGGCGAGGGCGGGGAAGGGGACGAGGGCGGCGCGGGCGCAAAAGGACTACGACGCCAAGCTGCCGCCGGCCTTGCGCTTCTACCGCGACATCGAATTGATCCGCGGCCATCTCCTTGTCGGCGACGAACTGGTGCGCGCGGGCCGCTGGGCGGAGGCGCTGCCGCATTTCCTGCACCCGTCGGAAGAAATCTACGGCAAGATCCGCAACGACCTCAGAACCTACGATGTCGCCCCGTTCGAGGCGACGATGAAGTCGCTGGCGCAAACCGTGAAAGCCAAGAACGAGGCCGCCTACCGCACGGCCTTCACGGCGCTGGAGGAGCGGCTCGCCGCCGCCGACAAGGGCGTGCGCGCCAAGGAGCAGAACTGGCCCGCCTTCGCCGTCGACACCGTGCTCGAAATGCTGCGCACCGCGACCAACGAATACGAGGAGGCGGTCGAGGACGGGCGCATCGCCGAAGCGGTCGAGTACCAGGACTCGCGCGGCTTCGTCTGGCAGGCCGAAAGGCTCTTCGACAGCGTCGCCGACGATCTCAAGCAAAAGAACGCCGAGGCCGTCAAAGCCGCGAAGGACGGCTTCGATGCGCTGAAAAAGGCGTGGCCGGACCCCATCCCTCCCCAGAAGCCCGTGAAGGCATACGGGGAGGTTTTGGCCGACGTATCCAAGATCGAGCTGCAACTGGGGCGGTTCAAATAAGGATGGCTGCGCGGCACGCCTCGTCAGTCCGGGATGGGCGGGCGGGTCCGGCCTGCCGGCTTGATGACAGGCTCCGCCGCAGGCCCGGCCTCCATGAACACGATGGTTTCGATCCTCCGGATCGCCTCGGAATGACAGCGAGCAGCGCCGGCGCACCTGGCGGAAAGATGTCCGGCCGCCATGCCCTGCGGCTTCGATGCATGGGAGCGGCGGCGTTCTTCGCCGCTCTCCCTCTGCCGGCCATCGAGGGCCGCTCCGCCGAACCCTTCGACGCCGCCGCTTGGCGCGCCGCCTTCGTCCGCCCGCAAGCCATTCCGACGCCCGCCGGCAACCCGGTCACGACGGAAAAAGTCGATCTCGGGCGCAGCCTTTTCAGCGATCCGCGCCTCTCGGGCGCGGGCGACATCGCCTGCGCGACGTGCCACGATCCGGCCCTGTCGTTCTCGGACGGCGTGGCGCGCCGCCCCGGCCACGACGGCGAGCCGCTGCCGCGCCGGACGCCGTCCCTGTGGAATCTCGCCTGGGGCCTGACCTTCTTCTGGGACGGACGGGCGCCGACGCTGGAGGCGCAGGCGAGCGGCCCGATCGAGAACCCGCGCGAGATGGGCGGCGGCAACATCGCCAAGGCCGCAGCGCGCCTCGCCGCCGACCCGGCGAGCGTGCGCCGGTTCGCGGCGGCCTTCCCGGATGACCCGCGCGCGACCGAGGCCAACATTCGCGCCGCGCTGGCGAGCTTCGAGCGCACGCTCGTTTCGCCCGAAACCCGCTTCGACCGCTGGGTGAAGGGCGACGACGCGGCTCTGGAGCCGGACGAAATCGCCGGCCTCAAGCTCTTCGTCGGCAAGGCCGGATGCGTCGCCTGCCATAAGGGCTGGCGCTTCACCGACGAGGCGTTCCACGACATCGGCCTGCCCGGCGGCGATCTGGGCCGCGGCGACGTGCTGGAACTGCCGGCGGCCAATCTTGCCTTCAAGACGCCGTCCTTGCGCGAGCGCGTGTGGACCGCGCCCTACATGCACGACGGCTCCCTCGCGACCCTGGAGGACGTGGTCGCGCATTACGCGGGCGGCGTCGTCGCGCGCCCGACGCTTTCGGCGGACCTCAAGCGAGGGCTCGACCTCTCCGGGGAGGAGCGGGCGCAATTGGTCGCCTTCCTCGCCACGCTGTCGAGCGACGACCCGCCCCGGCCCGCCGCCATGCCGGCGAGAACGCAGACGCTCGGCCCATCGGCGGATCAGGCCGTCGCGACCACCGAGGTGCGGCAGCGGGATCGCCGGTTTCAGCCGCGCGCCGTCGCGCTCGAAAAAGGCCAGGCGCTCGCCATCGTCAACGACGACACGCGCACCCATACGGTGCGGATCGACGACCCGCGCATGCCGGCGGTTTCGGAAGCGCAGGAGCCCGGCGACCGCGTCGTGCTCGGCTTTCCCGAGGACGGGCGAGTACCAGATCACCTGCGGCATCCATCCCGAGATGCGGCTCGACGTAACGGTCGGGGGGCGCTGATCTGGCGACCCTTGCGCGAGTGAGGAGGGGGCCGTGGAAAAGTCTTGCGCTTTTCGCGAGGCGGGCGCGAGCGGCGGCGGACATGGGCCGCGCGTCCCGCTTGGCCGAACGCCTTGACAGGCCCGGCCTCGCGTGAATGGTGCGCCCCCATGCATCGTTATCGGACCCATACCTGCGGCGCCTTACGCGAATCCGACGTCGGCGAGACCGTGCGCCTCTCCGGCTGGTGCCACCGCATCCGCGACCACGGCGGCGTCCTCTTCATCGACCTGCGCGACCACTATGGCGTCACGCAATGCGTGGCCGACCCGGATTCGCCCGCCTTCCGGCTGGCCGAGACGGTCCGGGCCGAGTGGGTGGTGCGCATCGACGGGCGGGTGAAAAAGCGGCCGGCCGGGACGGAAAACGCCGACCTGCCGACGGGTTCGGTCGAGGTGTTCATCACCGACATGGAGGTGCTCGGCCCCGCCGCTGAACTGCCGCTGCCGGTCGCCGGCGAGCACGACTACCCGGAAGACATCCGCCTCAAATATCGCTTTCTGGACCTGCGCCGCCCGGCGCTGCACCAAAACATCATGAAGCGCGGCGCGATCATCGACTCGCTCCGCAAGCGCATGAAGGAGCAAAACTTTTTCGAGTTCCAGACGCCGATCCTGACGGCCTCCAGCCCCGAGGGCGCGCGCGATTTTCTGGTGCCGTCGCGCCTGCATCCCGGGAAATTCTACGCGCTGCCGCAGGCCCCCCAGCAGTTCAAGCAGCTCATCATGATCGCGGGCTTCGACCGCTACTTCCAGATCGCGCCCTGCTTCCGCGACGAGGACGCCCGCGCCGACCGCTCGCCGGGCGAGTTCTATCAGCTCGACATCGAGATGAGCTTTGTCACGCAGGAGGACGTGTTTCAGGCGGTCGAGCCGGTGCTGCGGGGCGTGTTCGAAGAGTTTTCCGAGGGCAAGCCGGTCACGCCGGTGTTCCCGCGTATCCGCTATGCGGACGCGATGCTGAAGTACGGCTCCGACAAGCCGGATTTACGCAATCCGCTCGAGATCGTGGACGTGACCGAGGAATTCGCCCGCGAGGAGGTGACGTTCAACGCGTTCAAGACCGTGATCCGGTCGGGCGGCGTGGTCCGCGCCATTCCGGCCCCCGGCGCCGCGAGCCAGCCGCGCTCGTTCTTCGACAAGCTCAACGAGTGGGCGCGCGCGGAGGGCGCGGCGGGGCTGGGCTACGTCGTGTTTGAGGACGAGGGCGGCCGGCTTTCCGGCAAAGGGCCGATCGCCAAGTTCATCCCGGCCGACGTGCAAGCCGCCATCGCGGCCAAGGCCGAGGTCAGGGCTGGCGACGCCGTGTTCTTCTCGGCCGGCGAGTCCGCCAAAGCCGCGGCGCTCGCCGGCAAGGCGCGGGTGCGCCTCGGCGACGAACTGGGCGTGGTGGAAAAAAGCCAGTTCGCCTTCTGCTGGATCACCGATTTCCCGATGTACGAGTGGAACGAGGACGAGAAAAAAATCGACTTCTCGCACAACCCCTTTTCCATGCCGAACTACGACCTCGACGCCTTCTTGAAGCTCGATCCGGCCGACAGGGACACGATCCTCGGCATCACGGCGTTCCAATACGACATCGTCTGCAACGGCGTGGAACTGTCCTCGGGCGCGATCCGCAACCACCGCCCGGACGTGATGCGCAAGGCTTTCGCGCTCGCGGGCTACGGCGAGGACGTGCTGGAGCAAAAGTTCGGCGGCATGCTGCGCGCGCTCGACCTACGGCGCGCCGCCGCACGGCGGCATCGCGCCGGGCGTCGACCGCATCGTCATGCTGCTGTGCGGCGAGCAGAATCTGCGCGAGGTCGTGCTGTTCCCCATGAACCAGAAGGCCGAGGACCTGCTGATGGGCGCGCCTTCCGAGGTGTCGCCGAAGCAGCTGCGCGAACTGCACATCCGGCTGAATCTGCCGCAGAAATAGCCGAAGGAAGCGGCGGGCATGCATCGCTTCGTCCTGGTCGCAGTCCTTCTGAGCGGCGTGCCGGCGCTGGCCGGCGAATACTCGCCTGCGCTCGCTGCGGCGATCAAGGAGCGTCGAGACGCCTGCGCGGAACAGGGCGGACGGTCGACGGCGGGCGCGAATTTCATCCGGCGCATCGACCTTGATGGCGATGGACGGGATGACTTCATCCTTGATGACGGCCAGTTCCGGTGCAGCAAGGGCGCGCCCGGCTGGTGCGGCTCGGGCGGATGCTCCGTCGAGGTGTTTTTGGCCAAGCCGGACGGAGACGCGAAGTCGATCCTGACGGAGTTGGGCGGCGGCTACGCCGTCACGAAAACCGCGCGCGGCGCCACCCTGACCGTGCGCACGCGCAGCGGCCCTGTGACCTATCGGTTCGCGGACGGGTGCGCCATTCCGGTCAAGGGCGGCGGAGAGCGCAGCTGCTAAGGTCGGGCGAGAGCAGTGCGGACAAGGCGCGGATAACCGCCATCGTCGTCGCCTTCGACAGCGCCCATGCGCTCCCCGATTGCCTGGGCGCGCTCGCGCGGGAGGGCGCGCCCGTCATCGTGGTCGACAACGCTTCTTCGGACAGCTCCGCGGAATTGGCCGAGAGGCTCGGCGCGCGGGTGATCCGCAACGCGCGGAATGAAGGCTATGGCCGCGCCAACAATAGCGGCGCGCGGGCGGCCGAAAGCGACTTCCTGCTCATCGTCAACCCGGATATCGCGCTTGAGCCCGGCGCGGTCGCCGCGTTGCTCGCCGCCGCCGAGCGTTACCCGGATGCGGGCCTCCTCGCCCCACGAATTGTCGAAGCGGATGGGCGCTTCTTCTTCCAGCCCCGCTCTCTGCTCTCGCCCTATCTCAAGAACCCCGGCGGTCGGCTCGCCTTGCCGGAGGGGGACGCCTGCGCACCGTATCTCTCGGGCGCCTGCTTCATGATCCGGCGCGCGCTGTTCCTGCGGCTTGGCGGCTTCGACGAGAACATTTTTTTGTTCTACGAGGACGACGACCTCTGCCGCCGGATCGCCGACGCCGGGCATGCGCTCGTCCACGTCCACGCCGCCGTGGCGCGTCACGGGCGCGGCCGGTCGAGCGCGCCGAAGCCGGGGCGGCTTTTCAAGAGCCGCTGGCATCAGGCCTGGTCGCGGGCCTATGTGGCGCGCAAGTACGGACTGCCCAGCCCCGCGCCCGCCCACTTCGCGCTCAACGCGTTCCGGACGGCTGGCGCTTGCCTGACGTTCAACCGAACCATCATCGAACGTTACGGCGGCTCGGCGGCGGGCGCCTGGGCCGCGATGACGGGCCGCACGGCTTTGGCGTATGAGGGCCTTGAAGGGGAGGGCGGGCAATCGTGACGGTCTGGGCCGGGGCGCGCAAGACGCCGACCGTCGCGGCGGCGATGGAGCGGCCTTACGACAACTTCGCCCTCATCCGCCTCGGCCTCGCGCTCGCCGTCGTCGTCTCGCACGCCTTCAGCGTCACCACAGGCGCGGTGAACGACGAGCCTCTCGCCGTCGCGTTGGGCTTCACGCTCGGCGAACACGCCGTCAACGGCTTCTTCGCCGTCTCGGGCTTCTTGGTCACGATGAGCTACGACCGGCGCGGCTGGCGGGATTACGTCATCGCGCGGACGTTGCGGATCGCGCCCGGCTTCATCGTCGCGACGCTCGTCGTCGCCCTTGTGTTCGGCGCGGCGCTGACGCGCTTGCCCGTCGCGGACTATTGGCGCGACCCCGGCCTGTGGCGCTTCATCACGGCGACGCTCACCACCTTCAAAAGCTCGGCGGCGCTGCCCGGCGTGTTCGAGGCGAACCCCTTCAAATTCCCGATGGGGACGGTGTGGACGCTGAAGTACGAGGTGCTGTGCTATCTCGGGGTGCTGCTGCTCGGCCTATCCGGCCTGTTGCGGCTGCGAGTTGTGGTGCTGATCCTGGTCGCGGGCCTGTTTTGCGCCGTCGCCGGCCTCGATGCGGTCAGGCCCGACGCGCCGAAGGGATTGCAGACCATGCTCCGGCTGCCGTTGATCTTTTTTCTCGGCGGATTGCTCTACCTTTGGCGCGACCGCGTGCGCGTCTCAGTGCTTGCGTTCGCGGGTCTCGCCGTCGCGACGGCGCTTCTGCGCGACGCGTTTCTCTACAAGGCGCTGCTGTTCACGACTGAAAGCTACGGCGTGCTCTGGCTGGCGCTGGCGCCCGGCCTCTCGCATCCCGCCCTCGACCTGAAGAACGATTTTTCCTACGGGACCTATCTTTACGGCTGGCCGGTGCAGCAGGCGCTCCACCAGGTGTTCCCGGCGGCTGCCGCGCTGACGCTCCTGGGGCCGTCGCTCGTCCTCACGCTCGCCGTCGCCGCCCTGTCATGGTTCTGGGTCGAGCGGCCGGCGCTGGCCTTGAAATTCCGGTCGCTCGGACGGCGCACGCTCAAGACGATCGAGCCCGCAGCGCCCTGACGGCATCGATCAGGTCTTGAGCGCGGTCGCTTTGCAGGAGGGGGATCAGACCCGCAACCTCTGTATCCGGCAGGTCCCACCAGGCGACATCGAGCAGCGCCGCGACGGTCGCGGCGTCGAAGCGGGCGCGGATCACCCGCGCCGGATTGCCGCCCACAATGGCGTAGGGCGGCACGTCTTTCGTCACGACGGCGCGCGCCGCCACCGCCGCGCCGTGTCCGATCGTCACCCCGGACAGAATCATCGCCCCCGAGCCGAGCCAGACGTCATGGCCGATCGTCACGTCGCCGCGCGAGGCATGATAGCCGCCGTCCTTCGCCGACGGCCAAACATCGGGAAAGGCGGCGAATGGAAAGGTGCTGACCCAATCCAGGCGATGGTCGCCGCCGAGCAGGATCTCCACCTTGTCGGCGATCGAGCAGTAGCGCCCGATGGTGAGCTTGCGGCCGGACTCTGGGAACCGCACCTTGGGCCGCCCATAGGAGTGCGCGCCGATCTCGAAGCCGTAGCGCCGCGCGAGCGCCGCCAGATGGACGCGGGTCTGGTTCTGCGGGTTGCGCCAGTTCCGGAGCCGATGCAGCCACGTCATGCGGTGTCCGGGTGATTGGCTCGGCAGCGGAAAGGCTTGACGGCGCCGGTACATCTCCCGCGAAAAGCGCATCAAGCAACCAGGGTCGGGCGCGCGGCGATGAGGTCGCGCAGAGTCGTGATGGTCGAAACGTCGGCGATGCCGTCGACCCGCTCGGACCGGAAATGACGCTGGAATGCCGCGACGACCGCCTCGGTGTCGGCGTCGAACGCGCCCGTGATCGGGACGCCGTAGCCGTACATCGCCAGCATGGCCTGCAGGGCCTCAATCGGCTGGCCCTGGTCGCCGCGTGCAAAGAAGCGGCCGTCGCGGATCGGCGCGGGACGGGTCCAATGGCCGACGCCGGCGTGATGCAGCCGTTCCCACGGAAAGCGCTCGCCGGGATCCATCTTGCGGCCCGGCGCGACGTCGGAATGGGCCAGCACGCGGTCGGGCGGGATCGACCAGCGCTCCACGATGTCGCGGCAGAGCCGGATGACATTTTCGATCTGCGTTTCTCCGAACGGCGGCAATCCGCCGTCGTGTCCTGGGTTGGCGATCTCGATGCCGATCGAGCGGGAGTTGATGTCGGTCTCACCGGCCCACGACGACTTGCCCGCATGCCACGCCCGCCGCGCCTCGGGGACGAGTTGGGCCACATGGCCGTTCTCGAACACGACGTAGTGGGCCGACACCTCCGAGACGGGATTGCAGAGCCATTGCAGGGCTTGGGCTTCGTCCGGCATGCCCGTGTAATGCAGGGTGAGCATGTCGGGCCGGCGGCCGTCCTTGCGCTCGCCGTGGTTGGGCGAGGGGATCACGCATCGCGGCGACAGGGCTGTCCGGCTGCAAGCGGTTCGACATCGGCGTCAGGCGATCCCGCGCTCGGCCGCGATCCGCTCCCAGGCGGCGTTGATCGCCGTGAGCCGTTCCGTTGCGATGCGGACGGCCTCCGGCGGCAGGCCCCTCGCGATCTCGCGATCAGGGTGATTGTCGGCGACGAGCTGGCGATAGCGCCGCTTCAGCGCATCGTCGGATAAGGAGCGCTCGACGCCGAGAATGACATACGGATCATCTTCGCGACGGACGTGGCGCGCCGTGACGCAGTCGAAGTCGCGTTCGGCGATGCCGAAAACCGCGGCTACCGCTTTCAGATAGGCGAGTTCCGCTTCGTGGACGGCGCCGTCCGCCTTGGCGATGTGGAACAAGCCGTCGAGCACGTCTTCCAAGAGCTTCGGCTCGTCCCGGAAAGCGTCAGCAAGCTGCCGGGCATAGGATTCGAAGCCGCTCGTCGTCGCCTTGGCGAGGTCGAAGAGACGCGTGACGCGTGCATGCGCGGAGTCCGGCACCTCGATGATGCGCTCGAAGGCGTCGACCTCGGAGCGCGTCACGACGCCGTCCGACTTCGCCATTTTGGCGGCGAGCGCCACGAGCCCGGTCGTGAACACGAGATCCTTCGGCATGGGGCGGAACACCGCGCCTGCGCGGTCCACCAGCATATGGCCTGCGAGGCCGCCGAGCAGGGCTCCGATCGGTCCGCCAACCGCGAAGCCTAAGCCTGCGCCGCCGAGCTTGCCCCATAAGGATGCCGCCGTCATGCCGTTCTCTTAACCGGACCGGCGCTCAAAAGAAACGGGCCGAGGCGTCGCCTCGGCCCGGAGTTCGATAGGGAGGCCGATCAGTACGGGTAGCAATAACCATCGGCCGCCAGATAGCCGCCAGGCGGGCAGCGGCCCTGCGCCGGAGCCGTCGCGGCGCCGACAATGGCGCCGCCGGCCGCCCCGACGGCCGCACCCGCCAAAGCTCCGCTTGCACGGCCCGTCGCGGCGCCGCCGATCGCAGCGCCAGCCAAGCCGCCAAGGGCAGCCCCGCCGACGGCCCGATCGCCGGGCGTGTAACAACCCGCGACGGAGAGCGCGAGCGCCCCAGCCGCAAGGGTGGAAATGATCTTCTTCATAACGTGCGTTCCCTGTTTCGACTTCGAGCCCAAGGCTGGTCGGTGACGGCGCCAGCATAGCTTAGCTTTATCGGCGCGCAACTCCCGAAACTGCGGAACGGTTTCAGGCTCGCGGCTGGCATGCGCGTAAACGAGTTGACGATGGGCGGCGGTTGCCCCACATCACCTATGTCAGCCGGCCGGGCGGCCGCTTCGGACCTTGCGGTCCGGGGAGGAAAGTCCGGGCTCCACGGAAACACGGTGCCGGATAACGTCCGGCGGGGGCAACCCCAGGGAAAGCGCCACAGAAAGCAAACCGCCCCGCGGATGTCGTTCCGGGGGTCAGGGTGAAAGGGTGCGGTAAGAGCGCACCGCGGACGCGGCAACGCGGACGGCACGGCAAACCCCACCGGGAGCAAAACCGAATAGGGACGACAGGGGCGCTCAGCGAGCGTCGCAGGCCGGTTTCCAGGCCGGTCGTCCGGGTTGGTTGCTTGAGGCGGTCGGCGACGACCGTCCCAGAGGAATGGCCGCCACGTCCGGGATATCTCGTCCTGGGCCATACAAAACCCGGCTTACAGGCCGGCTGACGCCTTTTTCTCTCTGCCCTCGTTCCAGGATGGCCCAAAAGGTCCGGCCGTCGGCCGGCCAGTGACAAGCTCCGGGCCGAGCCTGGTCGCTTGCGAAGCGCCGGACCCGAACTGTATCCAACATGCATCACTTGCAATCGCTTTGATCCATCGGCACGGCGTTTTCAACCATCGCCCGCGCAGCGCGAACGCCGAAAAGGGCAGGCGTTCCTTACCCTTCGTTAACCCTGGACACGTCTGATGAAGGGGAGCGCTCAGCGTCTTTTGCGGGCGCGCCGTTTCGTTGACGCCCATAATAGTCCCATGTTATCCCAAGTCATCCCGTCCACGGTGCTGAAGAACGTGCCGGCCGGTCGCGGCTGCCGGAACGGCGGCGCGTCCGCCTTCAACCGTCATGCCTGCGCGGTGCGGGCGGGATGCGGCGGGTCCCCCGCCGGGGGATCAGCAATCGGGAGCGCGCGGGCGCGGTCATGGACCGCTTCGTGTCCAATTTCACCAACCGCCTGGACTCGAAGGGTCGGGTTTCGATTCCCGCTCCGTTTCGGGCGGTCCTGGCCCGCGACGGGTTCGAGGGGCTCTATGTCCATCCGGCGCTCGACGCGCCGGCCTTGGACGCGGGCGGCAATATGCTGCTGACCGAGATCGACGCGTTCCTGTCGACGCTGTCACCCTATTCGGACGAGCGGGACCAACTCTCGACGGCCTTGTTCGGCACGAGCGAGATCCTGAAGGTCGATCCGGAGGGGCGGGTCATCCTGACGGACTCAGTCAAGGTCCATGCCGGGATCGCGGATGCGGTGACGTTCGTCGGGCTCGGCCACAAGTTCCAGATTTGGGAGCCCAAGCGCTTCCGTGCGCATTTGGAGGAGGCGCGCACGAAGGTGCGGGATCTGAAGCAGGTCCTGGACCCGGACGTTGGAACCCGAACGTGCAGGAAATCTCACCAGGAGCGCGGGAGCGATGACGGGACGCGGCGACGGCCCAGGAGCCGGAGCCGCTGGCGGACCGGCCCGTCACGTTCCCGTGCTCCTGGCGGAGGTCTGCGAAGCGCTGGACGTCGCAGCGCGGCGGCGTCTTCATCGACGGCACGTTCGGCGCCGGCGGCTACACGCAGGCGATCCTCGATGGCAACCCAGCGCAATCGCGTGATCGCCATCGACCGCGATCCCGATGCGATCGCGGCGCGGCGCGTCCCCTGGCGGCCAAAGCCAAGAGACCGCCTTGCGCTGTTCCCGGGCCGGTTCGGCGACTGTTCGACGATCGTGGCGCGAGGCCGGGCTCGAGACCGTCGACGGCGTCGTGCTCGACATCGGCGTCTCCTCGATGCAGCTCGACCAGGCGGAGCGCGGCTTCTCCTTCCGCAACGACGGCCCGCTCGACATGCGCATGGAGCGCGACGGGCCGAAGCGCCGCCGATCTCGTCAACGACGCCCCGGAGGCGGAACTCGCCGATATCTTCTACCATTTCTACGGCGAAGAGCGGCGCGCGCGCGCGGTCGCCCGCGCGATCATCGAGCGCGCGCCGCACGGCGCCGTTCGAGACCACGGGGCAGCTGGCCGATCTCGTGGCCGGCGCTCATCCGCGCAGGAACCGGGCGGCATTCACCCGGCGACGCGCGTGTTCCAGGCGCTGCGCATCGCCGTCAACGACGAACTCGGCGAGCTTGTCCGGCGCCCTGCACGCGGCCGAGCGCGTCTTGAGGCCGGGCGGACGGCTCGTCGTCGTCACGTTCCATTCGCTCGAAGACCGCATCGTCAAGCAGTTCTTCGCGCGTCGCGGGCCGGCCGCGCCGGCGGCGGGTCGCGTCATCTGCCGGCCGCGCATGCGCCCGAACCGAGCTTCACGCTCGTGACGCAAGGGCCCGTGCGTCCCGAGCGACGCGGAGGTCGGCGCGCAATCCGCGCGCCCGCTCGGCGAAGCTGCGGGCGGCGGAACGCACGGCCGCGTCGGCGCAGGATACGCTTCGACGGCATTGTCGCGCTGGCCGAACTGCCGCAGCACGGCGGAGAAGCGAGGAGGGCGGCGATGATCCGATTCCTTCATATGATCGCCATCACGCGCCCTGATCGCCTCGGCGGTCTATGCCTATTCGGTCAAGTACGAGACGCTCTACTATGCCGAACAGGTCGCCAAGACTGAAGGCGAAGGTTCAACGCGGAGCGCGACGCCATCGCGGTTCTGAAGGCCGAGTGGCAATTTCTCAACCGGCCCGACCGCTTGCAGGCGGCTGCCGACAAGCATCTCGATCTGCAGCCCCTGAAGATCAAGCAGCTCGCGCGACTGTCGGATCTGCCGAACCGGCCGCAGCGGGAGGACGAGATCGGCCGCAAGCTCGAGGCGCTCGGCCTTCTCGAGCCGACCGCGACGCCGAAGGACAAGCAGCCCGGCGGCGCGCGCACGCCCGTCGACCCAAACGCCGAAACGGTATGCTCCATGTCGGCCGACGCTTCGACCACCGACGAACCCGATCCGCAGCCGGACAGGAGCACGGCGCGCGCTGCGGCCAAGCCTGCGGCGCATGACGCGCGAGCTGTTCCGCCTGCGGCTCGACAAAAGCACGGCGCGGGTCGGCCTCGTGGCGCGTCGGCTTCGCCGGCGCTGTTCGGCGTCATCGGCGGACGCCTGGTCATGCTCGCGGTCACGCAGCGACTACTCGGAGCGATGCGCCGCGAGGCCTCGTCCGAGATCTCCGCGGCACGTCCCGACATCGTCGACCGCAACGGCGAGATGCTGGCGACGGACGTGAAGATGGTTTCGGTTTTCGCGGAGCCGCGCAACATCATCGACAAGGACGAGGCCGTCGAACTTCTCACCGCCGTTCTGCCCGACCTCGACGCCCGGAACTGCGCGACAAGCTGAACAAGCAGAAGGGCTTCGTCTGGATCAAGCGCGAGATCACGCCGCGCCAGCAGGCCGAGGTGCATCGCCTCGGCATTCCGGGCGTCGGCTTCATGCCCGAGAACAAGCGCGTCTACCCGAACGGCGTACGCGGCGGCGCATGTTCTCGGCTTCGCCAACATCGACAACGTCGGCATCGCGGGCATCGAGAAGTATATCGACGCCAAGGGCTGCAGGACCTGAACGGCGCGGGGTTCAACATCGACGTCGGCGAACCTTCAAGCCCATCCAGCTCTCGCTCGATCTGCGCGTTCAGCACGCGCTGCGCGACGAACTCGCGAAGGGCATCGCCAAGTTCAAGGCCAAGGCCGGCGCCGGCGCCATCATGGACGTCAACACCGGCGAGGTGATCGCGCTCGTCTCGCTGCCCGACTTCGACCCCAACAATCCGGTCGACGCGCTCGAAAAGGACCGGATCAACCGGATCAACGTCGGCGTGTTCGAGATGGGCTCGACCTTCAAGGCGCTGACCACGGCGATGGCGCTCGACTCGGGCAAGTTCACCATCAATTCGAGCCTCGACGCGCGCTCCACCCTGCGCCACGGCCGCTTCCAGATCCACGATTACCACGCGACCCATCGCGTGCTGACCGTGCCGGAGGTGTTCGTCCATTCCTCGAACATCGGCACGGCGCGCATGGCCCTCGGCATCGGCGTCGAGGGTCACAAGGCTTTCTTGAGAAAAACGGGCCAGCTCGACCGGCTTGTCGACCGAGCTGCCCGAAAACGCCATGCCGCTCGTCCCGCCCCGCTGGGGCGAACTCAACACCATGACGATCGCGTTCGGCCACGGTCTCGCCGTCGCGCCCCTGCAAGCCTTGATGGCGGTCAGCGCGCTCGTGAACGGCGGCATTCTGATCAAGCCGACCTTCCTCAAGCGCAACGAGGAAGAGGCGAAGAAGATCGGCGTGCGGGTGATCAAACCCGAGACAAGCGAAGCGATGCGCTTCATCATGCGCCTCAATGCGACCAAGGGTTCCGCCAGCGGCGCGGCGATCGCGGGCTTCTTCGTCGGCGGCAAGACCGGCACGGCCGAAAAGGTCATCAACGGCCGCTACTCAAAGACGAAGAACCTGACGACCTTCACGGCCGTCTATCCGATGGACAAGCCGAAATACCTTTTCCTGACCATTTACGACGAGCCGCAGGGCCTGCCCGAGACGCACGGCTTCTCGACGGCCGCCTGGAACGCCGGCGCGACCACCGGCAACATCATCGAGCGTATCGCCCCCATCCTAAGCGTGCCGCCTCGTTTCGAGCCTCCCGCGCAGGCGTTTCCGCTCATGGTCAAGCTGGGGGCCTGGGGGACGCGATGAGCGCCCGCGGTCGGCTCACCCTCGGCGACCTGTTTCCCGAGACGCGCGGCGCGGCCGCGGCGCGGCCTGTGTCGGGACTTGCCGCCGACAGCCGCAACGTGACGCCCGGCTCCGTGTTCGTCGCCGTGCCGGGCACGGCGGTGGACGGGACCGCCTTCATCCCGCAGGCGGTCGCGGCCGGCGCCGTCGCCGTGGCGGGCGAGGCGGAGCGGCCGCCCGGTCTCGACGAAGGCGTTGATTACGTGCGCGTGCCGGACGTGCGCCGCGCCCTGGCGTTGGCGGCGGCCCGCTTCCATCCGCGTCAGCCGCGGATAATCGTCACTGTCACGGGGACGAGCGGCAAAAGCTCGGTCGCCGATTTCGCCCGCCAGCTTTTTGCCGCGCTCGGGCATGCGTCGGCAAGTCTCGGTACGCTCGGCGTCATCACCTCCAAAGGCGCAGCTTATGGCTCGCTGACGACGCCGGGCCCGATCGCCTTGCACGAGACTCTCGATCGGCTCGCGCAGGACGGCGTCACTCACCTCGCGATGGAAGCTTCGTCGCACGGCATCGACCAGCGCCGGCTGGACGGCGTAAAGCTCAAAGCGGCAGGCTTCACCAATCTCGGCCGCGATCATCTCGATTATCACGGCACGACCGACGCTTATCGGGCCGCCAAGCTGCGCCTGTTCGACACGCTGCTCGGCGGGGACGCCGCGGCGGTCGTCAACGCCGACGGCGCCGATGCGGAGCCGTTCATCGCCGCAGCGACACGGCGGGGACTGGACCTCCTCACGACAGGCCGGCAGGGACGGTCGCTGCGGCTTCTCGACGCGACCACGGAAGGGTTCGCCCAGCGGCTCCGGATCGCCTTCGCCTTGCCCGAGCGGCGCTCCGAAGGAAACATGACGGTCGATCTTCCTCTGGTTGGATCATTTCAGGTCGAGAACGCCCTTTTGGCGGCGGGCCTTGCGCTCGCGGCGGATCGCGAGGCTCAAGCAGGCGACGTGATCGGCGCATTGGCGCGTCTGAACGGCGTTCCGGGCCGCCTGGAGCGGATCGGCGAGGTCAAGGGCGGGCTGTGCATCGTCGATTACGCCCACAAGCCCGACGCGCTGGCCCATGTGCTCGACGCGCTTCGTCCCTTCGCTCAGGGAAGGCTCATATGCGTGTTCGGCTGCGGCGGCGACCGGGACCGGGGCAAGCGGCCGATCATGGGCCGGATCGCGGTCGAGAAGGCCGACGCCGTGATCGTGACCGACGACAACCCGCGCTCCGAACAGCCCGCCGCGATCCGCGCCGCGATTTTGGAGGGTGCGCAGGGTGCGCGCGAAATCGGAGATCGGGCCGAGGCCATTCATACGGCAGTCAGGGAGCTTGGGGCAGGCGACGTGCTGGTCGTCGCCGGAAAAGGCCATGAAACGGGCCAGATCGTCGGCGACCGCACCTTGCCGTTTTCCGATCATGATGTGATCAGGGCGGCCATTGCGGAGGTTTCGTCACGATGAGCACGCCCCTCTGGGCTCCCGAGGAGATCGTCGCAGCGACAGGCGCGCGGCTCTCCGGTGATGTGAAGCCCGCGACCGGCGCTTCGATCGACACGCGCACGTTGCAAGCGGGCGACCTTTTCTTCGCCATCGCCGGCGAGGCGCGCGACGGTCACGCCTTCGTGCGCGACGCGCTTGCGAAGGGCGCGGCGGCGGCGGTCATAGCGGAGGAGCGGGCGGCGGAGTTCGAAAGCGCCGGGCCGCTTGTCGTCGCGTCCGACGTGCTCAACGCCCTGCGTCGCCTTGGGATCGCCGCGCGCCGCCGCACGGACGCCCGGATCGTCGCCGTGACGGGCTCGGTCGGCAAGACCGGCACCAAGGAGGCGCTGCGCCTCGTGCTGGCGCGCTTCGGCGCGACCCATGCCTCGGTGGCCTCCTACAACAACCATTGGGGCGTGCCCCTCACGCTTGCGCGCATGCCGCGGGACAGCGCATTCGGCGTGTTCGAGATCGGCATGAATCACGCGGGCGAGATCGCGCCGCTCACCCGCATGGTCCGCCCTCATGTGGCGCTGATTACGACGGTCGAGCCGGTCCATATCGAGTATTTCCACTCGATCTGGGGCATCGCCGATGCCAAGGGCGAAATCTTTTCGGGGGTTGAGCCGGGTGGCGTGGCGGTCGTCAACCGCGACAACCCTTTTTATGAACGCCTGCGCGCCCATGCGGCAGCCTCTCCCGCCGGGCGCATCCTCACCTTCGGCGAGCATGCGGACGCCGACGTGCGCGCCGAGCGCATCATCCTGAAACCCGAGGGCTCCATCATCGAGGCGCGCCTGTTCGGCAAACCCTTGACCTTCCGCGTCGGCATGCCGGGCCGGCATATTGCGCTCAATTCGCTCGGCGTGCTGGCGGCATGCCGTGCGCTCGGCATTGACCTCGCTGGCGCGGCGCGCGCGCTGGCCGACCTGACGCCGCCGTCGGGGCGCGGCGCCCGCACCGTGCTGACTGTCGACGGCGGCGCGATCACGCTGATTGATGAAAGCTACAACGCCAACCCGGCCTCCATGCGCGCGGCGCTCGCCACGCTCGGCGGCGCGGAGCCCGGCCCGCATGGGCGGCGCATCGCCGTCCTGGGCGATATGCTGGAACTCGGCCCGGACAGCCCCGCCCTCCATCGTGCGCTCGCGGAGCCGATAGCGGCGCATGGGATCGATCGGGTGTTCACGGCCGGCACGCTCATGGAAAGCCTGTGGGCGGCGTTGCCCCCCGATCGCCGCGGCGGCGCCGCGCCAACCGCGGTCGACCTGAAGCAGGCGGTTGTTGCCGACGTCCGCCCCGGCGACATCGTCATGGTCAAGGGGTCGAACAGCATCCGCATGGCCCTGATCGTCCAGGCCCTCAGGGAGAGGTACGGCGCGGACCAGGAGCCCACTCAGGCGTGCCAGGGATGATGGACCCATGCTGACCTGGCTTGCGGACCTGAGCCCTTATCTCAGCGCGCTCAACGTTTTTCGCTACATCACCTTCCGCACGCTGGGCGCCGCCACGACGGCGCTCCTCTTCGTGTTCTGGTTCGGTCCGGCGATCATCTCGCTGCTCCGTCTTCGACAGGGAAAGGGCCAGCCGATCCGTGAGGACGGCCCGCAGTCGCACCTTTTGACGAAGCGCGGCACGCCGACGATGGGCGGCATCATGATCCTCGCCGGGCTCATGGTGGCGACGCTCCTGTGGGCCAACCTGTCGAACCTCTATGTCTGGGTCGTCATCATCGTGACCTTCGGCTTCGGCGCGATCGGATTCTACGACGACTATCTCAAGGTCACGAAGCAGTCGCATGAAGGCTTTTCGGGACGCGCGCGGCTTGCCCTCGAGGCGCTGATCGCCGTCACGGCCTGCATCATGATCGCGCGCATCTCCGCCCCGGCGCTGTCCAACAAGCTGGCCCTGCCGTTCGTGAAAGACGTTCTGCTCAACCTCGGCTGGTTCTACGCCCTCCTCGGCGGCTTCGTGATCGTCGCGGCCGGCAACGCCGTGAACCTGACCGACGGCCTCGACGGCCTCGCCATCGTGCCGGTGATGATCGCCGCCGCGACGTTCGGCTTCATCGCCTACGTGGCCGGCAACGCCATCTTCGCGAACTATCTCACCATCCATTTCGTGCCGGGGACGGGCGAACTCGCCGTGGTCTGCGGCGCGTTGCTGGGGGCCGGCATCGGCTTCCTTTGGTTCAATGCGCCTCCGGCCCAGGTCTTCATGGGCGACACCGGCTCGCTCGCGCTCGGCGGCCTCATCGGCGCGGTTGCGGTCGCGACGAAGCACGAGATCGTGCTCGGCATCGTGGGCGGGCTGTTCGTGCTTGAAGCCTTGTCGGTCATCATCCAGGTCGCGTCGTTCAAGCTCACCGGCAAGCGCGTATTTCGCATGGCGCCGCTGCACCACCACTTCGAGCAGAAAGGCTGGAAGGAGCCGCAAATCGTCATCCGCTTCTGGATCATCGCGATCGTTCTGGCCCTTTTGGGCCTCTCGACGCTGAAGCTGCGGTAGCCCATGACCCCCGTCAGGACCTTCGCCGACAAAACGGTCGCGCTGTTCGGGCTCGGCGGTTCGGGGCTCGCGACCGCGCTGGCGCTTCAGGCCGGCGGGGCGGGAGTGGTCGCCTGCGACGACGATCCGGCCCGCATGGCGAACGCCGCCGGGAAGGGCATCGAGACGGGCGATCTCCGCACAGCCGATTGGTCGCGCTTTTCCGCGCTGATCCTCTCCCCGGGCGTGCCGCTGACCCATCCCGAACCGCATTGGTCGGCGACGCTCGCCCAGGATGCGGGGGTCGAGGTCATCGGCGACATCGAGCTGTTTTGCCGCGAGCGGGCCAAGATCGCCCCGGACGCGCCCTTCGTCGCCATCACGGGCACCAACGGTAAATCGACCACGACGGCGCTCATCGCCCACATTCTGCGCGAGGCCGGGAAAGACGTGCAGATGGGCGGCAACATCGGCACGGCGATCCTGTCGTTGGAGCCGCCTGGGCCGAACCGCATCCATGTCATCGAGTGCTCGTCCTTCCAGATCGACCTCGCGCCGTCGCTGAAGCCGACCATCGGCGTACTGCTCAACATCTCGCCCGATCACCTCGACCGGCACGGGACGATGGCGAACTACGCTGCCATCAAGGAACGGCTGGTTGCCGGGGCTAAGGTTGCGCTGGTTGGAGTCGACGACGATCTCACTCACGAGATCGGTCGGCGTCTGACAAAACGAGGCGGCGAAATATTCCCAGTGTCAGGATGCCGCGAGCTTGATTGGGGATATTTCGTTCTGGATCAGAAGGTTCTTGCCAAAGGGCACAATGAGGCGCTCGTAGATGCTGAGGTTTTGGCCCACTTGGGTCGTATCTCAAGCCTGCGGGGCGCGCACAACGCCCAGAATGCCGCCTTCGCCTGTGCGGCCGCTTGGCACTGCTGGGTCGAGCCGGACGTGATCCAGTCTGCCATCACATCCTTCCCCGGTCTCCCGCACCGCATGGAAGAGGTGGGCCGCCGCGGGCGCGTAATTTTCGTCAACGACTCCAAGGCCACCAACGCCGATTCGACCGACAAGGCGCTCGCCTCCTTCGACCGCATGTTCTGGATTCTCGGCGGCAAGGCGAAGGAGGGCGGCATCGCGCCTCTGACCCCCTACTTCCCGAAGGTCGAGAAAGCCTATCTGATCGGCCAAGCCGCCGAGGATTTCGCGGCGACGCTCGACGGCACGGTTCCGTTTGTCCGCTGCGGTGCGCTCGACCGGGCCGTGGCTGAGGCTGCGGCGGACGCGGCGCGCTCGGATGCGCCGGAGCCGGTCGTGCTCCTGTCGCCCGCCTGCGCGTCCTACGACCAATACCCGAATTTCGAGGTGCGCGGAGACCACTTCCGCGACCTCGTCCGGGCGCTGCCCGGCGTTGAGATGAACCAGAGGGCTTAAGCCATGATGTCGCGCGCGGAACGCACGCTTGTCGGCGATTGGTGGTGGACGGTGGACCGCTTCCTGCTCGCGGCGCTTGGCGCCTTGATGGTGGCCGGCATCGTCCTTCTCATGGCCGGCGGGCCGCCCGTGGCCGAGCGGCTGGGGCTCTCGACCTTTCATTTCGTCAACCGGCAAGTGCTCTACCTCGCGCCGGCGCTGATGATCCTCCTCACCGTCTCCTTCCTGCCGCTGCGCCACGTGCGGCGGCTCGCTCTCTTCACTTATCTGGTCGGCATCGCCCTGTGTCTGATGGCGCTCAAGTTCGGCCCCGAGATCAAGGGCGCGCACCGCTGGATCGGCTTCGGGAGCTTCGGCATCCAGCCGTCCGAGTTCGTGAAGCCGGCCTTCGTCGTGATCGCCGCCTGGGCGTTTTCGGAGGGCGCGCGGCGCAAGGACATGCCGGGCGCGTTCCTCGCGCTGCTGCTCCTGCCCGCCACCATCGTGCCGCTGATCCTTCAGCCCGACTTCGGCCAGACTATGCTCATCACCATCGTGTGGACCGGCCTGTTCTTCGTCGCCGGGCTGCACTGGTTCTGGGTGGCGGGTCTCGGCGGGGTCGGGGCCGTCGGCATCGCGGCGGCGTACAAGTTCGTGCCGCACGTGCGCGCCCGCATCGAGCGCTTCCTGGATAAGTCCTCGGGCGACACGTTTCAGGTCGACACCGCCATGGAGTCCTTCGCCAAAGGCGGTTGGCTGGGTAAGGGGCCGGGGGAGGGCAGCATCAAGCGCATCCTGCCGGACGCCCACACCGACTTCATCTTCGCGGTGACAGGGGAGGAGTTCGGCATCTTGGTTTGCCTGGGCCTGCTGCTGCTGTTCGCGTTCATTGTCCTGCGCGGCTTCGTGCTGGCCCGGCGCAACGAGGACCCGTTCTGCCGACTGGCCATCACGGGGCTTGTGCTGATGTTCGGGCTCCAGGCCGCCATCAATATGGCCGTCAACGTGCATCTCATGCCCGCCAAGGGCATGACGCTGCCGTTCATCTCCTACGGCGGCTCCTCGCTGCTGTCTCTGGCGCTCGGCATGGGCTTCCTGATCGCGCTGACGCGCCGGCGCCCCCGCTCCGAAATGCTCGATCGGCTCGCACCCGCGCCGCAACGATGACCGTTCTGACCCCCCTCGTGCTGATCGCGGCCGGCGGGACCGGCGGGCACCTGTTCCCGGCCGAAGCGCTCGCCACGGCGTTGCAGGCGCGCGGCGTGCGAGTGGCGCTCGCAACCGACGAGCGGGTCGGGGGGCTCTCGCAGAGCTTTCCGGCTGAGGAGGTGATCGCGATCCCCTCCGCCACGCCCTCGGGCCGCTCGCCCTTGCAAATGGCCCAGGCGGCGCTCACGCTCGGACGGGGTCTTTACGAGGCGGCGAAGGTCGTGCGGCGGGTCAATCCGGCCGTCGTGGTCGGCTTCGGCGGCTACCCGACCGTGCCGCCTGTCCTCGCGGCTTCGCTCTCCCGCGTCCCGACCCTGATCCATGAGCAGAACGGCGTCATGGGGCGGGCCAACCGCTTTCTGGCTCGCACCGTCTCGGCCATCGCGACCGGCTTCCCCGATGTGAAAGGCGTGCCGGCCGGGGTCAAAGCGCCGCTAATCCACACCGGCAACCCAGTTCGTCCGGCTGTGCTCGCGGCGGCGCAGACGCCCTATCCGCCCCTTGCGGCGGATCAACCCTTGCGGCTCCTCGTGTTCGGCGGCAGCCAGGGGGCGTGGGTGATGAGCGAGATCGTCCCGGCCGCGATCGAGCGGCTGCCGCACGATGCCCTGTTGCGACTCCACATCGCGCAGCAGGCTCGCAGCGAGGATTTGGCGCGCGTGCAGCACGTCTATGCGCAGCATGGGCTCACGTTCGAGGCGCAGCCCTTTTTCAAGGACCTGCCGCAGCGCATGGCCGACAGCCATCTCATCGTCTCACGCTCTGGCGCGTCCACGGTGGCCGAACTCGCCGTCATCGGCCGGCCCGCGATCCTCGTGCCCCTGCCGGGCGCGCTCGACCAGGATCAAGCGGCGAACGCGGCCTCGCTCGCCGCCATTGGCGCGGCGACCGTTATCCCGCAGCCCGAGTTCACGCCCGAACGGCTCGCGGGCGAAATCATGGCGCGTTTGGAAAACCCGGAGCGCTTGACCAAAGAGGCCGAGGCCGCCAAGAGCGCGGGAATCGCGGACGCCGCCGAGCGGCTCGCCGCGGCCGTCCTCCACGTCGCCGGCGCGCCGGCCCCAAGCGAGACCCGCTCATGAAACTGCCGCCCAAGCTCGGACCCATCCACTTCATCGGCATCGGGGGCATCGGCATGTCCGGCATCGCCGAGGTCATGCACAACCTCGGCTACACGGTGCAGGGGTCGGACGCCGCCGACAACTACAACGTCCGCCGCCTCGCCGACAAAGGCCTCAAAACCTTCGTCGGCCACCGGGCCGAGAACGTGGACGGGGCGGAGCTGGTCGTGGTTTCGACCGCGATCAAGCGCGACAACCCCGAACTCGCCATCGCGCGCGAAAAGCGCCTGCCGGTGGTGCGCCGCGCCGAGATGCTGGCCGAGCTGATGCGCTTCAAAAGCTGCGTCGCCATCGCGGGCACGCACGGCAAGACCACGACGACCTCGCTCGTCGCCACGCTGCTCGACGCCGGCGGGCTCGACCCGACCGTCATCAACGGCGGCATCATCAACGCCTACGGCACCAACGCCCGCATGGGCGACGGGCAGTGGATGGTGGTGGAGGCCGACGAGTCGGACGGCACGTTCCTGAAACTGCCGGCCGACGTGGCGGTCGTCACCAACATCGACCCCGAGCACCTCGACCATTTCGGGTCGTTCGACGCCGTCAAGGACGCCTTCCGGTCGTTCATCGAGAACATCCCGTTCTACGGCTTCGCGGTGATGTGCACCGACCACCCGACCGTGCAGGATCTCGTCGGCCGCATCCAGGACCGGCGCATCCTCACCTACGGCGAAAACCCGCAGGCCGACGTGCGGCTGATGGACGTGGACCTGCGCGGCGGCCAGTGCCGCTTCCGCGTCCTCATCCGCAAGCGGGACCAGGAGCTCGAAATCGCCGACTTGGCGATGCCGATGCCCGGCCACCACAACGCCCTCAACGCCACGGCGGCCATCGCGGTCGCGCACGAACTCGGCGTCGAGCCGGACGCGATCCGCAGGGCGCTCGCGGGGTTTGGCGGCGTGAAGCGCCGCTTCACCCGCACCGGCGAGTGGCGCGGCGTCGCCATCTTCGACGATTACGGCCACCACCCGGTCGAGATCGCGGCGGTGCTGCGGGCGGCGCGCGCCTCGACCGAAGGCCAGGTCATCGCCGTGGTGCAGCCGCACCGCTACACACGGCTGTCCTCGCTCTTCAACGAGTTCTGCACCTGCTTCAACGACGCCGACACGGTGATCGTCGCGCCGGTTTACGCGGCCGGCGAGCAGCCGATCCCCGGCTGCGACCGCGATGGCCTCGTGGCCGGCCTGAAAGCGCGCGGCCACCGCAACGCCCTTGCGCTGGAGGGGCCGGAGGACTTGGCGGGCCTGATCGGCAGCCTCGCCCGGCCCGGCGACTACGTCGTGTGCCTCGGCGCCGGCAACATCACCCAGTGGGCTTACGCCCTGCCGGACGAGTTGCAGGCGCTCGAAGACAAGGCGGCGTGAGCTGCGTCGCCTGTCCCCGCAAGACGGGGCGAGGCATGCGCGCCCGAGCCAATCACCCGGCGGCTGCACGCGAACGTCGTTGACACGTTATGCCGCAACTTTATGCTGCAATCGGCGCTAGATCTGCAAGCCTTTCAACCGGGCTGAAGCCGATGCGCTATGCTTATGGGGGAACCGATCAAGCATAGAAGGAGATTCAGATGGAGACGCGCAAAGTTCTCGTCGCGATGGCCGCCGCCGCTGGTCTTTATGCTTCCTTCCCTTCCGTCTCAACCGCCGCGCCCGCTAATGGCTCGGCGATCCTCGATTTGATGCGAGAGAATTCGCTTGCTCAGAAGGCGAGGGTCTTCTGCTATAATCGCCGGACCGCCGGTTTTTGCACTGGGGCAGCTGCCAACGTCGGACGCGACCGAGAGTCTATTGCTACAATCGCCGGACCGGCCGTTTCCTACACTGGGGAAGCTGTCGCCGATGATCGACCCGTGCTGCGCCTGACGGCGCAACGCTTCCGGGCTGACGCCCATGCCTCTCCCCGCTTGCGGGGAGAGGTCGAGTCTGCGAAGCAGACCGGGTGAGGGGGCGTTTCAGGATCGAGCGCACCCGGAGACGCCCCCTCACCCGGACGGCTGACGCCGTCCCGGCCTCTCCCCGCTGGCTAGCTGCGCTAGCAGCTCTGCGGGGCGAGGCGATTCCGCCCGAAGCGTTCACCGGAAATCATGAGGGGCGTCGATGCGGGGCGCGAACGAGGTCAAGACGGGGCGCGCGCGGCAGCTTCGCCGGACGCAAACCGATGCGGAGCGAAGCTCTGGTGCCGGCTCAACAATCGCCAACTCGACGGCCAGAAGTTCGTGCGCCAGAACCGATCGGACCCTACATCGCCGACTTCGCCGGTCGCGAGCCGCTGCCGCCGTCTCGACCTCTCCCCACACGCGGGGAGAGGAGAGGGGGCGCCATGACCTTCCCTGACATCACTCCCGACCTCAAAGCGCAGGCGCCCGATCTACGCGGGCGGCTGACCCCGAACGCCTCGCTCGCCGACATCACCTGGTTCCGGGTCGGCGGCCCGGCGCAGGTTCTGGTCTCGCCGGCCGACGAGGAGGACCTCGCCTATTTCCTCGCACGGCTGCCCCAAGACATTCCCGTCACCGTCGTCGGCCTCGGCTCGAACCTCATCGTGCGCGACGGCGGCGTGCCGGGCGTGGTGATCCGGCTCGGCGGCAAAGGGTTCGGCGTCATCGCCGTCGAGGAGGGACATCGCGTCCGGGCCGGCACGGCGGCGCCGGACGTCAAGGTCGCGCGCGCTGCGGCGGACGCCGCCATCGACGGGCTCGCCTTCTACCGCGGCATTCCGGGCTCGATCGGCGGGGCGCTGCGCATGAACGCGGGCGCGCACGGCGGCGAGACCACGGACGTGCTGATCGAGGCGCGCGGGGTCGACCGGGCCGGAAACATCCGCGTGTTCAGCCACGCCGACATGGGCTTCGCCTACCGCCATTCGAGCGCCCCGCCGGACGTGATTTTTTCGCAAGCCCTGTTCCAAGGCCGCCCCGGCGATCAGGCGGCGATCCTGGCCGAGATGGACCGCGTCACCGAGGCGCGCGAAGCCGCGCAGCCGATCCGCGAAAAGACCGGCGGCTCGACGTTCAAGAACCCGCCTGGAAACAAGGCGTGGCAGCTCATCGACGCCGCCGGCTGCCGCGGCCTCACGCGCGGCGACGCGCAAGTCTCGGAGATGCACTGCAACTTCCTCATCAACCGCGGCAGCGGCGACCGCCGCCGATGTCGAGGGCTTGGGCGAGGAGGTGCGCCGGCGCGTGCGCGAGACCTCCGGAGTCGAGCTGGAGTGGGAGATCAAGCGGATCGGGGTGGCGTAGCATCCGGAACAGCCTCCTC
>CAVSLO010000061.1:0-59071 GCA_963728675.1 uncultured Alphaproteobacteria bacterium | reverse complement strand
TGCGCGTGCTCGCGGTTGGCAGCCTCGGCGGGTTGGCGGCGGCGCGGCGCGGCGAATGCGATCTCGCGCCGATCCACCTCATCGACCCGAAGACCGGCCTCTACAACGAGAGTTTCCTGACTCTCGGCCTCGAACTGGTTCCGGGTTGGCGGCGCATGCAGGGCGTGGTGTTCCGCCCCGGCGATCCCCGATTCGAAGGGGGGGAGGCCGAAGCGGCGGTCCGGGCGGCGCTCGCCGATCCCGATTGCCTGATGGTCAACCGCAATCCCGGCGCCGGCACGCGCATTCTGATCGACGGACTGCTCGGCGGCGCGCGGCCGCAAGGCTACTGGAACCAGCCGCGCTCGCACAATGCGGTCGCGGCGGCGGTGGCGCAGGGGCGGGCCGACTGGGGCGTCGCCATCGCGCCGGTCGCCGCGGCCTATGGCCTCGGATTCCTGGCGCTCGGCGAGGAGCATTACGATTTCGCGCTGGTCGGGACGCGCAGGGAGCGCCCGGCCGTGGCGGCGTTTCTGGCGTTGCTGACGGACGCGGCGGTTCAGGACGATCTGCGCCGGCTCGGCTTCCGGCCGGCGGGGGAGGGGGCGGAATGAGGAGCATTGTCGCTTGGCGCAGAGCGGCGCCGGTCTTCCCCTCTCCCCGCGTGCGGGGTGAGGGCCTTGCGCCGGAGGAGCGAGGCAAGCGGAGCGGGGGTGAGGGGGCGTTTCAGGACAGCGCGCATCCGGATAAGCCCCCTCACCCGGACGTCGCCTTCGGCACCGCTCGGCCTCTCCCCGCACGCGGGGAGAGGAGGTTCGGCTCGTCGTTCGCCCTCGCCGTCCTCCTCGCCCTCGCGCTCCCCCCCGCCGCCCAGGCCCAGATGCGCGGCCATGGCGGGCCGGTGCGGAGCGTGGCGGTGACGCCGGACGATACGACCGCCATCTCGGGCTCGTTCGACCAATCGGCCATCGTGTGGTCGCTCGAGAACGGGGCCGCCCGGCAGGTGCTGCGCTTCCATGACGGCGCGGTGAACGCGGTCGCGGCCCTGCCGGACGGACGCTTCCCCACCGGCGGCGAGGACGGGCGCATTGCGGTCTGGCGTCCCGGCGAGGCGAAACCGCGCCAAGGTCATCGAAGCTCACAAAGGTCCGATCGTCGGTTCGGCCGTCTCGCCCGACGGCGCGCGCGTCGCTTCCGCTTCCTGGGACGGCACGGCCCGCGTGATGCCGCTCGATGGCGGCGTGGCGGCCCGCGTGCTCGAAGGCCACCAGGGCAACGTCAACGCCGTCGCCTTCGCGCCCGAGGGGCGCTCGTCACGGCCGGGTACGACGCGACCGTGCGTCTTCTGGCCCCTCGAAGGCCCGCCCACCGTGGTCACGCTCTCGACGCCGCTGAACGGCGTGGTCGCGGCGCCGGACGGCGAGATCGCGGCCGCCGGTGCGGACGGGGCCGTTCGCATCCTCGACCGGACCGGCGCGATTCGCGCCCGCATCGAAACCGGCCCGAGCCCCATCATCGCGCTCGCGCTCTCGCCGGATGGCCAAACGATCGCGGCGGCCTCCATCGCCGGGTCGGCCGCCATCATCGACCGCGCCACGGGGCGCGTGCGGTTCAACCTCGTCGGGCCCGGCCTGCCGGTGTGGTCGCTCGCCTTCCGGCCGGACGGGTCGGAACTGTTGACCGGGGGCGGCGACCGCATGGTGCGGCGCTGGGACATGAAAACCGGCGAGCCGGTCGGCCCAGCCGTCCTGACGCGGGGCGAGGACGTGCTCGCCGCCTTCAAGGGCGACCGCGGGGCCGAGGTGTTCCAGGCTTGCGCCGCCTGCCATACGCTCGATCCGAACGACGGCAACCGCGCCGGCCCGACGCTGCACGGCGTCTTCGGCCGCCGCATCGCGACCGCGCCCGGCTATAATTTTTCCGAGCCGCTCAAAAAGCTCGATATCGTCTGGAACGCCGAGACCATCCAAAAACTCTTCGAGATCGGCCCGTCGCGCTACACGCCCGGCACGAAGATGCCGGAGCAGATCATCATCAGCCCCGAAGACCGCGCGGCGCTGGTGCGCTTTTTGGAGCAGGCGACTCGGCTGCGCTGACGGTCGAGCACGCGAAGGAGATGCTCGGCAGCGCATTTCATGCTGCGTGTCGCATGTGGCTGACCGCATGCTTGCCCGCAGTGGCGATTGGCTTAGCCTGGCGATCTGCCTGCCATGGAGACGGCCATGCTCCTGTCCTATGCCGCCCGCTCCCGTGCTGCTTGCGGCGGACGACGTGCCGCGTTTGAATTACGAGTCGACCTGCCGCGCGGCGCAGCCGCTCTCCGCAGAGGACAAAACGCCTTATCAAAACTGCGTGAACGACGAGACACGCGCTCGCTCGCAGCTTGAGCGACAGTGGGGCGAGTTCCCCGCTGCCGCCAAGGGCCGGTGCACTTAGGAATCGACGCTGGGCGGATCGCCGAGCTACGTCGAACTCCTCACCTGTCTTCAACTCGCCAAGGAAACGAACTTTGATGCAGGCGCGCCGGCGATCGAGCAGACGCCGGTCCGCCGGTCTTAAGATTGGACCCGATCAGCACAAAGAGCCGCGGCGCGGTCTCGCGTCACGATGCGCTCGGTCCAACCCTGGAAGACAGCGCTCCAGCGGGCCGAACGCCTCCGAGCTAAGCGTCCCGCCGGTAGTTCGCGTTCATGAACTCATGCCACTGCCCGTCGTCGCCCGGCCTGCGGGATCTCAACACGCGGTGATCGTCGCAGATAAACTCGATCACGTCCTGATACTTGGCCGTCGTTCCTGGGCCGCCGAAGCCGGGACCTTCGCTATCCCGCGGCAACACCTCACCGGACGCGTCCAGCGACCCGTCTTATATCTATAAGTGCGTCATCATCGAACCAATGAACGTGCCGACGTACCGTTGCCTTTGCGGATCGTAGCCCAGCGTCATCATCGTCCTCGCAGGGCCGCAGCCGGGCATCTCGCCCTGCCCTTCGGCCACCACCCAGAGGCTGCCGAACGATCGAACGCTCTCGACTCCGCTCGACTTCACCGGAGGTTATCCGGGACCCAATCCCGGACTCGATTTCGTAGGTCCAATCGCCGACCAGCTTTTGCAGCCGCCAGCGGGGCTCATCCTGCGGCTTCGCCTGCATCGGCGCCTCTTGGGCCGTCTCCGGCGCTGCGCTCATGGTCCTCTTTGCTTGGATGCATGCTGGCGTCAAGCGGCCGGAGACGCCGCTGACGCCAGCCTTACCGCCCTCAACGACCGGGCGAGGCCATCGCCCAAGTGACGCCGAAGGGATCGCGGAGCTGGCCATAGCGGTCGCCCCAGAACTGCAGCTCAAGCGGCATGACGATCTCCGCCCCGGCCTCGACCGCCCGCTTCCACCACGCGTCGACATCATCGACCGCCAGGAGCAGGTTGAAGCCCTGCGGCTCCTTCAGCGGATGGCCGAACTCCGGGAAAGCATCGCTCAGCATCACCGATGCGCCGTTGATGTAGAGGTGGCAGTGGATCAGTCGATGGTCCTGCATGGATTTGCGAGCGACCTCTTCGGCGCCGAAGGCCCGCTTGTAGAACTCGGCCGCCGCGCTGGCGTCGCTGACGCTTAGATAAGGCGCCACGCCTCCGAGGACCTTGGGGTTCGCCGCTGTCGTTTCGGCAGCTTGGCTGGCGGCTGTCGTATTCATGATCACTTCCCCTTGCCTTGCGCTTCGTGAAAGTTGCCTTCGGGCCCATGCGAACCGCCGTGGAGTTGAAGGCGTGCTCTGAGGACAAAGAACGGGATGCCGGTCCGACGCCGAGGATGAACTTTTTTCGCGAGCGATGCGAATCGACGGGGCTCGAGCGGCCTTGATCGTCCCCAGGGTTCGGTCCCTAGGGCCGGAGCCTCCATCAGCTGCGACCATCGACGTCCTTGCTGATGGTCTCGGCGTGCCGCCTCCGCCTCAATCCCGCCATGTCCCTCAACCGCTCCTGAACAAAGCTCTCGGCTCTCATTCAGTCGCGCCTCGGTAAAAAGCTCTCGAAACGTTCCCGGACATGCCGGGCGTTGAGAGGAGTTTTCCCCCATGTCCCTTCGTGCGCTGCTGATCGCCTCCGTCGCCACCCTCTCGCTCGCGGTTCCGGCGCTCGCCGGCAACGCCGGCGTCATCGTCCAGAGCGGCGGGGTCAACCAGGCCCATGTCGCCCAGTCGGGCGCGGCCAACACCTACACTGGTGTCCAGGGCGGCTACGCCAACCACTCGTCCGTGTTGCAGACTGGCGGCTTCAACAACGCCATGGTCGGACAGATGGGCCGCTATAACAACGCCATGGTCGGACAGATCGGTTCGGCGAACCGGGCCGGCGTCTTCCAGATGGGCCCCGACAATCTGGCCGGCATCGGCCAGGCGGGCTCGTTCAACAACGCGATCCTGAAGCAGTGGCCGTAGCGGCTGACGCGGGCGGGCGTTCGCGCTCCGCCCGCCCCTTGCCCCCATGCGCTTTACCGATCGGAGACATCTCATGAAAACCCTGCGTTGGGCGGCGCTCGCCGCACTCACCCTGACCTCCCCAGCCGCCTGGGCCGGCGACTTCGACGTTCCTACGGTCAGCGTCTACGGCGCGATCGGCGTCGGCTCCGGCGACGTGGTCATCAGACAGAACAGCACCGCCAACTTCGCAGGCGTGATGCAGGTCGGCCCCCACGTCTCGGCCGCCATTCAGCAGTCGGGCCAGTACAACGCCGCCATGGTCGGACAGATCGGTCAAGCGACCAGCGCGACCGTGCTGCAAAACGGCGGCTCCAACAACGCCCTGGTGCGCCAGATGGGCCGCCTCAATAACGCTCTCGTCGGGCAGATCGGCGCCGACAACCGGGCGCGGGTGTTTCAGATCGGCCCCAACAACTTGGCCGGCATCGGCCAGGCGGGCGCCTACAACAAGGCGCTCCTCCGTCAGCGGCCGTGGTGATCGGCGTGCGCGGCCTGCTTTCTGCGCTGTTCGCGAGCGCCGCGCCCAGGGGCGCGGTCCGCTCCACACCTCTTAGGAGCTTTCGATGAAAACAGCTTACCTTGTCCTTGGAACGGCAATCGCCCTGAGCGCGGCCGCGCTGGCCGGATCGGGCCCGCCGGCGCGCGGCCCGGACGGCAGCGTCGAGACCACGCACAACGCACACCCCGACGCGGCGGCCGAGACTGGCCGCACGGACGACGGCATGGCCCAAGGCGACGACTTAGGCCGGGTCACGACGACGGTGCGCAATGGCGGCAACCTCGCCAGCGTAACCCAGAGCGGAAACCCCGAGACGGTCGTGAAGCGGATCGAGAAGCGGCCCGGCTACACCCGGCTGGAGCAGCACAGCGGAAACAGCAGCGCAGTCATCGTTCAAAGCAACAACGTGGCCGACCTGCCGCTGGACAAGATCCCGCCCGCGTTCCGGGAGTTCTTCAGGCGCTGACGGGACGACCGACGCGGCGGCCTGCCGCCGCAGGGTTGTCAACGAGAGGGTGGCCGGTCGGGCGTCCGGACGACGGTTCGGGCGCGACGTGCCGAGCTTTCCCTGGGTGCAGGGAGCGGTGACATAACGGCGCTGGGACGTCCATGGAGGCGCTCGCGCCGTCGGAGAGCCGTCCAGCCCCTCCGGGGATAACGCAACGGCATTTGGCCGGAAGGTCATTCGATCTTGGGCGGCTGGCCGAGATCGATCTGCGGCAAGCCGGGAAGTCCGCCCCCGTCCGGCGTGGTCGCGCCAGGGAGCTGAAGATCCTGCAACTGCTGCTCGATCGCCTTTTGGTCGATCACGGTTCCACTGCTCTTGTAGTGGGTCACCATCTTCGGGAACAGGATCACGAGGGCGACCATAAGGCACTGGATCGCCACGAACGGGATCGCCCCGTAATAAATCTGGCCGGTCGTCACCGGCTCCATGCGCCGGCCGGTGAGCCGGTCCATATAGGGCGCGCGCGGCGCGACCGAGCGCAGGTAGAACAGCGCGAAGCCGAAGGGCGGGTGCATGAAGCTGGTCTGCATGTTCACGCCGAGCATGACGCCGAACCAGATCAGGTCGATGCCAAGTTTCTCCGCCGCCGGCCCGAGCAGCGGGATGACGATGAAGGCCAGTTCGAAAAAATCGAGGAAAAAGGCCAGGACGAAAATGAAGATGTTGGTGAAGATGAGAAAACCCGGCTGGCCGCCCGGCAGCGAGGTCAGCAGGTGCTCGACCCACACGTGCCCGTTCACCCCATAGAAGGTCAGCGAGAACACGCGCGCGCCGATCAGGATGAACATCACGAAGGCCGAGAGCTTCGCCGTCGCTTCCACCGCCTGCCGGACGATGTCCCAGTTCAGGCGCTTCGCCTCGTTGCTGACGAGGCGTTTGAGCCCGGCCAGCACGATCGCGCCGAGCGCGCCCATGGCGCCGCCTTCGGTCGGCGTCGCGACGCCGATGAAGATGGTGCCGAGCACGAGGAAGATGAGCGCCAGCGGCGGCACCATGACGAAGGTGACTTCCTGCGCCATGTTCGACAGGAGACCGAGCCTCAGAAAGCGGTTGGCGAGCGCCAGCGAGAAGGAGATCGCCACGGCCAGCGACATCGTCAGAATGACGAAATCCGCGCCGGCCTTGACGTTGGTCCGGTACAGCATGAAGAGAGCGGCCAGCAGCCCGGAAGCGCCGGCGAGGGCCAGCAGGTTGAGGCGCGGGTTCGCGCCGATTCGGCGCGGGCCGCGCAAAAGGAGCTGGTAGGCCGCAAACAGCCCGCCGACGATGCCGGCGACGGCCCATTTCGCATCTATCCCGAACACATGGCCCGAGAGGAGCGGCCGCCCGAATTCCGTGGCGAGCGCATCCACGGTCGCGAGCACGATCCAGATGGCGAGCGGGGCGACGACGAACAGGGCGAGGCCGGTGAAAAGACCTTGGCGCAGGGCGAGATGCTGCTTCTCGTGGATGCGCTGCGCTTCTGCGGGCAGGCCGGGCGCCGCGTCCGGCTTGACCAGGGTCGCAAGAAAGACATACCCGGCGTAGAGGCCGGCCAGCACCAGCCCCGGAATGAAGGCGCCTTCGTACATATCGCCCACGGAGCGGCCCAACTGGTCGGCCATGACGATGAGAACGAGCGAGGGCGGAATGATCTGCGCCAGGGTGCCGGAGGCTGCGATGACGCCCGCGGCGAGCCGCCGGTCGTAGCCGTAGCGCAGCATGATGGGCAACGAGATCAGGCCCATTGCGATGACCGACGCCGCAACGACGCCCGTCGTCGCCGCCAGGAGCGCGCCGACGAAGATGACCGCGTAGGCAAGGCCGCCGCGCACGGTCCCGAACAACTGGCCGATGGTGTCGAGGAGGTCCTCGGCCATCCCCGACCGTTCCAGCACGAGGCCCATGAAGGTGAAGAAGGGAACGGCGAGCAAGACCTCGTTGCTCATGGTCTGGTAGATGCGCTCGGGGAGGGCCTGCAGCAGCGGCCACGACAGCGTGATGGTCTGCGGCGCGTAAGGGGCGAGTTCGACGGCGACGATGAAGAACAAAAGGCCGTTCGCGGCGAGCGCGAAGGCGACCGGGTAGCCGAGCAGCAGAAACGCCACTAGCGCCGCGAACATGATCGGCGCGAGGTTCTGGGCGATCAGCTCAGCCATAAACAGAGACTCCGAAGGACAGGAGGAGAGGGCCGTTTATTTGTCTATTTTGACAATGCCGCTAAGCCGGTCCTCATCCGCCAGTTCACCCAGGAGCCGTTCGGCTTCGGCCGCCGCCTGGTGGCCGCCGCGGGCGTACTCGTCCTCGATCGCGCCGCGCAAGATCGCGATACGCTTGATGAGTTCGCTTAAGGCTTGCAGCGCGAGGAGGACAAATCCTAAGAGGATCAGACCCTTCGCCGGCCAGAGGATGAGGCCGCCGGCGCTGGCGGATCGCTCGCCCGAGAGATACGCATGCCAGAAGAACGGCGTGGAGAGGGTGAGCATCACGGCCACGAACGGCAACAGGAAGAACAGATGGCCAAACACGTCGATGGCGTCCCGGCTGCGTTTCGACAGCCGGTTCGAGACGATGTCGATGCGGATGTGCTCGTTGTCCTTCAGCGTCCAGGCGGCGCACAGCATGAACACCGCGCCGAACAGATACCACTGCAGCTCCAGCCAGGCGTTCGAGGAGGTGCCGAACGCCTTGCGGACGATGGCGTTCACCGCCGACACGATGACCGCGACCAGGATCGCCCAAGCGGCAAGCTTGCCGATGCGCGTGGTGAGCGCATCGATGATCCGGCTTAATTGAAGCAGCGCGCCCACGTATGCTCCCTTTCAGACGCCGCAGCCTCTCCCGAAAAGCGGCGAGAACGCGGGTCAGCCGCCCGTCACGCTCATGTGACGGCCGACGGCGGGGCGATTGCGGCGGCGGTCGATCACGAAATCGTGGCCTTTGGGCTTGCGCGCGATCGCGTCCTCGATGGCCTGGTCAAGACGCTCATTGCCTTCCGAGAGGCGCAAGGGCGTGCGCAGATCGGCCGCGTCCTCTTGGCCCAGGCACATAAAAAGCTTGCCCGTGCAGGTGAGGCGCACGCGGTTGCATGCCTCGCAAAAGTTGTGCGTCATCGGCGTGATGAAGCCAAGGCGGCCGCCCGTTTCCTTCACGCGCACATAGCGGGCGGGGCCGCCGGTGCGGTCGGGTAGATCCTCCAGCACATAACGGTCGAGAAGCCGCGCCCGCACGACCGAGAGGGGCAGGAATTGATCGACGCGGGCGATCTCCATCTCGCCGAGCGGCATCACCTCGATGAGGGTGAGGTCCATGCCGCGCCCGTGCGCCCATTCGATCAACGCCTCGATTTCATCCTCGTTGACGCCCTTGAGCGCCACGGCGTTGATCTTGACGTGAAGGCCATGCGCTTGCGCGGCGTCGATGCCCTGCATCACCTTGGCCAAATCGCCCCAACGGGTGATGCGCTGGAATTTTTGCGCGTCCAGCGTGTCGAGCGACACGTTGATGCGACGCACGCCGTAACCCGCCAGTTCGCCGGCGAAGCGCGCGAGCTGCGAGCCGTTGGTCGTCACCGTCAGTTCGTCGAGCGCGCCCGTGCCGAGATGGCGCGCGAGCGAGCCGAACAAGCTCATGATGTCGCGCCGGACGAGCGGCTCGCCGCCTGTGATGCGCAGCTTCCGCACGCCCTTCTCGACGAACGCCGTACAAACGCGGTCGAGTTCCTCCAGCGTGAGGAGATCGCGTTTCGGCAGAAACGTCATGTCTTCCGACATGCAGTAGACGCAGCGGAAGTCGCAGCGGTCCGTCACCGACACGCGCAGGTACGTGACCGCCCGACCGAAGGGATCGATCAGAGGCGCCGGCGGTGCAATTGGGGCAGGCTCGCTCGCGGCCGTGAAAGGCACGATGTCTCTACTGAAGGGTGCGTGGGTTCGAACCTGTAATGTAAGCGCTTGGCTCGGCGCGTCAATTCGACGACATGAAGCAGCCAACGGGAGAAGCGGATCATGGACTCAAAACGCTGGCCCAGCGAAATTCGGCTGTCGAAAGACAAGCGCACGCTGCACGTCGCCTTCGACGATGGCGCGGCGTTCGACCTTCCGGCCGAGTACCTTCGGGTCTTAAGTCCGTCCGCCGAAGTCCAGGGCCACAGCCCGTCCGAGCGCAAGACGGTTCCGGGCAAAAAGAACGTGATGATCATCGGCGTCGAGCCGGTCGGCAACTATGCCGTCAAGCTGGTGTTCGACGACATGCATTCGACCGGCCTCTTCGGCTGGGACTATTTCTACGCGCTTGGCGTCAACCGGGACGAGAACTGGCACAATTACCTGTCCGAACTCGACGCCAAAGGTCTGACGCGCGAGCCCTCCCATCAATAAAAAAGGCCGGCGCAAGGTCGGCCTTTGGGTTTGCGGAGCCGCAACGGACGTCAGCGCTGCACGACGACCCGCGTTCCAACGCGCGCGCGGTCGTAGAGGTCGATCACGTCTTCGTTGGTCATGCGAATGCAGCCGGACGAGACGGCCTGCCCGATCGTCTCGGGCTCGTTCGAGCCGTGGATGCGATACAGCGTGCCGCCAAGATACATGGCGCGGGCGCCGAGCGGGTTGTCCGGGCCGCCCGACATGTAGCGCGGCAGATCGGGCCGGCGGCGCAGCATCTGCGCGGGTGGACGCCAATCCGGCCACTCGCGCTTCATGCCGATGCTGCGGACGCCCGACCACTCGAAGCCGGGTCGGCCCACGCCTACAGCATAGCGGATCGCCTGCCCGCCGCCGAGCGTGTAGTAGAGGCGGCGCTCGGCCGTCGAGATTACGATCGTGCCGGCTCCGTAGCGGCTGCTGAAGGGCACGACTTCGCGCGGAATGACGGTCGCCTGGGGCCGGTAGGTCTGATCGGCGTACTCGATCGGCTGGCGGGTCAGCGGATCGACCTCGTAAGCGGCCGCGGGCGCCGCGAACGCGGCCGCCGCGCAGACGAGCCCTGCAAGGGTGATGACGATGCGACGCATGGTTTGCCTCAATTTGCCCAAGGTCCGGAAGCTTGACGCTAAAAACCTTAAGAACGCGGAACTTGGCTGTTCGATCCATCCAATGGTCAAGCTTGGTGTGCGACGCAACATACACTGGGACTAAAAAAGGCTTCAGAGGTTTTTTAAAAATGGCAGTGACGCGCATGCAACAATGCCCGAGACGGGGAGGGAGAGCGAAGCCGCTCGGCGGCGCCTCGGCAGGGATGGCTGCGGCGAGCGGGAGGGCGGCCGTGGCGAAAATAGGTTTCTCCGAGCGTCCGATCGAAGCGCAGCGAGAGCCTCATGCCTCGGCCGACTCCATCGACCGCTCTGGCCCCTATCCGCGTGCTCGATCTGACCCGCGTGCGCGCCGGCCCGACCTGCACGCGCATCCTGGCCGACTTCGGGGCCGACGTGATCAAGATCGAGAGCCCGCCCGGCCTCGATCCGAACGAGGCCATGAGCGGGCCGCGGCACGGCTACGACATGCAGAACCTGCACCGCAACAAGCGGTCGCTGACGAAGGGCATGGAGGCGTGCCTCGCCAAGCGCCCGTCCCATTGAACGGGGCGGTGAGGATTAATCGCTGCTCCCTGCGCTGGCTGCGGAGCGCTGAATGAGCCGCCACCGAGCGATTGAGAGCGTCCTACAGCGAAGCGGACCCGGTTCGCAGTCGAAACGCGGCTCGCGAAAGCGAGGAGCCGAGTCCACGCCAGGAAACGGCTCCAGCCAGCACGTCATCCGCGCCCTCCTGCATGAGGGCGATTTTTCCGATATGGACGCTGCTCTCCATAGGGCGCGGCTCATGGCTGGCCTCGCCAGCGGGAACATGGCGGTGGACGAGCGGTCGGATCGAGCCCTCCTCCAGACGCAGCCAGCGCTGCTTCAGCCGCACCGCGATGCGCCCTACCCCGTTCGTCCGCGCAGGATAAGGCGATTGCCGCGGACCTCGTAGGAGGCGAGCCGGTCGAGAAACGTCATGCCGAGCAGGTTCTCGTGCAGCGCTCCCGGCTTGGCGACGAGCGCGCGAACGCGCCGCTCGGCGATGGTCCCGACCGACAGGCTATCGAGCACCACCGGCGCCGCCAGGGTGCGTCCGTTGGCGGTGAGAACCGGGACGGTGTAATTCAGCGTCCCGCTCCGATAGCCCAACGTCTCCGCGGCCGAGGCCGTCAGCACCACCGTGCTCGCGCCCGTATCGAAGATGAAGCGCACGTCGCGCCCGTTTGCGCGGCCGGCCACCGAAAAGCTTCCATCCACGCGCCGCGCAACGACCACTTCGCCGTTCGCCGTGACGACCGGCTGGCCCGGCGCGACTTCGCCGATGACCCGCGCGGAAAACTCCCGCAACTCGGACCGGTAGGCGTAGACGCCCATGAGCCCGACGAACATAGCGGCCCACAGGAGCAACGCCGCGAGGCCCTGCCTCCAGCGCCCCCGAAATTGGTTGATCATCCACCCCGTGAACAGCAGTCCAAGCGCGATGAGGCTCACGAGGGAGGCGAAATCGTCGGGATCCAATCCGACGATCCGCTCCTGCCCGTGCGCCGCCACGAGCACGGCGATGGCGAAGAGGATGAGGCCGAAGCCGATCGCGCCCGACATGGCTAGGGTTTCTCGTCCTCGATCGCCGCATGCGCCTGGCGCAGGCGCGCATCGAGACCCGCCATGATCGCCAGGCGTTCGCTCTCGGCAAGGCGTCCCCATTGCGCGATCTCGTCGCGCGTGCGTCCGCATCCAAGGCATAGACCGAGATCGGGGTCGAGAATGCAGACGTGGATGCAGGGGGTGGTAAGCGAGCGGCTCATGGAAGGTCACCAGCATCGGAAGCGGGGCGGCGCGATGCGAGGCGCCCTCCCGTCGAGATATGTAGGCTGCCCGCTCGACATCGCGAGCGGCTCCGCGACGGCGGGCGCGAAGAAACCCCTCGTTCGACAAAACGCCCTTCGTCATCGCCGCGCCGATTCGTTCGAGCATGGCGGGCGCTGACCATCCGCCTGCGCGCCGTCACGAGGCGTTTTCCTGCTTTTCGTCGGCTTGAGCCGCCGGGCAGTCGGTCCATTCGGAACGCAAGTCAGCCAAGCAGCGTTTGGGAAGGTGCAATCCCGGCGAAACCGCAGTTCGTACAGAAAGGTCCCGAGATGACGACGGACGCATCGCGACCCGGAGCCCCGCAAGTTTCAGGGGTGATCGAAGAGGCGCAGTCTACGGCTTCCGCTCTGGCCGCCAAGGCGCAAGAGGCGGCGCGCGGCGTGGTCGACCAGCACAAGGCCGCCGTGGCGGAGCAGGTCGACGAGGTGGCGCAAGCCCTCGACACGGTGGCCGAGGGCGTCGAGCGCGTCCTCCCGCAGGCCGCCCCTTATGTCCGCGAGGCGGTGTCAACCGTCCAGGGGGCGTCGGAAACGCTTCGGGAGAGCAGCATCGACGACCTCATCGCGATGGTGGCCGACTTCGGGCGAAGGCAGCCCGCGGCCTTTCTGGGGGCTTGCGCCTTAGGCGGCTTCGCTCTCGCGCGCTTCCTGAAAAGCTCCGCCGACCGGCGCCGGGAGGCGCGGGGCCGCCTGCCGCCGCAGCGTCAAGGGCTGCGGGCCGAAGGGAGACGGTGAAATGGCCGATCATCTCGAGGCGATTGAGCGGGAGGTCGCGGAGTCCAGGGCGCGCCTCGCGGATACGCTCGACCGGCTCACCAGCCCCGAGACATCCAGCGCGGCGAAGCGGGAGCTGATGGACACCGTGCATAAGGCCAAGGACGAGCTTTTGAATCGGGCCCGCGACACCGGCCGGCAAACGGCGCAAGGGTTCGCCGACAGCCTGAAGCAGCGCGCCATGGACAATCCGTTTGCGGTCGCGCTCATCGGGGCGGGGATCGCATGGCGCCTCTACAAGAAGCCGCCCGTGACAACCCTTCTGGTCGGGGCTGGCCTTGCGAGCCTTATGATGTCCGGCGGCTCCAGGCGGGGCGCGAATCGGGATCCCTATCGTGATCCGCGGCGGCAAGGCTATGTGCCGGAAGGGGTCGCCGGCTACGGCTACCCGGTTGAAGAAGACGCGCCCGAGCCCAGCTTAACGGAGCGGGCCGGCGCCGCGGCCTCCAGCGTCGCCGAGCGCGCCCGCGCCATCGGCGAACGCGCCCGCGATGCGGCGTCCACCGCGGCGGCCCAGGTCTCGAATTTGGCGTCGGGCGCGGCGGCTCAGGTAGCGGAGACGGTCTCGAATGCGGCGGTGCATATTGCCGGAACTGTTTCGCAAGCCGAAGAACGCGCCCGCATGACCCTATCTGATGCGATCGAGCGGACAAGCTCCGGCGCCTCCGAAGCCGGGCTCAGCGTCGCCCATAGAGCCCGCGATACGACGCAGAGCGCCATCGACCTTCTCGACAGGGCTCAGCGGAATCCGGTGGTTCTCGGGGCTGTCGGCTTCGCGGCGGGTCTCGCCATCTCCCGGTCGGTTCGCGCCACGGATACGGGAGAGCGCGTGCTCGACGACACGGCGGACGCCATTGGCGAGGGCGCGCGGCGGGCGGTTTCGGGCGTGACGCACGTTGCGAGTCGAGCCGCGGAGACTGCGGGCGGCGTCGCCGCATCTACGCGGGCGATGGCCGCGGGCCTCGGCGCGGCGGCGCGGCAGAGCCTCGACACAGCTGGCGCCGCCGCGTCCGCCGCCTCGGAGGCGGCCTCCTCGACCTACCGAGGCGTCAGGGACCGAGCCGCCCATGCCGCCGCCGATGCTTATGAAAGCGTGAGGGAGGCCGCTTCTCGAAGCGCACCGGAAACGGCGTCCGCCGCTTATGAACGCGCGGCGGAGCGGGCGTCGTCCGGTTCCTGGAGAGCGGCGGACCGTCGCCCCCGCGCCAGGCGCCAAGCTCCTGGGCTGAGCTGGCAGGTTCGAGACGAGGTTTATGAACTGGGCCGGCGGTACCCTTTGCTGCTTGGCGCGATCGGCCTCGCGGTCGGAGCGGCGGTCGGCGGAGCGCTCGACCCGACAGAAACCGAAAATCGCATGCTTGGGGAGGCCAGCGACCGGCTGAAGCAGCGCGCGCGGGAGATGGCCGGCGAGCAATACGAGCAGGTCGCCGATTCCGTCAGGCAGATCGCTGAGCGCGTTCTTCACCGGTCCGACGCGGCGGGCCCCGATGCGCCTGGGGCGTCGTCAGGCGATAGGAACGGCCAGAGGGCTGAGGGACCCAACGAACGTGCCGCAATGGAGGCGCAACGGCAGGGGCTTGGTCCAGTTTGAGGCGACTTGGCCGCCAGGACGCCCTGCGCGAAGTCGAGCGAAAGCGTGCGACTCTCCCGATAGCTCCTGAGCATCGAGAATGGACGCCCGCTTTCGCGCATGGGCGTTTACTTTCATGATTGCGGCGGAGAGCGCGGCGTCGAGTCAGCCGCGCCGACATCCTGACGTTTTGCCCCTTCTTAAATTAACGGCTGCACGAAGACGTACCTGACTGACCTTCTTCGCGCTTGGCCGTGTGCTCGGGCGCTCGGCGCTATGTCCGAGGCGGGCCGATTTTCTGCTGGATTTATACATCTTGGCCCCCTAACCTCGACCGGAAGAAAAGCGGAGGACGCCCGCATGAGGCCGATCGTTGTTGCGGTAGCGATTACCGGGTCGGTTCCGCGCAAGAAAGACAACCCCGCCCTGCCGGTCACGCCCGCCGAGCAGGTCGAGTCCACGCACGAAGCCTACGAGGCCGGAGCCACCCTCGTTCATATTCACGTCCGCAACCCCGACGAAAGCTCATCCTCCGACCCCGAACTGTTCCGTCAGGTGCAGGAGGGCGTTCGACAAGCACTGCCCCGGCATGATCGTCCAGTTCTCGACCGGCGGACGCGGACGCGACCCCTCCGCCCGCGGCTCGGCGCTGTACCTCAAGCCCGACATGGCCTCGCTCTCCACCGGCTCGGTCAATTTTCCGACCATCGTGTACGAAAACCACACCACGCTCGTCGAAGACCTCGCCGCCAAGATGAAGGACAAGGGCGTGCGGCCCGAGATCGAGATCTTCGACCTGTCGCATATCCATGGCGCGCGGCGGCTCATCGAAAAGGGCCTGATGGATGAGCGCCCGCATGTGCAGTTCGTCATGGGGGTGCAGAACGCTTTGCCTGCCGAGGAGCGCCTGCTGGACATCCTGCTGGAGGAGACGCGACGGGTTCTGCCCCATGCCACCTGGACGGCGGCCGGCATCGGGCGGCATCAGGCGGCGGTGATGAACTGGGCGCTGGCGCGCGGGGCGGACGCGGTGCGCACGGGGCTGGAGGACAACATCCGGGTCACGAAGGATCGGCTTGCGAAGAGCAATGCCGAACTGGCGCAACTCGCCGTCGAGGCGATCACGAAGCATGGCGGCCGGGCCGCAACGCCGGACCAGGCGCGGACAGCGCTATGTCTCAGACCCGCTGCGGTCGCAGCCTGAGCAGCATCGAGCGCGAGCGCCCGGCCTCACCCAATCGGCTCGATCAGCGATTCACGGCAGAGGCGCCAGACCGGGGCTGACCGACATCAGCGCCCCCGGAGCGCCTGCAACACCTTGCCGCCCGGCCGTCCGGTCGGCGCTATGCCGATCTGCTGCTCGACTGATCTTGATGGCGTCGCGGGTCTTCTGGCCGATCTTGCCGTCCGGCTCGCCGACATCGTAGCCGCGCGGCGGCGAGAAGCTGCTGCAACTCGCGGCGCTCGGCGCGCGAGAGGGGCGGGTCGTCGGTCGGCCACGCGGCTCGGACGCCAGGGCCGCCGCGCAGGCGGTCCGACAGGACCGCGATGGCAAGACCGTAGGATTCGGCGGCGTTGTAGGAATAGAGCGCGTCGAAGTTCTTCGTCACGAGAAAGGCCGGGCCGTCTTGCGGCCGGCGGGCAGGAGCAGGCCGGCGGCGTAATCGCCTGACAGCGGGCGTCCGTCGATGCGCGCGACGCCGAGCGACGCCCAGCTCGAGAGCGGGCGCCTGTTCTTGCGCCCGCTCGAGCCCGCTGTTGTAGCTCGTCCGGGATCCGCACCTCGTAGCCCCAGGGCAGCGCCGCGTATCCAGCCTGCCTTCCTGCAGGAAATTCGCGGTCGAACCGACGCGCGTCCGGCACCGAATCGACGATGTCGCGCCGCCCGTCGCCGTCGAGGTCCACCGCGAGGCGCTGGAAGGTCGAGGGCATGAACTGCGTATGGCCGAACGCCCCGGCCCAGGAGCCTTTGAGATGCGCAGGGCTCGATGTCGCCGCGCTCGATGATCTTCATCGTCGCGAACAGCTCGCCGCGAAAATAGTCGCTGCCGGCGGCTGCCGTAGCAGGACGAGCGTCGCCAGCGACTGCACGAGCGGACGCCCGCCCATGTCCTTGCCGAAATTCGACTCGACCCCCCAGACGCCCGCGATGATGTGGCGGTCGACCCCGAAGCGGCTCTCGGCCGCGGCCAGCGCCGGCCGCTCCGCTGGCGCATGGCGGCGCGGCCGTCGGCCGACCCGCTCCTCGTCCACGAGGGCGGCGAGATAATCCCAGATCGGCGTCTTGAACTCGGGCTGATTGTTCTGAAGCTCCAGCATCTTCAGGTCGGGCTCAAGCCCGCGCGTCGCCGTGTCGAAGGCTGCGCCCGAGATTCCGTTGGCGGCGGCCTGCGCGCGCAAGCCCGACAGGCAGCCGCGGAAGTCCGATTGGGCGAGCGCCGGCGTCGCCAAGGCGAGGAGAACCGGAAGAGTGACGGTGATTTGTCGAGTCATGATCCCGACCCTACGTCAGAGGCGGTTAACAGCCGGAAACTCTTTTGGCCTGACAGGGCCGGCTGCGGGCCGCTGCTATCCGCAAGCCGACGCCGCCAGACGACGCATGTAATCGCTGTAGCTCGACTGTCCGAGGCCCTCGGCCAGCCGCACCAACTGGTCCAGGCCGATGAAGCCCATGCGCCAGGCGACCTCTTCGATGCAGCCGATCGCGAGGCCCTGCCGCTCCTCGACCGTGCGGACGAACTCGGCCGCTTGCAGGAGCGCCTGGTGGGTGCCGGTGTCGAGCCAGGCGTAGCCCCGCCCGAGTTTTTGCACGGTGAGCGCGCCCCGGTCGAGATAAGCCTGATTCACGTCCGTGATCTCGATCTCGCCGCGGGCCGAGGCTTTAAACCGGCCGCGATGTCGATGACCGTGTTGTCGTAATTAGAGGCCGGTGACGGCCCAGTTCGAGGGGGGCGTTTTGGGCTTTTCGACGATCGTGACGGCGCGGTCCTGGTCATCGTAGCGCACGACCCCGAACGCCTCCGGGGTCGAGACCCAATAGGCGAAGATGGTCGCCCCGCTCGTTGTCCTGAACGAAATCGTCGGTGACGCCCGCGTCCGCCATGCGGTCGCGCCGATAAGTTTCCATGAACCAGCCGCGCGCGTCGCCCGAGCGCTTCGGGCGCACGAGCTTCACGTCCGGGATGGCGAGCGAAACGATGTCCATCAAGGGCGCCGGAGGTACACTTCGCCTGTGCGCTTGGCAAATGCGCTTAGGCGCGCGCGTTGACAAAGGCGGCGAGGCGGCGGATACCCCGCCCGCTTCGGCCCCTCCCGCATGAATAAGCAGAGTTCAAGAAAGCGCTCATCATCGTCCACGATCTCGTGGCGACGGCTTTGGCCGTGCTGTTGACGTTCGTCTTCCGGTTCGACGGCGACCTGCTTGACGAGCGCCTGCAGCTGCTGCCGACGTTCCTGCCGTTCTTCGTCTCCTATGCGGGCATCGTCTACTGGTTTTTCGCAGCTCTACGAGTCGAAATGGCGCTTCGCCTCGCTGCCCGACCTCTCCAACATCGTCCGGGCCTCGACCGTCCTGGCGCTGACGCTGCTGGTGGTCGATTACCTGCTTGTCTCGCCGCCAGATTTACGGGTTTTTCTTTTTCGGCAAGATCGCCATTGCGACTCTACTGGCTGTTGCAGATGTTCCTGCTCGGCGGCCCGCGGCTCGCTTACCGCTACGTCAAATACTCGCGCTCGCGCTCGACCATCGCCGCGCGAGGCCACGACGCCGACGCATCCTGCTCGGGCGCGGCACCGACGTCGAGGTGGTGTTAAGGGCGATCGAGTCCGGCACGATCAAGAAGCTGCAGCCGAAGGGCATCCTCTCGCACCGCGAGGCCGACCATGGCCAGTCGATCCGGGGCGTGCCGGTGCTCGGCGATATGTCCAATCTGGAGCGGGCCGTCACGACTTCCAGCAGCAAGGCGTCGTCGATCCGCCGCCTGTCGCGACGCCGAGCGCGCTCGCGCCGGAAGCGCAGCCCGACTGCTGATCGCCCAGGCGCGGCGTCTCGGGCTGATCCTGTCGCGCGTCACGAGTCTCGGCGAGGGGCATGCGGGAGGCGGAACTCGCGCCGCTCGAGATCGAGGATCTGCTGCTGCGCCCGACCGTTCAGATCGACCGCGCCCGGCTGGAGGCATTTCATCACGGGCAAGCGCGTGCTCGTGACGGGCGGCGGCGGCTCCATCGGCCGCGAGATTGGCGCCGCGTGCCTCGCCTTTGGCGCCAGCGACTCACCGATCGCTCGACAACTCCGAACCGGCGCTGCACCACATCCTCGAAGACGCCCGCGCATGCTCAACGAGCGGCAAGACCGCGATCGACGGCGTCATCGCCGACATGCGCGACCGCGCGCGCGATCCGCAGCATCTGCGCCGAGTTCGCGGCCGGACGATCGTGTTCCACGCCGCGGCGCTGAAGCACGTGCCCTATCCTCGAGGAGAACTGGACCGAGGGCGTCAAGACCAATGTGTTCGGCTCGGTCAACGTCGCCGACGCGGCGCTTGAGGCGGGGGCCGCGGCCATCGTCGATGATCTCGACCGACAAGGCGATCCAGCCCGGTGTCGATGCTGGGCGCGACGAAGCGCTTCGCCGAGATGTACGCGCAGGCGCTCGACGCCGAGGTCTCGGCCGGTGGCGGCCGCGACGCGCCTCATCGCGGTGCGCTTCGGCAACGTGCTCGGCTCCAGCGGCTCGGTGGTGCCGAAGTTCAAGGCGCAGATCGCGCGCGGCGGCCCCGTCACCGTCACGCATCCCGACATGGTGCGCTATTTCATGACCGTGCGCGAGGCCGCCGACTCGTCCTCACCTCGGCCTCCCACGCCGACGCGAATGCCGCGGCCGACAGCGCGCGTCGGACACGACGAGCGCGCCTCGGTCTATGTGCTGAAGATGGGCCAGCCGGTGCGCATCATCGATCTCGCCGAGCGCATGATCCGGCTCGCCGGCTTCGAGCCCGGCGAGGACATCGAGATCGTGGTCACCGGCACGCGGCCGGGCGAGCGCCTGCACGAGATCCTGTTCGCCCGCGAGGAGCCGATGGCCGATACCGGCATCGACGGCGTCATGGCGGCGAAGCCCGTCTTCGCCGACCGCCCGCGGGTCGAGGCGTGGCTGCGCGAGCTTGAGCGCGCGGTCGCGGCCGGATGGACCGCGCCGCGGCCGAGCGGGTGTTCGAGGCGGCGATCCCGGAGTTCAGGCGCCGGGCGCAGAGCATCGCGCCAGCGCTGCCAGCCCAACCCGTGGTGCAACTGGTGGAACCCATCCCAGGCGAGTGAGCGCTGCGGGACTGGACGACGAGCGAGCCGGCAAGGCGCTCATAAACCTCGCCGCGGCCGGCGGTCCGGACGGCGCGGCCTCGATCAGGCGCGGGGGGACCGGGATCAAGCCGGGCTTGCGGCCAAAACCCTGCCGCATGGCGGCGATCATCTCCGGCACGGTCAGCGGCTCCGCATCGGCGACGATCAACGGCCGTCGCAGCGGCGCGGGCGCGCACAGCACCGTGTCGATGGCCGCGACAAGGTTGTCGACGGACAGCAGAGAGCGCCGCGCCGCGAGCCCCCGAGCGGCAACGGGAGGGCTTGAGCGCGCGAGGTCGAGAAGCGCCGCCATGTTGCCCTTGACGCCGGGGCCGTAGACGAGCACAGGGCGCAGCGCCACCCAATCGAGGCCGAGCTCGGCCAGCGCCGCTGCTCGGCGTCGAGCTTGGAGCGGCCATAAGGTCGGTCGGGCGCGGCTCCATGTCCTCGGTCAGGACGCGCGTCGGACACCGGGCCGGACTGGGCGCGGATCGAGGAGAGGAACACGAACCGCTTGACGCCGGCCCGTTCGGCGGCGCGGGCGAGCGCCGACGGTCGCCTCGGTGTTGATGGCCCGGTAGTCGTCCTCCGGCACGCCCGACATGGCGTGGGCGACGCCGGCCGAGTGGATGACGGCATCGACGCCGCGCAGGGCCGCCGACATGTTCTGCGGCCGGGCGAGGTCGCCGACCACTGCGCCGGTCGCCTCCGGCGGCAACGTCGTCGGGCCGGCGCAGCAGAACGCTGCACGCGGTAGCCGCGCTTCGGCAGCTCCCGCAGCAGGTGGCGGCCGATGAAGCCCGGTCGCGCCGGTGAGGGCGATCAGCGGCGCGCTCATGCGATCACCCGAACGAGGCGCGGCGTCGCGAACCGCTGCAGAACCAGCGCGACAAGACCTGCGCCGATGCTAAGCGCGCCGATCTGGATCGGCCATGCGGGCCACGTCAGAGTCGCAAGAGCCAGCGCCGCCAAGACGAGATTGAGACCGAACACGTGCGCCGCCACCGCCATCGCCGAAAACCCATTGTCGGTCGCTTGCTGATAAAAATGGCTGCGATGCGCCTGCCACACCCGCTCGCCCCGCGTGAGTCGCTTCAACAGCGTGATCGTGGCATCGGCAAGATAGTAGAGGGGCAGAAGGATCGCTGCGGCGAGCGCGCCGCTGCCGGCAAGCTTCAACAGCATCCAGCCGACCAGAAGTCCGATCGGCAGCGAGCCGACATCGCCCAGGAAAAGCCGCGCCACTGGTTTGTTGAAGGGCGCGAAGCCGAGGAGCGCGCCAAAAAGCGCAAGCGCAAGAAGATGCGCGTCCGCAAGAGAGAGAATGGCGGCCGCCGCCGCAATGGCCGCCGTAATCGGCGCGAACTCCGCGACAGTCATCCAGTCGAGCCCGTCCATGAAGTTCGTGAGGTTCACGAACCATAGGCCGGCCACGAAGATCAGCAACCGCTCAACCCAAAGCGACGCGATACCGGGTGCGATGCGCAGGCCGGGAGGAACCGTGAGCAGGATCAAAGCGACCGCGGCGCCTTGGAGCACAAGGCGCACCGTAGCCGGTAACGGCCGCATATCGTCCACAGCCCCCATAACGGCAAGCACCATCGTCGCGACAGCGAGCGTCCAGGGCAGCAGCGGGGAAACGCGATCGCCTGGAGTGTCACCAACGAAAATCGTCGAAAGATCGAGCAGCATGTCCTTGCTGAAAAAAATGGCTCCGTAAGCCACAAGCAACGTCGCAAGCACGACAGCGATCCCACCGCCTTGGGGCGTCGGCGTCTTGTGGCTGGAGCGGGCGTTCGGCCGCGCCAGGGCGTAGCGCACGAGCAGGGGCTTGAGGAGAACGATCAGCCCGGCGCTCAGGAGCGCGGAGGCGAGGATAAAGACGGCGGCGAGGATGAGGGCGGCGGAGATGATCATGCGCGGCGATACGGGGTTTTGCGTCCCCTTAGCCTGTCTTGCCGCGCGACGGGAGAGGCTGCGACGCCCGGTTCTCCGGATCCCTTATCCGCTGAACCCGGCCGCGTCAGGTCACATGATGGGCGCGAGCGCAAGCGCCTGCCGTTCCCGCGCGATGAAGGCGTCGGGCATGACGGCCTGCATTTTGGCCTCGATGCCGCGAAGGTCATGGTCGTCGTGCTGCGGGTGGACGTGGATGATGGCGAGCGCCTGGACGCCCGCTCCTCGCGCGAGTTCGACGCCTTTCTCCCAGGTCGAGTGTCCCCACCCCTTACAGACCGGATACTCGGCCTCCGTGAACATGCCGTCGTAGATCATGAGATCGGCGTTCTCGACGAAGCGGGCCAGGCCGGGCGGCGGCCAGGGATCGCTGTGCTCGATGTCGCTGATGTAGCAGACGCGGCGACCGCGATGGTCGAAGCGGTAGCCGGTCGCCCCGTCCGGGTGGTTCAGTGGGTGAGTGGCGACCGTGCGCCCATCCTCGAAGCGAAGGGTCTCGCCCGCCTTGAAGCCGATGTGCTCGAAGCGCGCGGGCAGTTGATCCAGGCGGATCGGGAACAGCGGCGGCGCGTAGAGGCGGTCGAGGGCCGCCTCGGCGCTCCGGCCGCCGAGATTGCCGCACCATGTTCGGATGAAGCGCGTGCCCAGCGCCGCGGGCTTAAAGAATGGCAAACCGCCGACATGGTCGAGGTGGAGGTGGCTAAGGAGAACATCGACTTCGTCGGGCGCCGCCTCGCCCAACTCCGCGCCCAGGGCTGCTATGCCGCTCCCCGCGTCGATGACGAACAGGCGCTTGCCGCAACGGACCTCGACGCAGGGCGTGTGACCGCCGAACTCGGCGAAGCGAGGCCCCGAGGCCGAGACGGACCCTCTCACGCCCCAGAACCGGACTTGGAGCGCCTCGTCATGCTGGGGAGCGCGCCACAACATCGCCAATCATTCCCCTGTCCCTTAAGACCATGCCGTGCGCCAGCGCACACCATAGCATGCCATCAGGAACGTTCAGAATATTTTAGGACCAACGGGGTCAGGCCGGGACGGGTTCCGGGGCGGCCGTCTGCCGCCGCCTGCGGTCGTCCATGCTCGCCACGGCGCCGCGTTCGAATCGCACGATCCCGTCGAAGGGCGGCTGATCCAGACCGGGCGGCAGGTTCGGGAGCACGACGACGAGGCCGCGGCCGACGAGCGCCCGCCGCAGTCGGATGATGAAGGTTTCGGCCGTCCCGTCCGCCAGCGCATCGGCATGCTCCACGACCACGACATCCGGGCGACGGACAAGGCAGCGGACAAGGTCGATGGCGGCGATCTCGCGCGCGCTCAGTCCGAGCCCGCGCGGATCGACCCACGTCGTCAAGCCGACGCGGAATACCTCCTGATCGAGACCTCGCTGCTTCAGGACCCGGCGGATCACCGGAGTGACGGCGCTCTCGGCCCCGGCGCGGTCATGGGCGAGACGTCCGAACAGGAGATTGTCCTGCAAACTCGCCGCCGCGCACACCCGGTCCGGGTCGTAGAATTCGATCGCCGGCTGGAGGCTCGCTGGCAGCAGCTTGGCGAAGGAGGCTCGCGCCGCGAGGATGCGAACCTCCGTCTCGGGGTCGAGGAGGCCGAGGCGGTGGCGGCTCTCCACGTAGCGGAACGCGAGCCCGATGAGCCGCTCCCGGTCGCGCGCCGGCTCCGGGCCGCGCCGGCGCTCATTCCGACGCTCCAGCAGATCCTCGAAATAACCCCGTTCGGAGGCCGAGAAGAACGAGAAGCGTTCAAAGAGCGGATGCCCGTCCGGAATGTCGGAGAAGATCTCGACCATGCCGGCCGCGATCGAGAGGCCGATCCGGGCGAGCGGTTTCGTCAACTCCTCGGCTTCCAGTATGGCCCGCACGAACGGATGCGAAGGCAGGTGAGCCTCGCGGAACGTCTCACCGATGGGCCTGCCGAACAGGATGTTCTCGCCGATCGTGGCGTGGCGGTTGTAGTGCGCCGGGTCAAAGGGATCGACGAAGTCGGCGAGGTTTTCGACCGCGAGCGTGGCCCGGACGGCGCGCCGCGCATCCACGAGGGCGGCGGCGAGCCGCGGCTCGCGGGCAGGGTCGATAGTCCCGGAGAGGCCCCGCGCATGGACGAGCCGGTCGAGTCCGGCCGCGGTCGCCGCATTGGCGAGGCGCTGGTCGATGTCCGGCGCATCGGGATCGGGGCAACCGTACAAAAAGTTCTGACGCAGCGAGCCCGACAGGAGAATCGTTTCGCCGCCCGCAAACGCGATGCGCCGCGCCCGCTCGGCCGGCTCCATCGCCGCAATCTCGACGCCGCCGAAGGTAAGCCGACCGGCCGCTGGGTCGAGTTGCCCCCCGACGAGCGCGGCGAACACGCGCGCGCCGCTTCCGTCCTCGCCCGCGAGCGCCACATGGGCGGGAAAGACTATCGACAGGTCGATGCCCGAAATCCGCGTTCCGCTCGCCGGGTCGTAGGCCGAAACGCCTTCCGCCGCCAGCACACCGGAGGTCGGCGCGCCTCCGGCCGTCCCGCTCCAGCGGTGCGACCGCAGAGCTCCGATCGTCCGCGCGATCTCATCGAACAGAGGCTCCGTTTCGCGCAACGCCCGGCTCCACCGCGCGAGGCGGTCGAGCGCCACCATCCCCGCAAGGGCGGCGGCGAGCGTAGCCATGACTGCGCCCGCCGTCGTTCCGCCGTTGCCCGCGAGCCAAGCTCCGCCGCCGAGCAGGATCGCAGGCGCAAGGAGAGCCGCGATCGCGGTCGCTCCGGCGGCGAACCCGGCTTGACGCTCCACCGATCGCACCGCGCCGTCGCGCAAGGCGAGTTCGGCTTGAAGCCGGGCGCGCTCGAACGCCGCCGTGCCGTGGGCGCGCAAGGCCGGCTGCCGGCGGCCGAGCTCCGAGAGCGCGCGTTGCAGGGCCGCACCCTCGGCCCGGTGGGCGTCGCCGGCCCGGCGCAGCGCGTCGAGCCGCCGCGGCCAGACAAGCCCGATGACGGCCAGCGCCGCCGCCATCGCGCCGCCCTGTCGCCAATCGACGGTCAGCGCATAGAGCACGGCAAGCCCTAAGACCGCCCCCGACGCGACCGGAACCAGAACGGCGCCGCCCAGAAAGCCGCTCTCGCCCGCGAAGCCCTCGCCCGCCAGCGCGCCTGCGCGGCGGATCTCGTCGCGCGCCGATGGCCGCGCAGCCGCGATGCCCTGGATGACCTTGCGGCGCAGGGAAGCGATAGCGCGCGCGCCGATGGTTGCGCGCGCCAGTCCGAACGCGAGCGCGATGAGCGGAATCGCAAGGGCGACCGCGACCAGCCCGCCAATCGTCGCGAGGACGAACGACGCGCGCTCCAAGGAAATGCCGGAGAAAAGCACCAGCGGCTCGTGCGTAATGCGCTCCGGCAAGGGCAGCGCGTAGCGCAGGAACGGGGCCGCGGACGCGCCATTCGCAAAGGCGCGTCCGCCGATCGCGTCATCAATGGCGTTGCGGACAAGATCGAGGCCGATCCAGGTGAGCGGAAGCGCAAGCGCGAGCAGCATGAGCGCCCCGACATGGAGGACGGGAGCCGTGCGCCAGACGAAACGAAGAGGGTCGCGCTCCATGAAACGATCCTGGGGGAAAGGCGATCGCGCTTGCCTTAAAACATTTTTCGGCGAAATGATCACCAGTCGCCGGCATGCGACAACAAAGACGGCGGCGGTCGAGGGACCGTCGCCCTTGATCAGGGCGCGCTTCCCTCGCATCCAGCCTCCCCTCTGCGCGACCTTTGGGTCGCAAGCGAAGGCGAAACGGCATGGCAGGGGGCACCCAGGACTTTGGAACCTACGATTATATCGTCATCGGGGCAGGCTCAGCCGGGTGCGTGCTCGCCAACCGCCTCTCGGCGGATGCGGGCCATCGCGTTCTCGTTCTGGAAGCCGGCGGAAGGGACAACTGGATCTGGTTCCATATCCCGGTCGGCTATCTGTTCGCGATCGGCAACCCGCGCGCCGACTGGATGTTCATGACCGAGTGCGGAGGCGGGGCTGAACGGCCGCGCGCTCGCCTACCCGCGCGGCAAGGTCATCGGCGGCTCGTCCGCCATCAACGCCATGATCTACATGCGCGGCCAGGCCGCCGACTACGACGGCTGGCGTCAGCTCGGACTCGACGGCTGGAGCTGGGACGACGTGCTGCCGTATTTTCTGAAGCACGAGGACCACATCGCGCCGCCGAACGAGTTCCACCGCGCGGGCGGCGAATGGCGCGTCGAACACCCGCGCGTGCGCTGGGACATTCTGGACGCCATCCGTGAGGCGTGCGCGGCGGCCGGCATCCCGAAGACCGACGATTTCAACACCGGCGACAACGAGGGCTCGTCCTATTTCCAGGTCAACCAGAAGAGAGGCCGGCGCTGGAGCGCGGCCCGGGCGTTCCTGAAGCCGGTCCTGACCCGGCCCAACTTGCGGCTTGAGACAGGTATCCAGGTCGAGCGCGTGGTTCTGGACGGCTCGCGCGCTGCCGGCGTCGCCTTTCGAAAGGGCGGCCAGCCCTATGCCGCCAAAGCCGCAGGCGAGGTGATCCTGGCGGCGGGCGCGATCGGGTCGCCGCACCTGCTCGAACTCTCCGGCGTCGGCGACGCGGAGCGGCTTCAGGCGCTCGGGGTGCCGGTCGCACGCCACCTTCCGGGCGTCGGCGAGAATCTGCAGGACCACCTGCAGCTGCGGCCGATCTACAAGGTCACGGGCGTGCGCACCCTGAACGACGATTACGCCAAACTCTGGAGACGCGTCGCGATGGCGCTGGAGTACGCGTTCCTGCGCAAGGGCCGCTGACCATGGCGCCGTCGCAGCTCGGCGCCTTCGCGCGCTCCTCGCCCGACTACGCCACGGCGAACCTGGAGTTCCACTTCCAGCCCCTCTCGCTCGACAAGTGGGGCGAGGGGCTGCACCCGTTCCGGCGTTCACGGCAAGCGTCTGCAACCTGCGCCCGACGAGCCGCGGCGGCACGCATGCGCAAAGCCCTGATCCCGCCGAGCCGCCGCTGATTCGTCCGAACTACCTTTCGACGGAGGAGGATCGCCGGGTCGCGGTCGACGCCTTGCGCCTGACGCGCCGGATCGTCGGCCAGCCGCCGCTCGCGCCCTATCAACCCGAGGAGTACAAGCCGGGCGGGCGCCTGACGAGCGATGCGGAACTGGTCCAGGCGGCGGGCGACATCGGCACCACGATCTTCCATCCGGTCGGCACGGCCAGGATGGGGCGGACAACGATCCCCTCGCCGTGGTCGACGGACGCCTGCGGGTGCGCGGGATCGAGCGCCTGCGCGTGATCGACGCGTCGGTCATGCCGCGCATCACCTCGGGCAACACCAATTCACCGACCATCATGATCGCCGAGAAGGGGGCCGAGATGGTTCTGGCGGATGCCCGCGTCAGGGCTTGAACCGTTACAGGCGCCAAAACTCCCCGTCCTCGAGCACCTCAGCGGGCTGGAGCTGGGACTGCCAACCTTGTGGAGCTTAAGACAGCCCCGTCAATTTATGGCCTCAGACCGGAATGGTGGACGGGGACTGGTTGGGTGTCGGCGAGCGAGCGGCGAAGAGGTTGGAGCGCCCCAATCACAGCCGCACCGTTGGCCGCTTGAAAGACGCACGTTACACTCGTTTTCAGACGATCCCGGGATGCCGGCGCGACGCTCGGTGGCTCCGGGACGGTCAACCAACCGGGAGGACTGAATGAAGGGACTCGCTCTAGCAGCCGCGGCTGGGTTGTTCGTGACTGCGACGATCGCCACAGCCCAGGAAACAAGCGGCTATCCGGACATGCGCGGCCAATGGAAGGGCACGAGCGAGAGCATCGTCCTGGGAAGCGGAATGTACCACCGCGACGGCAAGCCCGGCGAGCCTCGCATGGTGAGCAAGGAATTCACCTTTAACGTCAAGGGCCAAGAGGGCCGGAGATTCTGGGGAGACCTCGCTTCTCAAGACGATGCCGGGCCGTTTCTCGGCGTCATCGCCAGCGACAAGCAAACCCTGCACCTCGTGGACAATGCCGGAGGACATATCACGGGCAAGCTCACCGGGCCTGGTCGGTTTGAGATGTGCTATCTGAGGCCGGGCAAGGACGTCATGGTCGCGGCTTGCAATGTCCAAACCAAGCAGCAGTGAGGCGGTTCGTCCCTGAGAGCTGCCGCTTGACAAGGTACGCCTGATTCCGCCGGGGCTAGCACACTCGCGCAGATCGAGGCGCTTGCGCGCCCAAACAGGCTTCTGGCGGACACGCCCGCCCGCCTTTACTGAAGAGGCGCGGCAGCGGCCCTTGCTCGTCGCCTTAAGTCCGGACGAGGCCGACGATCTTTATCGACGCGATCGCGATCGGGGCTGCCGCCTTCTGCGCGATCTGGATTCCTCAACCTAACCGGTTGATCGGCTTTCAGCAGGATGACAGACCGCGAGCCGTCGTCCACAGTCGGGCCGCCGTAGCGAATCGCGCGCGGGGGAGACGCGATGAACCTGGTCGATCGGGTGCGGAACATCCTGCTGACGCCAAGGACGGAGTGGGCCGTCATCGACGCGGAGCCGGCGAGCATCCAAGAGCTTTACGCGCGCTACGTCATCCCGCTCACCCTGGTTCCGGCGGTCGCCGGCTTCATCGGCGGATCAATCGTCGGCATCGGCGTCCCCGGCGTCGGAACCATCCGCGTCGGCGTCCTCGCCGGCCTCTTTGGCGCGGTGCTGCAATTCGGGCTGCTCTTAGCATTCGTCTACATCCTGGCGCTCGTCATCAACGAACTCGCCCTGATGTTCGGCGGCCGCATGGATATCGTCGCCGCCTTCAAGGCGGCGGCTTATTCGTCCACGCCCGCCTGGCTGGCCGGCGTGTTCTCGATCGTCCCGGTCTTCGCGTTCCTGAGCGTTGTCGGGCTTTATAGCCTATACCTGCTCTATCTCGGCCTGCCGCGCCTGATGCGGGCTCCCGATAGCCGAGCCGTGGCCTACACGGCGGTGGTGGTCGGCGCAGCCGCCGTGCTCGCCTTCGTCGTTTCGGGCGTTCTCGGCCTCGCCGTCGGCGCACGTATCGCCGTGTAGGCCGCGGCCATGCCGATGACGTCCGCGCGCCTTGACCCCGCGCGCGCTCTCAAGGCGGACGGCCGCCAATCGCCGACGGCGCTCGCCGTCTGCACGGGCGCGCGGCGGCTGCTGGCCGGTCACGGCTTCGCCAGCGTCACGGAGTTCACCCTCGCCTCGGGGCGGCGCGCCGACATCCTCGCGCTCGGGCCGAACGGGACGATCTGGATCGTCGAGATCAAGTCGAGCCTCGCCGACTTTCGCGCCGACGGGAAATGGCCGGATTATCGCGACTTCTGCGACCGTTTCTTCTTCGCAGTGCCGGAAGACTTTCCAGCCGACGTCCTGCCGCTCGATGCCGGGCTCATTCTGGCCGACGGTTACGGCGCGGCGATCGCGCGCGAAGCCCCGGAGCACCGGCTTGCCGGCGCCCGCCGCAAGGCCGTCACCCTGCGCTTCGCCCACGCGGCGGCCGCCCGCCTCCACATGCTCTTGGACCCGCAAGGAGCGGGCGGGCGCATGGGATGAAGGGCTTCAGCGCGGCGCGCGCTTGGCCAGGATGCGCTGCAACGTGCGCCGATGCATGTTGAGACGCCGCGCTGTTTCGGAGACGTTGCGGCCGCACAGCTCATAGACGCGCTGGATATGCTCCCAGCGCACCCGGTCGGCCGACATCGGGTTCTCGGGCGGTTCGGCGCGCTCGCCGGGCTGCGCGAGGAGCGCCGCATAAATCTCGTCGGCGTCGGCGGGTTTGGCGAGGTAGTCGAACGCCCCAAGCTTCACCGCGGTGACCGCCGTCGCGATGTTGCCGTAACCGGTCAGGATGACGCCGCGCGCGTCGGGGCGGCGCTCCTTCAAGCGCGCAATCACGTCAAGGCCATTGCCGTCGCCGAGCCGCATGTCGATGACCGCGTAAGCCGGCGCCTGCGCCTCGACCGCGGCGATGCCGTCCGCCACGCTTTCGGCCACGCGGACCTGAAAGCCTCGACCCTCCATGGCGCGGGCGAGCCGCGTTGAAAACGGACGGTCGTCGTCCACGATCAGAAGGCTGTTGTCCCCGCGAGCCTCGAATGCGCCGTCCGCATCCGCCATTGCGATGGTTGCTTGCGTCACAGGACGCTCCCTTGTTCAGTCCCTTGCCTAACCCCTTATATAGGAAGAGCTTGTCCGTCCGTCAGGGGCGCTTCGGCACTGGACGGCGCGCCTGCGCCGCGCGCCGCGTCCCGCTCGAAGGCGGCTCGCGGCCATACGATCCGCGCCACGGCTCCGCTGGCGGGTGGAGCGGCGTTGCTGAGGAGCAGCTGCGCGCCGGACCGCTCGATCAGGGTCTTGGCGATGAACAAGCCGAGTCCGAGCCCCGACCCGCTCTCGTCCTGCCCCCGGCCCGGTCCTCGTGTCGTCACATAAGGCTCGCCGACGCGCAGCAGCACGTCCGGCGCGAAGCCAGGCCCGTCGTCGCGGATTGTGATCCGGACTTCCACCGCCGTCCAGCGCGCCTCGATCACGACCTGGTTCGCGGCGAAGTCGACGGCGTTGTCGACCAGGTTGGCGAGGCCGTAGAGAAGGCCGGGACTGCGGCGGCAGGCCGGCTCGGGGCCGTCTCCCTGGCAGCGCACCTCGATGTCGATGCCGAAGGAACGCTGCGGCGCTGCGACCTCTTCCAAAAGATGGCTCAGCGTCATGGTTTTGAGAAACCCGGTCTCCTCCTCGTCGAGCGAGGTCAGCTTGGCGAGGATGCCGCGGCAGCGGGCGACCTGCTCGCGTAGGAGTTTGACATCGTCCGCGAGAGCTGAGTCCTTCGGCACTTGCAGGTCGAGTTCCTTGGCGACCAGCGCGATGGTCGCCAGCGGCGTTCCGAGCTCGTGGGCCGCCGCCGCCGCCAAGCCGTCGAGCTGGGAGAGGTGCTGCTCGCGGGCGAGCACCAGTTCGGTTGCGGCCAGCGCCTGGGCGAGCTGGCGTCCTTCCTCCGCGACGCGCCAAGCGTAGACGCCTGTGAACGCAATGCCGAGCAGAATGGCGGTCCAGATGCCGCTCACGTAGAGGAACGGCAATTGCGGGTGCGGCCCGCTTCCTCCCCAGGGCAGCGAACGGTGCGCCAGCACGAGCAGGGTCGCGCCGCCGATCGCGAGGAGGCCCAAGCCCAGCGTCCGCTCCGGCGGGAGCGCGGTAGCCGAGATCAGAACCGGCGCCAGGAACAGGATCGAAAAGGGATTTTGGAGACCCCCGGTCAGGTAAAGAAGCGCTGCCAATTGCAGGATGTCGAAGGCGAGCAGCAGGGTCGCCGCATCGTCGCTCAGGCGGTGGCTCGCGGGATAGCGGATGCGCAGCGCCAGATTGAGCCCGGCCGCAGCGGCGATGACGAGAAAGCAAAGCCCGAACGGAAGCGGAAAGCCGAGGCCGAAATGGACGCCCACGACGGCCGCGCTCTGCCCCGTGACGGCGAGCCAGCGCAGCCGGACCAGCGTATCGAGCTTCAGCCGCCGCGCGTCGCGCCCCAGGAGGACCGGATGAATCTCGACCATGACCGCATCATGAAGACCCGAATCCGGAACGCCCAGTCCATCGGAAAGGTTCGCCTGCACGCCAGCCGCGCAGGTTCAGCCGGCCCGCACGATCTGCTTGCCAAGCGGCGCTAAACGCGCCAGCGACCATTGCGCCGGACCAGTACCGTCGTCCCGATCGGGACGCGATTGTAGAGATCCAAGATATCCTCGTTCAGCATGCGGATGCAGCCGCTCGACACCTGCTCGCCGATGCTCCAGGGCTCATTGGTGCCGTGAATGCGGAACAGGATGTCGCGGCCGTTCTGATGCAGATAGAGCGCGCGGGCGCCGAGCGGGTTGTCGAGCCCGCCCTTGCGGAAGCGCGGCAACTCGGGCTTCAGGCTCACCATCGTGGCGGTCGGTCCCCAATCGGGCCAGACCGCCTTGCGGCCGACTGTGGCGGCGCCCTTCCACGAGAAACCTTGCCGGCCCACCCCGACGCCGTAACGGATGGCCGTGCCGTCGCCCTGGACGAGGTAGAGGAAGCGGTCGTCGATATCGACGACGATCGTGCCTGGCCGCTCGCCGCCGCGATACGGCACGGTCTGGCGGTTGAGTTCCGGCCGCATGCGGCTGCGATCGACCAGCGGGATCGGATGCGGCTCGTCCGGGAGCGATCCGACGTACCAAGCGGACAGATCATCCTCGGCCGTGACGGCCGGATTGGGCGCACGGCTCGTGGCGCAGGCCGCCAAAGGCAACCCTGCCAAAAGGCCGAGCAGAATGCGTCGTGAAATCATGTCCTGACTCGAATCGACCAACGGGCGCAGCCTGCGTAGCAAGGCGGCGCGCCCGGCCTAGTGCCGCCAGAACACACCTTCGGCCGGATGTCGGGTTCGATCGGGCGCGCGGGGCGTGGCTCCGTCTCGCTCGATCCGCGGCCGGCGCTGGCCGAGCATCGCGTCAAGACCCATATAGAGTCCGGGCCGACGCGCCGCTGGGGGAAGCGACCCCGAGAGGCGTGGCATGATTGGAACACCGAATGATCGAAGACCTTCCGGAAATTCGAGACGAGCTGAAGAAGCACTGGCAGACGGCCAGCATCGATCTGATCAAACGGGGGTTCCGGCCTGAAGCCGTTCTGGAAACCATGTTCACGGTGGGGTTGGCCGGCTACGTCGAACTGCACGGCAAGGAAGCCGCCGCGCAACGGCTCCTCTTCATCGCTCAGCGATTCGCCGAGCAGGCGAAGCAGGAAGCCGAAGCAATCGCGGAGGCCGAGACGGCGGTGAAGAACTAGTTTGGTCCCGGGAGAGTCATGGATCTTGGCCCGTAGGGGAGGGTGCGTTGCGGCGGCCGTCTTCACGGCTCCACGCCGCGCGTTCGAGCCGGTCCAAGGGTCGCAAGAGACGCTCCGCTAAGTTGAACTCGACTTTCTCGCCTTTCAACGTGCAGTCTTCTTAAACTCTCGCTTGGCGGCTTTGAGCCAAGCTGTTCTAAACATCCAGATTGGCGACGTTCAAGGCGTTCTCCTGGATGAATTCGCGCCGCGGCTCGACCACGTCGCCCATGAGCTTGACGAAGAGGTCGTCCGCATCGGTCGCGTCCTTGACCTTCACCTGCAGGAGCGAGCGCACCTCACGGTCGAGGGTCGTCTCCCAGAGCTGCTGGGCCGTCATCTCGCCCAGTCCCTTGTAGCGTTGCAGCTGTAGGCCCTTGCGGCCCTGCGCCATGACCGCGTCGAAGAGCGCGAGAGGGCCGTGGATGACGGTCTCGTCTCCCTTGCGCGCTAGGACGGCGGGCCTAGCGTAAACCTCCTGCAGCGAGCCGGCGCGCTCATCGAGCTTGCGCGCCTCCTGGGAGCCGAGCAGCGCCGCGTCGAGCAGCGCCGCCTGGCGCACGCCGCGCACCGTGCGGCTGAGAACGAAGCCGCCGTCGCGCGCTTCGCCTGTCCAGCCGCGCTCGATATCTTCGGCGATGGTGTCGAGGCGGCGCGCGATGTAGCCAGCGGCAGGCCCGGCCTGGTCGGGATCGTCGGCGAGATCTGGACGCAGGGCTCCCGCGATCGCCCCCTGCTCGACCACAGCGCGGTCGTAGCGCGAGTGCAAGCTCTGGATGACTTGGCGGACAAGCCGCGTCTCATCGATCAGAGCCTTGAGCTGCTCGCCTTGGAATTCGAGTCCCGAGGCGAGACGCAACACAGCGCCTTCGATGCCGGCGTCGATCAGGAAATCCTCGAGCGCCCGCTCGTCCTTCAGATAGATCGCCTGCTTGCCGCGCGAGGCTTTGTAGAGCGGCGGCTGGGCGATGTAGAGATGGCCGCGCTCGATCAACTCGGGCATCTGCCGGTAGAAGAACGTGAGCAGGAGCGTGCGGATGTGCGCGCCGTCCACGTCCGCATCCGTCATGATGATGATGCGATGGTAGCGCAGCTTGTCGAGAATGAACCGGACCCCGCGCCCGCTCGCCTCGTCGTCCTTCTGGCCGCCGATCTCGATCCCGACGCCGAGCGCCGTAATCAGCGTGCCGATCTGTTCCGACGAGAGCATCCGGACGGGCTGCACCCGCTCGACGTTCAGGATCTTGCCGCGCAGGGGAAGCACGGCCTGGAAGGCGCGGTCGCGCCCCTGCTTGGCCGAGCCGCCGGCCGAGTCGCCCTCGACCAGGAGAAGCTCGCTCTTCGCAGGGTCCTTCTCCTGGCAATCGGCAAGCTTGCCCGGCAACGAGGTCACGCCGAGCGCATCCTTGCGGATCGCATCGCGCGCCTTGCGGGCCGCCTCGCGGGCCTGGGCGGCGCGCACGACCTTCTCGACCACCTTCTTCGCCTCGCTGGGGTTCTCCTCGAGCCAGGTCGAGAGGCCGTCGTTGACGAGGCCCTCCACGATCGGGCGCACCTCGGAGGACACCAGCCGGTCCTTCGTCTGCGAGGAGAACTTCGGGTCCGGAACCTTGACTGAGACGACCGCGGTGAGCCCTTCGCGGCAATCATCGCCGGCAAGGCTCACCTTTTCCTTCTTCATCAGGCCCGAGCTTTCAGCGTAGCCGGTCACCTGACGGGTGAGCGCGGCCCGGAAGCCGGTCAGGTGCGAGCCGCCGTCGCGCTGCGGGATGTTGTTCGTGAAGCACAGGACGGTCTCGTGATAGGAGTCGTTCCACCACAGCGCCACCTCGGCGCCGATGCCGTCGCGCTCGGCGCGGATCATGATCGGCCGCTGAAGCTCGGGAGTCTTGGACCGGTCGAGGTAGCGCACGAACGCCTCGACGCCGCCTTCATAGAACAGCTCTTCGCGTTTCTTCTCGGCGTGGCGGTCGTCGGCGAGCACGATGCGAACGCCCGAATTGAGAAAGGCGAGTTCGCGTAGGCGGTGCTCCAGGGTGGCGTAGTCGAACTCCACCGCCGTGAACGTCTCGGTGCTGGGCAGAAATGTTACTTCGGTGCCGCGCTTGGTCCCGGCGTCGCCCACCAGGGCGAGCGGCGCAACGGGGTCGCCGTGGCGGAACTCCATGGAATGTTCCTGGCCGTCGCGCCAGATGCGCAGCTTCAGCGAGCTTGAGAGCGCGTTGACCACCGACACGCCGACGCCGTGCAGGCCGCCCGAGACCTTGTAGGCGTTGCCGCTCTCCGCCGTGTTTTCGAATTTTCCGCCGGCATGGAGTTGGGTCATGATGACCTCGGCGGCCGAAACGCCCTCCTCGGGATGGATTCCGGTCGGGATGCCGCGGCCGTTGTCCGTCACCGTGCAGGAGCCGTCGGCGTTGAGCGTCACCGTGACCTCGGTGGCATGGCCGGCGAGCGCCTCGTCGATGGCGTTGTCCACCACCTCGTAGACCATGTGATGCAGGCCCGAGCCGTCGTCGGTGTCGCCGATGTACATGCCGGGCCGCTTGCGCACGGCGTCGAGGCCCTTCAAAACCTTGATCGACTCCGCGCCATAGGAATCGGGCGTAAGATTGCGGGCGGGTTCGGCCATCTGGGGATCCTTGCGGCGCGCGAAGGGCAAGGCGCGCATAACACTCTGATTCGTCAGCTCATTTATTTAATCATTCCCGGTTGAGATTTCACCCTCGCGCGTACGCGCGCGTGACGCCGCATCCTCTCAAGGAGTTGCCGTCACGTCGGCCAGGAACTCGGCGATCGCTTTCAAGAACACATCGCCATAAGCGCTGAGCTTGCGCTCCCCGACGCCGTGGACGAGGCGGAGCGCGTGGCGGTCGACGGGCCGCAGCTTTGCCATTTCGATCAAGGTTCGGTCGGGGAAGACCATGAAGGCTGCCATTCCTTCCTCTCGGGCGATGGCGGCCCGCAGGGCGCGCAGGTGCTGGAACAGGGGCTCGTCGCTGGGCGCGAGTCCCGCCGCTGCGCCATCGACAAGAGGACCGCGCTCCCGGCGGCGTACTCCGCGCGGCGTCTCCGCCTCGGCGCGCAGCACAATCGTCTCGCGTCCGAACAGGATGGCGTCGCCCTTGTCGGTCACGCGCAAGCCCCCGTGCTCCGTCTCGGCGACGGCGCCGGCCGCGAAAAGCTGGCGCAGGACGGAGCGCCAGGCGCGCTCCGGCTTGTCGCGGCCGACCCCGAAGGTTTTCAGCGCCGCGTGGCCGTTGCGGCGGACCGGATCGGTCTCGCGCCCCATGAGAATGTCCGCGATGTACCCGGCCCCGAACCGCTCGCCCGTGCGGGCGATGGCCGAGAGCGCCTTCTGCGCCTCGACGGTGCCGTCGATGAGCGCGACGCCCCCGCCGCACAGGTCGCAGCGCCCGCACGGCCCGCTCTCCTCGCCGAAATAGTTCAACAGCGCCTGGCGCGCGGCAGGAGGCGGCTTCGCACAGCGCGATCATCGCCTCCAGCTTGCGGCGTTCGAGGCGCCGGCGCTCGTCCGGGATGTCCTTCTCGTCGATCTGCCGGCGGCGCACCGCCATGTCGTCGAAGCCGTAGAGGGTGAGCGTGTCGGCCGGAAGCCCGTCGCGTCCGGCGCGGCCGATCTCCTGGTAGTAGCCCTCGACGTTCGCGGGCATGTCGGCGTGGCAGACGAAGCGCACGTCCGGCTTGTTGATCCCCATGCCGAAGGCGACCGTCGCCACGATCACGACGCCGTCCTCCCGGAGGAACGCATCCTGATGACGGCCGCGCACGGCCTGATCAAGGCCGGCGTGATAGGGCAGGGCGCGGATGCCGCGATCGCTCAAGGTTTCGGCCAGGGTCTCGGTGCGCTGGCGCGAAGCGCAATACACGATGCCGCTTTCGCCCCGGTAGCGCCCCAGGAACTCGGCGATCTGACGGCGAGGCTGGTCCTTGGGCGCGAAGCGCAGGCGCAGGTTCGGGCGGTCGAAGCTGTGAAGAAAGACTTGCGGCCGGGCCGGAAACAGCCGCTCGATCACGTCCTCGCGGGTGGCGCGGTCGGCGGTCGCGGTCAACGCCAGCGTCTGGACAGGGCCGAGCATGCCGCGCGCGCGGGCGAGGTCGCGGTACTCGGGGCGGAAATCGTGTCCCCATTGCGAGACGCAGTGCGCCTCGTCGATGGCGAGACGCCGCGCGCCCGCCTCCTTGAGGCGAGGCGCTAAGCTCTCGCCGAGCAAGCGCTCGGGCGAGACGAAGAGAAGCCGCAGTTCGCCCGCGCGCAGAAGCCGCCACGCCTCTCGCGCCTCCTCCTCGGAGGTGGTCGAGTTGAGGGTCGCGGCGGCGACGCCGAAGCCTTGCATCTGCTGAACCTGATCGCGCATGAGGGCGATCAGCGGCGAGATCACGACGGTGAGCGTGCCGTCCACCAGGGCCGGCAACTGGTAGCACATCGACTTGCCGCTGCCCGTCGGCATCACGGCCAGAACATCCTCGCCCGCCAGCACGGCCGAAATGATCTCGGCCTGTCCGGGGCGGAAGTCGTCGTAGCCGAAGACGGATTTGAGCGCGGCGCGGGCATCGGCGAGGCGTTGGATCATCGGACTTTATGAATGTGCGTTCCCATGCCATGGCCGGGCTTGGGCCACGGCCGTCCGGTTTAGGCGAAGGTCAGGTTGGGACACAACCGGCATGGCCGCTTTAGGATGACAGCAGGCGCACCTCATCGCCCGCGGCCCGTGTGGGGCGGGGTTTTCGCGAACTGTTGTTCAAAGAGCGGGCCTCATCCTGAGATGAGGGAGCGGGACGCGGCCAACTATGGAAGTAGGGTAGGAGTGCCGGCAGCCCGGCGTCTCACGCGGCTTTTGTTCGGGTCCCGGCCTCCTGCTCGTCACGGCTCAGAAGAGTTGCTTGAGCGCTCGGCAGCGCGCCCGGCACGTAGTGGCCGGGGGGCAGGGCTCGTCGGACCCCCGCGTTCGCCTGGGATGTCTCCAGGCCGGCAACCGCCCGAGTCGCCCATCACCGGATGAGCGCCGCGGGACCGCCTCCCTCCGCCTCGAACCCGGTGTGCACGGCGGCTCCCTCAGTGAAGGAGAGCGCACGTCACCTGGCTGAATAATCCTAAGGTGTCAAGAATTCTTTGCTGCGCGCGCATGACGAGCTTGTCAGGCGCTCTCCACCGGACAGTTGTGGGCTCCTCCCGCCATCTCAACTCTATAGCGCGGCGCCTCTCGGTTCGAGATCGCCGGAACAAGCCCGTGACGACAAAGAGGGGTGTTTTTGGGCGCCGGATCAATCCGGTGATGACGCCGTGAGGCGCCGTCTTACGTGAAGATTGAAGACAACGGCGCAATCCGCCCCGGCTCGACGAAGAAAAGATCGGCCCGGCCCCCAAGTTCGGCAAAAAGCGCCGGGTCGGCGCCCGTCATCCAGACCTGACCCTCCAGAGCTTCGAGCGCCGCGAACAGGCCGCCGCGGCGGCGCGGGTCGAGATGGGCGGCGACCTCGTCGAGGAGGACGAGGGGGCGAGGCCGCTCATCGCGCCCACAAGCCGGGCATGGGCGAGGACAAGGCCGATGAGGAGCGCCTTCTGTTCGCCAGTCGAGGCGGTCTCGGCGGGAATGTTCTTGGGGCCGTGCCGCACAACAAGGTCCGAGGCCTGCGGGCCGACGAGGGTGCGGCCCGCCGCGCGGTCGCGCTCGCGATTTTCGCGCAGGATGGCGCGGTAACGGTCCTCCGCATCGACGGCGGGGAGCCCCGCCACGAGCTCGTCGATGTCGCCCGAGAGGCCTAAGCTGGCGTAGGGAAAGGGCGAGTCCTCATCGCGGGTCGCCAGGATGAGGGCGGAGAGGCGCTCGACGGTCTCGCGGCGGGCGGCCGCGACCGCGACCGCGACCTCCGCGGCCTCGTGCTCGATGGCGTCGAGCCAGAGCATGTCGCCGGGCGCTTCGTCGAGGACGCGGTTGCGCGAGCGCAGCGCGCGCTCCAGCGCGCTGACGCGCGCGCCGTGTTCGGAATCGACGGCGAGCACCAGCCGGTCGAGAAACCGCCGCCGGTCGCCGGCCGGGCCGCGAAAGAGCGCGTCGAGGTCGGGGGTGAGCCAGACGACCCGCAGGTGCTCCGCGAAGGCGGCGGGCGAGGGGGCAGGCAGCGCATCGATGCGGCACAGGCGGCCGGGCGCGGCCGTCCGAGGCTGTGGGCTCGTAGCCGGTGCCGAGGCGATGCTCGCCATAGGCGCTCTCCAGCGTCAGGGACACCGCAAAGGACCCCGGCCCGTCCGCGCGCGCCATATCGGCCAGCTCCGCCCGACGCAGACCGCGCCCCGGCGTGAACAGGGACAGCGCCTCCAGCAGATTGGTCTTCCCTGCCCCGTTCTCGCCGACCAGCGCCACGAAGCGCGCCGACCGCGAGATCGAGGCCGCATAGGTGCGGAAGTCGCGCGGGATCAGCGGTGCAGGCGAAAGTCGCCTGCCAGGGCACTTCCGGGATCGGCCCGAGGGATCGACGAGACGGCCGCGCTCACACCCGCATCGGCATCAGCACGTAGAGCGCCGGCGCGCCTTCGCGGTCCTGGATCAGGGTCGGCGAGCCGGGATCGGCGAGCCGAAACAGCGCCGTGTCGCCGTCGAGCTGGGCCGCGATGTCGAGGAGGTAGCGGGCGTTGAAGCCGATATCGAGCGGCGCCGCATCGTAATCGACCTCGAGCTCCTCGGTGGCGCTGCCCGAATCCGGGTTGTTGACCGATGAGCGTCAGCCGGCCGTCGGCGAGCGCGAGCTTCACGGCGCGGCCGCGCTCGGACGAGATGGTCGAGACGCGATCGACCGCCTTGGCGAAATCGTCGCGCTCGACCGTCAGGCGCTTGTCGTTGCCGGTCGGGATGACGCGCTGGTAGTCCGGGAAGGTGCCGTCGATGAGCTTCGAGGTCAGCACCACGCCGCCGAAGGTCAGGCGGATCTTGGCGGACGACAGCTCGATCGCCGACGGTCTCGCTCGCCATCCTCGACGAGCTTCTGATCTCGGCGACGGCCTTGCGCGGAACGATCACGCCGGGCATGCCCTCGGCGCCGTGCGGGCGCCGCGATCTCGACGCGGGCGAGGCGGTGGCCGTCGGTCGCGACGGCGCGCAGCATCGTGCGCGCCGGCCGACCTCGATCGTGTGGAAGTAGATGCCGTTGAGGTAGTAGCGCGTCTCCTCGGTGGAGATCGCGAACTGGGTCTTCTCGATCAGGCGCTTGAGGTCGGCGGCCGGCAGCGAGAAGCGGTGCGGCAGCTCGCCGGCGGCGAGATCGGGGAAGTCGCTTTCGGGCAGCGCCTGCAGCGTGAAGCGCGAGCGGCCCGAGCGGATCTGCATCTGGCCGGTATCGCCGGTCGTCTCGAGCGAGACCTGGGCGCCGTCGGGCAGCTTGCGGACGATGTCGTAGATCACGTGCGCCGGAACCGTGGTCGCGCCGGCCTGCGCGACATCGGCCGGGATCGTCTCGGTCACCTCGATGTCGAGGTCGGTCGCCTTGAGCCGCAGGCCCTCGCCTTCGGCGCGCAGGAGGACGTTCGACAGGATCGGGATGGTGTTGCGGCGCTCGACGACGCGATGCACATGCCCGAGCGACCTCAGCAGCGCCGCCCGCTCGACTGTGACCTCTCATGGACCAGACTCGTGACGTTGCGTGACGGGACTCGCGGCGCGGGCCCGGACGCCGCGGCCGTGGCAGCTTGACGAGGTCGAAGCGGGGCGGCAAGATTGGCGAAGCGTCGCCCGGAAGGCAAGGCCGTGGAGCCGGCGTCCGTCAACAAGGCCGGGCGCTGCTCCGACGGCCTGCGGCCGGCCGGACGACGCGCCGCCGCCTCACTCCTGCAGCATGCGCTTCAGGAGCTCGACCTCGTCGCTGAGCGCGGTGTCCTCGCCGAGCGCCTTCTCGATCTTGCGCACGGCGTGCAGCACCGTGGTGTGGTCGCGCCCGCCGAAGCGGCGGCCGATCTCGGGCAGGGAGCGCAGGGTCAGCACCTTCGACAGGTACATGGCGATCTGGCGCGGCCTGCACCACGGCCGCGGTGCGCCGCTCCGACAGGATGTCGGAGCGCGAGACGTTGTAGTGGCGCGGCGACGAGCTTCTGGATGTCCTCGATCTTGACCCGCTTCGGCTCGCGGTTGCGCACGAGGTCGCGGATCGCGGTCTCGGCCGTCTCGAGCGTGATGGCGGAGCCGGTCAGCGTCGCATGGGCGAGCAGCCGGTTGACCGCGCCTTCGAGATCGCGGCCGTTGGCGGTGATCGCCCGCGCCACGTAGGCGATCACCGCCGGGCCGACCTCGAAGGTCGGGATGGACGGTCTTCAGCGCGTCGATGCCGGGCGGCGAGGATCGAGGCGCGCAGCTGCCTCGTCGAGCGCGCCGATCTCGACCACGAGACCGCCGGCGAGCCGCGAGCGCACGCGCTCGTCGAGGCTCTCGAGCTCGGTCGGCGGCCGGTCCGCCGCGACGACGATCTGCCGGCCGGCATCGATCAGCGCGTTGAGCGTGTGGCCGAACTCCTGCTGGATCGAGCTTGCCCTGGATGAACTGCACGTCGTCGATGATCAGCAGGTCGATGCCGCGCAGGCGCTCCTTGAAGGCGAGCGACGTCTGCGCCTTCAGGGCGGCGACGAAGCCGTACATGAAGCGGTCGGCCGTGAGATAGATCACGCGGCGGCCCGCGCGCGCGCCTCGTGGCCGATGGCATGCAGGAGGTGGGTCTTGCCGAGGCCGACGCCCGCGTGGAGGTAGAGCGGGTTGTAGAGCGCCTGGGCCGCCCTGATGCCGGGCGACGCGGTCGGCGGCCGCATGGGCGAGCGCGTTCGAGCGGCCGACGATGAAGCTTCGAAGGTGAGGCGCGGATCGAGCGGCGCGCCGCCGAGCTCGGTCGCCTCGCGGCGCTCGCTCGGCAGGCGAGGCCGAGCGGCGCGGTCGATCGGTCGCCCGGGCTGACATCGGGCCGTCGGCGGCCGAGCGCCTGGGCGGGAGCCGGTCGGCTCGCGTGCGGCGGCCGGCGGTCGTCGCGCCCGAGCGTTCCGCGCACGCCGACGCGATCCGCTCGACGGCGGGCGCCTCGGCTCGATAGACGCCAGCACGCGGTCGGCGTAATGGGCCTCGATCCAGCTCTTCAGAAACCGGGTCGGGACGGTGAGGTGGGCGCAGCCGCTCGATCACCGCGTCCAGTTCGAGGCGCGCGAACCAGCTCGCGAAGACGTCCTCGCCCAGTTCGGCCCGCAGCCGCCGCTTGACGCGGCTCCAGATTTCACCCGCCGGCGGGTCGTCCGTTGCCCCGTCATCCGCAGGACTTGCCCGCTCGAGACCGCTCGCGCCGCCATACATCCTATCCTCCTCGGTTGACGGCATCTGCCCTTGAGGGATGCGCGTTCTTTACGTCACACGGGGCCACGTCCTCCATCAGGAAAAGGCACCGCCGAAGAGGCGACACCCTTTTCCGGACGGTCAATATGGCGGCACGTAGATCTGTTCGATGCTTCAGCAAGCAAGCGTCATAGAAATTGACGTTTTCCTAAACGCCATCCTGCCAAGCAGGCAGAGATCATCTCACGGGCGTCTCTCATGGTATGCGTTCTCACCCCATCAGAAGATGGTTTTTACATTCGTTTGCTTCTGGGATACTCCATGCGACGCCGCCGCTGGAGTAAGATGACGTTACACAGGCGCTACCTTGAGCGCAACCAAAACGAGTCGAAACTTTTCCGGGGACAGCGGGGAAAGCTGCGGGAAAGCTGCGGCTCCGGTTTTGAAGCCTGACGATAAGAGCTTGCAGAACTTGCGATTTTGTTGACCGTTTCGCGCCGCGGCAGGACGGGTTGAATTGCGCGGACATCGATTGAGCGATGCGGGAGATTCGGACGAGTCTCGGGCGGGAGTCGGCCCGCTCGGCGACGCTTGCCCGGTAAGCCACTGACTCTGCGACAGATATTTTGCGCGCCGGGAGGGCGTGCAGGCGCCCGATCCCACCCCTGAACGGCGCGCGCAAGTCAACCTGAACGGAGCGCGAACACGCGCGGGACCGCGAGTCCTCTCGAAAGGGACCTTGGGGCCCCCTGAACGACGAAGCCCGGCGCGGGGCCGGGCTTCGTCACGATCGTATGGGAGAGTGCGTTCAGGCCGCCAGGACTTTCACCCTGGTCGCGAGACGCGACACCTTCCGCGAAGCGTTGTTCTTGTGAACGATGCCCTTCTGAGCGGCGCGCATCAGCTCGGGCTCGGCGGCGCGCAAGGGCGGCGGCGGCCGTCGCGGCGTCGCCGGTCGCGATCGCCTCCTCGACCTTGCGAATGAAGGTCCGCATGCGGCTGCGCCGCGCGCGGTTGATCGTCGGTGCGCTTGGCGATCTTGCGCGTCATCTTCTTGGCCGACCCGGTGTTGGCCATGCGTCTCGTCCTCGTGTCGAAAGCCGTCCGGCGAGCCGGGCAGGGCCTCGGCTGTCGGCAGGCAGGAATGGATCGTTGAATCCGGTCAAGCCGACGAGCCCGCGAAGGCGCGCGGCTCGCATGTGGGCCGGCTTATAGACGCAGCGGGCCGGGATCGTCAACGCTGAACTGCGATGACCCTCGTGGAGACAGGTCGGCTCAAGCCAGTAGCCCGCGAGCGCCGTCGGATCGACGTTGCCGCCGCTGATGATGATGCCGACGCGCTGGCCGGCGATCGGGACGGTGCCGTTCAGGGCCGCCGCGGCGCCGAGGCAGCCGGTCGGCTCGACCACGATCTTCATGCGCTCGGCGAAGAAGCGCATCGCCTCGACCAGCTGGGCGTCGGCGACGGTGACGATGTCGTGCGACGTCGCGCGCGGATGATCGGGAAGGTGCATTCGCCGAGATGCGTGCGTCTGCGCGCCGTCGGCGATCGTGCGCGGCGTCGCGATGCGCGACGATCTCGCCGCTGCGGAACGATTGCTGGCCGTCGTTGCCGGCCTCCGGCTCGACGCCGATACACCCGGCAGCCCGGCGACAGCGCGCTTGCGCGGCCAGCGCCGAGCCGCGCGAGCAGGCCGCCGCCGCCGAGGCAGACGAGCAGGCAGGTCGAGCGCGCCGACCTCCTCGAACAGCTCCTTGCGCCGCCGTGCCCTGCCCGGCGATCACGTCGGGGTGGTCGTACGGCGGGATCAGCGTCAGGCCGCGCTCGGCGGCGAGCCGCCGGCCGATCGCCTCGCGGTCCTCGCGTGTAGCGGTCGTAGACGACGACCTCGCCGCCGTAGCCCGCGCGTCGCGGCGACCTTCGATGGCCGGCGCGTCGTGCGGCATGACGATCGCCGCCGGCATGCCGAGCAGCTTCGCCGCAAGCGCGATCGCCTGCGCGTGGTTGCCCGACGAGAACGCGACCACGCCGCGCCGCCGCGCCTCGTCCGGGAGCTGCGCGAGCGCGTTGTAGGCGCCGCGGAACTTGAACGCGCCCATGCGCTGCAGGTTCTCGCACTTGAAGAACAGCGTTGCGCCGGTCCGCGCGTTCGCCGTGCGCGAGGTCAGGACCGGCGTGCGGTGGGTGACGCCCGCCAGCCGCTTCGCGGCGGCGGCGACGTCGTCGTAGGTCGGGAGGCGCGGAGCGCCCGGCTGCGCTTCGGCCGCAGGCATCGTCAGCGGTTCTGGAAGTCGGGTTTCCGCTTCTCGACGAAGGCGGCCATGCCTTCCTTCTGGTCGGCGGTGGCGAACATGGCGTGGAACACGCGCCGCTCGAAGCGGATGCCCTCGGCCAGCGTGGTCTCGTAGGCGCGGTTGACGCTCTCCTTGGTCATCATGGCGATCGGCAGCGACATGGCGGCGATCGTCTCGGCGGTCTTCATCGCCTCGTCCAGGAGGTCGGCGGCCGGCACGACGCGCGACACGAGGCCGGAGCGCTCGGCTTCCGCCGCATCCATCATGCGGCCGGTGAGGCACATCTCCATCGCCTTGGCCTTGCCGACGAGGCGGGTCAGGCGCTGCGTGCCGCCCGCGCCCGGCATGACGCCGAGCTTGATCTCGGGCTGGCCGAACTTCGCCGTGTCGGCGGCGATGATGAAGTCGCACATCATGGCGAGTTCGCAGCCGCCGCCGAGCGCGAAGCCGGCGACCGCGGCGATGATCGGCTTGCGCCGGTCGCGCGACCCGGTCCCAGGCGGTGATGAAGTCGTCGATGTAGGTCTGCGGATAGGCGAGGCCCGCCATCTCCTTGATGTCGGCGCCGGCCGCGAAGGCCTTGTCGGAGCCGGTGATGACGATGCAGCCGATGCCTGCGATCGGCCTCGAAGCCGTCGAGCGCCGCGTTGATCTCGCCGACCAGCGTGGAGTTGAGCGCGTTGAGCGCCTGCGGGCGGTTGAGGGTGATGAGCCCGACCCTGCCGCGCGTCTCGACGAGGATGGTTTCGTAAGGCATGGCGCTTCTCCCCTCCTCGCTGCTGTCCTACGGCTAGCGAAGGGCGGCTCCGTCCGCAAGGGCGGCAGGCCGCCGTCCCCCGTTGCGATGCGAAGCCTTCAAGCCGCTCACCGGCGCCTCACGCCGCTTCCGGCGCGGCGCCGACGAGCTGGCGGGCTTGCAGCGTCGACATCGGCTCGCCGAAGGCGTAGCCCTTGCGCGTATTCGCAGCCGAGCTGATACAGTTCGATCGCGTCGGACTCCGCTCTCCGCGCCCTCGGCCACGACCTCCATGCCGAGTTCGTGCGCCAGCTTGACGATCGAGCGCAGGATGACCGGACGTGCTCCGTTCGCCATCTGGCGCACGAAGGACTGGTCGATCTTGATCGTGTCGAACGGGAAGCGCTGCAGATAGGACAGCGCCGAATAGCCGGTGCCGAAATCGTCGAGCGACAGGCCCGCGCCGAGATCGCGGATGCGCGGCGAGCATCTGCGCGGCGTATTCCGGGTTCTCCATCACCAGGCTCTCGGTCATCTCGAGCTTGAGCGAGCCCGGCAGCACGCCCGTGCGCGCCAGCACGGTCTTCACGTCGTGCAGGAGGTCGTGGCGCAGGAGCTGGCGGCTCGACACGTTGACGCTGGCGAAGATCGGCGGCTCGACGTCGAGCGCGCGCTGCCAGGCGGCGAGCTCGCGGGCGGTGCGCTCCAGCGCGAAGACGCCGAGATTGACGATCAGGCCCGGTCTCCTCGGCGATCGGGATGAAGCTCTGCGGGCGCGAGCCGGCCGAGCCGCGGATGATCCCAGCGCAGCAGCGCCTCGAAGCCCGGCGATGGTGCGGTCCTCCAGCCGCACGATCGGCTGGAACAGCACCTTGATCTCGCCGCGGTCGAGGGCGCGCCGCAGGTCGCTTTCCAGCGTCAGCCGGTCGCCGCGGTCGGAGCGCATGGTCGGGCGGAACACCTCGATGCGGTCGCCGCCCTGGCGCTTGGCGTGCACCATGGCGATCTCGGCGTTCTTGAGCACCTCCTCGCGCCGCGCGGCGATCTGCGGATCGTGGAGGGCGAGGCCGATCGAGGCGGTCAGGAAGATCTCGCGCTCCGCGTAGGTGATCGGCGTCGTCACCGCGCGCCGGATCATGTCGGCGAAGCCGATGATGCGGTCGGGCTCGCGCTCGGAGAGCAGGATCATGGCGAACTCGTCGCCGGCGATGCGGGCGAGCGTATCCTGCGGCCGCAGCAGGCGGCCGAGCCGCCGCGACAGCGTGAGCAGGATCGAGTCGCCGGCCGAGAAGCCGACCGACTCGTTGATCTGCTTGAAGCGGTCGATGATCGATGACGAGCACGGTCGGCCGCAGGGCCTCGTCCTGGCTCGCGATAGGTGAGCGCCGCGTCGAGCCGGTCGTTGAACAGCTCGCGGTTCGGCAGGCCGGTCAGGTTGTCGTGAACGGCGTCGTGCAGCAGGCGCTCCTCGGCGGTCTTGGCGTCGGTCACGTCGGCGAGCGTGCCGACGACGCGGATGACCTCGCCGTCCGAGCCGACCACCGGCCGCGCCTTGAGGCGGAACCAGTGATACGGGCCGTTCGCCGCGCGCAGGCGGAAATCCTGGACGATGCGGCCGCGCCGCTGCTCGATCACCGCGTCGAGCGCGGCGCGGTAGCGGTCACGGTCGAAGGGATGGATCAGTTCGAGCCAGTCCGAGGCCGGGCCCTCGAGGGCGCCGCGCTTGAGCCCGAGCTGCTGCTCGACCTCGGGGCTCGACGAAGATCTTGTCGCCGGCCACGTCCCAGTCGAACACGATGTCGCCGGCGCCGGCCAGCGCCAGCGCGCGCCGCTCGGTGTCGCTCATCAGCCCTGCGTCAGCGCGCCGCCCGCGAAGGCGTGCTGCATGACCGTGAAGCCGATCAGCATGACGATCAGCACCAGGCCGCCGATCAGGCCGGCGGCACGAGGTCGGTGGCGAGCTGGCCCATGACCGTGAAGGCGCGCGGCGGCGACCCAGGCGACGAGAAGGAGCCAGGTCGGGACCAGCATGACGGCGCGGTCGTAGCCGTGCGTCGCGAGATGGACGACGAGCACGAAGCCGATGCCGGCGACCGCCGCGATCGAGATGCGCGCCACGCCCGACGCGACCGGCGGATCGAACGACCGCGAGCCCGACGAGCGCCGCCAGGAAGACGAGCCAGAACACGGTGACGTGGCTGTAGCGAACATGCCAGCGGTTGAGATTGAGATAGGCGAAGAGGAAGACGAGCAGCGTCGCGGCGAGCACCGCCTCGGCGCCGGCGCGATAGATCCGCTCCGCGGCCTCGGTGATCGGGAAGATGCGCTGGAAGAAGCCGAAATCGATGCAGGCATAGGCCAGCACCGCCCAGGCGAGCGCCGCCGCGGCCGGGAAGATCAGCGCTCCCTTCACGACGAAGACGATGGTGAGGAACAGCGCCAGCAGCCCGGCGATGCCGATGATGATGCCCTTGTAGAGGGTCAGGCCGTTGATCTTCTGCTTGTAGGCGTCGGCGTCCCACAGGTAGATCTGCGGCACGTTCGGCGCAGCGCAAGCTCGGCCACGTAGGTGACGGTGGTGCCGGGATCGAGGGTGATCAGGAAGATGTCCGCGTCCGGGCTGTCCTCGCGCTCGGGCCGGATGCCCTGGCTCGCCGTGATGGCGGCGATGCGCGAGCGACCGAGGTCCGGCCAGACCACGCCCGAGCCGACGAGCCGGAAATGCGGCGCGACCAGCAGACGGTCGACCTGCTCGTCGGTGTCGTTGGTGAGCGCGAAGACGATCCAGTCGGGCCGGGTGCCGGACTTCGCGCGCCTTGACGGCGATGCGCCGGACGATGCCGTCGCGCCCCGGCGCCGTCGAGATCTGGATGCTCGTCGCCGTCGGAGCGATAGCGCTCGATCGCCGGCGTCAGGTCGATGGCCGTGGCGTCAAGGTCGACGCGCACGGCCTCGACCGCCCGACCGGCTGTCGAGGACAGCGCCAGGAGCGCGAGCGCCGGCGAGAAGCGCGGCGATGGCGAGACGGACGATCCGCAACGCTTCGGTCTCTCGTCCGGAAGCTTGCAGGACGGCTGGCCAACTGGTATCGGTCGTCAAGCTTGAGGGCAAGGCGACGACGAGCGCTCGGTTCTGGTCTGCTGGCGAGTTCGTGGGCGAGAGAGCCGGATAATCGCGCCGACGGCCGGCGCTGCGTTGAGACGCGCAATGCGGCCAAATCGAGGTCGGGCCATGAGCGCGTTCAGCCGTGCAGCCGCTGGCGCGACCTCTTCCAGCGGCGGCAGCTTCCGGATCGGCCCGATGGCGGCGAGGGTCGGCGCTCCGGCGAGCAGGCCGCGCCGGCGGCCTGCACCTCATCGGCCGTCACGGCGTCGACCTTGCGCCACGATCTCCTCGCTCGGGATGATCCGCCCCCAGGCGAGGAGCTGGCGCGCGCTACGCTCGATCCGGCCGCCGGGCGCTTCCAGCGCGGTGAGCAGCGCCACCTTCAGCTGCGCCTTCGCGCGGGCGATTTCGCTCTCTTCGATGTCGCGCGTCGCCGCGCGCGCGCAGTCGAGCGTCACCGTCGACGAGCTCGGCGAAGATCGGTGCGCGACGTGCCGGCGCCGATGCCGAACAGTCCGCAATCCGAGAACGGCCAGTGGAAGGCGTCGATCTCGTAGGCGAGGCCGCGCGTCTCGCGCACCTCATGCCAAAGCCGCGAGGTGAGGCCGCCGCCGAGCACATGGGCGAACATATGCGTGGCGTAGTACGCCGGGTCCTTGAAGGAGCAGCCCGGCAAGCCGAGCACGACGTTGGCCTGTTCGAGCCGGCGCGCCATGCGCCGCTCGCCGCCCGTATAGGACGCTTGAGCGCGGCTCCAGAAGCGTGACGCGGCTTAGCGCCCCGAACTGGCGTTCGGCAGCCTCGACGATCGGCGTCGTGATCGCACGTCGCCGGCCGCCGCGAGCACCATCCGCTCGGGGGCGTATTCGCGCGCCATGAAGGCGCGGATCGTGCCGCCGTCGAAGGAGCGGATGGTCTCCGGCCGCGCCGAGGATCGGCCGCCCGATCGCCTGGCCCGCAAAGGCCGTCTCCATGAAGGCGTCGTAGACGAGGTCGTCGGGCGTGTCCTCGACCGCCGCGTATTCCTGCAGGATGACGCCCTTCTCGCGCGCCAGCTCGGCTTCGTCGAAGACCGAATCGGTGAGGATGTCGCCGAGCACGTCGAGGGCGACGTCGACGTTCTCGCCCAGCACCCGCGCCGTGTAGCTCGTGAACTCGACGCTGGTGGCGGCGTTGATCTCGCCGCCGACATTCTCGATGTCCTCGGCGATCTGCCGGGCGCTGCGCCGGCGCGTGCCCTTGAAGGCCATGTGCTCGATCAGGTGCGAGAGCCCGTGCTCGTGCATCGCGCTCGTGGCGCGAGCCCGCCCCGACCCACACGCCGAGCGTCGCCGTCACGATGTGCGGCATCGCGCTCGGTGGCGACGGTGAGGCCGTTGGCGAGGCGCGTGATGTCGGATCGCCTGATCGTCGTTCGCCGCGAAGTGCTGGTTCATGCCGCGGCGCCCCGCACGGCGCGCGCGCGGTCGCGGATGAAACGTTCGACGGCGGCCTGGTCGTTCGGCAGCACCGTGAAACGTTCGCGCCGGTCCATCAGGTCGGCGAGATGCGGCGGCAGCGCCGGACGCACGCCCGTCGCGCGCTCGACGGCCTCCGGGAACTTGGCCGGGTGCGCAGTCGCGAGCGCGACGACGGGCGTCTCCGACCGCTCGGCGAGGAGCGAGCGCGCCGCCGCGGACGCCGATGGCCGTGTGCGGATCGAGCAGATAGCCGGCCTCGCGCCACGTCGCGCCGATCTCGTCGGCGACGCTCGCTTCATCGACCGCCGCGCGAGGAAAACTCCTGGCGGATGCGCGCCAGCGGCTCCGCCGCGATCGTGAAGGCGCGCGATTGCGCCAGACTGCGCATCAGGTCGCGCACCGCCGCCGCGTCGCGCCCATGCGCCTCGAACAGGAGCCGCTCGAAATTGGACGACACCTGGATGTCCATGGAGGGCGAGGTGGTCGGCGTTACGCCGCGGACCTCATACGCGCCGCCCGTGAGCGTCCGGTGCGAGGATGTCGTTGGCGTTGGTCGCCGACCATCAGGCGCTCGATGGGCAGCCCCATGCGCTTCGCGACCCATCCGGCCAGAACGTCGCCGAAATTGCCGGTCGGGACCGCGAACGAGACCTTACGGTACGGCGCCGCCAAGCGCCACGGCGGCCGTGAAGTAATAGACCGCCTGCGCGGCGACGCGCGCCCAGTTGATCGAGTTGACGCCCGAGAGGTTGAGTTCGTCCCGGAACCGGGCGTGGTTGAACAGCCCTTTCACGATGGCTTGGCAATCGTCGAAGGTGCCCTCGACCGCGAGGGCGTGAACGTTCGGGGCGTCGACGCCGGTCATCTGCCGGCGCTGCACGTCCGACACGCGCCCGTGCGGGTAGAGGATGAACACATCGACCTGATCGAGTCCGCGGAACGCCTCGACGGCGGCGCTGCCGGTGTCGCCCGAGGTCGCGGCGACGATGGTGGCGCGACCCCCGCGCGCCTTCAGGACGTGGTCCATCAGCCGTCCGAGGAGCTGCATGGCCAAGTCCTTGAAGGCCAGCGTCGGGCCGTGGAACAGCTCCAGCACGAAAAGGTTGTCGCCGACCTGGACGAGCGGGCACACAGCGGGGTGGCGGAAGCCCGCGTAGGCCTCCTCGACCATGCGGTCGAGGTCGGGAGAGGGGACTTCGCCGTCGAGGAGCGCGCCCATCACGGTCTTGGCGACATCGGCGTAGCGCCGGCCCGCAAAGCCCGCGATCATGCCGCGGGAGAGCGCCGGCCAGTTCTCAGGCACGTAGAGACCGCCGTCCCCCGCCAGGCCGGCGAGCAGGGCGTCGGTGAAGCCGATCGGGAGCGCTTCGCCGCGGGTCGAAACGTGGAGCATTCGGGGGCTATCCTCGGAACGGGGCGGACCTTAGGCGCGGAGGGCGGCCGGGACAAGCCGCAGTTCAGTGCGCGCGCTCATGGACCTCCAATTCAGGAGAGGGATTGCTTATCTGAGGAATATTGGATCAAAGACGCATTGACCGCGACTCTCGCGGTTAGGTTGCCCTGGAATACGGGGGCGAGCTTGCGTCCCTGGCCCGACAGGCCGCGTGGCCGAGCGGTTGCGCGAAGCCGCGCCGTGGCTTATGTAGCGGCGCATTGGAGGGTGCTCGTCGTCTCAAGGCTTAGCAGCGAGGCCGGCCACGTCCTGTTCGTATTTGGAAGAGAGGCCGGTGCGGTTGTCCGACCAGGCCGCACGGAGATCGGACCGATGAAGATCCGCAATTCGCTGAAGTCGCTGCGCGGACGCCACCGCGACAATCGGCTCGTCCGCCGCAAGGGCCGCGTCTACGTCATCAACAAGACGCAGAAGCGTTTCAAAGCCCGCCAGGGCTGATCCTGACGGCTCGGGCCGGTTTTGCCGCACGGCGGCTTGAATTGACGCCGCAGGGCCGGGTCGCCATCATTTCGTCATGCGCCGTTTCGCCATGATGGCCGCCGTCGCGGTCGGCTTGATCGCTCCTGCGGACAACGGATTCGCCCAGGGCGATCGCCCCGCGAAACCCCGGCCGCCGAGCAACGCCGAGCAGAAGCGCGGCGCGACCCTGGACGAATTGTTTTCCCGCTTGGCCGCCGCCAAGGACGAGACGGAGGCGAACGGCGTCGCCGCGCTCATCGAGCGCCGCTGGATGCGCTCGGGCAGCGACACGGCGGACCTTTTGATGACCCGCGCGGGCGACGCCATCAGGGACAAGGACTATCCGCTCGCCATCGAACTGCTCGACCGCGTGATCGCGCTTCAGCCCGGCTGGGCCGAGGCCTGGAACCGGCGCGCCACCGCCTTCTACCTGCTGGACGATCCGGTGAGCGCAGTCGCGGACCTCCGCCAAGCGCTGACGCGCGAGCCGCGCCACTTCGCGGCCCTCGCCGGGCTCGGCCACGTCTATATGGCGAATGGGGACAAGACACGGGCGCTCGATGCCTACCGCCGTGCGCTCGCCATTCATCCCTACCTCGACACCGTGCGCACGACCGTCGAGCATCTGGCGCCCGAAATCGATGGACGCGATCTTTGACGCGACGACCGTCGGTCGCGTCGTGCTTGACTCACACCCCGCCTCGCCTCGAACCGCTCAAGCAATCTGGCGCGTGGGTCCACGCCCCCGCCGGCGCTGCAACGCGCCGACTCACGCTGTTCGACACCGGACCTCGTCGGGCGCACGCGAATAAACAGCAGGCGCGCCCCGATCCAATCTGCCGTCACAAGAACCCGATGGAGATCCAGGGGATTGCGGCGACGATGATGGTGCCGATGAGAAGGGCCAGCATGTAGCCGATGATCGGCTTCATGCCCTGGTCGGGGTGGATGCGGCTGATGGCGCAGGCCGCGTAGTACCCGACCCCGAAGGGAGGCGCGAAGAGGCCGATGCCCATCGCCAGGACGACCACCATGGCGTAGTGCACCTCATGCACGCCGACCTGCTTCGCAATCGGGAACAACAGTGGCCCGAACAGCACGATGGCCGGGATGCCCTCCAGCACGGAGCCGAGGATCACGAAGGCCGCGATGGTGACGGCGAGGAATGTCGTCGTGCCGCCGGGCAGGCCCGTCATGGCCGAGGCCAGCGAAGCGGAAAACCCCGACTGGGTCAGCGCCCAGGCCATCCCGGTCGCCGCCCCGATGATGAGCAGGATCGCGCCCGAGAGCGCCGCCGTCTCCACCAGCATGGGATAGAGGCGACGCCACGGGAACTGGCGATAGATCGAGCAGCCCGGCCAGGATCGAGTAGACGATGCCGATGGTCGACACCTCGGTCGCGGTCGCGACGCCCTCGATCACCGCGGCCCGGATCACGAAGGGGAGCGCGATGGCCGGAATGGCGATCAGAAACGCCCAGCCGATCTCGCGCCAGCTCGCGCGTTTGACGTGGCTCAAGTCCTCGGTGCGGTAGCGCCACCACACGACGGCGCAGAGCGTGATCGCGAGCACGATGCCGGGCAGCAACCCGCCTGTGAACAGGGCCGCGATCGACACGCCCGTGACCGAGCCGATGGTGATCAGCACGAGGCTTGGCGGGATCGTCTCGGTTTGAGCTCCTGTCGCCGCCAGCAGGGCCACAAGGTCGCCCGGCTTGGCGCCGCGCTCTTTCATCTCCGGGAACAGCACCGGCGCGACCGCGGCCATGTCGGCGGCTTTCGAGCCCGAGATGCCGGAGACCAGGTACATGGCTCCGACCAGGACGTAGTGGAGCCCGCCGCGCACATGGCCGAGCAGGCTCGCCAAGAAGCCCACCATGGCGCGGGCCATGCCGGTCATCTCGATCAGGAGGCCGAGGAAGACGAACAGCGGCACGGAGAGCAGGATCAGGTGGCTCATGCCCTCGTCCATGCGCCCGATCACCACCACCTCGGGGGTGCTGGTCGTGAGCGTGATATAGCCGAAGGTGGCCAGCCCAAAGGCAAAGGCGATCGGCACGGCGGCGAACACCATGAGCCCGACCAGGCCGACGAAGAAGATGAGCAGGTTGAGATTGCCGAGGGGTTTCAGCACGGGCCCCAGCAGAACCAGCCCGCCGATCAGAGCCGCGACCAGCGCCCCGGCTCCGGCCACGTGCCGCCAGTCGCTCACCTGGGCGAGCCGCAGGAGCGCAACGATCATCATTAGCACGATGCCGACGGGCAGCGCGGCGGCGCGCCAGGCGTTCGGGATCTCGAGGGCCGGGGTAGTGACGTAAACCTCGTCGGCGGCGAACTCATAGGCCGGGTGGAGGACGAGGAGGAGAAAGGCGAGCGCCGCCGCGACCGCGACCACGTCGAGGAAGGCGCGAGCACGGGGCTTGAGCATGCCGACGACCGCTGTCATGCGCATGTGCTCGCCGCGCTGGAGAGCGATGACCGAGCCCAGCATGGCGAGCCAGAGGAACAGGATGCCGGCCAACTCGTCCGACCATACGATCGGCTTGTGCAAGACGTAGCGGGCCAGGATGCCGGCAAGCAGGACGACGACCTCGGCGACGACGAGCAACGCCGCCGGGATCTCGACAAGGCGGGCAAAGACCGCGCTGATCCGAGCCGCCCAGCGTCGCCGCGCAGCAACGGGCGAATCGTCCAGGGTGGCCGCCTCAACCTCCGTGACATGCGCCATGGCTGTTACACCAGCTTGCCCGAGGTCTTTTCCAGGTGGGCCCAAGCCTCGTCGCCGAACTTGGCTTTCCAGTCCTTATAAAAGTTGGTTTTCGCCAAAGCCTGGCGGAAGGGCTCCCGATCGACGTCAATGAACTGGAGACCCTTCCCACTCAGCTCTTGGCGCAGCGACTCGCTGAGCCGGGCGACGTCGGCCCGCTGGTCGGCCGCGGAGCGGTCGAACTCGCGCGTGACCACATCACGCACATCCTGCGGCAGGCGCTCGAACGCGCGCTTGTTGCCGAGAATCCAGTAGCCGTCCCAGACATGCCCCGTGAGGCTGCACGACTTCTGAACCTCGTAGAGCCGCGTCGTCGCGATGATCGGCAGCGGGTTTTCCTGCCCGTCCACGACCTTTGTCTGCAACGATGAATAGACCTCGTTGAAGTTGATGGGCGCCGGACCGGCGCCGAGCGCCTGGAACAGCGAGGTCAGGATTGGGGCCGGCGGGACGCGGATCTTGAAGTTCTTCAGGTCGTCCGGCGTCTTGATCTCGCGCGTGGACGAGGTGATGTGGCGGAAGCCGTTGTCCCAGACCTTCGAGACGGTCAGGATCGGCGTCTTGGCGATCTGGGCGCGGACGTAGGCCCCCAAGTCGCCGTCCATGGCCTGCCACACGGCGTCGTAACTCGGGAAGGCGAAGCCGGTGTTGATGATGCCGGAGACCGGCACGAAGGTGGCGAGGATCGAGCCGGACAGGTTGAAGAACTCGACGCTGCCGTTGCGGACCTGGCTCAGCAGGTCCGTGTCCGAACCGAGCTGGTTGGCGGGGAACAGCTTGATGTCGAGTCGGCCGCCGGTCGCCTCGCGGATGCGGTCGAGCGCTTCCTGGGCGCGGGTGTTCACGGGATGGGTCGGGTCCTGCCCGGTCGCCAGTTTGTAGTTGAACTCGGCGGCGGAGGCGGGCCGGGTGAGGATGCCGCAGAGGGGCACGGCGGCGCTGGCCGTAAGCAGGGTTCGACGGGTGATCTGCGGCTTTTTCGTTATGATCATATTTCCCTCCCAAGGTTTCGTTGCGGCCCGCAGGCCCGATGGATGAAGCCCTTACGGGGCGTTCAGGGCCCGGTAGGCCCGGATGACTTGGCTGTCGTCGTCGGTGCCGCCGCCCTGTCCGGACACGGCGAGGAACATCTGATGGGCGAGCGCCGCGAGCGGCAGCGCGGCCTTCACGTCGCGCCCGGCTTCCAGGACGATGCCGAGGTCTTTGACGAAAATGTCCACGGCGCTCGTCACCTCTGGGTCGCCCTGCAGCATCCGCGGCCCGCGGTCCTTCAGCATCCAGCTTGAGGCCGACGAGCCGCCGAGGATTTTGAGCATGATCTCCAGGTCGACGCCAACTTTGGCGGCGAGCGAGAGCGCCTCGGCCGCCACCGCGATATGCACCCCGCAGAGAAGCTGATTGACGGTTTTGACCATCGCGCCCTGGCCGGGTTTCTCGCCGACATGAAACACCTTATCGCCGAGCGCGTCGAGAACGGGCCGCGCCGCATCGACCGTGGCCTGCGGGGCGGCGGCCATGATGGTGAGCGTCGCGCCGCGCGCGCCGACCACGCCGCCCGACACGGGCGCATCGATGAAACGCCGTCCAGCCTCCAGCACGCGCGCCGCAATTTTTTCGACCGCGCCCGGCGGGCAGGTCGCCATCAGCACGATGACGCCGTTCTCCGGCAAGGCCGCCAGCGCGCCGCCCGCGAACAGGATGGCCTCCGCCTGCGCGGCGTTCACGACCATGAGCACGAGAACGTCGGCCCCCGCGCCCGCCTCGGCCGCCGAGGCGGCGCGCGTCCCGCCGGCCTGCGCCAACGCAGCGACAGCCTCAGGACGCATGTCGAAGCCGCGGACCGAAAAGCCGCGCCGCGCGAGGTTTTCGGCCATGGGCAAGCCCATGGCTCCGAGACCGATGAATCCGACCGCCGTCATCGCGAACCGCCTTCAGTGCGACAGCCACCTTTTGATCTGGCGTGACATCGCGTTCGGTCGAGATGCCGTAGCGGTCGTGCAACGTCGGCAGCGCCCCGGCGTCGAGGAACTCGTCGGGCAAGCGCGACCTGCCGGAACTACGGGCGTCACGCCCGAGCGCAGCAGCAGGCCCGCGACCGCCTCGCCGAGGCCGCCGATGATGGTGTGGTTCTCGGCGACGACCACCAGCCGCCCGCTGCGCGCGGCCTCCCGCAGGATCGTCGCCTCGTCCAGCGGCTTGATGGTCGGCACGTGCAGCACGCGCGGCATCGACCCGGTCGGCCTCCAGCGCCTTGGCCGCTTCCAGCGCCCGCATGGTCATGAAGCCGGTCGAGATGACGAGCGCGTCCTCGCCGTCGCGCAGCAGCTTCGCCTTGCCGAGCTCGAACTTGTAGTCGTACTCGTCCAGCACCAGCGGCACGTTGCCGCGCAGCAGGCGCATGTAGACCGGGCCCGTCATGGGCCGCGATGGCGGGCACGATCTGCTCGATGTCGAGCGCGTCGCAGGGATCGATGATCGTCATGTTCGGCATGCCGCGGAAGATCGCGATGTCCTCCGTCGCCTGGTGGCTCGGCCCGTAGCCGGTGGTGAGCCCCGGCAGGGCGCAGACGATCTTGACGTTGAGGTTCTCCTCCGCGATCGCCATGGCGATGAAGTCGTAGGCGCGGCGCGACGCGAACACGGCGTAGGTGGTGGCGAAGGGCACGAAGCCCTCGCGCGCCATGCCGGCGGCGGCGCAGCATCAGCAGCTGCTCCGCCATGCCCATCTGGTAGAAGCGGTCGGGATAGGCCTGCGCGAAGATGTGCAGGTCGGTGTACTTGCCGAGGTCGGCCGTCAGGCCGACGATCTCGGGCCGCGTCTTCGGCCAGCGCCACCAGCGCATGGCCGAACGGGGCGGGCTTGGTCCGCTGGCCCGCGCCGGCGAGCGAGGCGATCATCGCCGAGGTGGTGAGCCGCGGCTTGTCGGCCGTGCCCTGGCCGCCCTCGCCCTGCTCCGTCAGCCAGGCCGGCCGCGTGTACTTCGAGCGGCTCATGCGGTCCTCCCGGCGTCGAGGATCTTCGAGCGCCTGCTGCCATTCGTGCGGCTCGACCCGCAGGAAGTGGTTCTTCTCCCGCTCCTCGAGGAACGGCACGCCCTTGGCCATCTTGGTGTCGCAGATGATCACGCGGGGCTTCGGCTCGCGTCAGCGCGCGCGCCGCGTCGAACGCCGCAACGAGCGCGTCGATGTCGTTGCCGTCGACGCGCTGCACGTGCCAGCCGAACGCCTCGAACCACTTCGGCCAGCGGCTCGAAGCCGAGCACCTCGGCGACGGCCCGTCGGCCTGCTGGTTGTTGACGTCGACGAGGCAGATCAGGTTGTCGAGCTTGTAGTGGCCGGCCGACATCGCCGCCTCCCAGGTCGAGCCCTCGCCCAGCTCGCCGTCGGACATCAGGTTGTAGACGAAGGCGTCCGACTCCTTGCGCTTCAGCCCCAGGCCATGCCGACGGCGATGCCAGCCCGTGGCCGAGCGAGCCGCCGGTGATCTCCATGCCCGGCGTGTAGGCCGCCATGCCCGACATCGGCAGGCGGCTGTCGTCGCTGCCGTAGGTCTCGAGCTCGTCCTCGGGAATGATGCCGGCCTCGATCAGCGCGGCGTAGAGCGCGATGGCGTAGTGGCCGATCGAGAGCAGGAAGCGGTCGCGCCCCTCCCATTCCGGGTCGTCCGGGCGGTAGCGCATCGCGTGGAAGTAGGCCACCGCCAGCACGTCGGCGATGCCGAGCGCCTGGGCGATGTAGCCTTGGCCCTGCACCTCGCCCATGCGCAGCGCATTGCGGCGGATGCGGTAGGCGCGTTCCTCCAGCGACGGTTCGTTGGCAAGCGGTTCGGGGCTTCGGCTTCCGTTCTGCAGTCTGCTGCATTCCATCGCTCCTCGGGACCGCGCCGCGGCTCAGTGGATCAGCATGCCGCCGTTCACGTCGATGACCGCGCCGGTGACGTAGGCGGACAGGTCGGAGGCGAGGAACAGGTAGACGTCGGCGACGTCCTCGGCGTCGCCCAGACGCCCGAGCGGGATGCCCTTGATGATCTCCGCCTTGATCTCGTCGGTGAGCTTGCCGCCGGTGATGTCGGTCTGGATCAGGCCGGGCGTCACGCAGTTCACGCGGATGCCGTCCGGGCCGAGCTCGCGCGCCATGGCCTTGGCCAGGCCGAGCACGCCGGCCTTGGCCGCGGAGTAGTGCGGGCCGCCGAAGATGCCGCCGCCGCGCTGGGCCGAGACCGACGACATGCAGGCGATCGAGCCCGTCGCTGCTCGCGCATGTGCGGGATGAAGGCCTGGCTCAGGTAGAGCACGCCGCGCAGGTTGACGTCCAGGACCGCGTCGTAGTTCTCGGGCTGGATCTCCATGGTCTTGACCGGCTGGGTGATGCCGGCGTTGTTGATGAGGACGTCGATCCGGCCGAAGTCGCGAATGCACCTGCTCGGCGGCGCTCAGGCACGCCTGCTTGTCGGCGACGTCGCAGGCGAAACCGAGTGCCCTCGCCGAGCTCGGCCGCGCGTCCCTGCGCCTGCCTCGTCGAGGTCGAGGATGGCGACTCGCGCGCCCTGCTTGGCGAACAGGCGAGCGGTGGCCAGGCCGATCCCGCGCGGAGACGCCCGCTCCCGTTATAACGCAAATTTTTATCGGATAACAGCATAGGGCCTTCTCCCGAACGGCGGCTTGCTT
>CAVSLO010000060.1:0-12060 GCA_963728675.1 uncultured Alphaproteobacteria bacterium | reverse complement strand
CCGCCGGGCCATCCGCACCCCCTGCCCCGCCCACAGCGACAGCCGCTCCGTGTCGCCCGCCTTGCCGGCGGCGGCGCGCATCGGACGCGTCAGGTCGTTCTGGAGCGGATAGGGCAGGATGGCGCCGGTTTCCTCGGCCTCGCGCATGAAGGCGTTGACGACGCCGCGGGCGGGACGGCCCGAGAAGGCGCGGGTCAGCTTGGTCGAGTCCTCGGACGCGTGCCTCAAACGATCCTTGTAGGCGTCCGGGATGCCGGCCTCGTCGCTGGTGAGAAAGGCCGTTCCCATCTGGACCGCCGCCGCGCCGAGCGCCTCGGCCGCCACGATGCCGCGTCCGTCCATGATGCCGCCGGCCGCGATCACGGGCAGGCCGCCTACCGCGTCCACGATTTGCGGCACGAGCGCCAGCGTGCCGGTCATCGCCATCTCGAACGGCGCCGCGAAGGTGCCCCGGTGCGCGCCCGCTTCGCTCCCTTGCGCGATGACGCCGTCGACGCCCGCCGCGGCCAGCCGGCGCGCCTCCTCGACCGTCGTGGCGGTTCCGAGCACAAGCGCGCCCCGCGCGTGCAGACGCTCGATGTCCGCCACCTCCGGGAGGCCGAAGGTGACGCTGAACACCGGCACGCCGGTCTCGATCACCACCTCAAGCTGCGCCGGGAACGGGTCGGGCGCGAGCGCGGGCGCAACCGGCTCCGGCAAGCCGAGCGCCGCGTGGTGGCGGGCGATGACGGCGAGCATCGGCTGAGGGTCGACGCTCCGCTCCGCCTCCTCATAGCCGCCCGCGAACAAATTGACGCCGAACGGCCCGTCCGTCCGGGCCCGCACGGCCGCAATGGCGTCTCGGAGCGCCTGCGGGGTGAGATAGGCGGCGCCGATGAAGCCGAGCCCGCCTGCGTTCGACACCGCCGCCACAAGCTCGGGCGTGGTCGCGCCGCCGGCCATGGGCGCCTGGATGATCGGATGCGCGACGCCCAGTCGGGCGCAAAAGGTTTTGACCACGTCGCTCATCGGAGTCCTCACGCCAGGTCCATCGCGCTGAAATAGCCCTGACGCATCGACGAGAAAATCAGTCTTTTGCGAAGGGAGCCATCACGAACTGCAAAGGCTCGCGCGAGCCGCCCCACGCGCGGGCGATGAACAGGTCCAACAAAAGCAGCTCGCCGTGGAATAAACCATAGGCCGGCGGCGTCTTTCGTCTGTGCCGCCGTGCGGCTCTCGGCGGGCGGATCGCCCGCGCATCAGGAGAACCTCCATGATCAGATCCATCGGTTTCGCCGCCCTCTTAGGCAGCGTCTTGTTCGCGGCTTCGCCCAGCGCCGCCCAAACCGCGCAGCCCGCCAAGGTCGCGGACACCTCGAAGGGCAAAGCGCTCGTGGACGCGAAGGGCATGACGCTCTACGTCTTCGACCGCGACGCCGCCGGCAAGTCGAACTGCAGCGGCCAATGCGCGACCAACTGGCCTCCCCTCGCCGCCCCGGCGAGCGCGCAAGCGTCCGGCGACTGGACGGTGGTCGCCCGCGAGGACGGCTCCAAGCAGTGGGCCTACAAGGGCAAGCCGCTCTACACCTGGGCCAAGGACGCCAAGCCGGGCGACGTCACGGGCGACGGCGTGAACAACGTCTGGCACATCGCCCAGCCGTAACGAACGCCGCGTCTTTGCGATCATGGACGAGATCGCCGCCCTTCTCGAACCGCACATTCCGGCGCTTCGCCGGTACGCCTGGGCGTTGCTGCGGGATGGCGATGCGGCCGACGATCTCGTTCAGGACTGCCTGGAGCGCGCCCTCGCTCGCTGGCGCCTGCGGCGGCGCGACGGCAATCTCCGCGCCTGGCTGTTCACGATCCAACGAAATCTTTTTCTGAGCGGCCTGCGTCGGGGGCGGCGCCGTGGACCGGATGTGGACATCGACGCGCTGGCCGCGGTCCCGTCGGCCGAGGCAAGCCAAGACAGCGAGCTGATGAGGCGCGACGTGCTCGCCGAACTCGACGCCTTGTCCGAGGAGCAGCGCTCGGTCCTGCTGCTCGTCGCCGTCGAGGATTTTTCCTATGCGGAGGCCGCCCGCATCCTCGGGGTGCCGCTCGGCACGGTCATGTCCCGCCTGAGCCGCGCGCGCGCGGCGATGCGCCGGCGTCTGGACTCAGGCTCCGGCGCGGTCTTGAGGAGGGTCAAGTGACCGGCGATCGTCCGATCGGCGAGGACGACCTGCACGCCTTCGTCGAGGGGCGGCTGCCGCCCGAGCGCCGAGAGGCCGTCGAAACCTTTCTGGCCGATCATCCTGCCGCCGCCGCGCAGGTCGCGGCCGACCGGGAGCGGCGCGAGGCGCTGCGCGCCCGGCTCGCCTTCAAGGCGGACGAGCCGATCCCGGCGCGGCTGCGGATCGCCCATGTCCGAGCCGAGCGCCGCAGCGTCCAGGGACGCCGGCTCGCCGCCATCGCGGCGGCGCTCGCCTGGCTTGTCGTCGGCGGCGCAACCGGATGGACCGCGCACGCCTGGATGGCCCGGCCCATCGCGGCGAACCAGAACCGCGTCGCCCAGGACGCCTTGTCGGCCCACCGCGTCTTCGTCGCCGAAATCGCCCATCCCGTCGAAGTCGGCGCCGCCCAGCAGGCGCATCTCCTGCAATGGCTCTCGAAACGTCTCGGGCGATCGCTGCAGGCGCCCGATCTCGCGGCGCTGGGATACCACCTGATGGGCGGCCGCCTTCTTCCGGCCGGGAACGAACCGGCCGCGCAATTGATGTACGAGGACGACCGTGGCGCGCGCCTGACGTTATACATCCGCGCCAGCGATTCCGGCGAGACATCGTTCCGCTTCGCCCAATCCGGCGAGGTTTCGGCCTTCTCCTGGATCGACGGCGGGCTCGGCTACGCGATCTCGGCCGCGCTCGATCGCGAGCGTCTTCTCCGAATCGCGGAGGCTGTCTACCGCCAACTCGATCACGCCCCCTCCCCCGAGAGCAAGCGGCTTTGAGAGGACGAAGCGGCGCCGGTCATTGCAAGGTGACGCCCTTCGCCCGCAGCGCGTGGACCGAGAAGAGTTCGTCCGCGTCGGTCCACGCCGCCTCGGCTCGCCAGCAGGCCCTGGCGGCGAGCCGCGCGAACCCGTCGAGCGTATGCTTGTAGCTGTTCTCGGTATGGATCGTCTCGCCGGGCGCGAAGGCGAAAGCCCGGTCGAGCACGCGCACGGTCTGGCTCTTGCGGCTGACGAGATGCATCTCGATGCGGCTCGCCGGCGCGTTGTAGACGGCGCGGTGGGCGAAGGCGTTCACATCGAAATTGGCCCCAAGCTCGCGGTTCGCCCGCGCCAGCACGTTGAGATTGAACGCGGCCGTGACGCCGGCGGCGTCGTTATAGGCGGCGTTGAGGACGCGCGCGTCCTTCACGAGGTCGACGCCGATGATGAGCGCCGCGCCCGAGCCGAGAATGCGCGCGGCGTGGCGCAAGAAGGTTTGGGCCTCCTCCGGCTCGAAGTTGCCGATGGTGGAGCCCGGGAAGAACCCGGCGCGGGGCCGGCCGAGGACGGCGGGCGGCAGCGCGAACGGTTGGGTGAAATCGGCCGCCACGGGAACGACGCTCAGGCGCGGGAAATCCCGCCGCAGCCGCGCCGCCTCCTCGTCCAAGAACTCGGCCGAGATGTCGACCGGCACGTAGGCGGAGAGCGCCGGAAGCTCGCCCAAGAGCAGGCGCACCTTCTCGCTGGAGCCGCTGCCGAACTCGACGAGCGCCGCGCCCTCCGGGACGAACCGGGCGATCTCGCGCGCCCGATCCTTCAAGACGCCGCGCTCGGCGCGGGTCGGGTAGTACTCGGGCAGCTCGGTGATCCGCTCGAACAGGCGCGACCCGGCCGGATCATAAAAATACTTAGGGGGAATCCGCTTCGGCGTCGCCGCGAGCCCCGCCAGAAGGTCGGCCGCAAACGCCGACCGGCTTTGCGGCGCCGAGGGCCTGAGGATTGCATGGGTGAGCGCCGTCATCCGAAACTCCACAAGAGGACAGTCCGCGCAATCGCCTAACCGGCGTAGTCCGCGAGCCGGAGGCCCGTGAATTGCCAGCGGTGGGGCGGGTAGAAGAAGTTGCGGTAGCTCAAGCGCGCATGGCCGCCGGGGGTCGCAAGCGATGAGCCGCGCAGCACGATCTGATTGACCATGAACTTGCCGTTGTACTCCCCGAGCGCGCCGGGGACCGGGCGGTAGCCCGGATAGGGCGAGTAGGCGCTGCGGGTCCACTGCCAGACGATCCCGAAGGCGTCGTCAAGCAGCCCGAGGCCGGCCGCGACCTCCCACTCGGCCTCGGAGGGCAGATGCTTTCCCGCCCAGCGCGCGAAGGCGTCGGCTTCATAATAGCTCACGTGGCGGACGGGCGCGGCGGGATCGACCGGCGCTAAGCCGCCGAGCGTCATCTGGAACCAAGCGCCATCGATGGCGCGCCAGTGGCCCGGCGCGGCCCACCCTTCCGCCTGCGCCGCGGCCCAGCCGTCCGAGAGCCAGAGCATCGGCTCGGCGTAGCCGCCGTCCTGCATGAAGGCGAGCCATTCGCCGTTGGCGACGAGCCGCCGCCCAAGGCGCACGTCCTGCAGCAACACCTCGTGCCGCGGCCCCTCGTTGTCGAACGAAAACCCCCGCCCGTCGTGGCCGACGGCGTAAACGCCGCCTTCGAGGTCGACGAACGCCGGGCCGCCCGCCTCGGCCGCCGCGTTCGGCATGTCCCAGGCACGGTCGTAGGCCGGCGCGGTCGGGTTTTGAGCGAACGCATGCAGGATGTCCGTGAGGATCAGTTCCTGATGCTGCTGCTCATGGTGGAGCCCTATCTCCAGGATCGGCAGGATGGCGTCGAGCGCGGCGTCGTCCGCGTCCTCGACCAGAGCCGCAACCGCCCGATCCACATGGGCTCGGTAGGCGGCGACTTCGCTTGCATCCGGGCGCGTGATGAGCCCCCGCTTCGGCCGCTCGTGCCGGGGTCCGGCGGCGACGTAGTAGGAGTTGAACAGAAACGCGAAGCGCTCGTCGAACGCCCGGTAGCCGGGCCGGTGGGGCCGCAGCAGAAACTGCTCGAAGAACCATGTCGTGTGCGCGCGATGCCACTTGGTCGGGCTCGAGTCCGGCATGGACTGGATGACCTGGTCTTCCGGCGACAGCGGCGCGGCGCGGCGCTCGGTCTCGTCGCGCACCGCCTTGAAGGCGCGCAGCCAGGCGGCGCGGCGGTCGTCGATCCGGCCTTCGTCGCCGCTCGTCTCCGAAGACTTCATCTCGGTCGATCGTGGAAAAACGGCCACCTCGGCGTTGGACACCCTCAACTCCGTGCTCGGAGAAACTCGTGCGGCGCGAGCGGCGGCCAGCATCGGCCGCCGCTCCCAGGACGATGGCTCAACGTCGCGCCAAGCTGCGCGTTCCAGCCGCAGGCGCGACATCGGGCCTCCGCCTTGCAGGGATGACCCGATTCCCGAAGATGTCGTCGGCTCCTGGATCTGCGCCTTGGCATCCCGATCGCCAACGGGAGTAGCCGTCGTTGAGCCCTCAAGCGCCTTACCCGTCCTCTGGCTCTGGCTGACGCTGCTCCGTTCGCTCGCCGATCATGTTCGCGATCGCCTGAAAATTCTGGGCGGCCCGGTCCGTCATGCCCGATGCACACTGGCCTTGTGCGCTTCTGAACCATGTCAGCATGAGATTGAAGTCATCCCGCAGGTCGAGGCCGACTTGCGCTTTCCGATCCATCTCAGCTTGAAACCAGGGCGCCAGCTTCCGCTCCGCCTCGACGCAGGCCGCCTTCGGCGCGCCCGGCCGCGTCACTTCCGCTTTGACGAGCGTAGCCGTGCAGGTCGCCCAGAAGAGACCCGCCCCCAGCGCGAGGGCGGCGGTGACGCCGAGCATCCGCCTGCCGCCCAGCGCCTTGCGCTTGAGACAGCCGATCCGCCGATGAACCTCGCGGTCCCGGAACGTGCCGTAGCCGGTGGATTGAGTTTGCCGCGTGATTGCGTGAGCGAGGAGGCGAGCTATGTGTTGCTCGGCTTCGCGCCGGCGCGACTCGATGAGCGCGTCCAAGAAGCGGCCCAGCAGCCCTCGCTTCGAGTGCGCAGGCACGAGAGCGGCTATGGTCTGAGACGGACCGGGCGGCCCTTGGACAGACTGGGTGAAGGACGGGAAGGCGGAGGCCATGTCTTGCTCCTGAGAATGTTCAGCGAACCCAATCTCAGGCGCTTCCTGCTTATTGTTCTTGGTCTTGAGTTCGAACGTGTGCCCGACGGCGCTGCGCCGCAAGGAAGAGCTTTGCGGCGCTGGTATGCTCAGGATGCATGGTCAATGCCTGAAATTGCAATAAACAACCGAGATAATGCGGACGGCGCATGGAAAGAACCCCTCCGACGGCCGGCCCGAACCTCCGCCTCGGCCCCGCTGCGTCGCGTGGGTTCTCCTTCATCTGTCTGCGGCCGATGTCTTGCGCCGAGAAGCCCCAGGATCCTGAACGGCGACGGACGTGACGGCTCCGGGCGCATGGCGCCGAGCAGAAAACCCAGAAAAATCTGTGCAACGGCGTGCTACAGGCGCAGGCGCCCGTTGCGCCGCTTGCTTCCGGCGCGTTCCGGCTTGAAAGAGCGTCGGCCTTCCTATTCCGGCCTCAATCGCCGTGGACAGGAGGTTTGAAAGGAACGTTCGACGCGGGACGTGCGCGGACAATCCGCAAGGGGCAATGATGGCAAAGATCCAGGTCGACCTCCGCCGCGCGATGCTCATCGCCGCCTCGCTGATGCTGAGCCCGGCGGCCGTCGCGGCCGACGGCAAGAGCATGGCGCCGATTCCCGCGGCGACGCTCGCCTTGATGAAGGCGAAGGACGCCGCCCCGGCCTCGCCCATCCTGATCCGCGCCTACAAGAAAGAAGCGGAGCTTGAGGTCTGGAAGCAGGCGAAGGACGGGCGCTACGTGCTCCTGAAAACCTTCCCGATCTGCCGCTGGTCAGGCCAACTCGGGCCCAAGACCACGCTCGGCGACCGCCAGACGCCGGAAGGATTTTATGCGGTCGGCCCGGCGCAGATGAACCCGAACTCCGCCTATTATCTCTCCTTCGACATCGGCTACCCGAACGCGTTCGACCGGGCGCGCGGCGGCTCCGGGTCGTACCTCATGGTGCACGGGACCTGCTCGTCGGCCGGCTGCTTCGCCATGACGGACAAGGGCATCGCGGAGATTTACGCCTTGGCCCGCGAGGCGTTCGCCGGCGGCCAGCAGGCGTTCCAGTTCCAGGCCTATCCCTTCCGCATGACGGCGGAGAACATGGCCAAACACCGGTTGGACCCCAACATCGGGTTCTGGCGGCAGTTGAAGGAGGGCGCAGACCGGTTCGAGGCCACCGGGGAGGAGCCCGTCGTCGGCGTCTCCGCCGGACGCTACGCGTTCCAACCCGCTCCGGACCCCGAGAAGGAAGCCTTGGTCAAGGCGCGCCGCGCCGAGGAGGAAGCCCGGGTCGCCGCCCTGATCGCGAAAGGGAAGCCCGCGATTCGGACCACCTACGTCGATGGCGGACAGCACCCGTCCTTCCGGGCGCTTGCCCGCCGGAAAAGCGCCTCGCTCGGGCAGGTCAGCCGCCCGGAAGCGCTGGCCCTCGCCGGGCAGGAGATCGTTCTCACCCCGAGCGGAGTCCCAAAGGCGACGGCGTGCGCGCCATCGCCATCGGCTCCCTGTCCAGCCTCGTCCGCGGCGGCGAAGCCGGCGGTCCCCTCCGCCAAGGCCCGGCGGGCGTCCCAGGCTAAACCGGCGGCGCCATCCGGGGCGACGCCGGCGGCCTCGACCGAAAGGCCTCTCCACGAGAGGTTCCTCGGGTTTTTTCGCGGCGATCCTCCCCCCGAGCCAAGCTCCGGGCGAAAGATTTAGCGATCGCGCCTGCGGGGGTGGCGCGCCGTGTGCCGCGGCGCACATCGGGCGGGCGGGGACGGGCGCAATCTCTGTCTCAAGGCCGAGCGCGACGCCGGCCGAGAGACACACAGGAGAGCGACGATGTCCACGATCACCAAGAAGCTGAGCGCCGGTCTGGTGGGGTTGCTGTTGGTCGGGGCGGCCCTGGGTTCGGCCGGTCCGGCCCTGGCGGGCGGTCACGGCGGCGGCTTCGGCCGGCACGGGGGCGGCTGGGGCCACGGCTACGGCTGGGGCTACGGCTACGCCGGCTACGCCCCGGTCTATTACGGCGGCTGCTACCTCAAGCGCTTCGTCACCCTCTACGGCGACATCGTCTACCGCAAGGTCTGCTCCTGAGGCAGCCCGCTCACGCCAAGCGGTCGGGCCGCCCACGCGGCCCGATTTCGGGTCCGTCCCTGACAGCGAAGCGCCAGAGGAACAGCCGCCGCCCGCGCAAGGCCGAGCGGATCAGCGCAGCCTCGGATTCAACGCATCCCGCAGCCCGTCGCCCATCAGCGTGACGGCGAGCGTCAGCCCGGCGAGCGCCGCGCCGGGAAAAGCCGCCATCCACCACTCGCCGGAGAACAGATGCTCCCCGCCGGTGCGGATGAGCGTGCCGAGCGAGGGCGTGGTGGGCGGCAAGCCGGAGCCCAGAAAAGAAAGGGTCGCTTCCGTTCCGATGGCGAGGGCGAGGTTGATGGTCGCGACGACGAGCACGGAGCCGACCACGTTCGGCAGCACATGGCGCAGCAGGATGGCGGGGGCCGAGAGGCCGAGGAGACGGGCCGCGGCCACGTAATCCTTCTTCAGCTCGACCATCGCCAGACCGCGCACGGCGCGGGCGTACTGCACCCAGAAGCTCAGGCCGATCGAGACCGCGAGCACGCCGAGCGCCGCCGCGGCGTCCGCCTGATGGCCGCGAACGGATTTCACGAGGCCGTCGATGATCAGCGCGACCAGGATGGCCGGGAAGGTGAGCTGAACGTCGGCGACGCGCATGACGAGCGCGTCCGTCACGCCGCCGACGTGCGCCGCGACGAGGCCGAGCAAGACCCCGAGCGCCGCCGAGAACGCGACGCTCAGGAGCCCGACCGCAAGCGAGATCCGCAGGCCGTAGAGGATGGCCGAAAAGAGATCGCGGCCCTGCTCATCGGTGCCGAGCAGGAACGGCATCCGGCCGCCCTCCAGCCAGAGCGGCGGGATGCCGCTGTTCAGCAAATCGAGCGCCGCGGGATCGAAGGGGTTTTGCGGCGCGGGGCGCGATCGCGGCCGCGGCGAAGGCCAGCGTCAGCACGGCCGCCGCGGTCGTGGTTTTCGAGCGCCGGAACGCGGTCCAAAGGCCGCTGTCGCGGATGCGGCCGAAGCGCGAGGGCGGCGGGGCGGCGTTCGTCATCTCGGATCGAGACGCCGGCGCAGGCGCGGATCGACGAGGCCGTACAGGATGTCGACGGCGAGGTTGATGGCGACGAAGATCAGCCCGACCAGCAGAAGGTAGGCCGCCATGACCGGGACATCGACGGCCTGCACCGCCTGGACGAACAGCAGGCCCATGCCGGGCCATTGAAAGACCGTCTCCGTCACGAGCGCGAAGGCGACCACCGACCCGATTTGCAGCCCCGCGATGGTGAGGACGGGCACGAGCGTGTTCTTCAGCGCGTGGCCGAAGTGGATCGCGCGCGGCCTCAGGCCCCGCGCGCGGGCGAAGCGGATGTGGTCCGTGCGCAGCACCTCCAGCATCTCGGCGCGCACGAGGCGCATGATGAGCGTCATCTGGTACAGGCCGAGGGTGACGGCGGGCAGGATCAGCGCCTTGAGGCCGGAGGCGGTCAGGAACCCGGTGGTCCACCACCCGAGCCGCACCGTCTCGCCGCGTCCGAAGGACGGCAGCCACCCGAGCGCCACCGAGAAGATAGAGATCAGCAGGACGCCGATCAGGAAGGTCGGCAGGCTGACGCCGATCAGCGACAACGCCTGAAACGCCGTCGCCAGGACCGTGCCGCGCCTGAGCGCCGCGAACACGCCCATCGGGATGCCGAGGCACAGGGCGAAGAGCGTAGCGCAGAGTGCCAGCTCCAGCGTCGCTGGGACGCGCTCCGCCAGAAGGTTCGAGACCGGCTGTCGGACCTGGTGCGAGACGCCGAACTCGAACCGCGCCGCCTGGCCGACGTAGCGGCCGAATTGCACGAGAACCGGATCGTCCAGGCCGAGCGAACGCCGGATCGCTGCGCGCTCGGCCGGCGGGGTGTCGACGCCGACCATCTGGTTGACCGGGTCGCCCGCAAACCGGACCATCGCGAATGCGATCAACCCGATGGCCAGAAGAACGCCCACGGCTTGGAGCGCGCGCGAGATGACGAAGGCGAGCATGGGGATCGTGCGAGGCGGAGCGGGCGGCGTCCCCCTCTCCTGCAAGCAGGAGAGGGCTGGGGTGAGGGCCTGCCGAGGCGTGCTCCTCGCCTGGCCTGCTACGCAGACTCGACCTCTCCGGCAAGCCGGAGAGGCGTTTTCATTCCATCCTCACCCAGTGGAGCAGGATCTGATTGTCCGCCCGCTGGACGATCCTGATCCTTCGGCTGACGCCCCAGGCGAGCTTTTGCTGATGGAGCGGGATGTGGGAGACGTCGGCCCGCTCGATCGCCCACGCCTCCCGGAGCATGGCGTCGCGCTGGCCCGGGTCGGTTTCGACGCGGATTTCGGCGGCAAGCGCGTCGAGCGCCGGGTTGCAGTAGCCGCCCAGATTGTACGGGCCGCCGGTCCCGTCGTCCTCGCGGCAGCCGGTGACGTTCGCGAAGACGTTCGAGGAGTCGAACGAGTTCGGGGTCCAGCCGAGCAGGTAGAAGGAGGTGTCGTAGCCGCCGGACGCCAGCACCTTGGCGAAAAACTTGGACTTCGGCTGGAGATTGAGGCTCGCCGCAACCCCGAGGCGGGCGAGCATGCCGACCACCGCCTGGCAGATCGCTTCGTCGTTCACGTAGCGGTCGGTCGGGCAGTCCAGGCCGACCGCGAACCCTTGCGGATAGCCGGCGTCGGCCAGGAGCGTCTTGGCCTCGTCGAGGTCCGCGACGGCGGGCTTGAAGGCCGTCGCGCCCGCGAACAGCAGGGGCGAGATGAGAAGCGCGGCCGGCTCGGACATGCCGCGCATGATGCGGTCGCGGATCAGGGTGAGGTCGATCGCCCTGGAGAACGCCTGGCGGACGCGCAAATCCTTGAAAGGGTTCCGGCCCTTGACGTTGGCGTAAAGCAGTTCGTCCCGGCGCTGGTCCATGCCGAAGAAAATCGTGCGCAGTTCCGGGCCGGTCAGCACGTGCGCAATCGGGCTGGCGTCGACCCGCGCGACATCCTGCGGCGGAACCGGGTCCATCATGTCGATCTCGCCCGAGAGCAGCGCCGCGACCCGCGTCGGGTCCGAGGCGATCGGCGTAAAGATCGCCTCGTCGAGGTTATGCTCGCGCTCGCCCCACCAGTTCGGGTTCGACCGCCAGATCGTCTTGACGCCGGGCTGGTGGCTCACGAGAACGAACGGGCCCGTGCCGTTGGCGTTCAGCGCCGCATGGCCCGGCGCCGTGGCGGAGGCGGGAGGCGGGTTCACGGCCCCGGTCTTCTCCGCCCAGGTCTTCGACAGGATGAACCAGGTGTCCCAGTCGGCGTGGAGGAGCGGGTTCGGCGCCTTCAGGACCACATCGACCGTGTGGTCGTCGACCTTGACGAAGACGGCGTCGGCGGGAAGGCGCACCTTGAGGTCCGAGCCGGGAGCCCGGACGCGCTGCGCCGAGAACAGGACGTCGTCAGCGGTGAAATCCGACCCGTCGTGGAATTTCACGCCCTTGCGCAAGTAAAAGCGCCAGCGCAGCGGCTCCACGGTTTCCCATCGCTCGGCGAGGCCCGGAACGATGGCGAGGTCCTTGCCGCGCTTGATCAGGCCCTCGTAGACGGCCGCGTGCAGGCCGAGCGTGAAGGTCTCGTTGAGCGCATAGGGATCGGCCGACTGATAGTTGCCCTGAAAGGCGAAGCGGAACGTCTTGGCCGATGCGGGCGCGGCGGCCGTCGTCAGCAGCGCCGCGACGCCGGCCGCGATCAGCGCCTGACGAATGAACATCGGTGGCCGTCCTCCTCACGCCTGCGCACGCTACACGATTTCCAGCGATGTGTTGGCGGGGATGTCGTTTGGGGAGCGGA
>CAVSLO010000059.1:0-14424 GCA_963728675.1 uncultured Alphaproteobacteria bacterium | reverse complement strand
AACCAGTTGCCGAAGGTCATGGCCGGTGTCACATTCCAGGACGGGACCGAAGTCATCGTGCGCCCAGATCACCGCGCCGCCTGACCGCCTCCGTCACCCAAAATCCCGCATAACTCGCCGGTCCTCGGCAGGGTCCGAGGGTGATCAGGCGGCCACGGCGGACAGCCTGAGGACGGGATCATCGCTCAAGGCGGCGAGGCTATTCCAGGCTCATGTAGCGGCGGCTGACGGCCCACTCGTCGGATTGCTCCAGCATCAGGGCGCCGACGAGGCGGATGACGGCCGGGTCGTTCGGGAAGATGCCGACGACGTCGGCGCGGCGCTTGATCTCGCCGTTGAGCCGCTCGAGCGGGTTCGTGCGAGGCGATCTGCGGCCAGTGCTCGCGGGGGAAGGCCATGTAGGCGAGCACGTCCTCGCGCGAGCCGTCCATCAGCGCGGCGAGCTTGGGGAAGCGCTCGCGCAGCGCATCGGCGACCGCGGCCCACTGCCGCGAGCGGCCTCGGCTGTGTCCTGGGCGAAGATGGTCTTGAGCATGGCGACCACCGCGGGGCGCTGCTTGGGCGGCACGTGGGCAAGGGCATTCCGGAGCCAGTGCACGCGGCACCGCTGGTGGGTGGCGCTGAAGACCTTCGTGGCGGCCGCCCGCAGCCCCTTGTGGTCGTCGGCGATGACGAGCTTGACGCCGCGCAGGCCCCGGTCGGCCAGCGAGCGCAGGAACGCCTTCCAGAAGGGCTCGGCTTCCGAGGCGCCGGTGGCCACGCCCAGCACCTCGCGGCGGCCGTCGGTGTTGACGCCGACGGCGACTATCACGGCGACCGAGACGATCCGGCCGGCCTCGCGCGCCTTCAGGTAGGTGGCGTCGATCCACAGATAGGGCCAGGCGCCCTCGATCGGCCGGGAGAGGAAGGCGTTCACCCGCTCGTCGATCTCCTCGCACAAGCCGGCTGACCTGGCTCTTCGAGATGCCGGAGCCGCCCATCGCCTTGACCAGGTCGTCGACCGCCCGGGTCGAGACGCCGTGCACGTAGGCCTCCTGGATGACCGCCGTCAGCGCCTTCTCGGCGGTGCGCCGCGGCTCCAGGAAGGACGGGAAGTAGGAGCCCTTGCGCAGCTTCGGGATCGCCAGGTCGATCCGGCCGGCCCGGGTCTCCCAGCCCCGCTCGCGGTAGCCATTGCGGTGGTTGAGCCGGTCCGGGCTGCGCGCGCCGGCCGGCGCTCCGGTCCTGGCCTCAACCTCCGGCTCCATCATCCGCTCGGCGGCAAAGGCCAGCAACTCGCGGACCAGGTCCGCATCCGCCCCCTTCTCGATCAGCTGCCCGAGTTCCTGCTTGAGCTCCTGGTAGTCGCGCTCGATCCGCCAGCGCAGCTTGGCAAGCGCGACGAGGCGGTCGAAGGGGATGTCCTCGGGAAGGGTGGAGAGCCAGTATTTCGTCGGCCCCTTCTCCTCAGGCGGCCACTGGACCAGCAGCCATTCCTCCGGCGGGGTTCGCCAAGATGATAGTCGCGATGCGCCGCCCGCACTCGCAGACGCGCAAAGCGCGAGGTGAGCGGGTCGGTCGAGCCCTCCCGCCACGTGATCGTGGTCCACGCGTCTGTCGGCAACGCGAGCGCGATCTCCTGGGCTGATTGCGGCTGGTGGTGGCGGTCGCGGCGCAGGCGGGTTGGTGGCCGCCCCCGGCCGGACCAGGGCTTGATCTGCGGGGGCGGGTTGCTGCGGGTCCAGACGGAGGTGTGCGGCTGCACGCCGGCCACATAGGCCATCCCCAACGCGCTCACGCCCGTTCTGAGGGCCGTATCGGCCCCGTAGCCGGCATCCATGAGGACGACCCCACGCGGCATCTCGGCCGCAGCAGCCGCCCGGATCTGATCGAGGGCAATCTCCGTCTTGGTCTGGAAGACGACGCTCTCGGGCACGCCGGCCTTCTCGCGGCGGGCCGGATCGGCGGCCCAGTCCTGCGGCAGATAGAGCCGATAGGCGACCGGCAGGCTGGCCGCGTTGGTGGCGACCGACAGCGACACAGCGACTTGGCAGTTGTCCTGCTTGCCCAGCTGGCCCGAGTACTGGCGGGTCACCCCGACCGAATGCCGGCCCTTCTTGGGAAAGCTGGTGTCGTCGATGATCCAGGCCTCGATCGGTCCGCTGCGCTCGACGGCCGGCAAGGTCAGCTCGCGAACCTTGGCGAGCACCACCTCATCCGACTAGGCGGACTGGCCAACGAAGTGCAGAAGAGACTGGTGCTGGGCGGCGACGCGTGAGGGGGCGGTGACCGCCGCCATCGGCTCCACGCTCTTGCGCTCGGCGGGCATCAGCAGCCCGGTGCAGTAGGCCCGCAGCGGCACCGCCCGATCCGCATGCCCGACGACCCCCGCCAGCGCCGTGAGGAAGGACGCAAACCGTGCTTCGCTGCTTGTATCACCAAGCCGGGACATGCTGGCGCCTCCCTCAGGACAGCGCGGCACACCCTACGCCCCCGTCGCGGCACGCAACACGCGGCCTTGTGACTCAGTAAGACTAGAAGCCCATCTCCGAAGATTTTCGCTGCCTCAGTGACTCTCCCGGCTCCAAGCAGCGCCATCGTCAGGATCGAGGCTCAATAATATGGGGTCCGCTTTCCCGCAGGCAGCGCGCACTGAGGTCAGCAGCAGGGCAGCATCGATGCTCCGACTTTTTCGGCTATGCCCGAAGCAAGCACCAGCCGGCCATTTTCGGCATGCGCGCCCTCTAACGAGATATTGAGCGCCATGCGCTCGGCTGCGGCCGTGGTGAGGGAAATGCCGCCTGGCGCGCGGGCTGGTCTGTGTGTGAGAACGTTTCGTTTGTAGGCGAACGGAAACCTGCCAAATTCCTGTTTTGGCATCGCCGGCGGCGGCTGCGCTGTGGGAGGGGTCAACTTCTTGAAGTTCTTTGGGTCTCTTACTGCTTCGTTGATTTGCGGAGCCTTGAGAAGCTCCTCTGCTCGGGAGAGTCGCGACTCACTGTGCCCTGCAGTAGGGTTCACAATTTGCTGTTTATCACCTTTTATTACAACGGTAGGACCGGGGTCAGGAATGACCGGTGGAGGTTGGGGGTCGGTAGGGATGGGGATTGTGGACCCTGGGGGTCCCGAATACCCTGCCTCGTCTCTAAGTCGTTTCTGATGAAGCTGCCGGTATCTTCCAGCCCTTTGACAACACCTTTGAGAACGTTCTGTGCTTGGGACGGTGCTGGCGTCATTACCCCTAGGGCGCTCGCCAGCACCGCCGGGAGAACCAGCCGGACGAGACGCTGAGCCATTGCGCGCCTCCAAAGCTTGAGAGGACACCAGCATTCTCCTTTTTTGTCGTCTGCGTCAATCAATCCGGGCCTCAGGTATCTTGGGGTTACAACGCTCGCTTGTAGCCAATTACTCGCATCCGTCGTGCACCGGATCGCGCTGGCGGAGGAGAGGCGGCGCCTGCGGCGCAACCCACCGGAGGTTGCGGCTCGGGAGGTCGAACCGGCACAGACGCGGGCTGCGCGCCTTCGCAAGAGGGCGTGAGGCTCGTGTCCAAGAGGCCCGCCCGCTCTGTACTACGGCAGAGCTCTGGCAGGACCAGCGTAAGGCTAAGGTGAGGAGCCGAGACGGCGAAAGCCCGGTAGGCGATGCGCCGAGGCAGGAGTGCGACCGGGCACCGTCCCGCGTGGGACGCCAGGAAGCTGGCATCCTAATCTACTAGAGCTGGCGACCTGGCGTCCCGCTCCCTCATCACAGCATGAGGGCCGCTCTTTGAACCGCGACAGACCCGACCCACCCTCGCCCCAACTGGCCGCGAGGCGATCACGCGCGCCTGCCATTCCGGTCGCTGCAAAGCGGCGGGCCGGAATCCATGAACACCGACTTCTCCGAACAAAGCGGCGCGGTGCTGCGCTCTCCTGAACCTCCTGTGTTCATGGGTTCCGGGCTCTCGCTTCGCTCGCCCCGGAATGACAGATGGGCTCGATGTGAAACGGAGAGCCGGGATGGCGGTTAACCACCGGCATGTCCGACACCTTCACCTTCACCGTCACGAAGACCGACGGCGCGGCGCGCGTCGGCGAAATCCGGATGCCGCGCGGCGTCATCCGCACGCCGGCCTTCATGCCGGTCGGCACGGCCGGCACCGTGAAGGCCATGTACCCGGATCAGGTGAAGGCGGCTCGGGCGCCGACGTCGTGCTCGGCAACACCTATCATCTGATGCTGCGGCCCGGCGCCGAGCGCGTCGCCCGGCTCGGCGGCCTGCACCGCTTCATGAACTGGCCGTATCCCGATCCTCACCGACTCCGGCGGCTTCCAGGTCATGTCGCTGGCGCAGCTGCGCAAGATCGACGAGACCGGCGTCACCTTCCAGTCGCATATCGACGGCTCGACCCATCGTGCTGACGCCCGAGCGCTCCATCGAGATCCAGGGTCTGCTCGGCGCCGACATCCAGATGCAGCTCGACGAATGCGTGCAGCTGCCGGCCGCCGACGAGGCGGTCGAGAAGGCGATGCGCCTGTCCCTGCGCTGGGCGGAGCGCTGCCGCATCGCCTTCGGCGCACCAGCCGGGGCGGGCGCTGTTCGGCATCGTGCAGGGCGGGCACGGTCGAGCGGCTGCGGGTCGAGAGCGCGCGGGCGCTCGTCGGCACTCGATTTCAACGGCTACGCCATCGGCGGCCTCGCGGTCGGCGAGCCGCAGGCGGCGATGCTGGCGCACGATCGAGACGGTCGAGCCGCACCTGCCGGCCGACAAACCGCGCTACCTCATGGGCGTCGGCACGCCGGACGACATCGTCGAGGCGGTCGCGGCGCGGCATCGACATGTTCGACTGCGTGCTGCCGACGCGGGCCGGGCGCCACGGCACGCGCCTACACGCGCTTCGGCCGCCTCAACCTGAAGAACGCCCGCTACGCCGACGATCCGGAGCCGCTCGACGCCGCCTCGAAGCACGCGCCCGCCAACACCTATTCCAAGGCCTACCTGCACCATCTCGTCCGCTCGAACGAGATCCTGGGGATGATGCTGCTGACCTGGAACAACCTCGCCTATTACCAGGACCTCATGGCGGGCTTGCGCAAGGCGATCGCCGAGGGGCGCTCGTCGAGTTCATCGCCGCCACGAAGGACGGTTGGACAAAAGCCGCGCGCGACGACGCGGCGGAGGAGGCGGGCTGACAGGCGGTTCGGCCGCGCGTCAAGCGTCTGGGGGGAACCGGGTCGGGTCTCTGCCGTATTATCCCATCGGTTCCGCATCGTCGCGATGCGCGCCGATCGTCGCCGGCGCTACGAGGTTGTCCCATGTTTCCGATGCCGACCAGCGTGTTCCTGACCCGAGGCGTCGGCGTGCATCGCCATCTGTTGACGGCGTTCGAATTCGCGCTGCGCGACGCCGACATCGAGCAGCAGAACCTCGTCACCGTGTCCTCGATCCTGCCGCCGGGCTGCGAACGCATCCCGCGTGAGGCCGGGCGTGGCCACGCTGAGGCCCGGCGAGATCACCTTTTGCGTCATGGCGCGCTCCGAAACCAACGAGCCGGGGCGGCGCATCCACGCCAGCATCGGCCTTGCGCGTCCCGACCGATCCCGAAGATGTACGGCTACATCTCCGAGCACCACGGCTATGGGATGACCGACGCGCAGAGCGGCGAGTACGCCGAAGACCTCGCCGCCACCATGCTCGCCTCGACGCTCGGCATCGACTTCGATGCGGACGCCGCCTGGAACGAGCGCAAGCGCGTTTACGAGACCAGCAATCTCATCATCGACAGCCTGTCCCTCACGGCCGCGGCGGAGGGCGACGCCGAGGGCCGCTGGACCTGCGCCGTCGCGGCGGCCGTCTTCCGATTCGCGCCGCTCCCGGAGACCCCGCGCTTATGAGCGAGCGGCCGACACTTCAGCGAACGCCCGAGTTTTTTGGGAGTGCCAACAGGCGACGCCGCGGCCCCGATCTGCATCGCCGGCGTTCCGCTCGACATCGGCACCACGAACCGGGCCGGCGCCCGCTTGGGCCGGGCGCGATCCGGCAGGCGAGCCGGATGCTGGTGGATGGCGCTCACCCGACCTGGTGGATCGAGCCCGCGACGCTGTCGGCGTCCGACATCGGCGATTTCCGCATCGCGCTCGGCGACATCCCGGCGAGCTTGGCGGCGATCGAGGAGCAGGCGTCGCCGCTCGCCCACTCGTCGCCCTCGGGGGCGAGCACGGCATCACCCTGCCGCTGCTGCGCGCGCTATCGAAAAAGACCGGGCCGCTGGCGCTCGTGCATTTCGACGCGCATGTGGACACGTGGCCCGAGAACTTCGGCCAGACCTACGCGCACGGGTCCGTCTTCTATCACGCGATCCGGGAGGGGCTGATCGATCCGCGCCGCATGGTCCAGATCGGCATCCGCTCGCCGGTGCAGAAGGCGGTGTTCGATTGGACGCTCGCCCAGGGCGTCGACGATCGTCTCGGCCCAGGACGCGCATCGGATGGGGCCGGACGCCGTGGCCGAGCGGGTCCGGACCGTGGTCGGCGATGCGCCCGTCTATTTGAGCTTCGATGTGGACGCGCTCGATCCCGCCTTCGCGCCCGGCACGGGCACGCCCGAGATCGGCGGCCTCGCGAGCTGGCAGGTTCAGGCCATTCTGCGAGGCTTACGCGGACTCGCCTTCGCCGGCATGGACGTGGTCGAGGTCGCTCCGCCCTATGACATCGCCGAGATCACGGCCCTCGCCGCAGCGACGGTCGCGTGGGAGTACCTGGCCCTGATGGCGGTCGATATCGCTCGATAAGCGGGACATCAGGAGCGTTCGAGGAACGCCCGATGTTCGCCTCCAGAAGCTCTGGCAATGCCGACACGCTCCTTCGTCAGTCCCGGTCGCGATCGGGGCCGTAGGGCGGGCGTGGGATCGCCTTGTGGGCGGCGCGCAGAGCCGCCGACCATCGCTCGCGCAGATCGTGGAAATAGGGCTCGCCCGGCCTCGATGCGATGGACCAGTTCGGCATCGAGCGCGTCGCGGCGGATCACGGCGAGATCGATCGGCAGGCCCGACGCCGAGGTTCGAGCGCATGGTCGAGTCCATCGAGATGAGGCCGATCTTGAGCGCATCGTAGAGGTCGGTCGTGAAGTTGACCGCGCGGTCGAGGATCGGCTTGCCGTATTTGTGCTCGCCGATCTTGAGGAAAGGCGCGTCCTGCCGCACATTCGATGAAGTTGCCTGCGGCATAGATCGATGTAAAGCCGCAGCGGGCCCGCCCTGGATCTGGCCGCCGAACAGGAACGAGACGTCGAAAGGGAGCTTCGCCTCCTCCAGGGCCGGCCATCGACGGTCGTCGACCTGACGGATCGCGCGCCCGATCAGTTGCGCGGCGCGGAACATGGTCGGGGCCGTTCCGAGCGTCTCGACTTCGCCGGTCTCCGGGTTCTCCAAGCCCTCGTCGAGCAGGCTCACGACCGATTGCGACACCGACAGGTTGCCGGCGCGTGGCGAGCGCCAGCACGCGCTCGCCGGGCTCGGACGATGGCATGCAGCTTGCGATAAGTCGAGATGTTGTCGAGCCCCGCATTCGTGCGCGTGTCCGCGATCATCACGAGGCCTTGCTCGACCAGGATGCCGACGCAATAGGTCATCGGCGCTCTCCGCGGAGTCTGGATGGCATGAAGCGGGTGATGGAGCAATCGGCAATCGCGCATGCCTGCCGCGGCGTCAGTTCTGGCTCTGAGCCGGAATTGCGGCCGGCTTCTCGACCCGCAGCTTGACGTCGAGGCTCTCCGACCCGCCGCCCGTGCGGCTGCCGCGGACCGGCGCGGCGCCGAGATAGTCGAGGCCGATGGCGACGCGCACATGCGCCGCCGTGGTGCAGATGCCGTTCGCGGGATCGAACCCGATCCAGCCGAGGTCCGGCACCTTGGCCTCGGCCCAGGCGTGGCCTGCGTCCTGCTGGATAACGCCGTCGGCGCGGCAGAAATAGCCAGAGACATAGCGGGCCGGAATGCCCAGAAGACCGCGCGGCCGAGATGAAGATGTGCGTCAAATCCTGGCAGACGCCGCGCCGGAGCGCGAAGGCTTCGGCCGCCGTCGTCGTCGTCTGCGTCGGTTCGACGTCGAAGGCCATCTCTCGGTGCAGGCCGGCGAGGAGGCGGTGCAGGGCCGCGAGCGGGTCGGCGGCGAGTCGCCCGCTACGTCGCGGGCGAAGGCGCGGATCGCCGCATCGGCCTGGGTCAGATCGGTGTCCCGCAGGATAGAAGACCTCCGGCACGCGCTCGACGGCCGCGCACGAAGCCGTTCGCGTCGCTTGTCTCGACCTCGCCCGTGACCCGGATGCGTGAGTTCTTCGACCGCGGCGGCCTCGAAGGAGAACACGTGAACGAGGTTGCCGAGCGCATCTTCGCGCGGCTTCAAGCGTCCGTGACGCGAGGCTCGATGCGCCAGCGCGCACGTGCTGGCCGTCGTGGTCGCGCGGCGTGAGGCGAAGCAACTGGATGAGCGACTTGACCGGCCGCTCGTAGCGGTACGTGGTTTCGTGGGCGATGCGGAGGCGCATGGAGGGCTACAGCAGATACTGCTCGGTGATGGCCGAGCCGAGCCGGTTGTTTTCGGCGATGAACTCTTAGATGAACTCGTGCAGCCCTTGGCTCGAATGACGTCGTCGATCGTGGTGGCCGACAGCCGCGCCAGCATGTTGCTCGCGAGCCGCTGGCTCTCGCCGCGCAGCCCATAGGCGTCCGCGATGAGATCGAGGTGGCGGACCAGGATCTCGCAGCAGTTGGCGAGCGAGCGGGGCATCTGCCGGTTCAGGATCAGGAGATCGGCCACGAGCCAGGGCTTGACGCTCTCGCGGTAGACCCAATGGTAGGCCGTGAGCGCCGAAACCTCCCGCAGGATGGTCGGTCCACTGGAAATAATCGAGGCGAGCCGCCGACGCTCTCGGTCGCGGGCAGCAGCATGTGGTACTTGACGTCGAGGATGCGGGCGGTGTTGTCGGCGCGCTCGATCGCCGGTGCCGAGCCGGGTGAACCAGAAGGCGTCGTTGCGCAGCATCGTCCGGTAGGCGGAGCCGTCGAAGGCGAGCGAGACGCCCTTTCGCCCACTCGACGAAGCGGGCGAACTCCTCGCGGGCTCATCTCGGAGCCGCTCGAAGCGCTTCAACTCGAGCCAGGCGCCGTTGATCGCCTCCCACATCTTCGACGGTCAGCGCCGTGCGCACCGAGCGGGCGTTTTCGCGCGCGGTCTCGATGCAGTTGCGGATCGAGGACGGGTTGTTCGGGCTGAAGGCCAGGAAATCGCGGACGGTGTGCTCGTTCGCCGCATCATACAGGCGTCGGAACTCGTCCAGGTCGCCCGCGGACGCGACCGCGCCCTCCCATTCGTTGCGCTCGCCGCCGTAGCTCGCCGGCAGCGCCGCGAACGCGCATCGCCGCGTCGAGGATCCGCGCCACGAAGTCGGCGCGCTCGGTGTAGCGCGAGAGCCAGTAGAGGTTGTCGGCGGTGCGGGAGAGCATGCGTCGCAGCGGCGGGACCCGGGGTTGGAAAGCGAGCGCTCGCGACTAAGCCCATCGCGGCACGCTTACCCATCCAGCACCCAGGTGTCCTTCGTGCCGCCGCCCTGGCTCGAATTCACGACGAGCGAGCCGTCCTTGAGCGCGACGCGGGTCAGACCGCCCGGCACGATGCGGATCCCGTCGGCGCCCGAGAGCACGAAGGGGCGCAGATCGACGTGGCGCGGCGCGACGCCGGAGGCGACGAAGGTCGGGCAGGTCGACAGCGCCAAGCGTCGGCTGGGCGATGAAGCCTTCCGGCGCGTGGCGGAGCTTGCGGGCGAACTCCTCGATCTCGCGCTTCGTCGCGTGCGGGCCGACCAGCATGCCGTAGCCGCCGGAGCCGTTGACCTCCTTCACCACGAGCTCGTGAAGGTGGTCGAGCACGTAGGCCAGAGCCCGTCCTTCTCGCGGCAGCGCCAGGTCGGCACGTTCTTGAGGATCGGCTCCTCGCCGGTGAAGAAGCGGATGATCTCCGGCATGTAGGTGTAGACGGCCTTGTCGTCCGCGATGCCGGTGCCGACGGCGTTGGCGAGGGTGACGTTGCCGGCCTGGTAGGCGCTCGATCAGGCCCGGCACGCCGAGCACGGAATCCGGGCCGGAAGACGAGCGGGTCGAGGAAGTCGTCGTCGATGCGCCGGTAGATCACGTCGACGCGCGTCGGGCCTTCGGTCGTGCGCATGTAGACGACATCGTCCTTGACGAAGAGGTCGGAGGCCTCGACCAGTTCGACGCCGAGCTTGTCGGCCAGGAACGAGTGCTCGTAGAACGCCGAATTGAACCGGCCGGGGGTCAGCAGCACCACGGTCGGATCCTGGCTTCGCCGCGCCGGCGCGACCGAGCGCAAGGTGGCGAGCAGCGCGTCCGGATAGTTCTCGACCGGCGCGACGCGGTGGCTGGGTGAACAGCTCGGGGAAGAGCCGCATCATCACCTCGCGGTTCTCCAGCATGTAGGAGACGCCCGACGGCGTGCGGACGTTGTCCTCGAGGACGTAGAAGGTGTCCTCGTCGACGCGCACGACGTCGATGCCGGCGATATGGACGTAAACGTGCGTGCGGCGAACTCGAAGCCGCATCATTTCGAGGCGGTAGTGCGGGTTCCGGTAGACGAGGTCGGCCGGAATCACGCCGGCCTTGATGCACTCCTGCGCGCCGTAGATGTCGCTCAGGAAGGCGTTGAGCGCGGTGACGCGCTGCGCCAGCCCGCGTTCGATGATGGCCCACTCAGGCTTCGTCAGCACGCGCGGAATGATGTCGAACGGGATAAGGCGTTCGGTGGCCTCGTTGTCGCCATAGACCGCGAAGGTGATGCCGATGCGGCGGAAAAACAGCTCGGCCTGGCTGCGGCGGGCGTCGATCAGGTCGGAGGGCGCTTCGTCGAGCCAGCGTTTCAGCCTGGCGTAAGCCGCGCGGATGGGCGCGGCGGCTCCGCCGCTAACCGTCCCGCTCATTTCGTCGAAGGCGTGAACGCGCATGACGTCTCCCACTCAAGTTTCGCTCTTTCCACGCACGATGCAAGACGCGTGCTAAGAAAAGCGGCTTTGCGCCGCGTTCCGTCCACATGGAGGTGCTGCGACGGAAGCGGCGTTTCGGAGGGAACCCCTGTGCGGCTTGGCGCTTCCTTCTCCGTCCTGACATGCGGGTTCTGAGAAAAACCTGTCTCCCGGAGAACCCGACGCGTCAGCGGAGGCGGGCGCTCGACGCATGAAACTCTTCGAATGCCAATTTTGCGAGCAGCCGCTCTATTTCGAAAACACCTACTGCGAGAGCTGTGGGCACGAACTGGGCTTCTCGCCTTCGCTTCAGAACCTTAGCGCAGTCGAGTGGACCGGCGGCGCCTGGACGGCTTTGGCGGACCCGAGTCGGTCTTTCCGCTTCTGCGCCAACGCCGAGCCTGACGTATGCAACTGGCTGATTCCGGCCGACAGTCCCGACCGTTACTGTGTCGCCTGCCGTCATAACCGCGTCATCCCCAACCTGTCGCAGGCGCAAAACGTCGAGCGATGGCGACGGCTCGAGGTCGCCAAGCGCCGGTTGTTTTACACCTTGCTCAAGCTCGATCTGCCGATCGTCAGCCGGATGGAGAACCCGAAAGGGCTCGCCTTCGACTTCCTGTCCGACCCGGCCGAAGGGACGCCGCACGCGCCGACCGTTTTGACGGGCCACGACAACGGCTTGATCACGATCAACATCGCCGAAGCCGACGACGCCGAGCGGGAACGGCGGCGGCACGCCATGGGCGAACCCTATCGCACCCTGCTCGGGCACTTCCGCCACGAAGTCGGGCACTACTATTGGGACGTGCTGATCAGGAGCGACGCAAGCCTCGATCGCTTCCGTAAAGTTTTCGGCGACGAGCGGCAGGATTATGCCGTGGCGCTGCAAGCCTATTACGCCAAGGGCCCGCCCGAGAACTGGCGGGACAGGTTCGTGAGCGCCTATGCGAGCGCGCACCCATGGGAGGACTGGGCCGAGACCTGGGCGCACTACCTTCACATGGTCGACACCTTGGAGTCGGCGAGCGCCTTCGGGCTGAGCGTCCGCCCGCAAATCAGCCGCGGGCCGGAGCTATCCGCGGCGATCGACTTCGACCCTCACCATGTCGCCGACCTGAGCCGGCTCATCGCGGCCTGGGTGCCGCTGACCTTCGCGGTCAATTCGCTGAACCGCAGCATGGGGCAGCCCGACCTCTATCCTTTCGTGTTGGCGCCCACGGTGATCGGCAAGCTTGCCTTCGTGCACGAGCGGATTTACGCGGCGACGGGGCGCGATCCCGGCGGAGCCGAGGTCGCCCTTCTCAAGGCCGTCGTGGCCGGCCTCCGTAACCGAACCGCCCACCGCTGAACCGGCCAAGGGGGCCACCATGCACTCTCCCATGCGGCAGCCGAGCATCGAAAACGGGTCTTCAGAACCGGAATCGCCATGGATATGAAAGTCGGTGAGAGCAATGCAGCCCCGGCCCGCAAAGCCGGGGAAGGAACCGTTGTCGCGATCCTCGCGGCGATCAGCGTCTCCCACCTGCTGAACGATCTCATCCAGTCGCTCCTTCCCGCGATCTATCCGATTTTGAAAAGCTCGTTTCAGCTCGACTTCGGTCAGATCGGTCTGATCACGCTGACCTTCCAACTCACCGCGTCGCTGCTCCAACCAGCCGTCGGTCTCTACACGGACCGCAAGCCCAGCCCTTATTCGCTTGTGGTTGGGATGGGCTTCACGCTCGTCGGCCTGCTGCTGCTCTCTGTCGCGCCCACGTTTACGGTGTTGCTGCTCGCGGCGGCGCTTGTCGGCATGGGCTCGTCCGTATTCCACCCAGAATCGTCGCGGGTGGCCCGCATGGCGTCGGGAGGGCGGCACGGGCTCGCGCAATCCATGTTTCAGGTCGGCGGCAACGCAGGCACGGCGCTTGGGCCGCTGCTTGCCGCCTTCATCATCGTTCCGCGGGGTCAGTCCAGCATCGCCTGGTTCTCGATCGTGGCGCTGGCCGCGCTCGTCATCCTGTTCAACGTGGGACGGTGGTATCAGGGCCGGCTCGTTGCCGCCCGCGCCAAGGCGCGCCCGGTTGGGGCTGCGCCGGTCGTGAGCGCGAGGCGGATCGCCCTATCGATCGGGATTTTGGTGGCCCTGATCTTTTCCAAGCAGGTCTATATCGCGAGCCTGAGCAGCTATTTCACCTTTTACCTCATGTCCAAGTTCCAGCTCTCGGTGCAGGCCGCGCAACTGCATCTCTTCGTGTTTCTCGGCGCGATTGCGGCCGGCGCGATCGTCGGCGGTCCTGTCGGCGATCGCATCGGGCGCAAGTACGTGATTTGGGGCTCGATCCTTGGCGTTCTGCCGTTCACGCTCGCCTTGCCCTACGCGGACCTGTTCTGGACCGGCGTGCTGAGCGTCCCGATCGGATTCATTCTGTCCTCGGCGTTCCCGGCCATCGTGGTTTACGGCCAGGAGCTGGTGCCCGGACGGGTCGGCTTGATCGCGGGCTTGTTCTTCGGCCTGACGTTCGGTCTGAGCGGGCTTGGGGCTGCGGTGCTGGGCGAAGTCGCCGACCGCACGAGCCTCGCCTTTGTCTACCAAATCTGCTCGTTCCTGCCGGCGATCGGCCTGCTCACCGCGTTCCTGCCTGATATCGAGCGCATGGACGCAACACGCGGTAAGGAGCGTTGACGGCTGTTCTTGCGGCGATCTCCCAGCGTCCTGCAAGCCCCTGCCGGCGCTCCGGCCGGCGAGGGTGAGGGCTGTCCTGCTGACGGATGATGGAGAGCCCCTGATCAACAAGGGCGGGACATCATTAAACGACAAAAAATGAACCAGAACGCGCCGTGAGGCGTCTTTCCCCCGAGGAGCAAGCTCATGCCGAATCGCGACCCGGTGGACTGGATGCTGTCGGACGCCATCGAGACGCTCGCCCGCGCCGAGCGCATGCAACGCCAACTCTTTCGCCTGCAACGGTCGGAGGCGCGCCAGCCTGCGTGGGAGCCGCCCGTCGACGTGATCGAGACCGAGCGCGCAGTGCTGATTTTCGTGGCCCTGCCGGGCGTGGACCCTGAAGGCGTCGAAGCGGTCATCGAAGACGGCGCTCTCGTCGTCGCGGGCCGTCGGGTCCTGCCGCCCGAGCTGCGCACCGCCGTGATCCATCGCCTGGAATTGCCCCAAGGGCGCTTCGAGCGTCGCGTCCCCCTGCCGCCCGGACGGTACGACGCCGTGCGCCGCTTCGCTGCGAACGGCTGCCTCGTATTCGGCCTCGATAAGTCGGCATAGGGGAGCGCGCCATGAACCTCTTCGGCCAATCCAACAGCCCGCAGGGGCCGGGCGACCCCGTGTCCGGAGCGCCTGATGCGTCAGCTCCGGTTCCCCTGCCGCCGGACGTCGTCATCATCCTGCCCGTCCGAAACGCGGTGCTCTTCCCCGGGCTTATCGTTCCGCTCGGC
>CAVSLO010000058.1:0-7727 GCA_963728675.1 uncultured Alphaproteobacteria bacterium | reverse complement strand
GTTATGTGCGTACTTTACTCTGAACATCCTCGTATTGCTGCCATGCGGCCGTCGCGCGGCGGACGGTTGATGGTCACGCCGGCGTCCATCAGCTTCTGGCAGGTGGCGTAGATGTCGTCGACCCGGTAAGCGAGATGACCGAAGTTGCGCCCGCCCTGATAGGAATGCTCGTCCCAGTTATAGGTCAGTTCGACCAGCGGCGCGCTGTTGGCCCTCGCCCGCTCCACGTCGCCCGGCGCGGCCAGAAACACGAGCGTGTAGCGGCCCTGCTCGTTGTCCATGCGCCGGACTTCCTGGAGCCCGAATTTATTGCAATAGAAGTCGAGCGACTCCTCCAGGTTCGCGACCCGGACCATCGTATGAAGGTATTCCAAAGCCCTTCTCCTCGGGATCGGCGCCCACAGGGCGCCCGTCTTTCAGATAGCCCGTCGGGCGTCCTGAAGCGAGCCTGCCGTGGGATCCAGCGCCGTCGCCGTGAGGTGGTGATGGAAGCATAAGGCGTTGGATGATGATCGACACCCACCACCACGGTCACGACTCTGCGGGCCACGGCCACGCGCACAACGGTCACCGCCATCATGAGCGCGGCGGGCACGTCCATGCCCCCGCGAGCTTCGGCCAAGCCTTCGCCGTCGGCATCGGCCTCAACGCCGCGTTCGTGCTGATCGAGGCGGGCTATGGCATCGCCTCGAACTCGATGGCGCTCGTCGCCGACGCCGGACACAACTTGTCCGACGTGCTCGGGCTCGTCGTGGCGTGGGCTGCGGCCGTCCTCTCGAAGCGGACGCCGACGGCCCGCTATACCTATGGTCTGCGGAGCGCATCCATTCTGGCGGCGCTCTTCAACGCCGTGTTCCTGCTGGTCGCGGTCGGCGCCATCGGCTGGGAAGCCATCCAGCGGTTTGCCCGCCCGGAACCGGTCGCGGGCGGGACGGTGATGATCGTCGCAATCATCGGCATCGCGATCAACGGTCTCACGGCCTGGCTCTTCGCCTCCGGCCGCAAGGGCGACCTCAATATCAGGGGCGCCTACCTGCACATGGCCGCCGATGCGGCCGTGTCGGCCGGCGTCGTCGCGGCCGGGCTCGTCATCCTGCTCACCGGCTGGCTCTGGCTCGACCCCGTGGCGAGCCTCATCATCGTGGCCGTCATCGTGTGGGGGACGTGGGACCTTCTGCGCGACAGCGTGGCCCTGTCGCTTGCGGCCGTGCCCCCGGCGATCGATCCCGGCCTGGTGCGCAAATTCCTCGCCGGCCGGCCGGGCGTGGCCGGGCTCCACGACCTGCATATCTGGCCCATGAGCACGACGGATGTCGCGTTGACGGCGCACCTCGTCATGCCGGGCGGACACCCTGGCGACGGCTTCCTCATGGAGGCGGCGCACGAGCTGAAGGACCGTTTCGGCATCGGCCATGTCACCTTGCAGGTTGAGACAGACCCCGGCACTGTTTGTGCGCTTGAACCGGAGCACGTAATCTAGAGCCGACCGCCGTCTCGATCTTCGCGACGCCGGTCGGCGCCGTCGCCAACGGCTCCGATCGAACGATGACTGGCGAGATCATGCGCTCCTGCATGCTCCCCGACCGGATGCGCCATGCCTGGGACCGAGGTGAGCCTAAAGTCTCGATCCGTGCACGAAGCCGCGCAGGCGAAGGAGCGCGTGGCGCTCGGGTCGATCGCGGCCAGCGCGCTGATTACGCTCGCGAAGGGCGCGGCCGGGCTCGCGACCGGGTCCCTTGCCCTGATTTCGGACGCGGCGCACAGCCTTCTCGACGTCGCGGCGACCACGATGACGTGGTTCGCCGTGCGGGCCGCGAACAGGCCGGCCGACGAAGAGCATCATTACGGCCACGGCAAATACGAGTCCCTCGCGGCCCTCGTCGAAACGGCTTTTTTGTTCCTTTTGTCCGGGGCGGTCGCGTTCGAGGGCGTTCGGCGCCTCCTGGCGGGAGAGAGCGGCGTCGAAGCGAACTGGGCCGCCGTCGGAGTCCTCATCGGGGCCATCGTCATCGACGTCTGGCGCTGGCGGCAGCTCAAGCGCGTGGCGGCTGAAACCGGCAGCGAGGCTCTCGAAGCCGACGCGCTCCACTTCTCCTCGGACCTCGTCAACTCGGTCCTGGTGCTCGCCGCGCTCGGCGCCGCCGCGCTCGGCTATCCGCAAGCCGACGCGCTGGTCGCGATCTTTGTCGCGCTGTTCATCGCCGTGGCCGGGTTCCGCCTCGCGCAGCGCACCATCGGCACCCTCCTGGACGCCGCTCCAAAAGGCTTGGCCGAGCGCGTGAAAGCCGAGGCGGAGCGGGTCGCCGGCGTCGTCTCCGTCGCGCGCGTGCGCGTGCGCCCGGCGGGCGGGCGGGTCTTCGGCGAGCTTCTCGTGCGCGTGCCGCGCGCCCTGCCCCTGGAGAACGTCGCCGCCATCAAGCGGAAGGTCGCGCAGGCGATCGAGGACGAACTGCCGGGGTCCGAAATCACCGTGACGGCGGACCCCGCTGCGCTCGACGACGAGACCATTCTGGAGCGCATCATGCTGATCGCGGCCAAACGGCGTGTCTTCGTCCACCACGTCATGGTGCAAGACATCGACGGCCGGCTTGGGATCAGCCTTGATCTTGAGGTCGACGGCCGCATGAGCCTCGGGCGGCCCACCAGACAGCGGATCGTCTGGAGGCCGCGATCCGGGACGAACTCGGCCCGGACGTGGAGGTCGACACCCACATCGAGCCGCTCCGCTTGCATCATCTGGAGGGCGCGGACGGAAATCGCGGAGACCGTGGCGCGGATCGCGCGCGACCTCGCCGAGACCGCCGAACAGGTCGGCCAGATCAAGGACATCCACTCCGTGCGCGTGCGCCGCACCGAGGACGGATTGGTCGTGAACTATCATTGCCGCGTCGATCCGGCGCTGACCGTCGCCAGCGTGCATGATCATGTCGACGAACTGGAGCGCCGGGTCCGTCTCGAACATCCGGACATCCTGCGCGTGATCGGGCACGCGGAGCCGATGAGGACATAAAGCGTTCAGGCGGCGCTCAGCCTCCATTGCGACGGGCTTCGCGCTCGGTCATAACCGCACGTCGCTCTGTTCCAAGGCAGCCCCATGCGCACCGACACGTCCCCGGTCGTCCGGCTTGAGGACTACCGCCCAAGCGATTTTTTGATCGACCGGGTCGATCTCGACATCCGGCTGCACCCGACCGAGACCCGGATCACCGCAACTCTCACCCTTCGCCCCAATCCCGCGGGCTTGCACCGACGCGCCGCTCGTGCTGGATGGCGACGAATTGACCCTGCTTGGCGCAGCGCTCGACGGGGCTCCCTTGTCGGCGACCGACTTCGCCGCGACGCCCCAATCGCTCACGCTGCCGAACCCGCCGCGGCGGCCGTTCACGCTCACCCTCGAGACACAGGTGAATCCCACGGCCAACACCAAGCTGATGGGGCTCTACCGTTCGAGCGGCGTCTACTGCACGCAATGCGAGGCGGAAGGCTTTCGGCGCATCACCTACTTCCTCGACCGACCCGACGTGCTGTCCGTCTACACGACCCGCATCGAGGCGGCCCGCGACGAAGCGCCGGTCCTGCTCGGCAACGGCAACCCGGTCGAGGCGGGCGCGGTCGCGGGAACGAACCGGCATTACGCCGATCTGGCACGATCCGTTTCCGAAGCCGGCCTACCTGTTCGCGCTCGTCGGCGGACGGCTCGGCCACGTCGCAAAGAACCTTCACGACGATGAGCGGCCGGGAGGTCGAGCTCGCCGTCTATGTCGAGCCCGGCAAGGAGGACCGCGCGGCCTATGCGCTCGATGCGCTGGAGCGCTCGATGCGCTGGGACGAGCGCGTCTTCGGCCGCGAGTACGATCTCGACGTGTTCAACATCGTCGCCGTGTCCGACTTCAACATGGGCGCGATGGAGAACAAGGGCCTCAACATCTTCAACGACAAATACGTGCTGGCGTCGCCCGAGACCGCGACCGACGGCGACTACGCCAATATCGAGGCGATCATCGCGCACGAGTACTTCCACAATTGGACCGGCAACCGCATCACCTGCCGCGACTGGTTCCAGCTCTGCCTGAAGGAAGGCCTGACCGTCTTCCGCGACCAGGAGTTCTCGTCCGACGAGCGCTCCCGCCCGGTCCACCGCATCGCCGAGGTGCGAGACGCTGCGGGCGCGGCAGTTCGCGGAGGACGCCGGCCCCCTCGCCCATCCGGTGCGGCCGACGCCAATATCGCGAGATCAACAATTTCTACACGGCGACGGTCTACGAGAAGGGCGCCGAGATCGTCCGCATGCTGAAGACGCTGATCGGCGACGAGGACTTCCGGCGCGGCATGGATCTCTATTTCGAACGCTGCGACGGCACGGCCGCCACGGTCGAGGATTTCCTGCACGCCTTCGCCGACGCTGACGCGGCCGCGATCTGTCGCATTTCGCGCGCTGGTACGCGCAGGCCGGGACGCCGCGCGTCGTGGTGAACGGCCTTTACGACGAAGCAGCGCGCACCTACCGGCTGGACTTCGCGCAAGCCACGCCGCCCACCCCCGGCCAGCCGACCAAGCAGCCTGTGGTCATTCCGGTCGCCCTCGGGCTCGTCGCGACGGACGGCGCGTCGGATGCGGCCGACCTGCGATCGGGCGGCGAACGGCGTCTTCGTGCTCGACCGCGCCGCCGACAGCATCACGTTCGAAAACGTCTCATCCCCGCCCGTCCCGTCTGTGTTCCGCGGTTTCTCGGCCCCGGTGAAAGTCGCGCTCGACCTCACCGACGACGGAATCGCTGGCGCTCTTGCAGCACGACACCGACCCGTTCAACCGCTGGCAGTCGGCCCAGACCGTGGCGACGCGCCTGCTCGTGCGCCTCGCGACAGCCGCCAATGCGGGCTTGGACGCGGCCGACGAACTGGCCGCGGCGCTCGACGCCTTTCTCGACCGGGAGGCCGCGCGCGACCCGGCCTTCGCGGCCCTCGTCCTCACGTTGCCCAGCGAGGCCGAGATCGCCCAGGAAATCGGCGCCGACGTCGATCCCGACGCGATCCATCGCGCCCGCGTCGAGACGCGGCGGGTCGTCGGCGCGCGCTTGAGGGACCGTTTGCTTCAGGTCCGCCACGCCATGGCGTCGACGGGCGCCTACAGCCCCGACGCGGCGAGCGCCGGGCAGAGGTCGCTGCGCAATGTCGCGCTCGATCTCATCGGGGCGGCCGACGGGCGGGAGGGCGAGCGCCTCACGGTTGCGCAACTCGCCGAAGCCACGAACATGACGGACCGGCTGGCTGCCCTGGCGGTCCTGACGCTCATCCCCGGCATCGCCCGCGAGCGCGCGATCGAGGATTTCGCGGAGCGCTATCGCGACGAACCGCTCGTGCTCGACAAGTGGCTGGCGCTGCAAGCGATGATCCCGGAACCCGACACGCTCGACCGGGTGAAGCGGCTGATGAGCCACCCCATTTTCTCGATGAGCAATCCCAACCGGGTGCGCTCGCTGGTCGGCAGCTTCGTCCTCAACAACCTGACGCAATTCCATCGTCCGGATGGCGCCGGCTACGAGTTCCTGGCCGACATCGTGCTCGACCTCGACGCCTCGAACCCGCAAGTGGCGGCGCGGCTGCTCACGGCGTTCGGACCCTGGAAGACGGTGGAACCGGAGCGCCGCGCCAAGGCCGAAGCCGCGCTGCGGCGGATCGCCGACACGACGGGCCTCTCGCCCGACGTAGCCGACATCGCGCTCCGATCGCTGTCCTGAGCGAAGACGTCGGTCACACGCCGAGCTTCGCCTTCAGCATCGCGTTGACCGCCTGCGGATTGGCCTTGCCGCCGGTCGCCTTCATCACCTGGCCGACGAACCAGCCGAGCAGCGTGGGCTTTGCCTTCGCCTGCTCGACCTTGTCGGGGTTGGCGGCGATGATCTGCGTCGACGGCCGCCTCGATGGCGCCGGTGTCGGTGACCTGCTTCAGGCCGCGCTGCTCGACGATCGCGCGCGGGTCGCCGCCCTCGGCCCAGACGATCTCGAACACGTCCTTGGCGATCTTGCCGGAGATCGCGCCCTCGCCGATCAGGTCGATGATGCCGCCGAGCTGCGCGGCCGAGACCGGGCGAGTCCTCGATGCCGTGCCCTTCCTTGTTCAGGCGGCCGAACAGCTCGTTGATCACCCAGTTGGCGGCGGCCTTGCCGTCGCGGCCCTTGGCCACCGCCTCGAAGAAGTCGGCCGAGGCGCGCTCGGCGACCAGCACGCCGGCGTCGTAGGCCGAGAGGCCGTACTCGGCGATGAAGCGCGCCTTCTTGGCGTCCGGCAGCTCGGGCAGGTGCTGCGCGAGCTCGTCGACGTAGGCCTGGTCGAACTCGAGCGGCAGCAGGTCGGGATCGGGGAAGTAGCGGTAGTCGTGCGCCTCCTCCTTGGAGCGCATCGAGCGGGTCTCGCCCTTGCCCGGATCGAACAGGCGCGTCTCCTGGTCGATCGCGCCGCCGTCCTCGAGGATCTCGATCTGGCGGCGCGCCTCGTACTCGATCGCCTGGCCGATGAAGCGGATCGAGTTGACGTTCTTGATCTCGCAGCGCGTGCCGAGCGGCTCGCCGGGCCGGCGCACCGAGACGTTGACGTCGGCGCGCAGGTTGCCCTTCTCCATGTCGCCGTCGCAGGTGCCGAGATAGCGCAGGATGGTGCGCAGCTTGGTGACGTAGGCCTTGCGCCTCCTCGGCCGAGCGCATGTCGGGCTTCGAGACGATCTCCATCAGCGCCACGCCCGAGCGGTTGAGGTCGACGAAGGTCATGGTCGGGTGCTGGTCGTGGATCGACTTGCCGGCGTCCTGCTCCAGGTGCAGGCGCTCGATGCCGACCGTGATGCGTCTCGCCCGTCGGGCACATCGACCAGCGACCTCGCCCTCGCCGACGATCGGGCTCTTGTACTGGCTGATCTGATAGCCCTGCGGCAGGTCCGGATAGAAGTAGTTCTTGCGGTCGAAGACGCTCTTCAGGTTGATCTGCGCCTTCAGCCCGAGGCCGGTGCGCACCGCCTGGCGCACGCATTCCTCGTTGATCACCGGCAGCATGCCGGGCATGGCCGCGTCGACCAGGGAGACGTGGCTGTTGGGCTCGCCGCCGAACGCGGTCGAGGCGCCGGAGAACAGCTTGGCCTCGGTCGTCACCTGGGCATGGACCTCCATGCCGATGACGACCTCCCAGTCGCCTGCCGCCCTTGATGAGCTTCTTCGGGTTCACCGGAGTTTGAACGGGAGCGTTCATTGTCGTCCCTCGCCTTGGTTGGCCGGGCGCGGCCCCGAGCCATGCAGAGGGCCACGCAGTAAGGGGCGGGCGAAGACGCGGTCAATCCCTCGACTCGTCACATGGCGATCAGGGGCGTGACACGGGAGTCCGACGAAAACGAGGCGATGGCGAACATTTCGAGCCGGCCCCTCGCTTGGCTCGCGTGAAACCAGAACCCCACTTCAGCGTTGAAACCTAAGCTTGCAAACGGGGAGCGTCGTGATGACAACGGACCGTGATCGCGCCGGCGATGTCGCCGAACGAACGACCAATGACTTTGATCGCGACGCAGGACACTCGAATTATATGGCGTTTCTGCTGGGCGGCCTGATGATTTCAGTCGGGCTTCTGGCGTTCATGTTTTACGACAACGGCGCTCGTATGGGCCGTGACGTGACCATCACGGGCAGCGTCACGCCGCCCATCGAACAGCCGGCCTCGCCCAGCGCCGGAAATCCGGTTGGAATGCT
>CAVSLO010000057.1:0-14024 GCA_963728675.1 uncultured Alphaproteobacteria bacterium | reverse complement strand
CTCGAAGCGGGGTTGAAGCTGACATTGTCGATCACGATTTTGCCAAGCTCAGAATGATACATTCCGGGCCGGTCGGCAACTCTGGATTGGTTTAGCGCCGCCGCAGCCCAGGCACGCTTCGGTCTTTGGAGCTTTTGGGTTCGTCGGCCGCGTTCCCCGAACCGGCAAAGGCTCAAACCTCGGCCGTCGTGAGCGGCGTCGCCAGCACCTTGTCGATGCGGCGGCCGTCGAGGTCGACCACCTCGAAGCGCCAGCCGAGCGCCTCCACGCGCTCGCCGGTCGCTGGGAGATGTTGCAACTCGCCGATGATGAGGCCGGCGACCGTCTGGTACTTGCGCTGCGCAGGAAGGGCGACGCCGAGCTGTTCGGCCATCTCGTCCGCCGGCATCGAACCCGCGAGAAGCCACGAGCCGTCCTCGCGACGCACGGCGTCCGGCTCCGGCTCGCCGGCGTCCGAGCGGAACGCGCCCGCGATGGCCTCGAGAATGTCGGCCGGCGTCACGACGCCCTCGAAATGGCCGTACTCGTCGTGGACCAGCGCCATCGGCACCTCGGCCTCGCGCAGGACCTGGAGCACGTCGAGCGCATCGAGCGTGTCCGGCACGACGGGCGCGTGGCGCACGTTGGCGCGGATGTCGAGCGGCTTGCCGGCCAGCATGTCGGCCAGGATCGCACGGGCTTGGACGACGCCGATCATGTTGTCGGGATCGCCGTCGCCACGGGCAGGCGCGAGTGCGGCGTCGAGCCGAGCAGCGCGCGGATCGCGGCCTCGTCGTCGTGGTCGAGGTCGATCCAGTCGACGTCCGTGCGCGGCGTCATCACCCCGCGCACGGCCCGATCGCCGAGCCGCAGCACGCCGGCGATCATGCGCCGCTCGTCGAATTCGATCACGCCGGCCGTTTGTGCCTCGGCGACAACGGTCTTGATCTCCTCTTCGGTGACGGCGTTCGCGGACTCCGTTTCCCGGCCGAAGAGGCCGAAGATCACCCGCGTCGAGGCGTCGAGCAGCCACACCACGGGGCCGGCGACGCGGGAGAGAAGCGCCATCGACGGCGCGACCGCGCAGGCGATGCCCTCGGCGTTGCGCAGGGCGAGGTGTTTGGGGACGAGTTCGCCGATGATGACGGAGAGGTAGGTGATCGCCCCAATCACAAGCCCGTAGCCGAGCGGCTCCGCCAGACGGGGCGAAACACCCTGGTCCGCCAGGGTCGCGGTCAGCCGCGCCCCAAGCGCCGCGCCGGAGTACGCGCCCGCCAGAATGCCGACCAGCGTGATGCCGATCTGCACGGTGGAGAGGAATCGGCCGGGATCCTCGGCCAGCGCCAGCGCGGCGCGCGCACCGGAACGGCCCGCCTCCGCCATCACCTTGAGGCGAGGCTTGCGGGCCGACACGATCGCCAGTTCCGAGAGGGCGAACACCCCATTGAGGGCGATGAGAACCAGCGCGATCGTCAGTTCGAGCAACGAATCGTCAGGCCGGACGCGCGGGCGGCCAAGCCTCTCCTTGTCAGGTTAGTGATCTTCCCTAGATCGGGTCGCGCCGGGCGCAGATCAATGGGGAGAGGCCGCCTCCTGCATCACCACCCGCCCGCCGTCCATCGACAACGCCAGACGCCCGGCCTTCAACGCCAGCGCCTTGTCGCCGAACAGCTGCGCGGCGCCAGCCGTTCAGCGGCGGCGACATCGGCGGTCGTCGCTCGGCGATCGCCTCGAGGTCGTCGACGGTGGCGATGATCTTCGGCGCGACGCCTTCCTCCTCCGCGACCGCCTTCAACAGCACTTTCAGCAGTTCGACCGAAGCGCCGTTCGCCGCCGCGCCCGCGCGGCGCGCTCCGGCGTCGGAACGGTTTTCGGGTCGCGCGCGAGGCCCCGCTCCACGGCGGCGAGGATGTCGCCGCCCCGTTTTCGAGCGCTCGAAGCCGTTCGGGATCGAGCGCAGCGCCCCAGCGCCTCGACGCTGCGCGGGGCCGAGACGGCGACGTCGATCGACGGCCTCGTCCTTGAGCACGCGGCCGCGCGGCACGTCGCGCGCCTGCGCCTCGCGCTCGCGCCAGGCCGCGACCTCCATCAGCACGGCGATCTCGCGCGCCTTGCGCAGGCGCCCGGCGAGCCGCCGCCAGGCGTTCTCGGGATCGGCCCGATAGGTTTCGGGCGAGGTCAGCACCTCCATCTCCTCGTCGAGCCAGGCGGGCGGCCGTTCGCTCCAGTTGCGCCGCCAGCGCCTCGTAGACCGTGACGAGGTGGGTCACGTCGGAGAGCGCGTAGGCGAGCTGCGCCTCGCTCAGAGCGGCCGGCGCGACCAGTCGGTGAAGCGCGACGACTTGTCGACGCGCGCCTTGGCGAGGTCGTTGACGAGCTGCTCGTAGGACACCGAGTCGCCGTAGCCGCACACCATGGCGGCGACCTGGGTGTCGAACAGCGGGTGCGGCACGATGCCGCCCGAGGTTCCAGACGATCTCGAGGTCCTGCCGGGCCGAGTGGAAGACCTTGAGACCGCGCTCGTTCGGCCATCAGCTCGAGGAACGGCTTGAGGTCGATGCCGGGCGCGAGCGGATCGACGAGCACGCCCTCGTCCGGGTCGCCATCTGGATCAGGCAGAGCTTCGGATAATAGGTCGTCTCGCGCATGAACTCCGTGTCGACGGTGACGAACGGATGCGCGGCGAGACGCGCGCAGGCGGCGGCAAGCGCGTCGGTGGAGGCGATCAGGTCCATGTGGGCCCTATAACTGGGTTTTTCGCCTGCCGCGAGGGGCCAAACCTCCTCTCCCGGATGGGAGAGGGGCAGGGGTGAGGGTGAACGGCGCCGGAAAGGGCGCGGCGCCTCAACGTGTCTTGGCCGGGCTTGACCCGGCCATCCCGGTCCGAGAGGCGCAGCGTTTGTCCGGTCGAGATCACCGGGACAAGCCCGGTGACGACACGCGAGGAGGACGCGCCTCCCGCGAGGGCGCACCCTCACCCCCGGCCCCCATCCGGGAGAGGGGATGCTCCGTCATGCCGCCCGCTTCGCCTCAGCCCGGCGCGCCTTCTCCTGCCGCGCGGCGCGCTTCAGGACGCCAGTCGAGCACGTTGCGGCGCACGGTCTCGCCGGTCTCGCCATCCACAAGATATTCGATCCGGTCGGCGCGAAAACCGCGGTAGGCGTCGGTCGCCTGGTCGATGCCGCCGAGCAGCGTTTTTCCAGGCCCCACCTTCAACTCGCGCGCGAACAGGCGGCGGCGGCTCGTGTGGCCGGCCTCGTCGCAATAGAACAGCTCATACGCGCCCTCCAGCGGCAGGACGCGCCAGTGGTCTGAGCGGATTCGGCGTGGAGGATTCATAGGCTTGATATGGGTGTTCGTGGTTTGTTTTTCCAGATGCGCGTCCCCGTATGCTGGCCGATCGCGCGCGAGCGATGGCGTCTCTCCCGTTGGCGAGCCCCGGACGGCATGCGCCGTCGCCCCGCGTCCGTTCGGCGCGAGGTTTTTTGAGAGGGCTGCGGTTCAAAGAGCGGACCTCATGCTTGATGAGGGAGCAGGACGCCGAGCGACCAGCTTCAGAGAATAGGAATGCCGGTCGCCGGCGTCCCGCGCGGCGATTTCTGTCCGTCCCGGCCCCGCACTCCTGCCTCGGCGCATCGCCTACCGGGCTTTCGCCGTCTCGGCTCCTCACCTCGGCCTTACGCTGGTCCTGCCAGAGCTCTGCCGTAGTACAGAGCGGGCGGGCCTCTGGAACACGAGCCTCACGCCCTCTTGCGAAAGCGCGCCGCTCGCGTCTGCGCCGGTTCGACCTCCCGAGCCGCAACCCTCCGGTGGGTTGCGCCGCAGGCGCCGCCTCTCCTCCGCCTCCGCGATCCGGCGCGCGACGGCTCCCTCGGGGGAGGAGAGTGCACGCCCTCTAGACCAGAGTTCCTATAATGTCAAGAATTTGTTCTCGAAGCGGGTTTAGTGACCCCGCGCACCGCACCTTCAGCGCCTGCGCGGCGCGGGCGCTTCGGCGGCTGCTTTCGGGGCGCTGGCGACGATCTGGTCGAGCGCCCCCAGTCCTCATCGGTGAAGCCTTTGACGCCGGGGCAGGCGGCCGGATCGGTTTTCCTTTGCGCAGACGGTCCGCAATAGTCTTGCGATCTCAGCGCCTGTCGCCCGATCCGCCCATTGCGGATCAACCCGCGGGCGACATGCGGCGCGGCGTCAGCCGAACAGGCGAGCTGAACGAGGTAATCGGCCAGCCGCTTCAAGTCTGGGCCTTGCTGCGGAGGACACTGTTCTTTGCCCCAGGTCAGGTTGTGGGCTCTCCCTTGTGCGGATCGAGAACCGACAGGCTCTGGCGGGCTTCATTTCTCCGTGGCCCCTGGGGAATCGTGCTCACGATCTGATCCAGCCACTTTGGAATGTTAGCCTTTCCCCTCGGCCTCGGCTGCTCCCAAGTTTTTTTCGCGCAATCGAGATAATCCGAAGAGTGGTGAGGTCAAAATTTATCTGACCCCTCGCTCGCCGGACCCGCGCTCACCTCAAGCGACGCCCCTTGCAGCTCCGCCCAATCGAGCGACGCCCCTTGCAGCCGCGCTCCATTGAGCGACGCCCCTTGCAGCTGCGCTTCAACGAGCCACGCCCCTTGCAGCTGCGCTCCAATCGAGCGACGCCCCTTGCAGCTGCGCTCGATCGAGCGACGCCCCTTGCAGCTGCGCTCCATCGAGCGACGCCCCTTGCAGCTGCGCGCTAAGGAGCGACGCCCCTTGCAGCTGCGCTCCATTGAGCGACGCCCCTTGCAGCTGCGCTCCATTGAGCGACGCCCCTTGCAGCGACGCGCAGTCGTTTCAGACCGAAGGCCCGATTCCGCTCCTGCACTTGAGCTACCTCTGCAATATCTCTAGCGCACACCCAAACGCGCCTTTTGAAGCTTCGCGACATCGAGTTTCGCGCTATCGAGTATCGCGCCAGTGAAGTCGGCCTTGCGCAGGTCGGCCCGGTTGAGCACCGCCCCTCTCAAGTCCCTTCCCCGGAACGAGCGGCTGACTTCGACCTTTTCGAGCTTTTCGCTATCCACGAAACTCTGATCCGTCAGGACGAGGCGGTTCGAGAACAGGCTTCGCGGCTTCCCGCTGACCTCGTCGACCTCGCCCGCAAAAAGCAATCGTGCAGCGGGTTCCAATCCGGACGTCGGTCAGCACCCTGCGCCGGTGATCGTCAGCCCACTCGCCCGGAAAGTCGCCACCAAAACACTGAAGATGACGACGCCTATGCTCAGCGCGAGGCCATCACGGCGCCAGACAGGCTCAGGCACGGCCCCGAGGATCGGATCATCCTGGCTGCGGATGCGGTCCCAAAACGCCCAAATCACGACGAGGTCAACCAGCAGGAGAAGCCGCTGCGCCCATGTGATCTGTTCGTGGATGGTAGGGGAGAAACGTCACCTGCGCCTGAAGCAGGATCAGGATTGGCGCGCCGACGAGCGTGATCCAAGCGATCAGCCGGAAGGAGAAACCTTGAAAATGTGTCCGCTGCTCCTTCGGACCAGCCAAGAATTGCAAGATGAGGAACGTGTCGAGTCGCTGCCGGACGCGCTGCCGGTCGCATCGACCCGAACCTGCTGCTTGAGCAAACTGTTGTATTCCTCGCCTTTTTCGCCAGCGCGTAGATCTGAAGGAAGATGTAAAAATGGAAGATCACGAACATTACTGGAGCGACGACGAAAAAGGCGACCAGCGGCAGGTCCACGTTCAGGATCGGCAGCTTAACCGGGTTTTCGAGAAACAGGTCGCGGTGCTTCACCGAGCCGAAGGCGATGGCGAGGTAGAGCTCGAAGGTGACGAAGGTCGTCCACAGCACGGACGCCTTACCGGCTGCGTCGTTGAGCGCCTTTTCGAGCGCGCCGAGATCGGTGGCGTCGATCGCCATCAGCCTGTTCCTAAGGGCAGGCTAACACAGCCACGCTGCGGCAACCAGAGGATGCGGCGCTCTCGCCTCATCCCGCGAACCCTTTCCCTCCGGGAGAGGTGAGGCGCGCTACCGCAAGCCCGCGAGCCGTTCCCGGGCCTCGCCCACGCCTTGGTCGAGCGCCCGTTGATAGAGGAATCGCGCCCGATCCACGTTCGGGCGGACGCCCTGAACGCGCCAGCGGGTCAGCATGGCGGGGTCGTAGGTCTCGGCGAGCGCGAACAGGGCCGTCCCGTCGTTCGCGCCCGCCGCCCGCTCCAGCAGCAGGCGGGCGGCCCCGATATCGCCGAGTTCGATCAGTTCGCGCGCGCGCTTCAGCAGGCCGGCGACCTCGGCCGGGGGAATGGCGATGCCGGGGCTGGGCGAGGGCGCGGCCGTTGGGCCCGGAGAGGGCGCGACGGCCGGTTCTGTCGGTTCGGCGCGCGCGACGGCATTCGGTTCGGGCGGGCCTGCCGCGGGCTGCTCCGGCGCGGCTTGCGGCGGGACGACGCTTGGCGCGGGCGCAGCGTCCCGCGCCGGCTCGGGCGGAGCGGCGCGCGGAAGTTCGGTCGGGGGTTCAACCCGCGCCGGAGCGCTCGGCGCGACGGCGCTCCGTTGCTCCGGGACGGGCGGGACGGGCGTCGGCGCGGCGCCGGGGACGACCGAAGCCGGGCCGGGCGCGGTGTCGTTCCCGCCGCTCATCCAAAACGCCAAGCCGCCGGCCAGGGCGAGCGCGGCGACGCCCGTCAGCAAAAGGCCCGGCAGATTGGCGCGCCGCCGGCGGCGCAACCGGCGCTGCAAGTCCGCCTCGTCTTCATGCGTGTGGGCGTCCTCCGTTTCGTAGCCGGCGTCTGCGTCGAAGTCCCCATGCGCGGGCGGCGCGGCGTGGACGGGCCGTGTTCTGTGGAGGTCCGACGGAGTGTGCCGCGAACGATCAGGTGCGTTCGGGTCGTCTGAGTTCGGAAGAGCGGCCATGCGGGACCTCCCCGGTCATGAATACCACGGTCTCCGCTTCAGCGGCCCTGGCGGCGCTGCCAATCCACAAAGTCCTGAAACAGCTTCTCGCGCTGTTCGGGTGACACGCCGTCCTGCCCGCGCGCTTTCAAAAAGCGGTCGAACGGCGCAGCTTGCTGAAGAACGCGTCCACGAACCGGGCGACCTTGGCGTAGCGGTCGGTTTTTTCCGGCCAGTTGTACACGGCCAGGATCGAACTCACGGCTACGGTTTCGACGCCATTATCCGCGCCCACGAGGCTCGGATAGTCCTCCCGGCTGAAGCGGGCCGGCAGATACAGATCGGCGATGCGTGACTCATAGGGAACGCTGACGAGATGAAAGTTGCTGTCCGCGGGAAGGTTCGCCACGGCGGGAATCGGCTTGCCCGACATCTGGAACGTCGCAGCGAGTTCGCCCCGCTTCAGCATCTCGTAGGAGGTGGGCTGGTCGTAGTTCGTGGCTTCAACCGGGATGCCAAGCCGCTCGAAGATCAAGCGGCCCGTATAGTTGGCGCCGCTGCCCTGAAGGTCGAAGTTCACCCGCTTGTCGGCGAGTTGGCGGATGTCGGTGATGTCCGGGCCGGCGATCAGGTGCGCCTCGTCGGTAAAAAGCCGGGCGATGTAGGCGACATCCTTGTCGGCGCCCGGCAGCCGCTTGTCCTGCCGCAGCGCCTCAAGCCCGTCGGAGCGCACAATCCCGATGTCGATGCCGCGCAGGAGAAGAACATCGTAGAGGTTCTGCTCCGCTCCCTTGCCGATCACAGGCAGGATGCGCAGGCGGTCGCCCTCGTCAAGGACGAAGGACATATCGTTGGCGATCTGGATGAACGTACCCGAGACTGTGCCCGAGATCACCGTCACCGTGCTGGCGTTCGCGCGCTCGGCGAGGGCCGCCCTGGTCTCGGGCTGCGGGACGCGCGCTTGCGGGCGGTTCTGCGCAACGGCGTCGCCGGACGCCGCTCCAAAAAGCGACAGTAAGCTTAAGATAAAACAGAGCTGACGCACACGCTCTCTCCACAGGACGCCGGAATTCGCCTTGCCTGGACTCTCTCCTAAGCGGCCCTCGGAATCCCTACGCCGCCGACGGTTCACTTACGGTCGGAACGTATTGCAAACGCCGGGCTCACTAGCGTGTTCCGCTTGAACGCTCGCGCTTCGTCGAGAGCTTGGGCAAGCTCTCCAACGGCTGCACGCTAGATTATGTCCAGCAAAATTGCGGTCATTACGCGGCAGATCTTCCGGGGCAGCCGGCGAGGGACGAACAGCGCGGGCTGCCGGCGTTGTCGCAGGCCAGCGGATTGACGCTTCCCCGCCGCGAAGAATACGCGCACCGACACGTCGATCGCCTGTAGGGGAGCGGGGCCGTCAGTATTCTGCGGATGCGGCGATCGCTGTCATGGCGTCCGGCGGTCCGGAGCATGTGCAGGGCGACCTGCGCGTCCTCGGGTCGGCGCGTTCGTCATTGCGGCTCCCGTCTGCGGCCGAAGTCGGGCTCGGGCGTTTCCTGACCGCTTGAGATGATGCCGCGCCGGATGGCGCGCGTGCGCGAAAACAGGGCGAACAAGGCGTCGCCATCGCCCCAGCGGATGGCGCGCGCCAAGGCCGCGAGATCCTCGTTGAAGCGGCCGAGCATTTCGAGCACCGCCTCCTTGTTGTGCAGAAAAACGTCGCGCCACATGGTCGGGTCGGAGGCGGCGATGCGAGTGAAGTCGCGAAAGCCGCCAGCCGAAAATTTGATCACCTCCGACTGCGTGACTGTCTCCAAGTCCGCCGCCGTGCCGACGATGTTGAAGGCGATGAGGTGTGGCACGTGGCTCGTGATGGCGAGCACGAGGTCGTGATGCCCCGCGCTCATCACCTCGACGTTCGAGCCCATCGCCTCCCAGAACGCACGCACCCGCGCGACTGCGGCCTCGTCCGCGCCGTCGGGCGGCGTCAGGATGCACCACCGGTTGTGGAACAGCGTCACGAAGCCTGCGTCCGGCCCCGAATGCTCGGTGCCGGCCACCGGATGGGCCGGCACGAAATGGACGCCGGCGGGCAGGAGCGGCTGCACCTGCGTCAGCACCGCGCCTTTCACCGAACCGACGTCCGACAGAATGGCGCCGGGCGCCAGCGCGCCGGCGATCCGCCGCATCGTTTCCCCATAAGCGCCGACCGGAATGCAAAAAATGACGTTGTCGGCGCCGCGCACTCCCTCCGCCGCATCAGCGGCGGTCTCGTCGGCAAGGCGCAAGGCGCGCACCCGCTCCAGCACGGCCGGGCTCCGATCGACCGCCACGATGGTTTGAGCAAGGTTGAGATGGCGCGCGGCGCGCGCGATCGATGAACCGATCAGGCCGAACCCGATGATCGCGACGCGCTCGAACAAGGGTGTTTCGCGTGGGGGGCCGAGCCGTTCAGGCATGGGCGGTCCCGTCCGCGAAATCGCCGAGCGCGCCCACCACGAGTTGGTTCGCCTCCGCGTCGCCGACCGTAAGCCGCAACGCGTTGGGCAGGCCGTAAGCCCCGACCTGCCGGAGCACGAGGCCCTGACGTGTCAAAAAAGCATCGGCGTCCTTCGCCGTCCGACCAGGCGCATCGGGAAAATGGATCAGCACGAAGTTTGCGACGCTCGGCGTCACTTGGAGGCCTAAGCCCTCGATCGTGCGGGCGAGCCACGGCAGCCATTCGTCGTTGTGGGCGACCGCCGCGGACAGATGCGCGTCGTCCGCCATCGCCGCAATGCCCGCCGCGATGCCGGGGCCGCTGACGTTGAACGGGCCGCGGATCCGGTTGACGGCGTCAACGACATGCGCGGGCCCGACCATCCAGCCGAGGCGCAATCCCGCCAGCCCGTAAATTTTCGAGAACGTGCGGGTCATCACGACGTTGTCGCTCGTCGCCACGAGTTCAAGACCGGAAGCGTAGTCGTTGCGGCGGACATACTCCGCGTAAGCCGCGTCGAGCACCAGCAGCACGTGCGACGGCAGGCCGGCGTGCAACCGCTTCACTTCCTCGAACGGCAGGTAGGTGCCGGTCGGGTTATTGGGATTGGCCAAAAAGACGATCTTGGTGCGCGACGTCACGTTTCCGAGGATCGCGTCCACGTCGGCGGTCAGGTCGCGCTCCTCCGCCACCACCGGCGCGCCGCCCGCGGCCAGGATGGCGAGGCGGTAGACCAGGAAACCGTGCGCGGTGAAAATCCCCTCGTCGCCCGGCCCCACGTAAGCATAGGCAAGCAGGGACAAGAGTTCGTCCGACCCCGCGCCGCAGACGATGCGCGCCGGATCGAGGCCGTACTTGGCCGCGATGGCCTCGCGCAGCCGGGTCGCGGCGCCGTCGGGGTAACGTTCGAGATGGCCTGCTGCCGCCCGCGCCGCCTCGACCGCCCGCGGACTTGGCCCGAGCGGCGTCTCGTTCGACGACAGCTTGTGAACTTTTTCGACGCCGGGCGCGGCGCTTTTGCCGGGCACATAGGGCGAAATCGCCAGAACGCCGGGGCGCGGGGCGGGATATGGGGACATGATCAGGTCCTAAATCTGGCCTACCTCCAGGACTTTTCGAGGACGAGAGCCCGACTGGAAGGACGGCGGCCGCCTTTATGAATGCGTCGGGAGCGGAAGGAAACGGGCTGACGCGCATGGCCGCTCTTGGCTGCCTCGACCTCGAGGACAGTCGCTCTTCGTCCGCCTCAGGAGCGTGGAGCCAGGCGCCGCACGACGCCGCTGCCTCGTCTACGAAAGCCGGCGCCGCCGGGAAACGATCAAGAGATCGCGCCGGTGTGCTTTTCCAGAAGCGTCCACGCGCAACTGGGGCAGATTTCCGGGCTGATCGGTTTGCGCTGTCGAGCAGTTTTGTGATTCACGCTCCGGATGTCGCCGCGGCGGGTTGATTCGACAGAAGCGGCTTCGCTTGAAGCCCTGCTCACCGAAAACCAGGCGCTGCGGGTCGAGAACCAGATCCTGAAGGACGAGATCGCGCGGCTCAAAGGCCTGCCTCCTCGGCCGCCCGCAAGGCCGCGCCCGTCCTCGGGCATGGAGACCGCAACCGACCCATCCAGGTCCAAGCGCCGCAAGGGTCGGCGCCAGACCCGGGGCGCCAAGCGTGACAGCGATCGCGTGACCCGGGAGGTGATCGTCACGGCTGAGGTGCCTGAGGGCTCGCGCTTCAAGGGCTACGAGACCCTCCTCGTGCGTGACTTGGCGCTTTCCGCCGAGGTCCTGCGCTATCGGCGCGAGCGCTGGGTGACCCCGGCAGGTGAGCCGATCGTCGCCCCGATGCCGACGGGGATCGTGGGCGGGTATGGCGCCAACCTGCGGCGCTTCTGTTTGGTCCTGCATGCGCAGGGGCAGGTGACCACCGAGCGGCTGACGGCAATCCTCAACGGGGTTGGCGTGGAGATCTCGAAGCGGCAAGTGGTGCGGCTCCTCACGTCCAATCTCGACGCCTTTGCCGAGGAGGATCAGCAGGTCCTGCGGGCCGGGCTCCAGAGCGCGCGCTTCATCACAGTGGACGACACGAGCGCCCGCCATGCGCGGCGCGAGGGCGTGACAACGCAGATCGGCGGCGCGCGCTTCACGGCGTTCCGAACCGGCCGGTCGAAGTCTCGCCAGGCCTTCCTGTCGCTGCTGCGGGCGGGGCACGAGGACTACGTGATCAACCACGAGGCGCTGCGCTACATGCGCGAGCGCCAACTGGCCGGGTCGGTGATCGAGACGCTCAGGATGCATCCGGTCCAATCCTTCCCGAACGAGGCGGCCTGGCGGGCGCACCTGAGCGCGCTCGGGATCGACACCTTGAGCGCAACCCCACCGGCGGTCACGATCGCCACCGAGGGCGCGCTGTGGGGCGCGATCCGCCATCATGGGCTGTTGAGCCACACCGTGATTGTGTCCGACGACGCCGGCCAGTTCCGGCTGGGCACCCACGCCCTGTGCTGGGTTCACGCCGAGCGCTTGGTTCATCAACTGGTGCCGGCGACACGCGGACAAGCTCAAGCCATTGAGACGGCACGGCAGCTGATCTGGTGGTTCTACCGCGACCTCAAGGCGTGGAAGACAGACCCGTGTCCCCGCCGGGCCAGCGCCCTGAGGGCGCGGTTTGACCGCATCTTCACCCGCCGAACCGGGTTTGTGATGCTGGACCGGCTCCTCGCCCGACTGCATCGGCGCAAGACTGAGCTTTTGCGGGTGCTGGAGCGACCCGAGATCCCGCTTCACACCAATGCCTCGGAGAACGACATCCGCGCCTGTGTGACCAAGCGGAAGATCTCCGGCGGCACGATGAGCGAGGCCGGTCGCAACGCTCGCGACGTGATGCTCGGCCTGATGAAGACCTGCAGGAAGCTCGGCGTGTCGTTCTTCACCTATCTGGGCGACCGTTTGGGCCTGAACACGAGCAGTTCAGCGATCCCGCCGCTTGCTAACCTGGTCGGTGCCCCAACCTGATCCCGCCCGGAAATCTGCCCCGCTTACCGTCCACGCCTCGTCGCCGAACTTCTGCCTCCACTCCTTATAGACACCGGCGGACTGAAGTTTCGTCCGGAATGCGGCCCCATCAACGTTCGAGATCTGCATTCCCTTGTCGGTGAGGCTCTTTTCCAGCGATGCATTGAGCACGGCGATGTCCTCGCGCTGAACGAGAGCCTTTTCGTTGACGTGCTTTTGTATCACCTGACGCACGTCTTGCGGCAGCTTGTTCCAGGTCCGGCCGTTCGCATGCAGCCAATATCCGTCCCACATGTGATTCGTCTTAGCGAGATATTTTTGGACCTCGTAGAGCTTCGCCGAGTCGATGAGGGCGAGCGGTTTTCCTGGCCTTCGGTGATCTTCGTCTGCAAGGCGGAATAGACCTCGCTGAAGTTGATCGACATCGGCGCGGCGTCCAGGGCCTTGAACATCGACGTCCAGAGCGGGGACACGGGCACCCGGATCTTGAAATTCTTAAGATCGTCCGGGTTTAGGATCGGCTTCGTCGAGGATGATCTGGCGGAAGCCGTTATCCCAAATTCTGTCGAACGTGTCACGGTACACGACGTTTTTCAGTAAGAGCCTGACAGGGCCGTAGAATTTCCGATTCGCCTTACGGGATCGGAGTGCTGATGAGAAGGGACGTCACTGCCGCCTTGCGGCTGACCCTGCAGGGTCACCTCACGTTGCGCAAGAGCCGGCTGGAGAGCTTCTGCGTTCTGGTTGTCGGTGTCCTACTGTCACGCACCGTCAATCTGAGTCATCTCGCCTTCTGTCTCCCACACAGGCCGCGATCGCCTCGAACTACCGCCGCCTCCAACGCTTCTTCGCGCAGGTCATCTTAGAGCCTGTTTGAGTGAGATTACCTTGCAGCGTCTTGGACTGGCATAGGGTTGAGCAGAGCCTCGACGCCGGACAGGCTGGCCGCGAACGCGATGCGTGCGGCCGAGACGTCCAGACGGCCAGCCCGGTCCCGCAGCAGCCCACCCCAATGCACGAGCCAGCCGAAGCTGCGTTCCACGACCCAACGGCCCGCGAGCACGACGAAGCCCGTCTGAGCGGGGTCACGCTCGACCACATGGTGGCGCATGCCGTGCCGGTTCGACCACTCCTGGCAGCGCGCTGCGGTGAAGGCCCCATCCAGGGTCGCCTCACGCAAGCTGGGCCACGCCGCCTTGCCTGGATCAAGAGCTTCGAGCGTGTCGCGGTCCTGCACCGAGGCGGGGACGACCGCGACGGCCAGCCAGGTGCCATCGGCATCAACCAGGGCCACGCGCTTGCGCCCGAGCACCTTCTTGGCGGCGTCGTACCCACGGGGACCGCGCACCGGAATGCACTTGACGGCTTGCGTGTCGATGATGCTCAGGCGGGGCTTGGCCCTGCGCCCCATCGCTCGGCGGCGTCGGCGGGCGACATCCTCCAGCAAGCGGTCGAACAGCCCCAGCTCCAGCCATTTGCGAAACCAACCGTACACGGTGCGCCAGGGCGGCCCGCCTGGCGGCAGCGCCCGCCACGGGCCGCCGATGCGCAAGTGCCACGCAATCGCGCGCACGACCGCCCCATAGGGCGTCGCCCGCCCACTACGCGGCGGATCCGCTCGCTCCAGCCAGCGCGCTATCTGGCCGACCGCGTGCAGCGACACAATCTCTTTCAGGCGCGCGTCATGCCGCGCGCGATGCGCCTCGGTC
>CAVSLO010000056.1:0-23839 GCA_963728675.1 uncultured Alphaproteobacteria bacterium | reverse complement strand
CAACCTCCTGGCCCAACCTCAAACAATCACCTCAATCGGAATGCGCGATTGGGCACATATCGGTCAGAGATAAGGGCCCCTGGTATCACTTCCAGTCTCACATGAAGTGCGAGCAACCTGCATTGAACCCTCGAGTCCCACCATGAAATGCAAATCGACACCAGCGCCGCCAATCTCCTGGCCCAGTAGCTCGTCGCGGGTGGCGCGGTCACGCGCGACCAGCCGGCCTAGCGCGAGAGCCTGGACGGTGTTCTGCGCGGGCTCAGGATCGTGCAAGCCGGCCTTCGATCGGGCTCGGGACCGAGTCCGCGGACGACGCCGCACTTGTCAGCGTGAGCGAGGCGCCCAGTTTCGACCAGGCGAACTGGCCGCGATCGCAGGGGAGCCGCCCCTGTCCGACGAGGTCTCCCTCGTTTCGAGCTTGTTGAACAGCAGCGCGCCCAACGTGCAAACGACGCCCGAGAGCAGGTAGGCGCTGACCCAGCCCAACCCGAATCGGCTGGAGCCGCCCAGCGCCACGAGGGGCGCAAACCCGGCGCCGATGAGCCACGACAGGTCGGAGGTGAGGGCGGCGCCCGTATAGCGGTACCGAATGGCGAAATTCGACGCCATGGCCCCGGCGGCCTGCCCGAAGGAGAGCCCCAGGAGCCCGAACCCAAGCAGGATGAACGCACTCTGTCCGGTGGCGCCGCCTCCGAGCAGGAGCGGGGTGAGCGCGCTGAAGCCCGCGATCAGGACCGCGCAGATCGCGATCAACGGCCGGCGACCGATCGTGTCGGCGACCAAGCCGGACACGGTCACCGTCACCGCGCAGACGGCGGCGCCGATGCACTGCAGCAAAAGGAAATCCCCGGTGGGGCGACCGGTGAACAGGTTGATCCAACTGAGCGGGAAGATCGTCACCAGATGGAACAGGGCGAAGGTGGCGAGCGGCACGAAGGCCCCGATGAGCACGTAGCGCCCCTGGGCCGTGAGCATTTCGGCTACGCTCGTCGGCTCGAGCTCACGATGTTCGAGAAGTCTTGAAAACTCGTCCGTCGCCACGAGCCGCAACCGCGCGAACAGCGCGACGACGTTGATCGCGAAGGCGACGTAGAAGGGGAAGCGCCAGCCCCAATCCAGAAAATCCTCGGACGAGAGGTTGAGGATGAAATACGCAAACAGCGCGCTCGCCAGCATGAAGCCGAGCGGCGCCCCGAGTTGCGGCATCATCGCGTACCAGCCCCGGCGATTGCGGGGCGCGTTGAGCGACAGCAACGACGCCAGACCGTCCCAGGCGCCACCCAGGGCAAGTCCCTGCCCGATGCGGAAAACCCCCAAAAGGAGGATGGAGGCGTAACCGATCCGGGCGTAACCCGGCAGGAAGCTGATCGCCGCCGTCGAGCCGCCGAGGAGGAAGAGCGCCGACGTCAGTTTGACGCCGCGTCCATATTGGCGATCGACGGCCATGAAGACGATCGACCCGACCGGCCGCGCAATGAAGGCGAGCGAAAAAACCGTGAAGGAGTAGAGCGTCGCCGTCAGCGGATCGGCGAACGGGAAAAACAGGCGCGGGAAGACCAGAACCGACCCGATGCCGTAGACGAAGAAATCAAAGAATTCCGCGGTGCGGCCGATCACGACGCCCAAGGCGATCTCGGCCGGGTCTACCTGATGGTCGGTCGACACGAGCCTCGCGTCGCGCTCCAGCGGCGTCGAGGTCGGCGTGGCGTGATCTGCGCTCATCGTGGCTGCTTCGCTCCCTCAGGGTTGGCCTGACGGCGTCGGCTCGCCGTCAGGCGCGAAATCAATATGACGCGCTTGCGTCCCGCGTCAAAGTTTATCAATGATTAGCCAGGACGCGAGAGCCGAGGCTGGGCCTCCCGGGACATCCAGCGGGTGCCGACGCGACCTGCCAAGCAGTTGTTCTTACGCGTTCGCCCGTTCCTCTGAATTCCAGCCAGAACGAAACAAAGCGCTGCGGTGCGCCGGGAGGAAAGATGCCTCAAAGCCGACGTCTGCGACCGTCCGGTTGCAGCAGCCCTTCGGCTGAACGATCGCCAGCCAGCCGACTTGTCCCGAAGTTTCTCCGCGGGCTTGCGATGCTCCCTCTGGCCGGCCTTCTCGCTGGCTGCGATGCGGTCCTCCTGAACCCGTCCGGCGACATCGCCCTGCAGCAGCGCAATCTGATCATCGCCTCCACGCTGCTGATGCTGCTGATCATCGTTCCGGTGATCGCCTTCACGCTCATCTTCGCCTGGCACTACCGCGAGTCCAACACGAACGCCGTGTACGATCCGGAGTGGAGCCATTCGACGCGGCTGGAGGTGTTGATCTGGTCGGCGCCGCTCGTGATCATCATCGCGCTTGGCGCCATGACCTGGCTCAGCACCCACACGCTCGACCCCTATCGGAGGCTCGTGCGGATCGCCGCGGATCGGCCGGTTCCGCGCGGCGCCAAACCGCTGAACGTCGAGGTCGTCGCGCTCGATTGGAAATGGCTGTTCTTCTACCCCGACTACGGGATCGCCACGGTGAACGAGATGGCCGCGCCCGTGGACGTGCCGATCGCGTTCAAGCTTACATCCTCCTCCGTCATGAACACCCTCGTCATCCCGGCCGTGGCGGGCATGGTCTACGCCATGCCCGGCATGCAAACGCAGTTGCACGCGGTCATCAACAAGGAAGGGGAGTACGACGGCTTCTCGGGCAATTACAGCGGATCGGGCTTCTCGCGCATGCACTTCCGGTTCCTGGGCGTGCAACCGCAGGGCTTCGACCAGTGGGTCGCGAAGGTCAAGGCCGCGGGAACGGCTCTCGACCGCAAGACGTACCTGGAGCTTGAAAAGCCCAGCGAGCAGGAGCCGGTGCGGTATTACGCTTCGGTGGAGAACGGCCTTTACGAAGCCATCCTCAATCTCTGCGCCGAGCCGGGCAAAATGTGCGTCAGCGAAGCGAGGCGCATGGACACGATGGGCGGGGCCGGCAGCGCACAGCCATGAAAACCGCGAGCGGCTCGAGTACGACAGCTCCCGGGTTCAGCAGCACGAACCGCGGAGGCGCGACGGTTCCGGCGTCCGGCCGCCCCTCGCGCAGCGAGGAGCAGCCCGAGGGCATGAAACCCGATGCGCTGTCGCCGGAGGTGAAGCAACCCGGCGTGCAGCCGGGCGCGCAGCCAAGCCCGCATCAGGGCCATGCCGCGCCGAGCGCCGCACCCGCGCCGAGCGGCAAAATTCAAATTGCGCCGGCTCAGCTCAACGTCAGGCCTGCCGGCCGCTGAACGCCATCAGCGCCGGGCACACGTCAACGGTCAAACGGAACGGGCGAATCGCATGTTGTCGAACTTCGATCTCCAGCAGCTCATCTTCGGTCGGCTAACCTTTGAGGCGATCCCCCACGACCCGATCTCTGGGCGACCTTCGCCGTCGTCGCGCTCGGCGGCGGCGCGCTGCTCGGCGCGGTGACTTACTACCGTCAGTGGGGCTACCTCTGGAGGGAATGGTTCACGAGCATCGATCACAAGAAGATCGGCATCATGTACGTCATCCTCGCGATCGTCATGCTGCTGCGCGGATTCGCCGACGCGATCATGATGATCACCCAGAAGGCGGTCGCCTTCGGCGCATCCGAGGGCTACCTCCCGCCGCACCATTACGACCAGATTTTCACCGCCCACGGCACCATCATGATTTTCTTCGTGGCGATGCCGCTGGTCACGGGCCTGATGAACTATGTGATGCCGCTGCAGATCGGCGCGCGCGACGTCGCCTTTCCCTTCCTGAACAATTTCAGCTTCTGGATGACGACGGGCGGTGCCGTCATCATCATGCTCTCCCTTTTCGTCGGCGAGTTCGCCCGCACCGGCTGGCTCGCCTATCCGCCGCTGTCGGGAGCGGCCTACAGTCCGGGCGTCGGCGTCGACTACTGGATTTGGGGGCTTCAGGTGGCGGGCGTCGGAACGACGCTGTCCGGCATCAACCTGATCGCCACGATCGTGAAGATGCGGGCGCCCGGCATGACGATGATGAAGATGCCCGTCTTCACCTGGACGACCCTCTGCAGCAACGTTCTGATCGTTTCGACCTTCCCGGTCCTGGCCGCGACATTGGCGTTGCTGTCGCTCGATCGCTACGTGGGAACGCACTTCTTCACGAACGATCTCGGCGGCAATCCGATGATGTACGTCAACCTCATCTGGATCTGGGGCCATCCCGAGGTTTACGTCCTTGTCCTTCCAGCCTTCGGCATCTTCTCGGAGGTGGTCTCGACGTTCTGCGGCAAGCGCCTGTTCGGCTATACGTCGATGGTCTACGCGACGGTGGTCATCACCATCCTCTCGTGGCTCGTGTGGCTGCACCATTTTTTCACCATGGGGGCCGGGCGCGACCGTCAACGCCTTCTTCGGCATCACGACGATGATCATCTCGATCCCGACGGGCGCGAAGGTGTTCAACTGGCTGTTCACGATGTATCGCGGCCGCATCCGCTACGAAGTGCCGATGCTGTGGGCCGTCGGCTTCATTCCGACGTTCGTGATCGGCGGGTATGACGGGCGTGCTCCTGGCCGTGCCGCCGGCCGACTTCGTTCTGCACAACAACATGTTCCTCGTTGCCCACTTCCACAACGTGATCATCGGCGGCGTCGTGTTCGGGCTGTTCGCCGGCATCACCTTCTGGTTCCCGAAGGCGTTCGGGTACAAGCTCGATCCCTTCTGGGGCAAGGTGATGTTCTGGTTCTGGCTGGTCGGCTTTTATTGCGTCTTCATGCCGCTGTATTGGGTGGGCTTCATGGGCGCGCAGCGGCGATGGAACCATCATGACGACCCGTCCATGCAGATCTACTTCATCATCGCGGCTTTCGGCGCCGTCCTCATCGCTGTGTGGGATCGCGTCGTTCCTCATCGACCTTGTGGTGAGCTACATGAAGCGGGAGCAACTGCGCGATCTGACGGGCGATCCCTGGAATGGACGGACCCTGGAGTGGTCCACATCCTCGCCGCCGCCGCCCTACAACTTTGCGTTCACGCCGGTCATCCACGATCAGGATGCCTGGTGGGACATGAAGCGGCGCGGCTATGATCGGCCGCTGCAGGGCTTCAGGCCGATCCACATGCCGAAGAACACTGGCGCCGGCGTCATCATCGCCGGATTCAGCACCGTGCTTGGGTTCGCCCTGATCTGGTACATCTGGTGGCTCGCCATCCTGTCCTTTATCGGACTGCTTGCGACTGCGATCGGGCATACCTTCAACTATCACCGTGACTACTACATCCCGGCCGAGGAGGTTGCGAAGGTCGAAAGCACGCGGACGGCCATGCTGGCGGGGCAGGCTTAAGATCATGGCGACGCACGCGGGAACTGCTGTCAGCGAGACGGAAGCGCCGGTCTACTTCGACACCGACGAGCATGGGCACGCCGAAGGCAGCACCATGCTCGGCTTCTGGATTTATCTGATGAGCGACTCGCTCATCTTCGCGATCCTGTTCGCGACCTATGGCGTCCTCAGTCGGAGCTATGCCGCCGGCCCGTCGCCGGCGGACCTGTTCGAACTCCCTCTCATTGCGCTCAACACCACGATGCTCCTCCTTTCCTCCATCACCTACGGGTTGGCGATGCTGGAGGTGGAACGGCGAAGGATGGGGCTGACGCTGTTTTGGCTCGCCGTCACCGGCCTGTTCGGCCTCGGCTTCCTCAGCATCGAACTCTACGAATTCGGCCACCTGATCCATGAGGGCGCCACGCCGCAGCGCAGCGCTTTCCTGTCCGCGTTCTTCACCCTGGTGGGAACGCACGGCCTTCACGTGACCTTCGGCATCATCTGGCTGGTCACGCTGATGTTCCAACTCCCGATGCACGGCTTCATCCCGGACAACCACCGCCGGCTGATGTGCCTCGGCATGTTCTGGCACTTCCTGGACGTGGTCTGGATCGGCGTGTTCACCTACGTTTATCTGATGGGAGTCCTCCTGAAATGAGCGCGCAGGCCGAGCGGCATCCCGCGGACCCCCACGCCTATGATGACGCCCACGATCACGGGCACGACGATTCAGGCAGCCATCACGGGTCGTTTCGGGACTACCTGATCGGGTTCGGCCTCTCGATCGTGTTGACCGCGATCCCCTTCTGGATCGTGATAGACAATGTGTTCCGAGAGCCCAAGGTGGCCGCGATCGTTCTCATGGCCTTCGCGGTCGTCCAGATCGTGGTCCACATGGTCTACTTCCTGCACATGAACTCGAAGTCCGAAGGCGGCTGGACGATGTTGGCCTTGATCTTCACCTCGATTCTGGTGGTGATCGCGCTGACCGGCTCGTTGTGGGTCATGAACCACCTCGATTCCAACATGATGCCTGGCATGTCGCCCGAGCAGGCGCGCAACCTGCCCTGACGCCCCGAGGAGGTTTTGAGGCGGCGATTCGCTCAGTTCGGCCCGTGAACGATTTCGAGGAGGCCGCACCGGCGCCGCGCTCGCCGGGCACGCTGGCGTTTCTCGTCGTCCTTGGAATGCTCGGCGTCGCCGTCTTGGCTGCGCTTGGGACATGGCAGCTTCAACGCCGCGCGTGGAAGCTCGACCTGATCCAGCGCATCGAACGCCGCGTCCATGCGCCGCCCGTCGCCGCTCCCGGCCGGGCGGAGTGGCCCACCATCACGGCCGCCAATTATGAATATCGGCGTGTGCGCGTGACCGGCGTCTTTCTGAATGATCGCGAAACGCTGGTGCAGGCCGTTACGGAGCTCGGCCCCGGTTCCTGGGTCATCACGCCTCTCCGGATGTCAGACGGCGCTCTCGTTCTGGTCAACCGCGGCTTCGTTGCGCCCGAGCGGCGCGATCCGGCCACGCGCTGGGCCTCCGAAATCAGAGGAGAAACGACGGTCACGGGCTTGCTCCGCATCACGGAACCCGGCGGAACCTTGCTGCGCTCCAACGATCCGTCATCCGATCGCTGGTACTCGCGCGACGTTGCGGCGATCGCTGCCGCGCGCGGACTCACCGACGTCGCTCCCTGTTTCATTGACGCCGATGCGACGCTCAACGCGCATGATGGGCCGGTCGGCGGGCTGACAGTGATTGCCTTCCAGAACAACCATCTCGTTTACGCGATCACATGGTACGCGCTTGCGTTGATGCTCGCCGGCGGAGTTGCCTGTGTCATTCGCGATCAGTGGCAGATCCGGAGGACCGGCTCTCATCAAGCCTGAGCGAGTTCATGCCGATCCACATAGTACAGGCCACCCCGCGCCCGCCACCTACGAGGAATTCGGCGACGCTTTTTCAGGTGCACAAGCTTCTGCTGGATACCTCCGAGACGATCCGGCACGTGCTAGATGTTTGATCCCGGGGTTTGATGGTGCACTCTTCTCACCAGAGTGGGAGGGATGCGCTATGGGCCAGGTTCTCCATGGAAGCGCCCGGCACGACAGAGGCGGTCCGTCGCACGAGACAGCATCGTCGAGAGAGCCTGAGGGGGCTGGCTAAGCACCACGGCATTAACCCGAAGACGGTTGCGAAGTGGAAAAAGCGCACCTCGGTCCAGGACGAGCGCACTGGCCCCAAAGAGCCGCGCTCGACGGTGCTGAAGCATGCGGCGACGGCTCACGACGAGGACGAAGGGCAGGAGAGCGGAGGGGTTATGGCGACCACCCCTGGCTCCAGCAACCTCCAAGCCGGCGATCCCGCTGCGGTCAGCGTGTCGCTCGCCGACGCGGTGTTCTTTTCGGCGCAGACCGGCCAGCGGCTGCGCGTCTGAGCTCCGGCCCGCCCGTCGCCGTCAGAACACGAGTTGCACCTTCATCGCCCGCGATCGGTCGGAGGCCAGCTCGAAGGCCTCGACCGCCTGCTCGAACGGCATGGTCGCGGTCAAGAGCGGCGTCACGTCGACCAGCCCTTGTCCCATCAGCTCGACCGCGAGCGCGAACTCGGCGTCAAAGCGGAACGTGCCGCGGAGCTGGAGTTCCTTCGCGACGATCAGGTTCATGGGCAGCGTCATGTCGCCGCCGAGGCCGAGTTGGACGACGATCCCGCCCGGACGCACTGCGTCGAGCGCGTCGCGCAAAGCCGCCCCGTTGCCGGAGGCCTCGAACAGGATGTCGAACGCGCCCTTGTCCGCCGCATAGGGCGCGAGCGCGTCGGGCGAGGCCGCGACATCGAGAACGTGCGTTGCGCCGAGCCGCTCGGCGATCTGCAACGGCGCCGCGGCGATGTCGGTGGCGATGATCTCGGCCGCCCCGCCAAGCCGGGCGACGGCGACGGCCAGCGCCCCGATCGGGCCGCACCCCGTCACGAGCACGCGCCGTCCCATGAGCGGCCCGGCCTGGCGCGCGGCGTGCAGGCAGACGGCGAGCGGCTCCGCCATCGCCGCCTCGGCCATCGTCATCCTCTCGGCGATCGGCACCGCTTGACCTGCCTCGATCGTCAGGCTCTGGCGGAAGCCGCCCTGCGCGTGGGGGAAGCGCATCGCGCTGCCGATGAATTGCATGTCGAGGCAGTGCTGGTGCAACCCCTCGCGGCAATAACGGCAGACGTTGCACGGACGGCTCGGATTGACCGCGACGCGCGTGCCGGGCGCGAGATGGTCCACATTCGCGCCGACCTCCTCAATGACTCCGGCGATCTCGTGCCCGAGCGCCATGGGCTCGCGGATCCGTACGGTGCCAAAGCCGCCATGGTGGTAGTAATGTAGATCCGAGCCGCAGATGCCGCCGGCGGCGATCCGCACGCGGACCTGGCCCGGCCCCGGCGCGACGACGGCGACCTCATCGACCCGCAGGTCCTTCGGAGCGTGGATGACGACGCCGCGCATGGACCCCTCCCTTCCTCGGTTTGGCCAGCCCTCGGCCTTCAGAGCACGGCCATGATCCCGCCGTCGACGTAGATGATCTGCCCGTTGACGTAGTCGGACGCCGACGAGGCGAGGTAGACGGCCGTGCCGATCAGCTCCTCCGGCCGGCCCCAGCGCCGGGACGGGGTGCGCGCCTTAACCCAGCCGTCGAAGGCGGGATCGTTGATGAGGGCCTCGTTCATGTCGGTCAGCATGTAGCCCGGCCCGATCGCGTTCGCCTGGATGCCGTCCCCGGCCCATTCGGCGGTCATGGCGCGGGTGAGCATCTTGATGCCGCCCTTTGCTACCGTGTAGGGCGCGACGGTGGCGCGGGCGAGCTCGCTCGTCAGCGAAGCGATATTGATGATCTTGCCCTGCCCGCGCGGGATCATGCGCCGGGCGGCCTCGCGCCCGACCAGAAAGGCGCTCGTCAGGTTGGTGTCGATCACCCGGCGCCAATCCGCGGTGGCCAGATCCACCATCGGCCGCCGGAACTGGATGCCGGCATTGTTGACGAGAATGTCGATTGCGATGCCCTCGGCGTCGAACCGGGCAAAGGCGTCCCCGATCGCCGCCTCGTCAGTCACGTCGAATCGGGTCGCGTCGGCTCGGTGGCCGGTCGCCCGCAGCGCTCCAACCGCCTCGTCGAGGCGGGCGGCATCGGTGCCGTTCAGGACCAGGCGGGCCCCCGCGGCCGCGAGCCCTTCCGCGATGGCGCGTCCCAGCCCGCGTGAGGAGCCCGTCACAAGGGCTGTGCGTCCGGAGAGGTCAAACGGGTTGGGCATCGCGGACTCCTAGAGAGTCTGTTAGGGACTGAGGATTGCGGCTTTATGGAGCATGAGGCAAGCGAAGGCGATGAAGGGGAAGCCGCGAACGGTCTCGGGCAGACGCTCGTAGTCGCGCACGAGCCGGCGCAAGCGGGTGGCCCAGGCGAGGTCGCGCAGGAGCACGCGCAGGAGCACGCGTAGGTCATGCACCATGGTCTCGAACACGCCGGCTTTGACCCAGCGGCCGGTTTGCTGATAGACGATCTCCCAGGGCGGGAAGTCGTTGGGCAGCATGCGCCAAGGTGCGCCGGAACGGATCAGGTAGCGAAGGGCGTTGAAGACTTCGCGCAGGTCGTGCCGGCGCTGGCGGGCATCAAGGGACAAAAGCGCAAAGTAGGGCGCAACGAAGGCCCATTCCTCCTCGCTCATATCCAAGCGAGGGAAGGCTTGCGAGTCATCGGATTCCGGGCGAAGGACTCGGCTTCGATTCCTGTGCGGTCGCGAAGCGGGTAGGCTGGTGCGCCATCAGTCGCGGAGGCAGGCCATGGCGCGAGTTGCTAGTCATCTGAGCGTAGAGGATCTGGAAGCGGGGTTCCGGTCAGCCCGGGATCCGACGGCGGCGCGGCACTTTCAGGTGATCTGGTTGTTAGCGCGGGGTCACACGATCGCGGATGTCGCCGCGGTGACGAGCTTCGTGCCGCGCTGGATTGAGCAACTCCTCGCTCGCTACAACGCACACGGGCCCGAGGCCCTGGGTGACTTGCGCCGGCGCAATGGAGGCGTGCCGCGCGTGCTGCGCCCCGCGCTTCTGGAGCGGTTGCGCGCGCGGCTCGAGGCGCCTCCGCCCGATGGCGGCCTGTGGTCCAGCCGCAAAGTGGCGGCCTGGATGGCGGGCGAACTCGGGCTCGCCGCAGTCTTGCCCCAACGCGGCTGGGAGGCGCTGAAGGCGATCGATTGGTCGGTGCAGAAGCCGCGCCCGCGCCATCCCGCCGCGGCCACGCCGGAGGAGCGCGAGGCGTTTAAAAAAGCTGGAGCAGGCCGTCGCTGAGGCCAGAGCTCAGCACCCGGACAAGCCGATCGAGGTCTGGGCCACCGACGAGCACCGCCTCGGGCTGAAGCCGATCATCCGGCGGGTGTGGGCGCCCAAAGGTCAGCGGCCGATCGCGCTGGGTCATCACCGGTACAAGTGGTTGTACGTGACCGCCTTCGTGCAGCCGACCACGGGCGAGACCTTCTGGTACATCTCGAACGGGGTGTCCAAGCCGTTCTTCGCAGGCTCCTGGCCTTGTTTGCCCGTGAGGCCGGGGCCGGACGGGATCGCATCATCGTGCTCGGGCTCGACAGCGCCGGCTGGCACACCGAACCGAACCTGGTCGTGCCGGAGGGCCTCCGGCTCGCCTACTTGCCCCCGTACTCGCCCGAGCTTCAGCCGGCTGAGCACCTCTGGCCTGTTCTCGATGAGCCGCTCGCCAACCAGTACTTCGAGACCCTCGCCGATCTGGAACGCGTCGTCGCAAACCGTTGCAGAGGCCTCGATGGTGATCAGCTCAGTCTCGGGACAAACTTCCACTGGTGGCCCAAGCCAGCCACCCCGAGCTAATCACCAGATCGTTCATCCGCCCGCAAATAGCCCCTCAACCCAGATCCTTAACAGACTCTAGGGATGCCGGTCACTGCGGCAGGGTCCCGTTCGCCGCCAGCATTTCGCCCGCCAGATAAAGCGAGCCGCAGACGAGGACGCGGGGCGGGCGATCCCAGACATAGTCGTGCAGCGAGGCGAGCGCCGCCTCGACGCTCGGCGCCGTCGAGGCTGTCAAGCCGACCCGGTGCGCGACCGCAGCCACGTCCGAGGCTGGACGCGCCGCGACCTGGCCGACGATAGGCACCGCGATCGCTTCGCGCGCGAGCCCCAGAAAGCAGCGAAGGTAAGCGTCGGCATCCTTGGTGCCGAGCATGCCGACGATGAGGACGAGCGGCGCGGGGCTGCGCTCCTCGACATCCGCCATCGCGGCGGCCAGCGCCCGCGCGCCATCCGGATTGTGGCCGCCGTCAAGCCAAAGCTCCGCGCCTTGCGGCATCAGGCCGGGCAGGCGGCCTTTCGTGAGGCGTTGCAGCCGTCCCGGCCATTCGACCCGGCTCATGCCGGCCTCGAACGCGGCGGCGTCGAGCCGGCCGAACCCGGCGGCGCGCAGCGCCGCGACCGCCGTGCCGGCGTTGACGAGTTGATGGCGCCCGAACAGTTTCGGGCGCGGCAGATCAAGAAGGCCGTCCTCATCCTGATAAACGAGCCGGCCCCGCTCCTCATGCGCCGAAAAATCCTGGCCGCCGACCAGGATCGGCCCGGCGCCCGCCGCCTCTGCGCTGGCGCACAGCACGGTATCCGCCTCCGCATAATCCTGCGGCGCGATCACGGCCGGGCGGCCGCGCTTGAAAACGCCGGCCTTCTCGATCGCGACCTTTTCCACGGTATCGCCGAGGTAATCGGCGTGGTCCCGTCCGATCGCCGTGACGACCGCCGCAGCAGGTCTTTCAATCACGTTCGTTGCATCGGCGCGCCCGCCAAGCCCGACTTCGAGCAACAAGACGTCAGCCGGAGTTTCGGCGAAGAGCCAAAACGCCGCCGCGGTGGTGATCTCGAACACCGTGATGGGCTGAGCCCCGTTCACCGCGTCGCAGCGGCGCAGCGCCTCGACGAGCCGCTCCTCGTCGACGAAGCGGCCGCCGCCGGTCCGGCCGAGTCGAATGCGCTCGTGGAAGCGCACGAGATGCGGCGAGGTATAGACGTGAACCGCAAGGCCCGCGCTTTCCAAAATCGCGCGCATGAACGCGATGGTGGAGCCCTTGCCGTTGGTGCCGGCGACATGAATCACCGGCGGCAGCCGCCGCTCCGGGTGGCCGAGATCGGCCAGCAGCCGCTCGATCCGGCCAAGCGACAGGTCGATGATTTTGGGATGCAGCGCCAGAAAGCGCGCGATCAGCGCGTCCGAGGACTCCATCGCTCGAGGTCAGCCCGTCGGCTCGACCACGGCGTTCGCCGGCTCGGGCGCGGCCTCCCCCGGTTTCTCCGGCGCGGGCGCCTTCATCAACAGCCGACAGAGGCGGGCGATGGTGGCTTTCAGGTCATGCCGATGCACGACCTGATCGACCGTGCCGTGCTCCTTCAGGTACTCGGCGCGCTGAAAGCCGTCGGGCAGCTTCTCGCGGATGGTCTGCTCGATGACCCGCGGTCCCGCAAAGCCGATCAACGCGCCGGGCTCGGCGAGATGCACGTCGCCCAACATGGCGTAGGAGGCCGTGACGCCGCCCGTCGTCGGATTGGTCAGCACCACGACGTAGGGCAGGCGCGCCGCGCGCAGCCGCCGCACCGCGACCGTGGTGCGCGGCATCTGCATCAGCGAGAGGATGCCCTCCTGCATGCGCGCGCCGCCGGACGCTGCGAACAGCACGTAGGGCGTCTTCTTCTCGATCGCCGTCTCGGCCCCCTTGATGAAGGCCTCGCCCGCCGCCATGCCGAGCGAGCCGCCCATGAAGCCGAAGTCCTGCACGGCGAGGGTCATCGGCAGTTCGTCGACGCGGCCGAACCCGATCTTGAAGGCGTCCCGCAGCCCGGTCTTGGCGCGGGCGTCCTTGAGGCGATCCACATAGCGTTTCTCGTCCCGAAATTTCAGGGGATCGAGCGCGGCCTCGGGCAGGGGCACGTCGAGCCATGTGCCGGAGTCGAACATCATTTTCAGGCGTTGCGTCGCGTCCAGGCGCAGGTGATGATTCGACTCGGGGATGACCCAAAGGTTCGCCTCCACGTCCTTGTGGAAGACGACCTGCCCCGTCTCTGGGCATTTGATCCACAGGTTTTCCGGCGTCTCGCGCTTGAACAGCGTCTTGATCTTGGGGCGGACGACTTCGGAGATCCAGTTCATGAAATTTCTCCAGCTTGTCATCGCCGGCCTTGAGCCGGCGATCCCGATTTGAGAGGCGGAACTCCTCTGACCGAGATGGCCGGATCAAGTCCGGCCATGACAAAGAAAGCGCAGCTCTAAGCGTCTTCAGCCTTCCGCGCCGAGCGCACGCCTTCGGCCAAGCTCCGCACCAACATGGCGACAGCCTCAACCGTTTGCGAGGTCGCCCGGTTCTCGGCGTCGAGCGTGGCGCGCAGCGCGTCGATGAGCGCGGAGCCGACCACGACACCATCGGCGCCCCGTGCCACCGCGGCGGCGTGCTCGGGCTTCTTCACGCCGAAGCCGACCACCACAGGAAGCGGCGTATGACGCTTGACGCGCTCGACCGCCGCCGCGACTTGGCCGAAATCGGGCGTCGCCGCGCCCGTGATGCCGGTGATCGAGACATAGTAGACGAAGCCCGCCGTGTTGGCGAGGACGGCGGGCAGGCGCTTGTCGTCAGTGGTCGGCGTGGCGAGGCGAACGAAGGCGAGGCCGGCCCGAAGCGCCGGCAGGCACAACTCGTCGTCCTCCTCGGGCGGCAGATCGACGACGATCAGGCCGTCGACGCCGGCCGCCTTGGCGTCGGTCAGGAAGCGCTCGACGCCGTAGATGTAGATCGGATTGAAATAGCCCATCAGGATGACGGGCGTGTCCGCGTCTTCGGCGCGGAAGCGGCGCACGAGGTCGAGCGTCTTGGCCGTGGTCTGCCCGGCCTTCAGCGCCCGCAGTCCCGCCGCCTGAATGGCGGGACCGTCGGCCATCGGGTCGGTGAAGGGCAAGCCGAACTCGACGATGTCCGCGCCGGCCTGCGGCAGCGCGCGCAGGATCGCGAGCGCGGTCTCCGGGTCCGGGTCGCCGGCCATGACGTAGGTCACGAGCGCGGCGCGGCCTTCGGCGCGGCAATGTTGGAAACGGGCTTCGATGCGGGCGGTCATGAGCCGAGGCGTTAGCACGCGGCGGGTCGGAAAGGGAGAGAGTTACACGGGTCGTAGCCGCAGGGCGAGGCAGACCAGAAAGTCGCTGCGAGCCCAGCGGATTGTGGGAACGGATCGGACGGGACTAAGTGCCAGGAACGCGCGAAGGAGAGCCATGCTGCCCATTGACTTGGAAACCCGCGCTGACGCCCTGCTCATACCACCCGAGCGGACCCAACGATTATTCTCGCCTACAGCTATGTGAGCGCTGCACATGCATTCGGCAGGAAAGTGGTATCGCTCTTGAACTCCAGTCAACACAGCACGATCGCCTCTCAATGATCCTCGACACCGCCGTCACTATTCTGGATTGGTTTGGCGTTGTCGTGTTCGCGGTTTCAGGCGCGTTGGTCGCTTCCCGCAAGCAAATGGATATCAGCGGTTTTGCTCTACTCGGTACTGTAACGGGAATCGGCGGTGGTACGTTGCGTGACATTCTCCTGGGCCAGTTACCCGTATTCTGGGTGCGCGAGCCTGCTTATTTCATCAGCTGTGTCATGGTATCGGCTGCGGTCTTTTTCACGGCCCACATTCCGCAGTCCCGCTATCGGCTGCTGCTGTGGTTCGACGCTCTGGGGTTCTCTTTGCGACGACCGGCGCAGAGCGAGCGTTGCTGGCTGGATCGGGACCGGTGCTTGCGATTGCAATGGGTGTGATTACGGCGACGTTTGGCGGCATCGTTCGGGATGTGCTCGGGGCGGAGAGCCCGATCGTCCTCAGCCGGGAGGTCTACGTCACGGCTGCACTGCTCAGCGCCATGGTCTTCGTTGGTGGGTCGCTCTTCGGATCGCCACGCGAGATCGCGATCACGGCGAGTCTGATTGCTGGGTTCGTGTTGCGGGGCGCCGCTATTCATTGGGGCTGGTCGCTCCCGCGCTACAAGCCCCGCCCTGGACAGAGCACGGATGAGTCGAAGCGGTGAAGCTTCGCCCCGACTTGAGCAGCGCAAGGAGATTAGACTAGCGGGCCTACAGCCCGCCTCCCAAGTGCTCCGCCACCGTGAAGATGTCCTTGTCCCCCCGCCCGCACAGGTTCATCACCATGAGGTGGTCCCGCGGCTTTTGCGGCGCGAGGTCGATCGACCTTGGCGAGGGCGTGGGCGGGCTCCAAGGCCGGGATGATGCCTTCGAGTTGGCAGCAGAGTTGGAAGGCGGCGAGCGCCTCGTCGTCGGTGGCCGAGAGATAGGTGACGCGGCCGACATCGTGCAGCCAGGAATGCTCGGGGCCGATGCCGGGGTAGTCGAGGCCGGCCGAGATCGAGTGGGCGTCCTGGATCTGCCCGTCGTCGTCCATGAGAAGGTAGGTGCGGTTGCCGTGCAGCACGCCGGGCCGTCCGCCCGTCAGCGAGGCGGCGTGGAGGCCCGACGACAGGCCGTGGCCAGCGGCCTCGACCCCGTAAATCTCGACGCCCGGATCGTCCAGAAAGGGGTGGAACAGGCCGATGGCGTTGGAGCCGCCGCCGATGCAGGCGACGAGCGAGTCCGGCAGGCGGCCTTCGGCCAACAGCATCTGCTCGCGCGCCTCGCGGCCGATCACCGACTGGAAGTCGCGCACCATCGCGGGGTAGGGGTGCGGCCCCGCCACCGTGCCGATGCAATAAAAGGTGTCGGCGACGTTGGTGACCCAGTCGCGCAGGGCCTCGTTCATGGCGTCCTTCAGGGTGCGCGTGCCCGACTGCACGGGCACGACCTCTGCGCCGAGCATCTTCATGCGGAACACGTTCGGCTTCTGCCGCTCGACGTCGACCGCGCCCATGTAGACGATGCAATCGAGCCCGAAGCGGGCGCAGAGCGTGGCGGTCGCGACCCCATGCTGCCCGGCGCCGGTCTCGGCGATGATGCGCCGCTTGCCCATGCGCCGGGCCAGGAGAATCTGGCCGAGCACGTTGTTCACCTTGTGCGCGCCGGTGTGGTTCAGCTCGTCGCGCTTGAAATAGATTTTCGCTCCGCCGAGATGCTCGGTCAGGCGCTCGGCGAAATAGAGCGGGCTCGGCCGGCCGACGTAATGGGTGAGGTAGGACTCCATCTCGGCCTGGAAGGCCGGATCGCGCTTCGCCTCGGCATAGGCCTGCTCCAGCTCCAGGATGAGCGGCATCAGGGTTTCGGCGACGAAGCGGCCGCCGAAGATGCCGAAATGGCCGCGCTCGTCCGGTCCGGCGCGAAAGGTGTTGGGTTTCGGGAAAGCGCTCACGCTGCCGTGTCCTTTGCCTCGCGCCCGGCTCCAGGCGGCGCGGGCGGCTTTGACGAACGCCGCGATCTTGTCCGGAGCTTTTTTGACCCGGCCGGGTCTCGACCCCGGACGAGACATCGACGGCGCGCACGCCCGTGAGCGCGATGGCCGCGGCCACCGTCTCAGGCGACAGCCCCCCCGACAGCATGAATGGCTTGTCCGGGTCAAGGCCGGCGACGAGCCGCCAGTCGAAGGCGAGCCCGTTGCCGCCGGGCAGCGCTTCAATTCTCTTGGGCGGCTTGGCGTCGAGAAGCACCCGGTCGGCGACGGCGGCGTAACGCTCGATATCCGTGAGATCGGCGGCATCCGCGATGCCGACGGCTTTCATCACGGGCCGGCCGAACCGCGCCCGGATCGCGGCGACGCGCTCCGGGGTTTCAGCCCCATGCAATTGGATGAGATCGGGATCGAGCGCCGCGACGACCGCCTCCAGTTCGGCGTCGTCCGCATCGACCACGAGCGCAACGCGAAAAGCCTTGCCGCGCGCGCGGGCCGAGAGGGCGCGCCCCTCCTCCAGCCCGACATGGCGCGGGCTTTTGGGAAAGCGCACGAGCCCGATCATGTCGGCTCCGGCCGCAACCGCGGCGTCAACGGCGTCGGGCGTGCTCAGGCCGCAGATTTTGACGAGGGGGGGCATGGCTTCAGCTTACGATGTGGGTGCAAGCGACCGCCACACCAACGTCGCCGCAGTTAAATCCTCTAACGCTGCGCCGACGGATTTGAACAGCGTGATCTCATCCGCCCGCGTCCGGCCCTGAACCTGGCCCCGGCAGAGCCCGAACAGGTCGCCGCGCACATCGGCCGCGGCGATCGCGCCGGATTGCAGCCCCATCGCCACGTCGCCGCCCTCGCTCAAGGCTGCAGGCGCGTCGATATAAACGGCGGTGCGCCGGAGCGCCTCGTCATCCGCCTCGCGCAGGCCTGGGTGGAACGCGCCGACGAGATCGAGGTGGCTGCCGGGCTTCAGCCATGCGCCTCGAATCAGCGGCGTGGCCGAAAGCGTTGCGCAGGAGACAAGATCAGCCGCGCGCACCGCTTCTTCGAGGTCGGCGGTCGCCGTCACGGGCAGGCCCTCGGCCCGCAACGCCGCGGCGAGCATCTCGGTCTTTTCGGGTCGATGGTTCCAGAGCGCGACCTCTTCGATCGGGCGCTGGCTCATGTGCGCCCGGATCAGGAACGGCGCGAGCGCGCCGGCGCCCACCATCGTCATGCGGCGTGTGTCCGGCGGCGCAAGGAAGCGCGCGGCGAGCGCCGAGGCCGCCGCCGTGCGCCATAGCGTGAGGCGCGCGCCGTCCAGCACCGCCAGCGGCTGTCCGGTCGCGCTGTCCATCAGGAGATACGCGCCCAGCAGGCTCGGCAGGCCCCGCGCGGCGTTGTCCGGAACGATCGTGGCGACCTTGACGCCCATGAAGCCGTTGGGGGGCCTCCAGGCCGGCATGATCAGAAGCGTCGCAGGCGCATGCCCGGCGCGCTCGATCCGGTGATGATGCCGCTGCGGCGCGACGGACTCGCCCCGAAACGCCTCCGCCAGGGCCTCGACGAGCGCCGGGACGGTGAGCGCGCGATCGATCGCGTCGGCGCAGACGACGCGCATGAGACGGATCGTCTGTATTTAAGACCGCGAGGCGCTCGGGGAGGGCAGGGCCGGCAGGCTGGATGCGCCCGAGGCTTGGGTGCGCAGCCGCTCGGCTTCCGCGCGGAGCCGGTCCGCCTCGCGCCGATGATGGCGGCGGCCCCGTCGATGCTTGCGCTGAGCGAGCCAGGACGCGACGCCGCCGACGACGACGCCGACGACAAGCGCCGCCAGCAAAAGCGCGAACAGGGGCAGCGTCACGCTCAGATCGGACGCCGAACGGGTCGGATCAAACGAAAACGTCACCGGCGCGCGGTTCGCCACGGCGAGAAGCACAACGACGATCGCGACGGGAAGGAGGATCAACGCCTTGAAAAACTGTCGCATGTCTCGCCTGCCTCTTCACTTGGATTGAGCGTTCTCGCCGGACCCCGTCGCGTTCAATCGCGCGCGCATCTCCTTCCCGGTCTTGAAGGTCGGGATGACTTTCTCGGACACCGCGACGGCGTCGCCCGTCCGCGGATTGCGCCCGGTGCGCGCCTCGCGTTTTTTGACTGCGAACGCTCCGAAGCCGCGGAGTTCGACCCGATCGCCCCGCGCCAGGGCGTTGGTGATCGTGTCCAGGATCGCGTTGACGATGTTCTCGATATCCCGCTGATAGAGGTGCGGATTCTGCTCGGCGATTTTCAAAATCAGTTCGGACTTGATCATGGGGAGAGCCGGCCGGTTCAGGCTATTTGTCGAGGACTGGACGCCAGAGGGTCAGCAAGCCCTCCAATTTCGCATCCTCCACGGCAAGCGAGGCCTGGCGCAGCCGATCCGCTGCGTCTTCGAATCCCAGTGCCTTGGCGCCGATGCGGGCGGCCGTCCATAAATTGAAGCTGCGGTCGTCGCGCGGCCGCCATTGGCGCACCGGCAGGTTCTTGGCGACGCCCTTCTCGCGCTCTAGCCAGGCGACCGCGTCGCGCTCCCCGCCGAGTTCGTCGACCAGCTTCAGCGGCAGCGCCTGCCGGCCATTGAAGATCCGCCCGGTCGAGACGACGCCGAGGTCCGCGTCATTCAGGCTCCGGCGCTCCGCCACGAGATGCTTGAACCAGTCGAACGTGTCCGCGACGACCTGCTGGAGAGCCGCCCGCGCTTCGGGGCTCGTCGGGTGGAACGGGCTCGGTTCGGCCTTGAGCGGCGCCGACTTGATCTCCTCGACCTTCACGCCAACGGTGTCGAGCAGCTTGGACAGGTCGGGGTACTGGAACAGCACGCCGACCGAGCCGACGAGCGAGGTCTCGCGCGCCACGATGTGATCCGCCGCAAGCGCGGTGATGTAGCCGCCCGACGCCGCCGTGCCGTCGACGAACGCGACCAGCGGTTTCTTGGCGGCAAGCTGCCGGATGCCACGATACAGCTCTTCCGAGCCGGTCGTGCTGCCGCCGGGGCTGTTGATCGAGATCACCACGCCCGAGACCGCGCCCGACTCGCCGACGCGTTTGAAGAGATCGCTCATGCGCTGGCTGCCAGCGATAAAGCCGCTGACCGAGATGCGGGCGATCTGCGGCCGCGTCGCGCCAAGCGGCGATCGGCCCGTCGCAGTCAGACCGACGGCGATCACGGCCGCGATGAGACCAAGCACGCCGAGCACGCGCCAAAAGGAGAGCTTGCGGCGCAGACGCCGCCGATCGGCCATGATCTCGGGATCGATGGACATTGTTAAGAGCGTCCTTTGCGGTCCTATCCGCCCCAGGGGCGGGCAGAGTACTCTCGCCCATTGCGACGGGGCAAGCGCAACGGAAGGCTGCGAGCGAACAAAAACCCGCGCAGGTTCTTTTGCGCGGGTTCAAAGCTTGATGGGATCAGCTCCCGGACTCGATCCGGGGCCGCGATCCGGGATGACCTCGGCCTCGAGCCGAGGTCATTTCTTGTCGGTCTTCGCCTTGTTGAGCGCGGCGCCCAGAATGTCGCCGAGCGAAGCACCTGAGTCGGTCGAGCCGTATTGAGCGATAGCCTCTTTTTCCTCGGCCATCTCCAGCGCCTTGATCGACAGCGTAATGCGGCGCGACTTGCGGTCGAACTGCGTCACGCGGGCGTCGAACTTCTCGCCGGCTGCGAACCGCTCGGGCCGCTGGTCGGCGCGGTCGCGGGCGAGTTCGTTGCGCTTGATGAAGGCGGTGAGGTCGGTGTCGGCGATCTTCACCTCCAGCCCCGAGTCCTTCACCTCGAGCACCTCGCAGGTCACGACTTGGCCTTTGCGGATCTCGCCGGCGTCCGCGAAGGGATCGCCCGCAAGCTGCTTGATGCCAAGCGAGATGCGCTCCTTCTCGACATCGACGTCGAGCACCTGGGCGCGCACCACGTCGCTCTTCTTGAACTCGTCGATGACCTGCTCGCCCGGACGATTCCAGTCGAGATCGGACAGGTGGACCATGCCGTCCACGTCGCCCTCAAGCCCGATGAAGAGGCCGAACTCGGTCTTGTTCTTGACCTCGCCCTCGACCACCGAGCCGACCGGGTGCTTCTCGGCGAACGCCTCCCAGGGGTTCTGGAGCGTCTGCTTCAAGCCCAGCGAGATGCGGCGCTTGACCGGATCGACCTCCAGGATCTGGACTTCGACCTCCTGGGAGGTGGAGACGATCTTTCCGGGATGGACGTTCTTCTTCGTCCAGGACATCTCGGAGACGTGGATCAGCCCTTCGATCCCCGGCTCCAGCTCGACGAACGCGCCGTAGTCCGTGATGTTGGTGACGCGCCCCTTGAAGCGGGCGTTCACCGGATAGCGGGCCGCGATGCCCTCCCACGGGTCGGCGAGAAGCTGCTTGATGCCGAGGGAGATACGGTGCGTCTCGTGGTTGATCTTGATGATCTTGACCTTGACGCTCTGGCCGATGTTGACGACCTCGCTCGGGTGGTTGACGCGCCGCCACGCCATGTCGGTGACGTGCAGCAAGCCGTCGATGCCGCCGAGATCCACGAAGGCGCCGTACTCGGTGATGTTCTTGACCACGCCCTCGATGACCTGACCCTCTTCGAGGTTGGCCACGAGTTCGGAGCGCTGCTCGGCCCGGCTCTCCTCGAGCACGGTGCGGCGTGACACGACGATGTTGCCGCGGCGGCGGTCCATCTTGAGGATCTGGAACGGCTGCGGCGCGCTCATGAGCGGACCGACGTCGCGTACCGGGCGGATATCGACCTGGGAGCGCGGCAGGAACGCCACGGCGCCGTCGAGGTCGACCGTGTAGCCGCCCTTGACCTGGTTGAAAATCATGCCCTGAACGCGCTCATTGTTCTCGAACGCCTTTTCGAGCTTGATCCAGCTTTCCTCGCGGCGCGCCTTGTCGCGCGAGAGGACGGCCTCGCCGAGCGCGTTCTCGATGCGCTCGACATAGACTTCGACCTCGTCGCCGACGTTGACCGTCTGATCGCGGCTAGGGCCGGCGAACTCCTTCAGGGCGACGCGGCCCTCTGTTTTGGCGCCGATGTCGATGACCGCGACGTCCTTCTCGATCGCGACCACGGTTCCCTTGACGACGGAGCCCTCCTGGATTTCGGAGTTGCGGAAGGCCTCCTCGAGCAGCGCCGCGAAATCCTCGCGGCTCGGCGCTTGTTGCAATCCTGCGGACATTCATTCTCCTCACAGCCCGTGCTGGGCTTGCGCCGGCGGCTGGTGTGGCGCGCCGTTCCCGAAACCGCCGCCGCCTGGGGAGATAACCCGCCAGGCGTGCCGCTCGTGAGCGGGCCGGCGCACGTTCGACGATTGGGAACAGTTTGGTCCGCAAGCGTTGAGGGGACACGCAAAACGAGGTGCGCTCGCCACGCACCCTCGACCGCCGCCTCGGCGCTTCATCGGACGCCGCTCATGTAATGCAAATGGAACCTTGCGGCAAGCGCTTCGGGGACACGACGTTTTACCCTGAAACCCTGTTCCGCGCGCGGGAGAGGGCGAGGGCCGGCGCTCACACCGGATCGAGGCTTGCCCTCACCTGGTCGGCGCCGCCGCGCCAACTCGACCTCCCCCGTAAACGGAGTGAACTCGGCTCAGTTCGCGGCGAAGCAGTAGAGCAGCCCCGCGCCGCCCGTGCTTTTCAGGGCATCCGGGCTGCAACCGCCGCGTGAGAGGTGCGACGAATTCCAGGATTTCGCCGGCGGGTCCTCGCTCAGCCCCAGTCGGTCGTGATGGCCGAGCATCACGGCGCCCTCGGCCCCGCTCTTGGTGTAATTGCCGCAGGTCCGGTCTTCGGTTCCGGCGAAGGCGGTGCCGTCCGGCTGGGAGCCGGTCAGAATGTCGTGCGTATTGGGCGTGTCGCCCCGGCCGTTGACCCCGTCGCCCTTCTCGGTGAGCGCCGTTTGCTTGGTCAGGTTGTTGTTGGGGCCGTGGAGGTCCGCGACGTCCTTGGCGACGACGACGCCTTTCGCATTCCGCCAGGGGCCGCGTCCGATGCGGTCGCGCGCATTGACGGCGGCGGTCCCGCCCATCGCCTGCGTCGACAGATAGGCCCGCCATGTCTTGCCGCTCGACCCCGCGGCCTGCGCCAGCCTGGCGCAAAGCTGGTCGGCGCCGTCCAGGCCGCCCAGGTCCGCGCCCTTGCCGGACCCGGCGCTGGTGACGAAGAACGTCATGTCGGCCTGTTGCGCCTGGGCGCCGCCCACCACGGAACAGAGCGCCAGGGGCGCGAGCCATGCCCAACAACGTGAGACGGTCATTCGTTTCCTCCTTGGTTTCTTCGACGCCGGACTGTCGAACCGCCGGTCTTGCGAGCGAGGCGAACCGTCGGCTGCGCATGTCTAAGGTAGACGGAAGCCCGTCACGGGACGATGCCGCCGGCCTGACCCGGCGTCGCCTGCTTCGCGGCGCCCGAAAGCGCCGATCACTTTGACGCCGCGCGCGACGTTGCCGCCCTCGGCCAAGGCTTATCGCCCTTGCCCAGCGTAATTCGGCCCGGCGGTTGTCGATGACCGGCCGGCGTCGCAACGCCGGCGACAGGAGATGAGCGCCGAGAAGCATGTCAGAAGGGCCGGCTTGCGGGCGTCCTTGGGATGCGCCGCCCCGAACCCGTTCGGCTGCGAACCGTTGACGAAAGGGCGGCTCAAGGCGAGACTCGGGCCCGAGGGAGACGCCGCATGACCACGCTCAAGGAATTCGAGGAGACTTTGCGCGAGCACGGCATGCACATGGCGCTCGCCATTCTGCCAAGCTCCGCGAGCGTGACAAGGCCAACCGCTCGATCGCCCCGGCGCGGCGCATCACCGGGCGCAAGATGACCCCGGATCTGGCCCGTCGGATCCTGGAGCTTCACGCCGCCACGGGCATGACGCAGCAGGAGATCGCCTTCGAGCTTGGCGTCAACCAGGGCCGCGTGAACGAGGTCATCAAGCGCGGCAAGTGGCTGACCGGCGACCCGAACGCGCCCGAAGCGGTGACTCGGGATCAGGCGCTGGCCCGGGCTCGCGGAGGGAAAGGGACGCCGCGGCGGACCCGGCCGGCGGCGCGTTCCCGTCCCGGCCGGCCCACCGGCAAAAAGGGCGACGTCATCGCCGGGATCAGGCGCAACTCAGCCTCGGCGACCTCTAG
>CAVSLO010000055.1:0-24912 GCA_963728675.1 uncultured Alphaproteobacteria bacterium | reverse complement strand
ACCGGCGGACTGAGCGACTGGTTTGTGCCGCGATGCACTCGAAGGAGCCATCGACATGAAACTCCCCCGCATCGCGACCCAGCGCATGACCGTGAGCGTAATGGAGCCCGGTCCATGCGTGGCTGGATTTAACGGGGCGCAAAGGCTACCGAACCCCGACGGGACGCTACCGCGTGCAGCGCTTGGTGCGCACGTACCGCTCACGAAAGTACAAACTGCCCATGCCGTATCCGCTGCGGGGAGCGCCGGAGAAGACCTTTCTCGATTTGGCACTGCTGCCACTTTGCCGCCAGCGGGGTCGGGCCGGCCATGACAACCAGCGGGAGACTCGGTCCGGCACCGTACAAACTTCCTACCAACCTTGACGAACACGCGGAACGGCGGGGAAGCCGCTTGGGTTTCCGGCTGGGACCCGCAAGCTCCTGGCGGGTCCTGGCGCATTCCCGGCCTCTAACCAACAGGGAACTGTCCTTGCCCAGGCTGCGGGTCCACCAGGTTTCTTTTCGTAAGGCCACCGGCAAATTGTTGCGCGTTCGACGGCCCCCATCGCGCAAAAGGCGTGGCGGGAGCAACCCCGCATCTCGCAACGAAGCCGCGCCCGCGGCGTTTGTGACCGGAACGGGATGACAAGGGTCTTATGGCGCAGATCTTCCGGCCGCGAGCGGACGCCATCGCCGAGTAGTGCTCGTGGGGCTCGCAGTCCTGCCCGTGCTGCTGGTCGGGCTTGGCTACACGATCATGCGCTCGCCCTATGTGACCGGGCAGAACGTCACGCGCGAGCAGCCGGTGCCGTTCAGCCATGAGCACCATGTCGGGCGACTCGGGATCGACTGCCGCTACTGCCACACCTCGGTCGAGACGGCGCGCTTCGCCGGCATTCCGCCGACCGAGACCTGCATGACCTGCCATTCCCAGATCTGGACCAACGCCGGCATGCTGGCGCCGGTGCGCGCGAGCCTCGCCGAGAACCGGCCGCTGCGCTGGCGGCGCGTCCACAACCTGCCGGACTACGTCTACTTCGACCACTGCGTCCATGTCGACGAAGGGCGTCGGCTGCGCGACCTGCCACGGGCGCGTGGACCAGATGCCGCTGATGCGGCAGGCCGCGCCGCTCACGATGGGCTGGTGCCTCGACTGCCACCGCAACCCCGACGCCGAACCTGCGCCCGCGCGAGGCGGTGTTCGACATGGCCTGGACGCCGCCGAAGGACCAGGCCGAGCGAGGGCCGGCGGCTGCGCGGGGCCTACCACATCGACACGAAGCACCTGACCGACTGCTCGATATGCCACCGCTGAGCGCGCCTCCCTCCCCGAGCCGTCGCGACGCCGGCGGCGGCGCTCACCCGCCGCGAGGCGCTGCGGCTGCTCGCGGCGCAGATGGCGCTGCGCAGTCTCGGCCTGCACCAAGCCGGACGAGGAGATCCTTCCCTATGTGCGGATGCCCGAGCGCGTCACGCCCGGCGAGCCGCTGCGCTTCGCCACGACGCTGCCGCTCGGCGGCTATGGGCGCGGCGTGGTCGGCATCTCGGTCGATGGGCGGCCGATCAAGATCGAGGGCAACCCGCTCCATCCGGCGAGCCTGGGCGCGACCGACGTGTTCGCCGAAGCCGCCGTGCTGTCGCTCTACGATCCCGACCGCTCGCGCACCGTCCTGCAAGACGGCGCGATCGCCTCTTGGGACATGTTCCTGCAGGCGCTGCTGCCGGTCTGGAGCGCCTGCAGGCGCGCGAGGGCGAGGGCCTGCGCCTGCTCACCGGCCGCGTGACCTCGCCGACGCTGCTGCGGCAGATCGACGGGCTGCTTGCAGCAGTTCCCGCAGGCGGCCTGGCATGCCTACGAGCCGGCCGGCGACGACGCCGCGCGGCCGGGGCGGCGCTGGCCTTCGGCCGCCCGCTGGCACGCCTTGCCGCGGCTCGACCAGGCCGACGTCGTGCTGGCCCTCGACGCCGATCCGCTCGGGCCCGGCCCGGACCAGATCCGCAACGCCCGCGGCTGGGCGGCGCGGCGCGACCCGCAGGGTCCGAACCCCGTCTCCCGCCTTTATGCGATCGAGGCCGCGCCGACGCTGACCGGCGCGAAAGCCGACAACCGCCTCGCCCTGCACCCGCGCCACATCCACAACGCGGCGCTGGCGGTCGCCAATGCCCTCGGCGCGGGTCTGCCGCAGCCGGCGCTGCCGCCGCAGCGCCGCGAAGTTCGTCGACGCCGCCGTGCGCGATCTGGCGGCGCAGCGCGGGCGCGCGCTGGTGCTTGCCGGGCGCACCCTCTCGCCCGAGGCGCATGCGCTCGTGCACTGGATCAACGCCCAGCTGCAAGCGCCCGTCGACCTGATCGAGCCGCCGGACGCGCTCTTCGACCGCCGCCCGGAATCGCTGGAGACGCTGGCGCAGGATCTTGCGGCCGGGCGGGTCGAGGCGCTGGTCGTGATCGGCGCGAACCCAGCCTATGACGCTCCGGCCGACCTCGAGCATGGCGGCTCGGCTCAAGCGCGCGCCGTTCAGCGTGCATCTCGGCCTCTACGCCGACGAGACCGCCGCGCTGTGCGGCTGGCACGTGCCGGAGTCGCATCCGCTCGAAAGCTGGTCCGACCTGCGCGCGACCGACGGCACGGCCAGCCTCGTCCAGCCGCTGATCCGGCCGCTCTACGCCACCCGCACGGCGCACGAGCTTCTGGCGGCCTTCTCGGGCCGCTTCGACGCCGCGCCCTACGACCTTGTGCGCGAGACCTGGCGGCGACGGGCGGTGGCCGACTTCGAGACCTGGTGGCGGCAGGCGCTCCACGACGGCGTCGTGGCGGGCAGCGCGGCGAAGCCCGCCGTCGCCGGAGCGCCGCGCCTGCCCGCGATCCAGCCCCTGCCCGAGCCGGACGGCTTGTCGCTCGTGCTCGCGCCCCGATCCTTGCGTCTGGGACGGCCGCTTCGCCAACAATGCCTGGCTGCAGGAATGCCCCAAGCCGCTCACCAAGCAGGTCTGGGGCAACGCGCTCGGCGATCGGCCCGACGGACGCCGCAGAAGCTTGGGCTCAAGACCGGCGACGTGGTCCGCATCGCGGCGAACGGCGCTTCGACTCGTCACGCCCGTCGTGGTCACGCCGGGGCACGCGCCCGGCGTCGCCAGCCTCACGCTCGGCTATGGCCGCACGCAGCGCCGGCGCGATCGGCACCGGCGTCGGCGCCAACGCCTACGCTCTTGCGCACCACGCGCGCGCCCTGGATGGTCGAGGGCGTCGCGCTCGCCAAGACGGGCCGCCGCCGGGAGGTGCTGGTCGACGCAGAACGACGTCCGGCTGGAACGGGACGTGCGCGACCTCTTTCCCGTCCTCTCCGCTGGCCGACCTGGCGCACGGCGAATCCGTCGAGAGCAACACGGGGCCGTACCGAGCTTCTACCCGGACTATCGCCTACGACGGGCCACGCCTGGGGCATGGTGATCGACACGCAGGCCTGCATCGGCTGCAACGCCTGCGTGGTCGCCTGCCAGGCCGAGAACAACGTGCCGGTCGTCGGGCCGGAGGAGATCGCGCGAGGGCGCGACATGCACTGGCTGCGCATCGACATCTACGACCACGGCACGCCGGAGCAGCCGCAGCCGGGCTTCCAGCCGGTGCCCTGCATGCATTGCGAGAAGGCGCCCTGCGAGCCGGTCTGCCCCGTCGCGGCCTCGGTCCACGACAGCGAGGGCCTGAACGTCCAGGTCTACAACCGCTGCGTCGGCACGCGCTTCTGCGAGGCGAACTGCCCCTACAAGGTGCGCCGCTTCAACTTCTTCGGCTACGCCGACGGCCAGGAATACGCCAACCTCGGCGCCGAGCCGTTCAAGGCGCAGAACAACCCCGATGTCACGGTGCGCGCCCGCGGCGTGATGGAGAAGTGCACCTATTGCGTCCAGCGCATCAGCCGCGCCCGCCGCGACGGCCGAGAAGCGAGGACCGCCCGATCGCCGGACGGCGAGGTCGTGACCGCCTGCCAGGCCGCCTGCCCGACCCGCGCCATCGTGTTCGGCGACCTCAACAATCCGGGCGCAGGTCGTGCGCGACCTGCAAGACGGATCCGCGCCACTACGCGCTGCTCGGCGACCTCAGCACCCGCCCGCGCACGACCTATCTCGCCGACCTGCGAACCCGAACCCGGCGCTCGAAGGAGACGGCGCATGAGCGCAGCGCTCGACGCAGCGCGCGCCGACCCGTCCGGCGCATCGCGTGGATCGCGGCCGAGCACGCGAGCTACGCCGCCGTCACGGCCGCCGTGACCGATCCGATCCTGACGCGGCCGGCCGGGCGCGCGTGGTGGATCGCCTTCGGCGTCAGCGCTGGCCGCTCGTCCTGGTCATGCTCGTCGCCATCGGCTGTGCTGTTCACGCGCGGCATCGGCATCTGGGGCGTCAACACCACCGTGGTCTGGGGCTACGCCATCGCGAGCTATGTCTGGTGGATCGCGATCGGCAGCGGCGGCACGCTGATCTCCTCGATGCTGCTGCTCACCCGCCAGGACTGGCGCGCGCTCGATCAACCGCTTCGCCGAGAGCGATGACGCTGTTCGCGGTCTCGATCGCCGGCCTGTTCCCGATCCTGCATCTCGGCCGGCCGCAGTATTTCTACTGGCTCGCGCCCTATCCGAACACCATGGCGCTGTGGCCGCAGTGGCGCAGCGCCCTGGTCTGGGATTTCTGGGCGATCCTCAGCTACCTCCTGTTCTCGATCCTGTTCTTCTACGTCGGCCTGCATCCCCGACCTCGCGACCATGCGCGACCGCGCGCGCTCGGCGCGCGGGCGCAGCGCTCTACGGCGTCTTCGCGCTCGGCTGGCGCGGCTCGGCCCGGCACTGGCAGACGCTACGAGACCCTCCACCGGACGCTGGCGGCGCTCGCGCGTGCCGCTCGTCGTCTCGGTGCACTCCATCGTCGGCCTCGACTTCGCGGCGAGCCTGATGCCCGGCTGGCAGGAGAGCATCTTCCCGCCCTACTTCGTCGTCGGCGCGCTGTTCTCCGGCTTCGCGCATGGTCGTCGTGCTGACGGCCGCTGGTCCGCTGGGGCTTGCGGCCTGCAGGCCATCATCACGCGTCAATCACTTCGACGCGATGGCCAAGATCGTGCTGCTGGCCTCGATCATCATGTCGCTCTCCTACGCGACCGAGTGGTTCATGGCCTGGTACGGCGGCGCGCCGGCCGAGCGCTCCCTGGTCGTCGTTCCTGTTCACCGGCGCCTACGCGCCGCTCTACTGGACCATGCTCGCTCTGCAACTGCCTGATCCCGCAGGCGCTGTGGTTCCGGCGCGTCCGCCGCAGCATCCTGGCGGTCGTGCTGATCTCGATCGCGCATCAATGTCGGCATGTGGCTCGAGCGCATCCTGATCATCTGGAACACGCTCTCGCACGGCTACTGCCGTCGCATGTGGCGGCTGTTCTCACCCGACCTTCTGGGACTGGGCTCCTGCTGTTCGGGCCGCTCGGCTTCTTCGCCTTCCTGTTCCTGTGCTTCGTCCGCCTGGTGCCGGCCGTGTCGATGCACGAGGTCCGCGCGCTCTGCCGCCGAGGAGGGCGCTGTCATGAGCGGGCCGCTGCTGGCCGAATTCGGCGATCCCGACGCCCTGCTGCGGGCGGCGCGCCGCGTCCGCCGCGACGGGCACCGAGCGCTCGATGCGCTCACGCCCTTTCCCGCTCGACGGACATCGACGAGGTTCTCGACATCCAGCCGTCGCGCATCCGCCTGGCCATGCTCATTGCCGGCTTCGGCATGGCGGCCTTCGCGCTATTGGCTGCAATGGTACAGCGCGGTCGTCGACTATCCGATCAACGTCGGCGGCCGGCCGCTCAACACCTGGCCCGTGTTCCTGCTCGTGCCCTTCGAGGTCGGCATGCTGGCCGCGGCGCTCGCCGGCTTCATCGCGCTTCCTGGTCGGCTGCGGCCTGCCGCGGCTCCACCATCCGGTGTTCGACGCCGCCGGCTTCGAGCGCGCGACGCCAGGACCGCTTCTTCCTGCTCGCCGAACAGGCCGCCGGGACGCCGCCGAATGCCCTCCGCCACCTGCTCGAAGGCGCCGGCGCGCTGTCGTCACGGAGGTGCGGCCGTGAGGCGGGCTCGCGCTCCTCCTCGCCGCTCTGGCGCTCGCCGGCTGCGCGGACCAGTCCATGCGCGAGCAGAAGCGCTACGATACCTACGAGCCCGCCGCGCTCTGGCCCGACGGCACCGCGGCGCGCCCGCTCCCCGAGGGCGCGGTGGCGCAGGGCGACCTGCGCCCGCGCTGCAGCGCTGGCACAGCCGCCGGCGGTCACGCCGCGCGCTGCTGCGCCGCGGCCAGGAGCGCTACGAGATTTTCTGCACGCCCTGCCACGGCCTCGCCGGCTACGGCGATGGCATGATCGTGGCGCGCGGCTTTCCCAAGCCGCCCTCCTATCACACGGCCCGCCTGCGGGCCGCGCCGGCGCAGCATTTCGTCGACGTCATCACGAACGGCTACGGCGTGATGTACTCCTATGCGGCCCGCGTCGAGCCGCAGGACCGCTGGGCCATCGCGGCCTACATCCGCGCCCTCCAGCTGTCGCAAGGCGCGCAGGTGGCGAGCGTGCCGGACGCGCGGGAGAAGCTGCCGTGACTCCCGCCGCTCTCTCCTGCCCGCACGCGGTCTCTCTGGTCCGCCTGGGCGCTCGGCTTCGCCGTTGCGGTCGCCATGGCGGCCGGCTTGAGCTTCGCGTCGGCTCCGGTCGCGCAAGGATGGCTCGTAGCGTTCGTGTTCTGGAGCAGCATCCCGGTCGGGCAGCTTGGTGCTTCTCCTCATCCATCGGCTGACGGGCGGCCGTTGGGGCAAAAGCCTCGCGCCCGCGCTGCGCCCTGCCGCCGCCATGACCCCGCTCGCGCTCCTCGCCTTTATCCCGATCGCGATGAGCCTTGCACGGATCTTTCCGTGGGCCGCGAGCGCCGGGGCCACTCCGCCGGGCGTTGGCCTCTATCTCAACGCGCCATTCTTCCTGGTGCGCACCGTGCTGGCCCTCGGCGGCTGGTCCATCCTCGCCATCGTTCGTGATCCGGGGGCGCTGCACGCGGCTTATCGCCGGCCTTGGGCTCGCCTTCTACGGCCTGACGGTCAGCCTCGTGTCCGTGGACTGGATCCTCTCGGTCGAGCCGCGCTTTACCTCCACCGCTTTCGCGGCCAGCATCGCTATCCAGCAGATCCTTTCGGCGCTCGCCTTCGCGGCGCTCGCCGCCCCCGAGGCGGCGGGCGATCCGGCGACGGGCGATCTCGCCGGCCTCCTCCTCGCGGCCCTGCTCGGCGTTGTCTACATCGTCTTCATGTCTTACGTCGTGGCCTGGTACGGCAATCTGCCCGACAAGGCCGCATGGTATTTGCGCCGTGGCGTGGACGGCTGGGCTTGGGCGATCGGCGCCGCCGTGGCGATTGGCGCCACCCTCCCTTTCGCTCTGCTGCTGAACGCACGAGTTAGGCGCAGCCGGCGCGCCCTGCGCGTCGTCGGCGGACTGGTCCTCTTCGGGGTTTGGCTGCATATCGTCTGGCTGCTCGCGCCCGTCTTCCGGGCCGGCGCGCTTGTGGCTGCCGTGATCGCGCTGGCGACGCTCGCCATCCTCTCGCTCGGGCTCGCCCGCAGCGCCGCGCATCGCCTCTTGAGGGCTGCCGATGGCCGGTGAAGCGCGTCACGCCGAAGCTCCCCGCGAACCGTCGGGCGTTGCAGCCCGGCCCGTGCTCTTCACGGTCATCGGATTTCTGGCGTTCGTCGCTGTGTCGCTGGTCGGCCTTCACGCCTACTACGCCTGGGACGTCCACGGCTCCGTCGTCACGCCGCCGCGTCCCTTCGCGGCGCCGCGCGTTGCAGACCGATCCGGTCCGCGACCTCAACCGCTTCGAAGCCGAGCAGCACAGGCGTCTCGACGGCTACGCCTGGGTCGATCGCGACCGGGGCCTCGTCCGCATCCCGATCGAGCGCGCCATGGATCTGATCGCGGCGCGCGGCGCGGACGCATACGCCCCGCTCGACCCGCCGGCCGCGCCATCGCCCGTCCGCGAACCGGAGAAGCGGCCATGAGAGCGCGTTGCGGCCGCCCTCATCGCCCTCCTCGCGCTCGCCGGACCGGCGCGGGCGGGGCTGACCGAGCGTGATCTGGCCGAGCGCCGTGCTTGCGCCCCCGCCGGATGCCCGCATCCCGCTCATCCTCGACCATGCAGGACGCCGCTGGACACAGCCTCGCATTCGGCGCGGCGCTCGGCGGGCGTCCGGCGCTGCTCATCCCGGTCGATTACACCTGCCGCACCATTTGCGGCCCTTCGCTCGCCATCGCGGCAGGCGCGCTGGCCGAGACCGGGCTGCGCCCCGGCGCGGATTACGGGCTCATCACGGTCGGCATCGATCCGAAGGACAGCTCTGAGGACGCCCGTAGCATGGTGGAGGCTCGGATCGCCGATCCGGCCATCGCGCAGGCGACGACCGTCCTGACCGGCGGCGCGGGCGCAGACGCGCTCATCGAGGCGGTCGGCTACCGCGCTGTCTACGACCCCGAGACCGACCAGTTCGCGCACCCCGCCGGCGCGCTGGTCCTGACCGCAGACGGGCGGGTCGCCCGCGCGCTGTCGAGCCTTGCCCTCAACCCCCACGACCTGCGCCTCGCCCTCGTCGAGGCCGGCGAGGGTCGCATCGGCGGCCTGACCGACCGCATCACGCTGCTCTGCTACGGCTTCGATCCCGTGCACGGCGTCTACACGCCCCTGATCCGGCGCATCCTCATGATTGCCGGAGCGCTGACCGTCGCCGCGCTCGCGGCGGCGCTCGTCTGGCTGCATCGCCGCGTCGGCCCGCAGCCCGAGGGAGGCGGATGATGTTCTCCGCCCTCATGCCCAGCGCCGCCTCGACCCAGGCCGCGCGCACCGACGCCATCTTCTTCATCCTGCTCGCTCTTGCGGCGACGATCCTCCTGCTCGTGCTGACGCTCGTCATCACCTTCGCGATCAAATTCCGGCGCGGCTCGAAGGCGCAGCGCGGGCGAGCTGCCGGCCATCGTCAGCCGCGAGTTCGAGATCGGCTGGACCGCGGCGACCCTGTTCGTCTTCCTCTTCATGTTCTGGTGGGCGGGCTCGGCCCAGCTCTCGGCGCTGGTCGCGCCGAAGGACGCGCTCGAAATCCACGTCGTCGCCAAGCAATGGATGTGGAAGACGCAGCACGCCAACGGCGCGCGCGAGATCAACGAGCTGCACGTGCCCGTCGACACGCCGGTGCGGCTCGTGATGACCTCGCAGGACGTGATCCACTGCTTCTTCGTGCCGGCCTTCCGCATGAAGCAGGACGTGCTGCCGGGCCGCTACACCGAGACGTGGTTCCAGGCCGACCAAGACTCGGCGTCTTCCACCTGTTCTGCGCCGAGTACTGCGGCACCGATCATTCGCGCATGATCGGCCGCATCGTCGTCATGCCGCCAGGACGACTATGCGCGCTGGCTCAGCGCGCAGCCGCAGGGCGACGACCTCGCCACAGAGGGCGCGCGCGCTGTTCGTCGCGCGCGGCTGCGCCGGCTGCCATGCGCGACGCCTCGCAAGTGCATGCGCCGAACCTCGCCGGGCTCTACGGCCGCACGGTCCAGCTCGCGGACGGCCGCACGCGTCGTGGCCGACGACGCCTATCTCCGCGACTCGATCCTGCAGCCGCAAGCGCGACGTCGCCGCCGGCTACGAGCCGATCATGCCGAGCTTTGCCGGACATTCTCGACGACGGCGAGATCCAGCGCCTTGACGGCCTACATCCGCTCGCTCGTCGGACACAGCAGGGAAGCCGACAATGACCGACGTCGCGCTTGACGGCGAACTGCCGCTTCCGCGCGGACGCCGAGCTATCTCGGCGCGGGCTACACCCTCGCGTCGTGGCTGACCACGACCGACCACAAGCGCATCGCGATCCTGTACGCGATCTCGATCACGTTCTTCTTCTTCCTCGGCGGGCGCCGCGATCTCGCTGGTCCGGCTCGAGCTGCTCACGCCGGCAGGCGACCTCGTCTCGGCCGACACCTACAACAAGCTGTTCACGTTCCACGGCGTGGTCATGGTGTGGTTCTTCCTGATCCCGTCGATCCCGGCGACGCTCGGCAATTTCCTGCTGCCGCTGATGATCGGCGCGCGCGACCTCGCCTTCCCGCGGCTCAACCTGTTCAGCTGGTACCTCTACATCGTCGGCGGCGTCTGTCACGCTGTACGCGCTCATCGCCGGCGGCGTCGACACCGGCTGGACCTTCTACACGCCGTTCTCGACGATGTTCTCCAACACGCACGTGATCGCCGCCGCTGCTCGGCGTCTTCATCGCCGGCTTCTCCTCGATCCTCACCGGGCTCAACTTCATCGTCACCATCCACACGCTGCGCGCGCCGGGCATGACCTGGTTCCGGCTGCCGCTGTTCGTCTGGGCGATCTACGCGACCAGCATCATCATGGTGCTCGCGACGCCGGTGCTGGCGATGACGCTGCTGCTGGTCATGGCCGAGCGCTGTGCTCGGCATCGGCGATCTTCGATCCCGCGCTCGGCGGCGATCCGCTGCTGTTCCAGCACCTGTTCTGGTTCTACTGCGCACCCGGCCGTCTACATCATGGTGCTGCCGGCGATGGGCGTGGTCTGCGAGATCATCACCTGCTTCGCGCGCAAGCCGCATCTTCGGCTACGCGCTTCATGGTCTACGCGCATCGTCGGCGATCGCCGTGCATCGGCTTCTTCGTCTGGGGCCACCACATGTTCGTCGCCGGCCAGTCGCCCTACGCCGAGCCTGGTGTTCTCGTTCCTGTCCTTCATCGTCGCGGTGCCCTCGGCCATCAAGGTGTTCAACTGGACGGCGACGCTCTACCAGGGCCAGATCGGCTTCGAGGCGCCGATGCTCTACGCGCTCGGCTTCCTCGGCCTGTTCACGATCGGCGGCCTGACCGGCCTGTTCCTCGCCTCGCTCGCCGTCGACGTGCACCTGCACGACACCTACTTCGTGGTCGCGCACTTCCACTACATCATGGTCGGCGGCACGGTGATCGGCCTACCTCGGCGGCCTGCACTTCTGGTGGCCGAAGATCACCGGGCGGATGTATCCGGAACGCTGGGCGCGCTTCGCCGCGATCCTGATGTTCTTCGGCTTCAACCTCACCTTCTTCCCGCAGTTCATGCTCGGCTATCTCGGCATGCCGCGGCGCTATCACGTCTATCCGCCGGAGTTCCAGGTCTCAACGTGCTGTCGTCGGCCGGCGCCGTCGTGCTCGCCGTCGCCTACCTGCTGCCGCTCGTCTATCTGCCTGGTCGCTGATCTGGGGCGCGCGGCGCCGGCGACAATCCTTGGGACGCGACCGGGCTCGAGTGGCAGACCACGTTCGCCGCCGCCGCCGCGAGAATTTCGCGACGCCGCCGCGCGTCGATGTCGGCCCCTACGACTACCACCCGGAGGGCATGGCCCCGGAGCCCGGCCAGCCCGATCGACCGCGCTCAGGGAGAGCAGGCATGAGCGAGCGCGCCGGCGCCATCCTGCAGGAGCCCTGGCAGCGACCTCGCCCGCCAGCGCGAGGGCGCGACCTTCGGCATCTGGGTCTTCCTCGCCAGCGAACTCCTGTTCTTCGGCTCGCTGCTTCTCCTCTACACGGTCTACCGCATCGACGAACCCGCAGGCCTTCGCCGCCGCCGGCGCGCGAGACCGACATCTTCTACGGCACGGTCAACACCGCCGTCCTGCTGACCAGCAGCCTCACCATGGCGATCGCCGCGCAGGCGCGCGGCGAAGGCGGACTTGCGCCGCCTGATCGTCTGGTGCCTTGCCGCGACGGCGGCGCTCGGGCTCGACCTTCCTGGTGCTGAAGGGCTTCGAATACGCCGAGGATATCGAGAAGGGCCTCGTGCCCGGCCCGGACTTCGCGCTGAAGGAGCCCGCCGCGCAGATCTTCTTCGCGCTCTACTGGATCATGACCGGCATCCACGCGATCCATCTCACCATCGGCATCGTGCTGGTCGGCCGCCTCTGCTATCTCGGCGCGCGCCGCCGCATGGCGTTGCGCGACAACCCCGCAGGTCGAGGTCACGGCGCTCTACTGGCACCTCGTCGACGTGATCTGGATCTTCCTCTACCCGCTCATCTACCTGCCGGGGCGGGCCTCATGAGCGGCGTGGCGCATCCCGCGAGCGCCTGGCCGCTTTGGCGCAGGAACCTGCCGGTCTGGGCGGCGCTTCTCGCGCTCCTCTCGATCAGCTTCGGGGCGGCCTACCTGCCGCTCGGTCCCTTCAACGTGGTAATCGGCCTCGGAATCGCGGCGGTCAAGGCCGCGCTGGTCGGACTCCTGTTCATGAACCTGAAGCGCTCCGGCCCATTGATGCGGCTCGTCGCCGCCGCGGGCTTTTTCTGGCTCGTCATCTTGTTCGCCCTGACGCTCAGCGATGTCCTCACGCGAATGTCGCCATGACAAGGTTCACACAGAGGCGAGCGTGTCGCGACGCGCTGCCCTCCTCCTTGGGAGGGCCGACCGCGGATTTTATCCCGGACTCGTTCAGGAGCTTCAGCTCGGTTCTCCCGCAAGGGGGTGGGCCGGCTCCGGCCTCGAAAGTTTCCGAATAAGGAACACCGCCATGGAACAGCGCCCAACGAACACGGCTCACCGCGCCCAACAATCCGCGCGTTCCGGCGCCCCGGTCGTTGTGGTCACCGGCGCATCGGCAGGCGTTGGACGGGCCGTTGCAATAGCCTTTGGGCAGCGCGGCCATCGAGTGGCGCTGCTCGCCCGCGGACACGCAGGCCTGGAGGGTTCGCGCTGCGACGTGGAGGCCGCTGGCGGGCAGGCGCTCGTAATCCCGACCGACATGGCCGACGCCGATGCGGTGTTCGCCGCCGCCGACCGGGTCGTGGCCGAATGGGGCCGCATCGACGTCTGGGTGAACGACGCCATGGCCACCGTGTTCGGGCCGGCCGAGCGGGTGCCTGTCCCAGAGTGGGAGCGTGTCACGAAAACGGATTACCTCGGCGTTGTCTACGGTACGCTCGCGGCGCTGAAGCACATGCGCCCGCGCGACGCCGGCACGATCGTCCAGGTCGGCTCGGCACTATCCTATCGTTCGATCCCGCTGCAGGCGCCGTATTGCGCCGCTAAGTTTGCTATTCGGGGCTTCACGGACTCGCTGCGCTCGGAACTCAGTCACGACGGCAGCCGCATCCGTCTCACGATGGTGCAACTGCCCGGGGTCAACACACCCCAGTTCGCCTGGTCCAAGACCCACATGCCGCGCCGGCACCGCCCCGTAGGGGCCTGGTACCAACCGGAAGCGATCGCCGAAAACATTTTACACGCGGCGGACGAAGCCCCACGCGAACTGTGGATCGGGCTGCCGGCCATTCAGGCCATCGTCGGCTCCATGCTGATCCCCGGGCTCCTCGACCGCTACCTCGGCGCGACCGCCTACGAGCAGCAGATGTCGGACACGCCGGCCCCACCGCCCAGCGACGAGGGCATCTTGTTCGAGCCCGCCGGAACCGACCACGGCGCACACGGCCCTTTCGATGCGGGCGCGCGGACCTCGGCGATCGGACTCGATCCGACGCTGTTGCGCGGCGGCCTTGTGGTTATGGCCGTTGGCGCGTTGACGGCGGCCTTCTTCGCCGGACGGCGCAGCGCCGAGACGCGGGCGCTGCCGCACCAGCGCCTGCGGCGCGTCACGGGTCACGGCCGTTAATTTCGGCGGATGTGATGAGCCCAGCGCGAGACTTTGAAGAGTAAGCGCCGGAAGGCCCTGCCCTCTTCATGCCGGCATCGCTCAACAGCCTCTCGGGCTGTGTCGAGCGATGCCGCTCTGGAGCCGTGCTGCTGGGCCGAGCAAACCCCCTCCCATCTCGCGCTTAGGCACAACCCGGCGTCATGATGATGCCCTCGTGGGGACGAAGTGAGAGCGTATAGGCGACGGCCTCATCGATGCGGTCAAGGTGTGTCGAGAGGCGGATGGCCGCGGCATCGGCGTCCGCTCGGGGCCCCGCCCCATACCGCAGCCTGCTCTTGATTTCTCGACCGGATCGTGGACCTGGTCCGGCAGGATCGCGCCGTTCCGCATCCCGATCTCATCGCCGTAGTAGACGAACGGCGTGCCCTGCAAGATCATGACGAGCATGGCCGCGACCCGCGCCTGAGCGTCGCTGATGCGGCTCGCGACGCGTGGCTCATCATGGTAGCCGAGCACCCAATTCGGCCAGCCGCGCTCGGGCAGAAGGATCGTGTATTGGTCGATCGCAGCCCCGACGGTTGCCGCGTCCTAAGGCGTATGCAGCAGGATGAAGTTGAACGGCAGATGGAAGCCGGGGCGGTTGCCGCCGTACTATTTCTTAACGCGCGCAACCGGCAGGTGAGCCTCGCCGATCAGAACGCGATCCGGGAACTCGTCAATGACCGCCCGCATATCAGCCACATAATCGTGCGTGTCCGGCCGGTCGAAGCTGAAGGCGCGGTGGACGCGCTGGTCCGGCGGCGCCTCCTGACGGACCGCGGGATTTGGCGGGTCATTCCGGAGAAGTTCGTCTTCGGTGAGGGTCGCAATGGCGTCGACTCTGAACCCCTCGACCCCGCGCTTCATCCAGAAGCGCATCACCTCGTGCATGGCCGCTCGCACCGCCGGACTGCGCCAGTTCAGGTCCGGTTGCTCTTTGAGGAACGCGTGATAGGAGTACTGGCTGTAGCGCCATCCCACTCCCACGCCGAGTCCCCCGAAGTTGCTGACCCAGTTGTTCGGGGGCGAGCCGTCGGGCTTGGGATCCCGCCAGATGTACCAGTCCCGCTTCGCGCTCTCCCGTGATGACCGGCTCTCGACGAACCACGGGTGCTGCTCGGAGGTATGGTTGGGGACGAAGTCGAGGACCACCTTAAGTCCGCGCGCGTGCGCTTCCGTTACGAGTTGGTCGAAGTCGGCCAGCGTACCGAAGAGCGGGTCGATGCTGCGGTAATCGGGCACATCGTAGCCGAGGTCGGCCATAGGCGAGGGATAGATCGACGCGATCCAGAGCGCGTCCACGCCGAGCTCAGCGAGGTCGTCGAGGCGCGCCGTAACGCCGTTGAGATCGCCGATCCCGTCCCCGTTCGTGTCCTGCAACGAACGCGGATAGATCTGATCAACGATGCCCCGCTTCCACCACGCGAGGCCCTGAACGTCAGATGGAGGTTCCAAGCCCTACCTCTTCTGATCAAGCCAGGCTGGTCAGGGACTGAGGCTTGCCGGGGCTCGATGCGGTCCGCCCACGGCAATCTGATGCGCGGCGTTGGCGAGCGCGAGATGGGACAGCGCCTGCGGAAAGTTGCCCAAAAAGGTCTTGGCCTTCGGATCGTACTCTTCGGCCAAGAGGCCGACGTCGTTGCGCAATGCGAGAAGGCGCTCCAGCAGCGCCTCGGCTTCTTTCTGCCGGCCCTGGAGAGCGTACGTCTCAGCTAACCAAAAGCTGCAAACGAGAAAGGCGCCCTCGCCGGGAGGAAGGCCGTCCTTTGTCTTGTGGGTGTCGTAGCGAAGCACGAAGCCGTCCCGCATCAACTCGCGCTCAATCGCCGCGACCGTCCCGCGGACCCGCGGGTCGTCCGGGGGCAGGAAGCCCACAATCGGGATCAGGAGCGTGCTGGCGTCGAGATGCTGGGAGCCGAACACCTGGACGAACGCGCCTCGATCGCGGTTGAAGCCGCGCGCGCAAACCTCAGCGTGGATTTTGTCGCGTAGGCTTCGCCAGCGCTCAACCGGCCCCTCCAGACCGAACTGCTCCACGGCTTTGACCCCGCGGTCGAAGGCGACCCACGTCATGACCTTGGAGTGGACGAAATGCTGGGGGCCGCCCCGCACCTCCCAGATCCCCTCGTCCGGTTGGTCCCAGACCTCCTCCACGTGCTTCAGCAGCGCTTTTTGCAGGTTCCAGCCATCCTTGGTCGCAGCGAGGCGCGAGGCCCGCGCGATCTGTCCCGCGTTCAGGATTTCCCCAAAGATGTCGAGCTGGAACTGCGTAAAGGCCGCGTTGCCGACCCGAACCGGATGCGCCCCCTCGAAGCCGGGCAGCCAAGATACCTCCCACTCATGGAGGCGGTGCTCGCCGGCGATGCCGTAAATCGGCTGCACCTGCGAGGGACTGCCGGCGATGGCTCTGAGCAGCCAGTCGCGCCACGCCTTTGCCTCCTCATGGTAGCCGGCCTTAAGGAGGCAGGAGATCACGAAGGCGGCGTCGCGCAACCAGCAGAAGCGGTAATCCCAATTCCGACGGCCGCCGTGTTGCTCCGGCAGAGAGGTGGTCGGGGCCGCCACGAGGCCGCCGGTGGGCCGATAGGTCATCGCCTTGATGGTGATGAGCGATCGAATGACGGCCTCGGACCAGGGGCCTTCGTAGACGCATTGTCTGACCCAGTCCTGCCAGAATTGTTCCGTCTCGCGCAACGCCGCTTCAGCGTCCACCGGCTCTGGAAGGGACAGGTGTGACGCCCGATAGGTGAGGACGAAGGGAACGCGCTCCCCCTCGCGAACCGTGAACGCCGCGACCGTTCGGCAGTCCTCGCCCCGGTGCGCCGCATCGGTTCGCAGGATCGTCGAATGAGGGCCGGCGATGGCGCGCAGACAGTCCTCTCCGACGCGGGACACCCAGGGCACGAGGCGGCCATAATCGAACCGGATCACTAACTCCATGCGGATCGGAACCTCGCCCCGACGGCCGACCACGATGCGGACGATGTCGGACGCAATATCCCGGATCGGCATGAAGTCGATCAGCGTGACGGCGCCCTCCGGCGTCTCGAAATCGGTTTCCAGGATCAGCGTGTTGTCACGATAGCGCCGCTCGATGCGGCGGACCGGACCGTCCGGCGCGATCAGCCAGCGGCCGTTCTCCGGCTTTCCCAGCAGAGCAGCGAAGCAGGCCTCGGAGTCGAACCGTGGCCAACAGAGCCAATCAATCGAGCCGTCCCGCCCGACGAGCGCCGCCGTCTCGCAATCGCCGATCAGGGCGTAGTCTTCAATCCGTCGCGCCATGGCCGCTCAACGCGCGAAGGCTCATGCCGTTACGCCCAGGCATCGCGCGGCCAATTCGGCGGCGTGCAGGGTTTTGCGCCCCGTCCCTTGCTCGATCTGCTCGCGGCAGCTGAAGCCGTTGGCGAGCACCAGCGTATCCGAGTCCGCAGTCGCGCACCGCGCGGCAGCAGCACCCGTTCGCCCACCGCGACCGACACATCGTAGGTTTCCGGCGTCGAAGCCGAACGCGCCCGCCATGCCGCAGCAGCCTGAGGGCAAGACCTCGTAATCGAGGCCAAGCTGATCGAGCAGATGCGCGCTCTCCGTCGGCCTTGATGACCGCGTGCTGGTGGCAATGAATGTGCACCAGCGCCTTCGCCCCGTCCTGTCGGAGGTTCAAGCCCTCCGCGTGGTCGGCCAGGAAATCGCTGAAGAAGATGCTCTGCTCGGACAGGCGCTTGGCGAGCGCGTCATTCGGGAACAGGTTGAGGAGTTCGTCGCGGAAGGCCGCAGACGCAGGCGGGTTCGAGCCCGATCAGCGGCGTGCCGGCTTCGATCTCGGTGCGCGAGCACTGTCATGGTCTGCCGCCAGAGTCGCTGCGCCATGCCGAGCCAGCCCCAGTCGTAGAGCGGACGCCCGCAGCAGAGCGGGCGCGGCGGGATGGCGACCTCGAAGCCCGCGGCCTCGAGCGCACGCGTCGCCGCAATGGCCGTCTCAGGGCGAAAGTAGTTGTTGAACGTGTCGGGCCAGAGCAGCACGCGCGGCCCGCCGCCGGCGCCGGGTCTCGCGGCGGCGGAACCAGTGCCGTGAATGGCTCATGCGCGAAGGGCGGCATGCGTGCGCTGCTGCGCGATGCCGCCGACCGCCTTGGCGACGTTGCGCAGGCAGCGGCGCCTGCGTGAACAGGTTGGCGAGCCGCGGCACGCGCGCCGCCTCGCGCGCGACCCAGTCGAATCCAGCCCCATCGAATAGGCGTGCCGCGGGCCGCAGCCGCCAGGCATAGTGGTGGGCGCGGAACTCCGCCTTGTAGGTCGCCATGTCGACGTTGACCGGGCAGTCGCTCTTGCAGCCCTTGCAGGCGAGGCACAGGTCGAGCGCGTCCTCGACCGCCTCGCTGCGCCAGCCGTCGTCGATCGGCCCGCCGTGCAGCATCTCGAACAGCAGCCGGGCGCGGCCGCGCGTGCGTGTACTTCTCCTCGTGGGTCGACGAGATAGCTCGGGCACATCACCTCGTCGTCGGCTGTCGTGGCGGCGGCATTTGCCGACGCCGACGCAGCGCTGCGTCGCGCGGTCGAAGCTGCCGTCGTTCGGGAAACTGAAAGTAGGTCTTCGAGCTTCGGCGGCTGGTAGCTCGGGCCCGAGGCGCAGGTTGGACGTGATCGGATAGGGATCGACCACCTTGCCCGGGTTCATGCGTCCCGTCGGGTCCCAGATCGCCTTGAACTCGCGGAACGCCTGGACCAGCTCCGGGCCGTACATCTTCTCGAGCAGCGCGGCGCGCGCCTGGCCGTCGCCGTGCTCGCCGGACAGCGAGCCGCCGTAGCGCACGACGAGTCGGCCGCCTCGTCGAGGAAGTTGCGCCAATGCTCGATGCCGGCTCGTCGTAGAGGTCGAAATCGATGCGGCAATGCACGACGCCGTCGCCGAAATGGCCGTAGATGACGGGCTCGTAGCCGTACTGTTTTGAACAGCGCCTTCAGCTCGCGCAGATAGTCGCCGAGGTTCTCGGGCGGCACGGCGCTGTCCTCCCAGCCCGGCCAGGTGTCGGGATGGTTCGGCACGTAGGACTCGCGCGCCGAGCGCAGCTCGCGCACGTTCCAGATCTGCTTCTGCTGGTCCTTGTCGCGGACGAGCTTGGCGTCGACGCCCTCGTGCCCTTGAACGCGTCCACGAGCCCCTGCGCCTTTTGCGGCGGCCTCCTCCTCGGTGTCGGCCGCCGAACTCGACGATCAGCCAGCCGCTCGCCTTCGGGCAGCACCTTCGAGGTCGTCGGCGTGCAGGCGCTTGCGTCTTGTAGCGGTCGATCAGCGTCTGATCGAAGCCTTCAAGGCCGATCGGCTTGTGCTCCAGCACGCGCGGCACGGCGTCGGCGGCCTGGTAGATGTCGGGGAAGCCGATGACGGCGAGCACGCGCTCGGCGGGTTCGGGACCAGCTTCAGCGTCGCTTCGAGCACGGTGACGCAGGTGCCTTCCGTCCCGACCAGCGCGCGCGCGACGTTGAAGCCCGTTCTCGGGCAGCAGCTGGTCGAGGTTGTAGCCGGAGACGCGGCGCGGGATCTGCGGGAAGCGCGCGCGGATCAGTCGGCCGTAGCGGTCGGCGGAGGGCGTCGAGGCGGCGGTAGATCTCGGCCGCGCCGCCCGCCCGCGCGCAGGATCGCCCGGAACTCGTCCTCGCTCGTCGGCCCGACGGTCAGGCGCAGGCCGTCGTAGGTGAGGACCTCGAGCGCCTGGACATTGTCGGACCGTGCTGCCGGCCATCACCGAATGCACGCCGCAGGAGTTGTTGCCGATCATGCCGCCGAGCGTGTTGTGGTCGTGGGTGGCGGGATCGGGGCCGAAGGTCAGGCCGTGCTTCGCGGCTGCCGCGCGCAGGTCGTCGAGGATGCAGCCGGGCTCGACGCGGGCGAGGCGGCGCTCGGGATCGATCGCGAGCACGCGGTTGAGGTACTTCGAGAAGTCGATCACGACGGCGACGTTGCAGCACTGGCCGGCCAGGCTGGTGCCGCCGCCGCGCGGCAGAAGCGGCGCGTCGTGGCGCCGGCAGATCGCCACCGTCTTGATCGACGTCCTCCCGCGTCTTCGGGACGACGACGCCGATCGGGACCTGGCGGTAGTTCGAGGCGTCGGTGGCGTAGAGCGCGCGGCTGCCGTCGTCGAAGCGGACCTCGCCTTCGAGCGCGGCCCGAAGCTCTTTTCCAAGCGCCTTGGGGTCGAGGTCGGGCGTATCCGTCTGACGGTCCGAATGCGCCCGCTCGGCGCCGCGCGTGACGCGGCGGTCGGGATGCCGCGCGCGGTTCTCGGCTGAGAGCTTGTTCGCTTCGGCTGCCGCGTCCGTCATGGCGTTCGCTCCCGTCCGCGGCCGCCCGCTTCCGAGGCCGCGCCACGTTCTCGCATTCCGATTCCGCGCTACGACAAGGCGTCCGGATTCACGATCACGTCGGGCGGAATAGACTTCACGTCCGTTTGGCCGGTGAGCGCCATGCCGGTGTCGAGTTCCTCGGACACGATCGTGAGCGCTTTTCGCACGCCCTCTTCGCCGCCCGCGCCCAGGCCGTAGAGGTAGGCGCGCCCGACGAAGCAGGCCCGCGCGCCGAGCCCGAGGGCCTTGAGCACGTCGAGCCCCGAGCGGACCCCGCTGTCGAACAGCAGTTCCGTCTGATCGCCGACCGCCTCCCGGATGGCCGGGAAAGCCGCGGCTGTCGAGGGCGCGCCGTCGAGCTGCCGCCCGCCGTGGTTGGAGACCAGCACCGCATCGGCTCCCGCCTTGACGGCGATGCGGGCGTCCTCGGATCGAGGATGCCCTTGACGATGAGCTTGCCCGGCCAGAGCCTCGCGACCCACTCCACGTCGTGCCAGTCGAACGACGGATCGAACTGCTGCTTCACCCACTCGGCCATGCGCGCCGAGGTTGCCAGACTTCTTGATGGCGGCCTTGAGATTGCCGAAGGTGTACTCCTTGCTGCGCAGCATGCCGAACGCCCAGCGCGGATGCAGGGCGATATCGATGACGTTGGCGACCGTCAGCCGCGGCGGGATGCCGAGGCCGTTGTGCACGTCGGGCGTACGCTGGCCCTCCACGTGCAGGTCCATGGTCAGCACGAGCACCGGGCAGCGCGCCGCTTGGCGCGCTCGATCAGCGACTGGCTGAAGCCGCGGTCCCTCATCAGGTAGAGCTGGAACCAGAACGGCTTTCGCACCGCCGCGGCGACATCCTCGATGGAGCACACCGACATGGTGCTGAGGCAGAACGGCACGCCGAATTTTTCGGCCGCCCGCGCGGCGTGGATTTCCCCGTTCGGGTACATCGCAGCCGGTCAGGCCCGCCGGGCGCCAGAGCGACCGGCATCGCCACCGGCTCGCCCACGATCGTGGTGGCTTGCGTGCGCGACGAAACATCGGTCATGACGCGCTGGCGCAGTTGCAGCGCGTCGAGGTCGGCCCGGTTCGCCCGCCGGGTCAGCTCGTTGTAGGACCCGGCCTCGACGTACTCGAAGAAGGTTCGCGGCACTCGCCGTTTGGCGATCTGCCGCAGTCCTCGATGGTGGCGACCGCGTCCCAGGACGGCACATCGCCGTCAGGGCGGCCTTGGCCGAGCTGATCTCCGGCGAGGCGGCTGTCTGCGCGGACGCCATGGGCGCTCCTCAGATGATCTCGCGCACCTTGTCGGAGGCGATGGTCAGCGCGATCTTGCCGCCGTTCGGCTCGCCGCGCGCCAGCGACTCGGCGAACTTCGCGGCCTGCTTGACGGTGATCTTGGGCGGCATCGGCGGCTCGTTCGGATCGACCACCGCCTCGATCAGCGCCGGGCCCGGCGTGCGCCAGCGCCTCGCGCAGGATCGCGCCGCAGCTCGCCGGGTCGTCGATCGTGAAGCCGTGCGCGCCGCAGGCCTCGGCGACGGCGGCGAAGTCGATCGGCTGCAGCTCGCACGCCGTACTCGGGGTTGCCGAGGAAGACCATCTGCTCCCACTTGATCTGGCCGAGCGTGTTGTTCTTGATGACGACGACCTTGATCGGCAGCTTGTACTTCACGCACGTCGCGAACTCGCCCATCAGCATCGTGAAGCCGCCGTCGCCGACGAAGGCGACGCACCTGCCGGTCCGGGATAGGCGACCTGCGCGGCGATCGCGTAGGGCAGGCCGTTCGCCATCGTCGCCAGGTTGCCGGAGCAGCGAGAACATCTGCTCGCCGCGCATGTCGATGTGGCGCGCGGCCCAGGTCGTGATCGTGCCGCTAGTCGGTGGTGACGATCGCGTCGTCGGCGAGCAGCTTGTTCGAGCTCGTGCGCGACGACCTGCGGCTTCATCGGCATGTCGCGTGCGCGTGCCGCGCTCGTCCATCAGCTCCCGCCACTCCTTCATGCCGCTCCTGCGCCTGTCTCGAGGAACGCGCGGTCGTCGTTGCGCTCGAGCAGCGGCAGCAGCGCGTCGAGCGACGCGCGCGCTGTCGCCGACCAGGCCGACCTCGACCGGGTAGCGCAGGCCGATCCGCTTGCGGATCGATGTCGATCTGCACGCCGCGCGCCTGGCCGGGCTTCGGGTAGAACTCGATGTAGGGGAAGCTGGCTGCCGACGATCAGCAGCGTGTCGCAGCTCTCCATGCGCCTCCTGCGACGGCGCGGTGCCGAGCAGGCCGATGCCGCCGGTGGTGTACGGGCTGTCGTCGGGCACGCACCGCCTTGCCGAGCAGCGGCTTGACGATCGGCGCGCCGAGCGTCTCGGCGAGCTGCTCCAGCTCGTCGCCGGCGCCGAGCGCGCCGCGGCCGGCCAGGATGACGACCTTCTTGCCGGCGTTCAGGATCGTCGGCGGCGCGCCGCAGATCGTCTCGGCGGGCAGGTGGCGCGCTCGGCGCGCCAGACGTCCGAGACGTGGTGCGGCGACGTTGCGCTTCGAGCGCGTGTCCGCTTCGACCGTCATCGTCCTGGATGTCGACCGGGAATGGTGATGTGGGCGACGCCGCGGTAGGCGAGCGCGGTGCGGCAGGCGAGCTCGACGACGTTCTCGACGTGCGCCGGCGCCCATGACGCGCTGCGTTGTAGACGGCGACGTCCATGAACAGCTTGTCGAGCTCGACGTCCTGCTGGTGAGTGTGTGCCGATCAGGTCGTGGAAGTGCATGCCCGGTGATCGCGAGCACCGGCTGGCCGTCGAGCTTGGCGTCGTACAGGCCGTTGAGCAGGTGGATGCCGCCGGGGCCGGAGGTGGCGAGGCAGACGCCGAGCCGGCCGGTGAACTTGGCGTAGCCGCAGGCCATGAACGCGGCCGCCTCCTCGTGCCGCACCTGGACGAAGCGGATCTTGTCCTGGCGCTTGCGCAGCGCCTCCATGATGCCGTTGATGCCGTCGCCGGGGAGGCCGAAGATGGTGTCGACGCCCCAGTCGATCAGGGTTTCGACGAGGACGTCCGCCGCTGTCGTCGCCATTGGTTTCTCCTGGAATGGGCTGCGAGACGCGCTGAAGCCAAGCGCGCGACCAGTTGCTTGCATTCAATGCGCACAAGCCCGGTTCGATGCCCACGCCTTTTTGGGCACAACGCCGGGGCCGCCGACGGGAACGATGGCCTGAACACGACTTGGTCCGCCACCGGACTCACTTCCGCACAGGACACGATCCGGGCGGGCTTCGCTTCGGGCAAGGTTCGTCGGTCGTGTGGCGAGCACCATCGTGCGATCATGCTCGTGAGCCGCAGGCCCGTCGCGAAGGCCGTGGTTCTCCACTCTGTGGAACGTGCCGTGAGGTCTGCCGGTGGAACGGGTCCACCAGGCACGCCCTACAAGAATGCAAAGAGGATTTGGAGGGTAACCGTTCGGACAGGGCTCTGTCGTCCGACCAACAGTCAACAGAGGTCACTCATGATGAAGCAGATGATCGTCGGTGCAGCGGCCTCTTCTGGCCGCGGGTGCGCTTTCAGGTCCGGCCGAGGCTGGATGTCTCAAGGGAGCTCTCATCGGCGGCATCGGTGGACACTTCCTGGGCCACCACGGGGTTGCGGGCGCGGCGGCTGGTTGCGCGATTGGCGCGGCTCGGTCGCGGCACCGTACTGGCCATCGCTCGGTTGATACGACCGGGCAGCATCGATCGGCTCTACAGCCAGCCTTCAACCTCCCCGGCTCGCCATGACTAACTGCGCACCGGATCCCGATTTCTCAGGGTGGTTCGCTGGCCGCCTCCGCACCTCTGGTGTCGTTAGAGCTGCTTGTGCAGGCCTGCGCTTCGAGGAGTTGCACGCTGTGAGGCAGAAACTGGCTGTAGCCACGGGATCGAAACGAGAGCCCTGAGCACGCCAGCCCCCGACGCCGGCCCTGAGCCGATACGATCTGGGACCTCAGCAACGCCCTGTCATTCATGAGTCTGAGCAGCATTCCGGGAGGACAGGGCCTACCCTCCCCTTCCATGGAGGCGCGGTGCTCGATCAGGCTCTCGACCCCGCCAAGCGGAGTCGCCCGCAACCAGACCCGCACCGCCGCGGCGGTCGCGATTGCAGCTTTCTCCCCACCCCGCGACACCGATTGATATCCTGCCCCCGAATTCACCGGTTGTGTCCTCCAGGCGCCGGATGGCCTGGGCAGCAAGCGTGCGGGGTTTCAGGGTGGGAGCATCCGTCACGAGCGAGTTCCCGCGCTTGACCACCTGGCATCATCGCTGTTGAGGGGCCGCCATGAACTTTCGCTACGGCTGAACACCCTCACCGCGGAGCCGCAGTCCAAGCAGCGGTGATCCCCCTCACCCAAGCGCCGGTCGACCTCGGCCGTGGCTGCGGAGAGGTCTGGGGCTTGTATGGTGAGACGGTACGTGCCGGGCACCCACTGGCCCTGGTCGTTCCAGTCGCCCGACTGTGCCCAGTATGTCCCCATGTATCATCGTCCGAGCGCTGTTTGCGTGGACATAGATCAGAACGGGATAGGCGGGATAGCAGGATACGTATCATTATCGTCGCCCTCATATCATATCCGTCCTAAAACGTCTGTATTGCGCGGGAAAGTTAGACAAGATCTCGGGTAGACACACTTTGTCGCTCCGAGCAGTGTAAAGATCCGCCAGCGTTCCATCTGGTCACGTCCCGGGCGGACGTAAGTGCTCGAAAAAAGTCTATCAGTTCCGGGGTTGTTTTCCTTGTGCTCCTTTGAAATGGAGCAGTCTTACAGCTCCCGACACAGGCGCCGATTTTCGAGAGAGGGATCGCAGCCATCACGAGAAGGCGATGGGCGCCGAGCGAGACTGTGCAGCGCGGGCTTACGT
>CAVSLO010000054.1:0-36734 GCA_963728675.1 uncultured Alphaproteobacteria bacterium | reverse complement strand
CACGCGGCCTGTTCGCGCTGAAGGGAAGGGCGGTGGAGGCGTGATGCGCACAGGGAACCACCTCTCCCGAGGGGAGAGGTCGAGACGGCGGAGCCTTCCGGGCGAGGGGAGAGACCTCTCCGGAGGAGGCTCGCCCCTCATCCGACTCCTTCGGGGCCACCTTCTCCCCTCGGGAGAAGGATCGAGAGCCCTTGCATGACCCGCCGCACGTCTTTCCTTGCCATGATCGACCGCAAAGGCTGGGTCTTTCTCGCCTTGCTCGCGCTCGCTGCGGTGCTCGTGCCGGCGGCGAATCTGTTGCTGCCGTCCTCGTCGCCCCTCCATGTGCCGACCCATGCGGTCGCGCTCATGGGCAAATACCTTGCCTACGCGCTTCTCGCCGTCGCGCTCGACCTGGTGTGGGGTTACTGCGGCATCCTCTCGCTCGGCCACGGCGCGTTTTTCGCGCTCGGCGGCTACGCGATGGGACTTTACCTGATGCGCCAGGTCGGGCCGCGCGGCGTCTACGCCCATCCGGTGCTGCCGGATTTCATGGTGTTCCTGAACTGGAAGGAGCTGCCCTGGTACTGGCTCGGGTTCGACTGGTTCCCCTTCGCGGCCGTGATGGTGCTGCTCGTCCCCGGCCTCTTGGCCTTCGTCTTCGGCTGGTTCGCCTTCCGCTCGCGGGTGACGGGCGTCTATCTCTCGATCATCACCCAGGCGATGACCTTCGCCCTCATGCTCGCCTTCTTCCGCAACGACATGGGGTTCGGCGGCAACAACGGTCTCACCGATTTCAAGGACATTTTGGGGTTCAACGTGCAGGCCCAGGGCACGCGGGCCGCGTTGTTCGCCGCGACCGCCGCGGCGCTGGCGCTCGGGTATCTCATCGCCCGCTTCATGACGGCGTCGGCCTTCGGCAAGGTTCTGATCGCCATCCGCGACGCGGAGCCGCGCACGCGCTTTCTCGGCTACCGGGTCGAGCGCTACAAGCTCGTGGCGTTCACGGTCTCGGCCATGATGGCGGGCGTCGCCGGCGCGCTCTATGTGCCGCAGGTCGGCATCATCAACCCCTCCGAGTTCGCGCCCGCCAACTCGATCGAGGCGGTGATCTGGGTCGCGGTCGGCGGGCGCGGCACGCTCGTCGGCGCGGCGCTCGGCGCGGTGCTGGTCAACTTCGCCAAGACGACGCTCACCGGCGCGCTGCCCGAGGTGTGGCTCTTCGCGCTCGGGGCGCTGTTCATCCTGGTCACCCTGTTCCTGCCGCGGGGGATCGTGGGCACAGTGATCGGATGGACGGGCCGCCGCGCGGCGCGGCCCGACGCCGCCCCGCAGCCGGCCGAATAGGGGAGGGCGCATGACCGCGACCAAGCTCACCAACACGATCCTCTATCTCGACGGCGTCGAGGTCTCGTTCGACGGCTACAAGGCGCTGCGGGGCCTTTCCTTGGCGCTGGCGCCCGGCGAGATGCGCGCCATCATCGGCCCGAACGGGGCCGGCAAGACCACCATGATGGACGTCGTCACGGGAAAGACCCGGCCCGACGACGGCGACGCGGTGTTTGACGGCGTCCACAACCTGCTCGATCTCGACGAGGCGGCCATCGCCGACCTCGGCATCGGACGGAAGTTCCAGAAGCCGACCGTGTTCGAAAGCCACACGGTGGCCGACAATATCTTGCTCGCCCTCAAGGGCGCGCGCACCACGGCCTCATCGCTGTTCGGCTGGCGCAACCGCGTTCCGGCCGAGCGCATCGACGCCATTTTGACGACGGTCGGACTTCTGGCGCACCGCGAACGGATGGCGGCGAACCTGTCGCATGGCCAAAAACAGTGGCTCGAAATCGGCATGCTGCTCGCCCAGGACCCGAAACTCCTGCTCGTCGACGAGCCGGTCGCCGGCATGACGGACGCCGAGACCGAGGCGACGGCGGAGCTTCTCACCACGATCGCCCGCGACCACACGGTTCTCGTCGTCGAGCACGACATGGCCTTCGTGCGCCAACTCGACTGCAAGGTGACGTGCCTGCACGAGGGCGCGGTGCTGGCGGAAGGCTCCATCGACGCCGTCTCCGCCAACGAGCGCGTCATCGAAGTGTATTTGGGGCGGTGAGAGTCTCCTCTCCCCGCGTGCGGAGAGGGGGACGAGCACGCCGGTAGAGCGAGAGCGGAGAAGGAATATGCTGAGCGTCGAAAACGTCGATCTGCACTACGGCGCGGCGCAGGCGCTGCGCGGCGTGTCGCTCGCCGCCGAAACCGGACAGGTCGCTTGCGTGCTCGGCCGCAACGGGGTGGGCAAAACCTCGCTCCTGCGCGCCATCATCGGGCAGCAGCCGATTTCCAAGGGCGCGATCCTCTGGAACGGGCGCGACGTGTCGCGCCTCGCGCCTTATGACCGCGCGCGGCTCGGCATCGCCTACGTGCCGCAGGGGCGCGAGATCTTCCCGCTGCTCTCGGTCAGAGAGAATCTGGAGACCGGGTTCGCGCCGCTGAAGCGCCGCGACCGCACCATTCCGCCCGAGGTCTTCGACCTCTTCCCCGTGCTGAAGGACATGCTGCGCCGGCGCGGCGGCGATCTGTCGGGCGGGCAGCAGCAGCAACTCGCCATCGGCCGCGCGCTCGTGACCCGTCCGAAGCTGCTCGTGCTTGACGAGCCGACCGAGGGCATCCAGCCGTCCATCATCAAGGATATTGGCAGGGCCATCGATTTTCTGCGCCATAAAGGCGAGATGGCGATCCTGCTCGTGGAGCAGTATTTCGAGTTCGCCCGCGACCTGTGCGACCGCTACGCCGTCATGGACCGCGGCCGGATCGTCGAAGCAGGCGAGAGGGGCGGCATGGTCGAAGCCGACGTGCGGCGGTGGTTGTCGGTCTAGCGAGCTGTTTTGTGTGATGCCGAGCGTGGCTCAATCGGAACGTCAATCGATACGTTGCGCTCGCGGCTGAGAGCATGGGTCATCAGCGGCATTGGCGACTGCAAGAGGTTGTCTCATGGCGTGCGAAGATTTGCTGACCGCCTGTTTCTTTGACGAACGAGCGCCGCTCGCCGTGCCCGAATTGAATCGCGAGCGCGCGCTGAAATACCTGGAATGCTGTTATCGGCAGGGCTTGTGTTGGGACGATGCCAAGCAGCAGATCGAGGACTTCCTAAAGCAGAGAGGAGTGCCTCGCGAAGGCGTCGTGAGGCAGTTGATACTTGCAAAAACGCTTTTGCAGCCCTGGCTGGATTAGCTCAGCTCAAAGCCTCGCCGATCAATACGGGCTTCGCCATCATGGCCTCTCTCAGCACCAACCTCGCCTCTACTGCGCCACCACGAGCGCCCAATAGCGCCCGAAGCCCTGGCCCGGCGAGTCGGCGCGCGCCAGGCCGATCCGCCGCGCTTCCGGCAGCAGGAGATTGCTGTTGTGGGGCGGCGAGGCCGTCCAGCGCGCGACCGCCTGGCCGATCGTGCCGGACCCGGCCGTGAGGTTTTCGGCCGCGGTTCCGCGGATGCCGAACGAGGCCATGCGGCTGGCGAACGCGCCGTGCGACAGCGTGCCGGCCTCGGCGATGGCGCGCGCCTGCACGGTCGCAGCTTCGTTCAGGCGGGCGTCGACGCTGACCGGCCCAAGGCCGTGCGCGGCGCGGTGTCGCGAGATGAGCGTTGCGGCTGCGGCCGCGTCCGCCGCGCTCGTCGTGACCGGGCCGGAGGCGAGCCGGCGCAAGGGATCGATCTCCGCGCATTGCGTCAGGACGGCGAGCGCGGCGGCTGTGGCGAGAAGGACACGCGTCATCAGAGAAGAACGTCAGGCTGTTGTCGAACAGGGGCGCCCGGCTAGCATGCCGCGCCCGTGTGGTCCATCGGCCTCGCCGTGGCCAGGATGGATGATGCTTCCTGAGGCCGGGAGCAGGCTGGCTGACGCATCCTGGAGCCGGAGTAGGCTGTGGAGGTCCGGGTCTGCTATAAGGGGGCCGGCCGTCGGCTCTTCGCGCCAACGACATGGATGGATGGATGCACTCGCGGTCGTCTCACGCGCATCACGATCACGGCGTCTGCGCCCACGCGGGGCGCCAGGTTGCGCGCGCGCCGGATGCGCTCGCCCGCGCGGAAGCGTCGTGCCGCGCCAGAGGCGCGCGGCTCACGCCGGTTCGGCGGCGCGTTCTCGAGGCCCTCTATGCGACGCACCAGCCACTCGGGGCCTACGACATCGCGGCCGCGCTGCCGGCCGAGGACGGCCGCCGCAGGCTCGCGCCGATCACCATCTATCGCGCCCTCGACTTCCTGATCGGGCAGGGGCTCGTGCATCGCTTGGCGAGCCGGAACGCCTTCATCGCCTGTCCGCACGGCCACGGGCCGCACGATCTCGTCGCGTTCCTGATCTGTGAGCGCTGCGACGGGGTCGATGAGCTTTCCTGCGCGGACCTCACGGACGCGGTGTCGCGTGCGCTTGCCGGCGAGGGGTTCGAGCCCCACCTCCAGGTGCTGGAAATTTCCGGCGCCTGCGCCCACTGCCAAGGGCGCGCCGCTTGACGCCGGGCCGTTTCCGCCCCAGCAAGGCGCCGCACCGGCCCCGCGCCGCTCTCAAACGAATGATCCCATGATCGCTGTTCCCATCCCTGAGCAGGCGGCCGGTCCGGCCTCGCGCCACCGGACGACCGGGGTGCGCGTCGGGTCCGTCATGGTCGGCGGCGGCGCGCCGATCGTCGTCCAGTCGATGACCAACACCGACACCGCCGATGTCGAGGCGACGGTCGCGCAGGTCGCGGCGCTGGCCCGCGCCGGCTCCGAGATCGTGCGCATCACGGTCGACCGCGACGAGGCCGCGGCGGCGGTTCCGCGCATCCGCGAGCGGCTCGACCGCCTCGGCGTCGCGGTCCCGCTCGTCGGCGACTTCCATTACATCGGCCACCAGCTGCTCGCCGACCATCCGGCCTGCGCCGAGGCGCTCGACAAGTACCGCATCAACCCCGGCAACGTCGGCTTCAAGGAGAAGAAGGACCGCCAGTTCGGCGCCATCGTCGAGCGGGCGATCCGGCACGGCAAGGCCGTGCGGATCGGCGCCAATTGGGGCTCGCTCGACCAGGAGCTTCTGACCCATCTGATGAACGAGAACGCCAGGAGCGAGCGCCCGCGCGACATGCGCGCCGTCACGCGCGAGGCGATGGTTCAGTCGGCGCTGCTCTCGGCCGCGCGGGCGGAGGAGATCGGCCTTTCCCGCGACCGCATCGTCCTCTCCGCCAAGGTCTCGGCGGTGCAGGACCTGATCGCGGTCTATCGCGACCTCGCGCGCCGCTCGGACTACGCCCTGCATCTCGGGCTCACCGAGGCCGGCATGGGCTCCAAAGGCATCGTGGCTTCATCGGCGGCCATCGGCATCCTGCTTCAGGACGGGATCGGCGACACGATCCGCTTTTCGCTGACCCCCGAACCCGGCGGCGACCGCACGATCGAGGTCAAGGCGGCGCAGGAACTCCTGCAGACGATGGGCTTTCGCACCTTCGTGCCGCTGGTCGCGGCCTGTCCGGGCTGCGGCCGCACCACCTCGACCGTGTTCCAGGAACTGGCGCGCGACATCCAGACTTGGATTTCGACCTCGATGCCCGAGTGGCGGCGGCAGTATCCCGGCGTCGAGGCGCTCAACGTCGCGGTCATGGGCTGCATCGTGAACGGGCCGGGCGAGTCGAAGCACGCCGACATCGGCATCTCGCTGCCCGGCACCGGCGAGCAGCCGACGGCCCCGGTGTTCATCGACGGGCGCAAGGCCGTGACCCTGCGCGGCCCGACGCTGGCGCAGGACTTCCAGGCGCTCGTGCAAGATTATATCGACAAGCGCTACGGCGCGAACCGCGACGCCGCCGAGTAGGGCGCGCTCCCCCAAAGGTCCGCGAAGGCCTGACCTGAAAAGCTTCAAGCCCCATGGCCCAACAGCACGCCCTTGCGCCTGGGCACCCCGACTCCGCCGCTCCAGCCGCCGAGTCCGCTTATCCCGAAGCCCACTCGAACGTCGGCTTCTGGCCCCTCGCCCTCGGCGCCCTCGGCGTCGTGTACGGCGACATCGGCACGAGCCCGCTCTACGCCTTCAGCGAGTCGGTGGCCGCCGCGACCGGCGGCGGGGCCACGTGACGCGCGAGATCATCATCGACGTGCTGTCGCTGATCCTGTGGTCGCTCGTGCTCGTCGTGACCCTCAAATACGTCTTCATCCTGCTGCGGGCCGACAACAAGGGCGAGGGCGGGACGCTGACCCTCGTCGCGCTCGCGCAGCGCGCGCTCCGGCGTGGGCGCGGCGTCGCGGTCGCGCTCGGCATCGCCGGGGCCGGCCTGTTCTACGGCGATGCGATCATCACGCCGGCGATCTCCGTGCTGTCGGCGGTCGAGGGTCTCAAGCTCGCGACGCCCGCGTTCGAGCCTTATGTGGTCCCGATCACGCTCGCCATCCTTGTCGCTCTCTTCATGGTCCAGAGCCGCGGGCACGGGCCGCGTCGCCGCCTTCTTCGGCCCGGTCATGCTGGTTTGGTTCGCGGCGCTGGCGCTGACCGGGATCATGCATATCGCCGACGATCCCGGCGTGTTCGCGGCCTTCAACCCCGCTCACGGCGTCCTGTTCTTCGTCCACCATCCCGGGCGTATCGCTGGCCGTGCTCGGCACCGTTTGCCTGTCGGTCACGGGCGCCGAGGCGCTCTATGCCGATCTCGGCCATTTCGGCCGCGGGCCGATCCGGATCGCGTGGCTCGGTTTCGTGTTTCCGGCGCTGGCGTTGAATTACCTCGGCCAGGGAGCGCTCGTGCTGGCCGACCCATCCGCCATCCAGAACCCGTTTTTATCGGCTCGTTCCGGAGTGGGCGCTGATCCCCATGGTGGCCTTGGCGACCTTGGCGACCATCATCGCGAGCCAAGCCGTGATCACGGGCGCATTCTCGTTGACCCGGCAAGCCGTGCAGCTCGGCTTGATGCCGCGGTTCGAGATCCGCTTCACGTCGGAGTCGCATCAGGGCCAGATCTACCTGCCGCGCGTCAACATGCTGCTGCTCATCGGCGTGATCATCCTGGTGCTGGCGTTCGGCTCGTCGAGCGACCTCGCCCACGCCTACGGCGTTTCGGTCTTCGGCGCCATGGCGGTCGACGCCATTCTGGCGATCATCGTCATCTGGAAGGGCTGGCGCTGGAGCCTCGGCCTGGCGCTGGCGGTGATGGTGCCTTTCCTGATCATCGATCTGGCGTTCTTCGGCGCCAACCTGACCAAGCTGTTCACCGGCGGCTATGTCCCGGTGATGCTGGCGATGGCGCTGATCCTGCTGATGTGGACCTGGGTGAAGGGAACCCGCATCCTGTTCGAGAAGTCGCGCAAGACCGACGTGCCGCTCGCCGAGCTCGTCGCCATGCTCGAAAAGAGCCCGCCGCACCGGGTCAAGGGCACCGCCGTGTTCCTCACGAGCGACCCGGACACGGCGCCCGCGGCGCTCCTGCACAACCTGAAGCACAACAAGGTTCTGCACGAAAAGAACGTCATCCTGACGGTCCGGTCGGTCGACGTGCCGCGCGTGTCGAACGACGAGCGCGTCGCCATCGAGCCCATCGGCGACAATTTCTGGAAAGTCACGGCGACCTACGGCTACATGGAGACGCCCAACATCCCGCGCGGGCTCGCCATCCTGCGCAAGCTCGGCTTCAAGTTCGACATCATGGCGACGTCGTTCTTCCTCTCCCGCCGCTCGATCCGTCCCGCCGTCCATTCCGGCATGCCGCTGTGGCAGGACAAGCTCTTCATCGCGCTCGCCCGGACGGCCAGCGACGCCACGGACTTCTTCCAGATCCCGACCGGCCGGGTCGTGGAAGTCGGCACGCAGGTTACGGTGTAAGGCGGTTCAGGGCGATCAATTCAGCGGCGCCTGCCCCTCCCCGTCTTGCGGGGAGAGGAGTTTCCTTACGCCTTGCGCTCGACCGTGAACCGGGCCGCTTCGCGCAGGAGGTCGGCTTCGGGGCCGAACCCCTCCAGCAATGCGAGCGCGGCGTTCACGAGGCGGTCGCACTCGGCCCGCGCCCGCTCCAGGCCAAGCACATCCACGAGCGTCGCCTTTCCTTTTTCCCGGTCCTTGCCGGTGCGCTTGCCCATCGCTTCGGCCGAGGCTTCCCGGTCGAGGATGTCGTCGGCGACCTGGAACGCGGCCCCGATCGCGCGGCCGCAGGCGCACAGCCGCGTGCGGGCGTCCGCGTCGGCGCGGCCGACGATGGCTCCGGCCTCGACCGAGAACGCCAGGATGGCGCCGGTTTTCATGGCCTGGAGTTGCCGGATGTCGGGATCGGTCAGCTTGGCCTCGCCGTAGCGGCCTTCCGCGGCGAGGTCGAGCATCTGCCCGCCCACCATGCCGCCCAGGCCCGCCGCGCGGGCAAGGCCGAGGACGAGATCGGCGCGCACGGACGGGCTCGGATCGGTCGCCGGATCGGCCAGCGTCTCGAAGGCGAGCGTTTGCAGCGCGTCGCCGACCAGGATCGCGGTCGCCTCGTCGTACGCCTTGTGCACCGTCGGCTTGTTGCGGCGCAGGTCGTCGTCGTCCATCGCCGGAAGGTCGTCATGCACCAGCGAGTAGCAGTGGACGAGTTCGATCGCCGCGCCGGCCCGCAGCGCCGCCCTGACGTCCCAGCCCAACATGCGGGCCGTCTCGACCGCGAGGAAGGGGCGCAGCCGCTTCCCGCCCCCCAGAACGGCATAGCGCATCGCTGTCATCAGATGCCTCGGCCGGGCGATCTCGCCGGGTCGGGCCTTGTCCGAGAGGAGCGCCGCGAGCGTGGTCTCGACGTCCTGGGCGACGGCGGCGAGCTGCGCCGCGAACGGCTGGCGCGGCGGAGCGGCGGCGAATTGCTGGCTTGGCTGGGTCATGGCTCGTGCTAACTGACGCGCTCGACTTGGCCCAACCCGGTTGCGGGGTCAAGCAGGGGAGGGCGGGCGGGTGGGGGATCGGACGGCGAGACGCGGAGCCTCCGGAGGTCTGCTTCGAAGCGTCGTCCGCCTCGCCTTCGCGCTCGTGTTCGGTTGCGTTGCGGCGGTCCTCGCGCTCGGGTTCGCCTACCGGGTCATGACCCCCGTCTCGACCCTGATGATCGGACGCTGGCTTACGCTCCAGTCCGGTCGCGCGCGAGGCCGTTCCGCTCGACGCGGTCGCGCCGGCGCTTCCCCTCGCGGTCCTCGCCTCCGAAGACGCCCGGTTCTGCCGCCATAGCGGCGTGGACTGGGATGCGCTGCGGGGCGTTCTGGACGAGGCCGACGAGGACGGCCCGAACCGGGGCGCTTCGACGATCGCCATGCAGACTGCGAAGAACCTCTTTCTGTGGCCGAGCCGGTCCTACGTGCGGAAAGGGATGGAGATCCCGATCGCGCTCTACCTCGACGCGATCTGGCCGAAGCGGCGCATGATGGAGGTTTATCTCAACATCGCTGAATGGGGCGAGGGGGTCTTCGGGGCCGAAGCGGCGGCGCAGCATTACTTCCGCAAGCGCGCCCGCGACCTCAGCCGGCGCGAGGCGGCGTTGCTCGCCGCCGCGCTGCCGAACCCGATCCTGCGCAACCCCGCCCGGCCCTCGCGCCGGCACCAGGCGCTCGCCCAACGGCTGATGACGCGGATGGAGAGCGCGGCTCCGTTCGCGGATTGTCTCAAGCGCTGACGTTCGGGCGCGGGACGCACGCCCTTTGGGACGCACGCCTCAAGCGGTCGCTTCGGCGAGCTTCAGCAACTCGGCGGCCTTTTTCGTCTTGGCGGCGAAGTCCTTCCAGGCGGTGTCGCGGGCGAGCGCCCGCCACTTCTCGATGTGCTCCTCGGTCAGTTCGTGGACCTGCGCCCCTTTGGCCTTGTAGACCTTCTCCACCTCGGCGTCGTCCTGCTTGGCGGCCTCCGTGCCGAACGGCTCGAGGTCGGCGCCGACCTCGCGCACGACCTTCTGCTGCTCCGGCGTCAGCGCCTGGAAGGTCGATTTCGCCATCAGGATCGGCTCCAGCATGAACCAGTACGACCGGCCGCGGCCCGAGGTCAGGTTCTTGGTCAACTCCTCCAGCCGGAAGGAGATCAGGCTGGTGGAGGAGGTCACGGCGGCGTCGAGCGCGCCGGTCTGCATGCCGATGTAGACCTCGTTCGACGGCATCGTGGAGACCTGTGCTCCCGCCGCCAGGAACACCGCGTCCATCTCACGGCTGCCGCCACGGATTTTGACGCCCTTCATGTCCTCGGGGCCGAGAAGCGGCTGGCCGCGCGAGGCGATCCCGCCCGACTGCCACACCCAGGTGAGAATGACGACGCCCTTGTCGTCGAGGATCTTGGCGAGTTCCTGGCCGATCGGCGCGGACTTCCACTTGGCGGCCTGGTCGTAGTTCGTGACCAGAGCCGGCATGAGACCGATATTGGTCTCGTGGATCTCGCCGCCCGCATAGGCCAACGGATAGAGGGTCAAGTCGAGCGCGCCCTTGCGCACGGCGCTGAACTGGGCGAGCGTCTTCATCAAGGAGGAGTTCGGGTAGACGTCCACCTTGAGGGCGCCGTTGGTGCGTTTCTCGACCTCCGCGGCGAACTTGCGGCAGATCCGGTCGCGGAAATCACCTTGTTCGAGGGTGCCGCCCGGAAATTGGTGCGACAGCTTCAGAGTCTTCGGGGCCTGGGCCTTGAGAATGGCGGGACGGGCCAACAGCCCGGCTCCCGCGGCTGCGCCGCCGAGCACCATACGTCGCGTCATAGACATCGCACATCTCCTCTCGTTGAGGGCATCTTGGCGCGACATATCGTTCTTGTCGATACAGCCGGCGACGCTGAGGGACGACGCGTCATCTTCCCGGACCGCATGCGGTCGCTTTCACCATCGACGGCGTCGCGTTCAACCTCTAATCGGACCGCATGAGCCTCTTTTCGACCGCCGCGCGCGCGCATGGAGTCCAGGGCGCGTCGCGCATCCTCGGGCTCTTCCTCATTGTCCTCATCACTCTGATCGGCGCGCCGCGAACGGAGCTGGCGCGGGCGTCCGAGGATGTCGAGCGTCGCGTCGAAGCCCTCCTCGCGCAAATGACGCTGGAGGAGAAAATCGGGCAGCTCAATCTGATGTCGCACGGGCCAGGCTTCGACATCGAGGCCGTGCGGCAGGGCCGCGTCGGGGCCCTGATCAACTTCAACAACGCCCCGGACATCGCTGCCGCGCAACAAGCCGTGCGCGAGACGCGCCTGGGCATTCCCCTTCTCTTCGGTCTCGACGTGCTGCACGGGTTCCGGACGACCTTCCCGGTCCCGCTCGCCGAAACGGCGACGTTCAACCCAGGCCTCGCCCGCCTCGCCAGCGAATGGGCCGCTCGCGAGGCGGCCTACATCGGCGTGCAATGGACCTACGCCCCCATGGTCGACGTGTCCCGCGATCCGCGCTGGGGCCGCATCGTCGAGGGCTCGGGCGAGGACCCGTATGTGGGCCGGGTGTTCGCCGCGGCGCGGATCGAGGGCTTTCGGGCCGGCGGTCTGGCCACGGCGGCGAAGCACTTCGCCGGCTACGGCGCCGTTGAAGGCGGACGCGACTACGACGCCACCAACATCCCGCAGGGCGAGTTGCGGGACGTGTACCTGCCGCCGTTCCGCGCCGCCCTGAAGGCCGGCGGCATTTCGCTGATGAGCGCCTTCAACGCCCTCAACGGCGTGCCGGCGACTGCGAACGCGTGGCTCCTGACCGATGTGCTGCGCAAGGAATGGGGGTTCGACGGCTTCGTGGTGTCGGATTGGGCGGCGATCGAGGAGTTGATGGGGCACGGCATCGCGGTTGATGAGGCTGAGGCGGCCCGCAAGGCCATCAACGCCGGCGTCGATATGGACCTGATGGCCGGGTTCTACGACCGCAATCTCGCCAACGAGGTCCGGGCCGGGCGCGTCAGTCAGGCGACCCTCGACGAGTCCGTCCGCCGCGTGCTGCGCAGCCAAGATGCGCCTTGGCTTGTTTGACCGAGCGGACGCCGATCCGTCCCGCGTCGACGCAGCGTTCCCGTCGCCGGAGTCGCGGCAAGCTGCGTTGACGGTCGCGCGCGAGGCGCTCGTCCTGTTGCAGAACCGCGACCAGACGTTGCCGCTTCGGCGCGAGGCGCAGTCGATCGCCGTCATTGGCGGGCTCGCGGCCAGCCAATGGGACTTGCTCGGCCCCCATGCCGCCCGCGGGCATGCCGAGGACACGCCGGTCTTGATCGACCGCATTCGGCAGCGCGCCGAGAAGGCCGGCGTCTCCGTGACCTACGCCGCCGCCTGCGACCCGTATTGCGAGACCGACGACGGCTTCGGCGCCGCGGTCGAGGCGGCGCGTTCGACGGACGCCGTCATCGCCATTATGGGCGAGCCGCGGGACATCTCGGGCGAGGCCGCCTCTCGCGCCCACATCACGCTGCCGGGCCGGCAGAGCGCGCTCCTTGAAGCGCTCGCGGCGACAGGCAAGCCCGTCATCGTCGTCCTCATCGCGGGGCGGCCGCTGGAACTCGCCCGCATCGCGGACAAGCTCTCGGCCGTCCTCATGGCGTGGTACCCCGGCACGGAAGGGGCCGCCGCGATCGCCGAGACGCTCTTCGGCGACGTCAACCCGAGCGGCAAGCTCCCTGTGAGCTACCCGCGGACGGTGGGCCAGCTTCCGCTCTATTACAACCGCCTGCCGAGCGGCCGGCCGCACGAGCCGAGCCAGCGCTTCACCCTGAATTATCTCGATGAAGGTCTGGAGCCGCTGTTCCCGTTCGGCTGGGGCCTCAGCTATACGCGGTTTGCGTTCAAGGATCTCGTCGTAGCGACCCCGCGGGTGCGGGCGGACGAGACGGTCGAGGTCCGGGTCACGGTGACGAACGCCGGCGCGCGGGCCGGTCAGGAGGTGGCGCAACTCTACGTGCGCGACCTTGTGGCGAGCCGCAGCCGGCCGGTGCGGGAGCTGAAAGGGTTTGAAAAGATCGCGCTGGAGCCAGGCGCGTCCCGCGTGGTGACGCTTCCGGGTGCCCGTGCGCGAATTCGGCTTCCACTTCGATGACGGCACGTATGTGGTGGAGCCCGGCCAGTTCGAGGTCTGGGCCGGCAACAGTTCGCTGGCCGACCTCGGCGGCAGGTTCGAGGTGACGGAGGGCTTGCGCCTGCCGCCTGGAGCCGAGCCGTAACGCCTCGACGGAAGAGACCAAAGTCGTGCTCATCGATCGCCTCGACCATTTTGTGCTGACCGTCGCCGACATCGATGCGACCTGCGCGTTTTATGAGCGGGCGCTCGGGATGACGGTCGTCACATTCGGAGAAGGCCGCAAAGCGCTCGCCTTTGGACGACAGAAGATCAACCTGCATCAATCGGGGCGGGAGTTCGAGCCGAAGGCGCTGCGGCCGACGCCGGGTTCGGCGGACTTCTGCCTGATCGCGACGGCGCCGCTCGACGAAGTCATGGCGCATCTCCAGGCTTGCGGGATCGAGATCGAGGAGGGGCCGGTCGAGCGCACGGGCGCCACGGGGCCGATCCGCTCGATCTACCTGCGCGACCCCGACCGGAACCTGATCGAGGTCGCGAACTCTCTTTGAGTCCGCTCCGCTCGTCTTACCGGCCGTTCGGCTCGCCGAATTCCGCCCGGATCGCGGCCGTATGCGCGCCGACGGCCGGGACCGGGCCGAGATCGGGCAACTCCTCGTCGAACACCATGCCGGGCGCCAGGATGCGGACGGGGCCGGAAGGCGTCTCGACCGTTACGGTCCGGTTCTGCGGGTGCCGTTCCAAGTCCTCCAGCGTGCTCACCCGACCGTAAGCGATGCGGGCCGCCTCAAGCCGCCGCACGATCTCGCCGCGCGGCGCGGCCCCGAACGCCTCCTTGATGATGCGGTCGAGCGCCGCCCGGTTGGCGACGCGCTTCGGGTTGGTGTCGAAGCGCGGGTCCGCGGCGAGGTCGGGCCGCCCAGAACCTCTCGACAAAAAATCGTCCACTCGGTCTCGTTCTGGATCGAGAACAGGACCGACTTGCCGTCGCCGCAGGCGTAATCGCCATACGGTGCGATGGTTGGGTGATGCAGCCCGGAGCGCGCCGGCGCGTGGCCGCCGTAGACGTATTGCAGATACGGCACGTTCATCCACTCGGCGAGCGCATCGAACAGCGACACGGACACATGCCGACCGTGTCCGGTCTTCTCGCGCCCGAGCAGCGCCTGCAGGACGCCCGGAACGCGTCATGCCGGCGGCGATGTCGGCGACCGAGATGCCGACCCGCGCCGGGCCGTCCGCGCTGCCGGTGACCGACGACAGCCCGCCTTCGCCCTGCACCAGCAGGTCGTAGGCCTTCTTGTCGCGGTACGGGCCCGCGTCGCCGTAGCCGGAGATCGCGCAGATGATCAGGCGCGGGTGTCTTCGCGCGCAAGCGCGTCCGGCGCGGAGCCGAGGCGGTCGGCGGCGCCGGGCGCGAGGTTCTGGACGAACACGTCGGCCCGCTCGAGCAGCGGCTCGAGAAGCCGCCGCGTCCGCCGGGCTCCTTGAGGTCGAGCGTCAGCGACTCCTTGCCGCGGTTCAGCCAGACGAAATAGCTCGACGCGCCGTTGACGGCAGCGTCGTAGCGCGCGCGCGAAGTCGCCGCCTCGGGCCGCTCGATCTTGATCACGCGCGCGCCGAGGTCGGCGAGCTGGCGCGTGGCGAACGGCGCCGCCACCGCCTGCTCGACGGAGACGACGGTGATGCCTTCGAGGCGCGCAGCATGGCGACCTCAGTACGACCGCGGCAGGCCGAGCACGTGCTCGGCGACGTAGGCGAGGATCAGGTTCGTCGAGATCGGCGCCACCTGGTAGAGCCGCGTCTCGCGGAACTTGCGCTCGATGTCGTATTCCTCGGCGAAGCCGAAGCCGCCGTGCGTCTGGACGCGACGTTCGCCGCCTCCCACGACGCGTCGGCGGCGAGCAGCTTGGCCATGTTGGCCTCGGCGCCGCACGGCTCGCCGCGCTCGAACAGCCGCGCCGCCTCATGCACCATCAGGTCGGCGGCCCGCACGTCTGACGTAGGCGCTGGCGATCGGGAACTGCACGCCCTGGTTCTGGCCGATCGGCCGGCCGAACACGACGCGCTCCTTCGCGTAGTGCGCCGCGCGCTCGATGAACCACCGGGCGTCGCCGACGCACTCGGCGGCGATCAGGATCCGCTCGGCGTTCATGCCGTCGAGGATGTAGCGGAAGCCCTTGCCCTCCTCGCCGATCAGGTTCTCGGCCGGCACCTCGAGATCGTCGAAGAACAGCTCGGTGGTCGCGTGGTTCATCATCGTGCGGATCGGCCGGATCGTGAGGCCGTGCCCGACCGCCTCGCGCATGTCGACCAGCAGCACCGACAGCCCCTCGGTGCGCTTCGTCACCTGATCGAGCGGCGTCGTGCGCGCGAGCAGCAGCATGAGGTCCGAGTGCTCGGCGCGCGAGATCCAGACCTTCTGGCCGCGGACGACGTAGCGGTCGCCCTCGCGCGTGGCCGTGGTCTTCAGCTGCGTCGTGTCGGAGCCGGTGGTCGGCTCGGTGACGCCGAACGCCTGCAGGCGCAGCTCGCCGGTGGCGATCTTCGGGCAGGTAGCGCCGCTTCTGCGCCTCGGAGCCGTGCCGCAGCAGCGTGCCCATGGTGTACATCTGCGCGTGGCAGGCGCCGCCGTTGCAGCCGGCGCCGCTGATCTCCTCCAGGATGGCCGCGGCGGCGCGAGAGCGGCAGGCCCGCGCCGCCGTACTCCTCCGGGATCAGCGCGGCGAGGTAGCCGGCTTCGGTCAGCGCCTTGACGAACTCGTCCGGATAGCGGCCCTCGCGATCGAGCTCGCGCCAGTACTCGCCGGGGAAGTCCTCGCACAGCCTGGCGACGGCCTCGCGGATTTCGGGATAGTCGAGCGTTTGCGCCGTGGCGGCCATGGGCGTCTCCGAACCAGCTTTTCGGACTGTAGGCCCGCCCGCGGCCGTTCGCCATAGATCAGCGGGGGTCGGCCAACCGCTCCAACAATTCGGTTGTGAGACGCTGGCGCTCCGCGTCCGTCTCGCTTTCCCGTGAGACGATGAGACGGCCATCGCGCCAGACGAGCGCGTCCCCGAACGGCCCCAGCGCGCCGTCGGCCACGAGGCGTTCGCCCGCGCCGTCGCGAAAGGTGAGCGCGATCGCCTTCGGTCCCGCGTCGACGCGCGCGACGCCGAGCCGGCGGCTCAGCGCCCGCAGGCGCGCCAGCGCGATCAGGTGATCGACGGCCTCGGGCGGCGGTGCCGAAGCGGTCCTCGATCTCCTCGCCGCAGGGCGTCGATGTCGCGCGCCGTCTCGCGTCGCGCGAGCCGCGCGTAGAGGTTGAGGCGCACCTCCGGCTCGGGCACGTAGTCCGCCGGGATCAGCGCCGCCGAGCGCCGAGGTTCAGCTCCGGCGTCCAGTCCTCGACCGCCTCGCCCCGCGCGCGCGCGCAGCGCGCGCTCGAGCAGGTGCTGGTAGAGGCCGAGCCCGATCAGCTCGACGTGGCCGGCCTGCTCCTCGCCCAGCAGGTCGCCCGCGCCGCGCAGGTCGAGGTCGCGGGCGCTGATCGCGAAGCCGGCGCCCGAGCCGGTCGAGCGCCTCCAGGGTTTCGCAGCCGCTCGCGCGGTCGCGGGCGGCAGCGTGCTCGGCCGGGTCGGTCAGCGAGGTAGGCGATGCCGCGCGCGCCGGCCCGCGGCCGACCCGGCCGCGCAGCTGGTGAAGCTGCGCCAGGCCGAAGCGGTCGGCGCGCCAGACCAGCATGGTGTTGGCGCGGGGCACGTCGAGCCCGCTCTCGATGATGTTGGTGGCGAGCAGCACGTCGCCGTCGCCCTCGGCGAAGCGCACCATCGCGTCGTCGATGTCCTCGGCCGGCATCCTTCCGTGCGCGACCATGACCTCCAGCTCGGGCACGAGCTCGCGCCAGACGCTTCGCCATCGGCTCGATGTCCTCGACGCGCGGGCACACGACGAAGCTCTGGCCGCCGCGCCGCCGCTCGCGCAGCAGCGCCTCGCGCACGGTCGCTCGATCGAACGGCGTCACGAAGGTGCGGACCGGCCGGCGCTGCGCCGGCGGCGTCGCGATGACGCTCAGGTCCTGGAGCCCGACGAGCGCGGCCTGGAGCGTGCGCGGGATCGGCGTCGCGGTCAGCGTGAGGACGTGCAGCCCGTCGGCGCAGGCCGCGCAGCTTCGCCTTCTGCGGCCGTCGCCGAAGCGCTGCTCCTCGTCGATGACGACGAGGCCGAGATCCTTGAACCGCACGCCCTTCGCCGCGAGCGCATGCGTGCCGATGACGATCTGGACGCGGCCGTCGGCGAGCCCCTCCTTGACGCGCTTGCGCCTCGGCCGGGCGTGACGAAGCGCGACAGCTGCCGCGACCTCGATGCCCAGGCCGGCGAAGCGGCGGCGGAACGTCGTCGAGGTGCTGGCGCGACCAGCACGGTCGTCGGCGCCAGCACCGCCACCTGCTTGCCGGCGAGCGCCGCCGCCGCGGCCGCGCGCAGCGCCACCTCGGTCTTGCCGAAGCCGACGTCGCCGCAGACCAGCCGGTCCATCGGGCGGCCGCGAGGCGAGGTCGGCGAGCGCGTCGTCGATGGCGCGCGCCTGGTCGTCGCGTCTGCGCGATAACGGGAAGCGGGCCGACGAACCGTTCGTAAGCGCCGCCGGGCGGCGACGAGCTTGGCAGCGGCCTTCGGCGCGCGCGCTCCGCGCGAGCCCGGCGCAGCGTGCGCGCGCGCTCTCGTCGATCTCGGCCTCGACCTCGGCGCCTGGCGCTTCGTCCAGGCCTCGCCGTCGAGCCGGTCGAGCGTGACGGTCTCGGCTTCGGAGCCGTAGCGCCACACCCGGTCGATCTCGTCGCGCCGGCATCAGGAGCTTGGCGTCGTTCGCGTAGTCGAGACGGAGCGTGTCCTGCGCAGTCTCTCCGGCTGTGACGGTTTCGAGCCCTCGCAGCACGCCCATGCCATGGTCGAGGTGAATGACCGCGTCCCCCAGGCGGAACTCGATGTCGCCCGTCGGGAGGAGGGGGGGCGCAGGAGCTTGGTCGACCGTCTTGGCGCGGCTGCCGAGGAGGTCCGCCGCCGCGATGACGGCAACATCCTCCCCGGCGTCCACAAAGCCCGCATCGAGGTCGATGGCGAGAGCAAGGAGGGAGCCGGGCGGGGCCTTACGAACGGCGTCCCAATCCGACGCCGGCTCGGGCGGACGGTCCGCCGCCTTTTCGGCTTGGCGCGTCAGCCTGCGCCGATCCGCGTCGGCTGCGCCGGCGAGGACGACCCGCCGCCCGGCTGCGATCGCATCCCGGACGTAGCCCGCGAAGGCCCTCCGAGGGTCCGCGCTCGTGGCGAAGCGGGGGACGGCGTGCGTCGGATCGCCCTTGTCCGGAGAGAATGCATGCGCGACCGAGCGCGCTCCGAGGCGCGCCGACCATTCTTCGGCATCGAGGTAGAGACGCTCGGGCGTCAGCGGCCTGCGTCCCGGCTGCGCGCCGGCGCGCTCGGGGCGCAACGTGGTGCGGCTTTCGTAAGCGTCGGCGATCTGCTCCAAGGCGGCCTCACGCCGCTCTTCGGCCTTTGCCTCCAGAACCACGTCCGCATCCGGCATGTAATCGAACAGGGTGTCGAGCCGCGCGTAAAAGTCAGACAGCCAATGCTCCGCTCCGGGAAAGCGCTCGCTCGCCTCGCCGTCCGCCTGGGACGGAACGACTTCCGAAGCGGGATCGAGCCGAAGCGCGTCGGCGTCTTCCTCCGTGCGCTGGCTGACGGGATCGTAGCCGCGGATCGCAACGATGCGCCCGTCCGCGTGCTCCAGGCGAAACGGCGAGCCCGCGCCGGCCGGAAAGATGTCGATGACCCCGCCGCGAATCGCTGCTTCGCCAGGCTCGTCGACGCGCTCGTCGAGGACGTAGCCTGTGTGTTGAAGATAGGCTTCGAGCGCGCTGAGGTCGAACGGTTCGCCGGCCTGGAGCATAAATCCGGCTCGAGACCACGTCTCGCGCGGCGGTACGCGTTGGAGCAGCGCGTCCGGCGTAGTGACGAGAAGGCGCGGGGCGTCGTTCGCTTCCGTCAAGCGGCGCAGCGCCACGACGCGCCGGCCCATGACCTCGCGCGATGGCGAGGCGCGATCGTAGGGGAGGCAGTCCCACCCCGGCATGACGATGACGTCGAGAGACGGCGCGAGGCCGGCGAGAAGCCGCCCCAGGCGCTCCGCCCGGCGGTCGCTGCCGGCGATGTGGATGAGCCCACGCAGGCCGGCCTCCCGGGCCAGCGAGAGCAGACGGACCGCCAGGAGGCCCATGGGCTCGACGGGAAGGGACGCAACCGGATCGGGCTGCTTCACGGCAGCGGCAGAGGACATCGAGCGCTCGTTTGAGGGTTAGTTGAGAAAGCGGGCGACCGCGGCCGTCACTATCTCGGGCGGAACCGCATGCCCGCCGTCGAACTCGCGGTAGTCGAGATCGTAGCCGGCGGCTCTGAGCGTCGCCGCCAGACGGCGGCTGCATGCATCGATGGGCAGAACGGCATCGTGGACGCCGTGAGACACGAAGATGCGGGGCCTCCCCTCATGCCGGCTCGGCGCCATGTAACCGGGCGAGAAGGCAAGGACGTCGGTGAACAGATCCCCATTGGCGATTCCGAGCGAGAGCGCATAGGACGCGCCGTCAGAAAATCCCGTGATCGCGATCCGGTTCGGATCGACCGCACGTCGCTCGAACACCCGGCCGAGCGCCCGGTCGATGAAGGCCACATCCGGCCCATAGCCGCCCAGGATCACATCCCAGGTGCGCCCGCGCGACTCCGGTGCGAGGATCAGGTAGCCCCGCGCTTCCGCCGTTTCGACGAAACGGTCCACGAGTTGGGTGGCCTGCCCGCCGGCGCCATGCAGCATGACCAGCAGCGGAGCCGGTTCGGCCGCGCCGCGACGTTTCGGCACGAAAAGGAGGCCGTCGCGCCCAGAGGTAAGGCCGAGGACCTGAACGCCGTGCGCGCCGTCGTCCGTTTTCATGCCCCCGCGCGGCTTCGCGTGCAGAACGCCCGCTCGCGCAGTTGGGCTTCGTGGTTTCGTCATAGGCGTGGCCTTGCATTCCTGCGTCTCTCGGTCGGGTCGTCAGGCTTGCCCCGTCATTTCCGGGGCCGGAGGCCCGCCCCGGAACCCACGAACACAGGCGGTTCAGGAGAGGCACGAACCCGCACCGCACCATCCTGAAAGGCAGATGCTCATGGGTTCCGGGCTCATGCCTTTGGCATGCCCCGGAATGACGGGGCAAGGTTCCGGCCCAATCAGCGCGACCAAACAGCAATGCTGTGGACACGTAGAGCCGCTCCCGTCGTCATCGGCCGACATTCCATGACCTACCTCAAATCCTCGTCGGTCAACTCGTTGTTGATCGCGAACGCGGCCATGGCTCCTTCCGCCGCGGCGACAATCGCGAACTGGACGCGCCGCGAGGCGTCGCCCGCCACGTAAAGCCCCGGCACGTTGGTTTTCTCGTAATTGTAGGTCTCGACGGTTCCCTTCGAGGTCAAGTTGCAGTCCAATTTGGTGAGAAGCTCCGGGACGTGGCACTCGCCCTGGATGAAGAACAAAGCGTTGCGTTCGAGCGCTTCGCCCGACGCGAAGCAAATCCGTTCGAGGCCCCGCTCGCCTCCCTCCAGCCTCGCGATACGGTCTTCAATGACGCTGATGCGGGCGCGTTCGAGCGCGCCCTGATCCTCCGGCGAAAGATCGGAGGGGCCATCGGTGAGAAGAACGAGGTCTCGGCTCCACGTCGTCAACTCGATCGCAAAGCCTTTGCCGCTGTGCCCGCGGCCATAGACCGCGATGGGCTGATCGCGGTGCTCCCAGCCATCGCAGTACGGGCAGTTGTAGACGCCCTTGCCCCAAAGCTCTCCAAACCCGTCGATTGCCGGCAAGTCGTGCATGACGCCGATCGCGAACAGGAGCTTGCGCGCGCCAACCCGCGCTTCGTCCGCCAGCGTCACCGTGAACCGGCCGTCTTCGCATGCTGCGTGCGTGACCTCGATGTCGCGAAGCTCCACGGATGAGTAGGGCGCGAGCTGCTCGCGCGCGGTGCGGCGCAACTCAGACGGCTTGATGCCGTCGCGGGTAAGGAAGCCGTGCACGCCGCGCGAGCACGCATTGCGCGGCCTGCCGGCGTCGCACAGGAGAACGCGCCGGCGGCAGCGGCCGAGGATCAGGGCTGCGTTGAGGCCTGCCGGGCCCCCGCCCACGATAACGACATCGAACGTCGACGGTTCTGGCATTTTTGCGTGACCGGGAGGGATGGAATTGGTCCCCGTCAATGGCTGACACGCTCAAAGCGTTCCCGCGGGAGAGCAAGGTCTTCACGGAACGCTTCTTTCAGCTTCCCGTTATGCGGAACGAGCCGAACTTTCCGATCAGGCGTCCCCGTCGAAGTTATGCCACACCCGACACCACGCAAGAGCTCCGCGACCAGGGTCAGCGCCGTCGCGTCTTCGACGCTTTGGAGGATTTTGTTCGGCTTCGTCGTGGTCCTGCTCACATCCTGGCGCGGGCGCGGGTCGGGCGAAACGCCTCCGCAAGGCGGCCCCGCGCGTCAGGGCGCAGGCCGTCCCGTTCGGTCCAGACCCGATCCGGAGGGTGCCGCGGCCGACGAACGCGCAGCCGAGTCGGGGCGCGGCCGCAAAGCCGACACCCCGACCGAGATTCCGGCCAAAGGTTGGAAGGATATTTTCTGGCGCACCTACGAAGAGGTGAACAACGACCGCATCCTGGCCGTGGCGGCTGGCGTGACGTTCTACGCGCTGCTGGCCCTTTTTCCTGCAATTGCCGCTCTGGTCTCGATCTATGGCCTGTTCGCGGACGCCGGCGACGATCCAGGATCATCTGAACACGCTGGCGGGCTTCATGCCCGGAGGCGCGCTCGATGTGATCGGCGAGCAGGTCAAACGCATCACCTCGAAGGGGAGCGGAACCCTTGGCTTCGCCTTCTTCTCCGGCCTCGCCATCTCGCTCTGGAGCGCCAACGCCGGCATGAAGGCGATGTTCGACGCCTTGAACGTCGCCTACGACGAGGACGAGAAGCGCGGCTTCATCGCGCTCAACCTGCGCTCGCTCGCCTTCACGCTCGGCGCCATCCTGTTCCTCGTGCTGGCGCTCGTCGGCGTCGTGGTCGTTCCGGTCGTCCTCAATTTCATCGGACTCGGGAAGGCCGCCGAGTGGATCATCTCCCTCGCGCGCTGGCCGGTTCTCCTCGCCATCGTCATCGGCGGTCTCGCCGTTCTCTACCGCTACGGCCCAAGCCGCAACAACGCGCAGTGGCGCTGGATTTCAGCCGGCAGCATCCTGGCTGCGGTCGTATGGGTCGTCGGCTCGATGCTTTTCTCCTGGTATGTCTCCAATTTCGGCAACTACAACGAGACATACGGTTCGCTGGGCGCTGCGATCGGTTTCCTGACCTGGGTCTGGCTCTCGACCACGATCGTGCTCGTCGGGGCCGAATTAAACTCCGAAATGGAACATCAGACGGCTCGTGACACGACCGAGGGACCCGAAAAACCGCTCGGCGCGCGCGGGGCCCGGATGGCGGATACGGTCGGCGCAGCGAAGGCGTGATCTGCGGCTGGATGACGTTCATGTTCCAGTAACGCTGTTTCGGTATCGGCATATTCAAAGATGGGTTCCGGTCCACCCCATCTTGACCAAAAGAAGCCTCGCCGGCGAACGTCGGCGGGGCTTCTTTTCGATTGCCTGTCGCACGATACGCAAAGCCTCGTCGGGTTCATCTGCGCAGTCGATACAGGCGGAACGCTCGCCGGCGTCGGCTTGTGCCGATCATCTTCGATGTCTTGGAACACGGAGGCTCGCGCCCTGGGCGGCTCACCGAGATCAACGTGGCTGGCGCGATCGGCTTGCGCAGCAGCTTGGTCCAAGCCACACCATCGTAACGGTGCTGTGCGACTACGGCGCGCGGTATCAATCGAAGCTGTTCGACCTCGATTTCCTCCGCTCCAAGGACCTGCCGATGAGTGCGAGGTCTGAGCGATCTCAACCGGCTGATCGCTCGCGCCAGCGAGATGAGGCGGCTTGCGTCTGGAACTCATGCTGGCGGGGGAAGTTCTCATCCCAACAGCTTCGAGGGAGTGCGCTCAGGCGCAGTCGCCGCTCTACCACGCTGGAACCTGAGCCGTTCCAATCCGTTGTGCAGTCCCTTGAACGGACAAAGTAACAAGTGAGGGGCTGAATGCGACATGCGGCTCCCAGCCAGATGGGCGCCAAGCCCGCGCACGAACGATCGGGCGCGCGGGCGACCCGCCTGCGCGTGCTTTACTTCATCGCGGCGGTGCTGGCCGCCCTCGTTCCCCTGATCGTCTTCGCGGGCTTCTGGCTGCGCTCTGAGTTCGGCAAAGGCCAGCGCGAGATCGACAGTTTCCTTACAAGCCGCGCGAGCGCTCTGTCGCAATGGTTGGATGCAGAGGTGCGGCAGGAGACTACCGCGCTACAGGCCATCGCAGCCCTGCCCAGCCTGGACGAACCCACTCTGCCTGATTTTCACGTCGCAGCGAGCCGAGTGGTCGCGTCCGTGCCGCAGTGGGCGTTCCTGGCGTTGATCGACCCGTCCAGCGGACGCCAGGTCCTCAATACAGTGCGCCCTGTCGGGTCGGACCTGCCGGACATGGCCTCTACGGACACGATCCGGCGGATTGTCGAGACGCGACGGCCTGCCGTTCAGACGGACGCGGAAACCGATCTGGCGCACGCCGGACGCATCGTTCTGCTTTGCGTGCCGGTCGTTCGCGGCGATGCGGTTCGCCTCGTGCTCGTCGCCGGCATGAAAGCCGAAGCGCTGCAGCAGTCGCTGGAGCAGACCGCCGAGCCCAACGTCCTGACCCTCGTCCTGGACGAGCGCGGTCAGGTTTTGGCGCGTTCGCGGACTTGGGAGCGCTTCGGCGATCCGTCGGGCGAGCGCTTGCTGCGACCCAATCCGGAGCAGACGGCCGGGCTCTTCGTGGCGAGCGCGCCCGGAAGCGAGCAATTCACCACGGCGTTCCAGCGTTCGTCCCTGACCGATTGGACCGCCCTCGCCGCCTCGAACAGAAAACCCTTCAACGAGATGTCCGTGCGCTCGATCTGGGCGACAGTCTCGGCCGGGGCCTTGAGCCTGCTCCTTGCGGCCGTCTTGGCGGTGTTCCTGTTCTACAATGTTATCGAGCGGCGCGTCAGCGACGAACGCCTCGCGGCCTCACGGGCGCTCAGCGATCTCGACGCCCGCCTCCTGACCGCAACGCAGGAATCGCTCGCCGAGCAGCGCAAGGCGGCGTCCGAGCGCGATGTGCTGCTCCGCGAGATCTACCATCGCGTGAAGAACAACCTTCAGATCGTCCAAAGCCTGCTTCGCCTCGGCTCGCGCGACCTCAGGCCCGAACAGCGCGAGCCATTCGAGAGTGCGATCCGGCGCATTGGCGCCATGGCGCGCGTGCATACGCTCCTCTACAACTCGCCCGACTTGGGCTCCATCGATTTCAAGGATTACCTGGATGGGGTTCTCAAGGAGGCTGCCGAGGCGTTTGGGGCCGAAGAGCGGGGCATACAGACCATCCTCAACGCCGAATCCATGCGCGTGCCCCTGGATACAGCGGTGCCTCTGGCGTTCGTCACGATCGAAATCCTGACCAATGCCTTGAAGCACGCGTTTCCGGAGGGGCGGCTCGGAACAGTGACCGTGACGGCGGCGCACGACGGCGGTCACGGCGTTCTGACCATCGCGGATAACGGGGTTGGACTGCCGGCCGAAGCCGCCTCGAAGCGAAGTCTCGGGCTCACGATCATCGGGAAGCTCGTCGATCAGATCGGGGGCAGCATTGAGAGGCCGCCCCCGGGCGAATCGACGTTTCGCATCCGACTTCCCGATTCAGGACGCTGCGAGCGGCGTCCTGAATCGGGAGGCGGGGCCGAACCCTTGATTGCGACCTCAAGCGTTTCCATATCGCGGAAGCGGATGGAGCATCCGCGCGGGCGCCGCGCCAGCGGGCTCACCCACCGAAGTGCCTCTGGACAGGGCTTCGATCATGTCGCGTCAGTCGCCGTTTGGGCACCCGTTTTTGCTGGGGTTTGACGAAATCGAGCAGGCGCTGGATCGCGTCGCCAAGGCCGCCAGCGACGGTTATCCCCCCTACAACATCGAGCGATTGCCTCGCACGGAGCGCGAACCGGAGCGGCTGCGCATCACGCTTGCGGTGGCGGGGTTCACCCGCGATCAGCTCGACGTGATGCTCGAGGAGAACCAGCTCGTCATTCGCGGCCGTCAGGCCGATGACAAGACGAGGCACTTCCTTCACCGTGGGATCGCGGCTCGCCAATTCCAGCGCGCTTTCCTCCTAGCCGACGGCATGGAGGTTCTGAGTGCGGACTTGTCCAGCGGCTTGTTGTCGATCGACCTCGCCCGGCCGGAGCAGGAGCGCATCATCCGCAAGATCGACATCGGCCAGAAGGGCGAGAGCTGACGGCTCGCAAGGAGAGCGACATGACCGACAACGAAACTGAAACATCCTGGCCGGTCCCTTTCAGCCCCGCCGATCTCGCCGCCCTGGGCGAGGGCGAGGTGGCCTATGTCAAGCCGATGAGTTCCGACGAAGTCCGCAGGCTCTTCCCGCAGGCGCCTGAGCTGGCGCCCGGCCTCGCGCTGTTTGCGCTCTTGTCGGCCAGCGGCACGCCCATCCTGTTGACCGATTCACGCGACGCAGCGGTCGCCAACGCTTGGGCGCAGGATTTGGAGACCGTGAGCCTTCACTGAAGCAAGGGCGAGCTTACGCGATGCTCTCGATCGCGGCGATCAGACGCCCGAGATCCTCGGGCCGCGACAGGCGGTGGTCGCCATCCTTGATGAGAGTCATGGTCACGCAGTCGCCGGGCAGGTGTTCGACGAGTTCGAGAGCGTGCCGCCAAGGCACGTCGGGATCCTGCATGCCCTGTAGGATGTGGACGGGGCAGCCGGTCGCGATCGGCGTCCCGAACAGCAGGTGCCTGCGCCCGTCCTCGATCAGCACGCGTGTGATCGGGTAGGGCTCGCTCGAGTAGAGCGATGGCTGGTGGTAGACACCCTTGTCGCGGATCGCCTCCCGGATGCCCTCCGGGAATGAGGCCCACATCAGGCGTTCGGTGAAGTCGACCGCCGGCGCGATCAGGACGAGGCCGGCCGGGGATCGGTCGGGCTTCGCTTGGAGCAGGGCGCGCGTCGCCAGCAGCGCAAGCCAGCCTCCCATTGAGGAGCCGACCAGGATGGGCCGCCCCCGGACGAAGGCGTCGAGAACGGCAAGCGTGTCTTCGAGCCAGCGCGAGACCGTACTCTCCTCGAATCGTCCGTCCGATGCGCCGTGGCCGGCGTAGTCGAAGCGCACGAAGGCGCGGCCGCGGCCCGCGGCCCAGCCGTCCAGCGCCTCGGCCTTGGTGGAGCGCATGTCGGAGCGAAAGCCCCCGAGCCAGACCACGGCGGGTCCGGCTCCTTCTCGCGCAAGGACAGCGATGCGCCTCGAATCGCCTCTTGAACCGACATCGAGCAATTGCGGCATTGGTTAACCCGCCCTAAACCGGTTGCCACCATACTTGTTGCGATCCTTGACGAGAAGGTTCCGAACCAGTGCCCTTGGCGGTGCGAGCGGCCGGCGCGGCGTTTCCATCAGCGAGCGTTCATGCGCTCGCGGGCCGCACCGTTCTTCAGATCATCCCCGAACTCGAAGCGGGCGGGGCCGAACGCACGGCGGTCGACATCGCGGCGGGCCTGGCGAATGTCGGCGCTCGCGCGCTGGTCGCCACGGAAGGCGGCCGGCTCGTGGGCGAACTTCAAGCCAAAGGCGGCATCTGGGCTTCGTTCCCGGCGGGGACCAAGAACCCGTTCGCGATGATGCTCAACGTCAGGCGTCTGGCGAAGCTCTGCCTTGATGAGCGCGTCGCTCTCGTCCATGCGCGCTCCCGCGCACCGGCCTGGGTGGCGCTCGGCACGACGCGGGCGCTCAACCTGCCGTTCGTGACAACCTACCACGGCAGCTACTCCGGCCGCTCTTCAGTGAAGGTTCTCTACAACTCTGTCATGGCGCGCGGCGAGGCCGTGATCGCCAATTCGCGCTATACGGCGGAGCTGATCCGATCGGCCTATCCTCAGGCCGGTCGCCCGGATCCGGGTGATCCACCGGGGCACGGATTTCACTGCTTTCACCCCGTCCGCCGTTGCGCCCGAGCGGGTCGAGGCTCTGCGCCGGGCTTGGGGCGTCGCGCCGCATGAGCGGATCGTGCTGCTCGCGGCCCGGCTCACCGGGTGGAAGGGCCAGAAGGTTCTCGATCGAGGCCGCAGCGAAGCTGAAGCATGCAGGACTCGCGGATGTCGCCTTCGTGCTGGCGGGCGACCCCCAGGGTCGAGACGTCCTATGCGCGCGACCTCGACGCCATGATCGCCTCGCGCGGCCTCACCGGCATCGTGCGGCGCGTCGGCCATTGCACCGACATGCCGGCGGCCTTCCTCGGCAGCGTCGGTCGTGACCGTCCCGTCGACCGAGCCCGAGGCCTTCGGACGCTCGGCCGTGGAGGCGCAGGCCATGGGCACGCCTGTCGTGGTATCCGACCTTGGCGCCGTGCCCGAGACCGTGCTTGCGCCGCCGCAGGTCTCGACCGCACGAGCGCACCGGCTGGCGCATCACGCCGGGCGACGCCGACGCGCTCGCGCAGGCGATCGGCGCCGCTCTGTCGCTTGGCGCCAGCGCGCGCGAGGCGCTGGCGATGCGGGCGCGCATCCATGTCGAGCGCCATTTCTCGCTTGATCGCATGGTCTCCGACACGCTCGACGTCTATGCCGCGTTGCTCGAAGGGCTCGGCAGGACCGCCGCACGTTGAGGAAATGCGGAAGGCTCTTTATCTCAGTTGTGCCTGACGCTGGTTGCGAGTTGACTTGGCAGGATTTCTGCGAATTTGTCTGGCGTTCGGGCACGTTGAACGACGGGCGGCGTCCGTCAGGAGCGGATCGGCCGGCCGTCGCTGAGGTTTAACAAGAGAGGAGATCAAAGCCATTCGCCGACCTATGAGAGCCATGCCGGTTCCGCAGAAGGACGGACCGCGCGCCAACCGAGATATTCGCGGCGTTCGCGAAGTGCAGCTCATCGATGAGACAGGCCAGAATCGCGGCGTCGTGTCCTTTTTCGATGCCCTTCATGCCGCCGAGGAGGCGGGCCTCGATCTCGTCGAGATCGCGCCGAACTCGGCGCCGCCCGTCTGCAAGCTCCTCGACTACGGCAAATTCCGCTTCAACGAGCAGAAGAAGCAGGCCGAAGCGCGGAAGAAGCAGAAGACCGTCGAGGTCAAGGAAATCAAGCTTCGCCCCGGCATCGACGACCACGATTACGACGTCAAAATGAAGGCCATGAAGGGCTTCTTCGAGGAAGGCAACAAGGTGAAGATCACCCTGCGCTTCCGCGGCCGCGAGATGGCGCACCAGGACATCGGGCTGAGGGTGCTCGACCGGGTGAGAGCCGACACCGCTGATCTGGCCAAGGTGGAGAGCGAGCCCAACCTGGAAGGCCGCCAAGTCATCATGGTGCTGGCGCCGCGATAATCGGCGCTCCAAAGCAGGGGAGGGCGGGCCCCAATCGAGCGAGTTGGCGAAGCAGGCCTTATCCGGCCGTTGCGTTTTCACCCGGTCTCTGCCATAAGCCCCGCCTCTCGAACCGCCCGGCCGTGAGGGCTGCCGTGGCGGTTCGTTTTGCTCAACAGCAATTTTCATGTGCCGGCGCGGGTCCAGGCTCGCGGGTCGGCGCGTCCAGGAGAGCCAAATGCCCAAGCTGAAGACCAAGTCGGGCGCCAAGAAGCGCTTCAAGATCACCGGGACCGGCAAGGTGCTCTATGCCCAGCAGGGCAAGCGCCACGGGATGATCAAGCGGACCAACAAGCAGATCCGCAACCTGCGCGGCACGAACGTCCTGTTCGAAGGCGACGCGGTGCAAGTCAAGAAGTACTTCCTGCCCAACGGCTGAAGACGCCTCACCCATTCCGCCTCAAAGGCTTCCGAAGGAGATCATCCATGGCCCGCGTGAAACGCGGCGTGACGAGCCACGCCAAGCACAAGAAGGTTCTGGACGCCGCCAAGGGCTATTACGGCCGGCGCAAGAACACCATCCGCATCGCCAAGCAGGCGGTCGAGAAGGCGATGCAATACGCCTACCGCGACCGCAAGAACAAGCAAGCGCACCTTCCGGGCGCTCTGGATCCAGCGCCTCAACGCGGCGGCGCGCGAGCACGGCCTGACCTATTCGCGCCTTATCGACGGCCTCGGCAAGGCCGGGATCGAGGTCGATCGCAAGGTTCTGTCCGACATCGCCATCCGCGAGCCGGAGGCTTTCGCCGCCGATGTCGAGCGGGCCAAGGCGGCGCTGCCCCGCAGAGCAGGCCGCGGCGTAACGGCTGCCGGCGCAGCGCGGCTGGGGAAAGCCGCGCGGCGATCAACGAACCCCGCCTTTCCGAGGCCATCCGCACCCGGCGGCTCTTTTTGGAAGAGCCGTCGCGCATTGCCGCGGCTCGGGAACGCTTGACGGTCCTCGCGTCGCAGGGTTGATCTCCCGGCGCTTGCCCGACGAGTAACCGATGACCGATCTCAACACCCTCGAACGCGATCTCCTGGCGCAGGTCGAGAACGCCCCGGACGAGGCGGCGCTGGACGGCGTGCGCGTCGCCGCGCTCGGCAAGAAGGGCGTCGTCTCGGAGCTTCTGAAGACCCTCGGCGCGATGACGCCGGAGGAGCGGAAAGAAAAAGGCCCGCTCATCAACGGCCTGCGCGACCGGGTCGCGGGCGCGATCGCGGCTCGGAAGGACGCGCTGGCCGATGCGGCCTTGGAGCGGCGCCTCGCCGCCGAGCGCATCGACGTGACGCTTCCCGTCCAGGAAGGGCCGGAAACGCGCGGGCGCATCCATCCGATCAGCAGGTCATCGACGAGCTGACGGCGATCTTCGCCGACATGGGCTTTTCGGTCGCCGAAGGCCCCGACATCGAGACCGACTACTACAATTTCACGGCGCTGAATTTCCCGGTCGGCCATCCGGCGCGGGAGATGCACGACACGTTCTTCCTCGCGCCCGACCACCGGGGCGAGCGCAAGGTGCTGCGCACGCATACGAGCCCGGTGCAGATCCGCACCATGAAGACGCAAGCCCCGCCGATCCGCGTCATCATTCCCGGCCGCACCTACCGCCACGACTCCGACCAGACCCACACGCCGATGTTCCATCAGGTCGAAGGGCTCGTCATCGACACGCACGGCCAACATCGCGCATCTGAAATGGGTGCTGGAGGAGTTCTGCAAGGCGTTCTTCGAGGTCGAGCACGTGAAGATGCGCTTCCGCCCGTCGTTCTTCCCCTTCACCGAGCCCTCGGCCGAGGTCGACATCCAGTGCTCGCGCCGCGGCGGCGAAATCCGCTTCGGCGAGGGCGACGACTGGCTGGAGATCCTCGGCTGCGGCATGGTCCATCCGAACGTGCTGCGCAACTGCGGGCTCGATCCGGACGAGTTCCAAGGCTTCGCCTGGGGCCTCGGCATCGACCGCATCGCCATGCTGAAATACGGCATGCCGGACCTGCGCCCGTTCTTCGAGGCCGACGTGCGGTGGCTGCAGCACTACGGGTTCAGGCCGCTGGATATTCCGAGCTTGGTGGGCGGATTAAGTTCGTGATGGGAGTAATCCAGTGACGGATCGTGATATCTCAGAACTCGCTTCGAGAGTGCTCAAGAAGAGGTTTCCCGAAGCTGGTCTTATCGAAGCCGAAGCCAAGTCCGACGTGGATTATGACGGTACGCCAATCCTAAAGATCACGGCTCGGTATCATCGCCGCCCCATAGAGTCGGATGCTCCATCGGACGCTATCCACGAGCTTAGAACTGAGTTGCTGAAGGGGGAGAGGATCGTTTCGTCTTTCTTTCGAATGAGTACCGAGACCAACAGGAGGAACACGAGGAAGATGTAGGCTGACGATGGCGACCCTGGTTGAGCGTCTTCTTGACATTGCCGAAGAGCTGATCGCGAACTATCCGCGGAGCTCGGCTGCTCGGAGGAGAGCTGTAAGCACAGCGTACTACGCTGCCTTTCATGCGCTCGCGCAGGTTTGTGCCGACGAACTGCTCCCTGACGCAGAACTCTCATCACGCGATTATGAGCGGGTCTATCGTGCGCTTGAGCACGGGACCGTCAAAACAGCGTTCCAGGTTAAAGACAGCCCACTCCGCGAAAGAGCGCCGCTTCGTTGGATCGGAGAGTTGATCGTACCCCTACGAAGCGAGCGCTTCCGAGCGGATTACCTACCCCCGACTGGAGGCGTCTTCACAAGAACTGAGGCAGAGGAACTCGTCGCCCAGGCTAGGAGTGTGGTTCAGGAGCTTGCTGAACTAACGTCAGCCGACCGCAGATCACTCGCTACGCACCTTCTATTCAAAGACGTTCGCACATGAAATTCACCCTCTCCTGGCTCAAAGACCACCTCGACACCGTCGGCGCCGCTCGACGAGATCGTCGAGACGCTCACCCGCATCGGGCTTGAGGTCGAAGGCGTCGACGGACAAGGCCAAGGCGCTCTCCGCCTTCACCATCGCCCGCGTGATCGAGGCGAAGCCGCATCCGAACGCCGACCGCCTGCGCGTCTGCTTGGTCGAGACCGGCTCGGGCGAGCCCGTGCAGGTCGTGTGCGGCGCGCCGAACGCACGCACGGGCATGACCAGCGTGTTCGCGCCGCCCGGCGCCTACATTCCCGGCAAGGATATGACGCTCGGCGTCGGCTCGATCCGCGGCGTCGAGAGCCGGGGCATGCTGGTCTCCGGCTTCGAGCTCAAGCTCTCGGACGACCACGAGGGCATTCTCGACCTGCCCGACGACGCGCCGCTCGGACAACCCTTCGCGGCCTACGCCGGCCTCGACGACCCGGTGATTGAGATCAATCTCACGCCGAACCGCCCGGACTGCGCCTCCGTTCACGGCATCGCCCGCGACCTCGCGGCGGCGGGTCTCGGCAAGCTGAAAGCAGACGCCGTGCCGCCGTTGCGCGGCGCCGGCCCGTGTCCGGTGAAGGTCGCGCGCGATTTCGAGCCCGGCGACGAAAAGCTCTGCCCGACGTTCGCCTTGCGTCTCGTGCGCGGGGTGCGCAACGGGCCGTCGCCGGCCTGGATGCAGCGGCGGCTTGACGCCATCGGCTTGCGCCCGATCAACGCGCTCGTGGACATCACCAACTACATCACCTTCGACCGCGGCCGCCCGCTGCACGTGTTCGACGCCCGCAAGGTGCGGGGGAACCTCACGGTGCGCCGCGCCCGCGACGGCGAGGAGGTGTTGGCGCTCGACGGGCGCACCTACCGGCTTGACGATTCCATCGTCGTGATCGCGGACGAGAGCGGCGTCGAGTCCATTGCCGGGGTCATGGGCGGCGAGCACACGGGCTGCGACGAGTCCACCACCGATGTGCTGATCGAGTCGGCGCTGTGGGACCCGCTCAACATCGCCCAGACCGGCCGCAAGCTCGGCATCGTCACCGACGCACGCTACCGCTTCGAGCGCGGTGTCGATCCGGCAGTTCTGCTTGCGCGGCCTCGACCTCGCCACCCGCATGGTGATCGACCTCTGCGGCGGCGAACCGAGCGAGCGCGTCGTCGCGGGCGCGGTGCCGGACACCGGGCGCCTCATCGAGTTCCCCTGGCGCGAGATCGAGCGCCTCTCCGGCCTCGACGTGCCGCAGCCCGAGGCGAAGGTCATCTTGGAGGACCTCGGCTTCCAGGTCTCGGGGGCGGGCGAGCGCGCCAGGGTGACGCCGCCGTCCTGGCGGCCCGACGTCGAGGGCAAGGCGGACCTCGTCGAGGAGGTCATCCGCATCACCGGGCTCGACCGCATCGAGCCGGAGCCGCTGCCGCGCCTCGAAGCCGCCGTGGCGAAGCCCATCTTGACCGTGATCCAGAAGCGCACGCGGCAAGCGAAGCGCCTTTTCGCCGCGCGGGGCCTCGTCGAGGCGGTCACCTGGTCCTTCATCGCCACGGATGAGGCGAAGCTGTTCGGAAGCGGCGACAAACGCCTCGCGCTCGCCAACCCGATCGCCTCGGACCTTTCGGACATGCGCCCGAGCCTTCTGCCGGGGCTTTTGAAGGCCGCGCAGCGCAACGCCGACCGGGGTTTTGGCGACATTGCCTTGTTCGAGGTCGGCCAGTGCTTCGCCTCCGACGAACCCGAAGGCCAGACCACGAAGGCGGCGGCGGTGCGGCGCGGCACGGCGCGGGCGGAGGGCGTCGGGCGGCATTGGGACGGCGGGGCGGTCGCGGTCGACGCCTTCGACGCTAAGGCAGACGCGCTGGCGCTCCTCACCGCGCTCGGGGTGCCGACCGGCGGGATGCAGGTCGCGCCGGGCGGAGCTGACTGGCTGCATCCGGGCCGCTCCGGCACGCTGCGGTTCGGGCCGCAGAACCCGATCGGCGCCTTCGGCGAGATTCATCCAAAGATTCTGAAGGCGATGGACCTGAAAGGCCCGCTTGTCGCTTTCGAGATCACGCTCGACAGCCTGCCGCTGCCAAAACACCGCCCGACCAAGATGAAGCCGCGGCTCGTCCTGTCCGAATTCCAGCCGGTGACGCGCGACTTCGCCTTCGTGGTCGGCCGCGACGTGGCGGCGGGCGATATCTTGAAAGCGGCGCAGGGGGCCGAGCGCTCGCTCATCGCCGGCGTCGACGTGTTCGATGTTTACGAGGGCCCCGGCATCGAGGCGGATAAAAAATCCATTGCCATCGCCGTCACGTTGCAGCCCACCGGAAAGACGCTGACAGATGCGGAGATCGACGCCGTGTCGGCCAAGATCGTAGCGGAGGTCGCCAGGCGAACCGGAGGCATGCTGCGAGGCTGAGATGCAAACCTGGTTTGTCGAGCGGGTCAGCAAGCCAAAAGCTCGGAAAGCTTAGCCAGCGGCAATCCGGCTTCAACCATCTTGGATCAGTTCGGGCCTGGCCGTTCTCCCGGCTCGCGCAAGGCCGGGCAACTCGGCCTAAACGTCAACCGCAGCCGCGCCCCGGAGGCATGCGGCCCCTAGAGCGTTTCCCGGCGAAGTGGACCCGGTTCGCCGTCGAAAACGGCAAAACAAGAAAAGAGCCGAGTCCACGCAAATGGAAACGGCTCTAGCCCGGTGACGCCTCCTCTTCGGGAGGATACAGTGGCGTCGTGACTGCGCCCGACACCTGCGAAAGCGCGACGCTGGCCTGCTGCATCGTCGGCGGCGGACCGGCCGGGATGATGCTCGGCTTCCTGCTCGCCCGCGCCGGCGTCGACGTGCTGGTGCTGGAGAAGCACGCCGACTTCCTGCGCGATTTCCGCGGCGACACCGATCCACCCCTCGACGCTGAGTGATGCACGAGCTCGGCCTCCTCGACGATTCCTGCAGCGGCCGCACCAGGAGGCGACGCAGATCGACCGGCGCAGATCGGCGACGATACCGTTCACGATCGCCGACTTCCCGCATCTGCCGACGCGTTGCCGCTTCATCGCCTTCATGCCGCAATGGGACTTCCTCGACTTCCTCGCCGAGCAGGCCGCGGCGCTATCCCGGTTTCCGATCTGCGCATGCAGGCCGAGGTCACCGACCTGATCGAGCGAAGGCGGGCGCGTCGTCGGCGTCCGGGCGACGACGCCCGGACGGGCCGCTCGAGGTCCGGGCGGACCTGGTCGTCGGCGCGGACGGCCGCCATTCGACGGTGCGCGAGCGAGCCGGCCTCGCCGTCGAGGATCTCGGCGCGCCGATGGACGTGCTCTGGATGCGGCTGTCGCGGCGAGCCGGACGATCCGGAGCAGCCGCTCGGCCGGTTCGACGCCGGCCAGATCTTCGTGATGCTCGACCGCGGCGATTACTGGCAGTGCGCCTTCGTCATCCCGAAGGGCGGCTTCGACGCGCCTCGAGGCCAAGGGTCTCGACGCCTTCCGCGATCGGATCGCGGCGGCTCGCCCCCTTCATGCGCGACCGGGTCGGCGAGCTGACCGACTGGGACGACGTGAAGCTTGCTGACCGTCGCGGTCGACCGCCTGAAGCAGTGGTACCGGCCCGGGCTGCTGTGCATCGGCGACGCCGCGCACGCGATGTCGCCGGTCGGCGGGGTCGGCATCAACCTCGCGATCCAGGACGCGGTCGCGGCCGCCAATCGTCTCGCCGATCCTCTGCGGCGAAGGGCGGTGACGACCGACGATCTCCGAAGCGTCCAGCGCCGCGCGCGAATTCCCGATCCGCATGACCCAGCGGCTGCAGATTCTAATCCAGAACCGCGTGATCGGCCGCGTGCTCGCGAGCCGGACGCCGCTGTCGGCGCCCTGGCCCGTGAGGCTCCTGAACTGGTGGCCGGCTTTGCGTCGGATCCCCGCCCGCCTGATCGGATTGGGCGTGCGGCCCGAGCACATCAGGACGCCAGACATCGGCGCGGCGTCCTCGGCTGCGCCAAGCTCTTTAGCCGATATAGGCTCAATCACGCGTTCCGCGGCAGGGCCGGGCCGGCGCCCGTGCGCTGGTTCTTCTGCCCGCGCAAGCGGAACGCGAGAACGAGCAAGATCACTCCAAAGGCGAGTGCGTAGGCTCCGAGCCACCAGGTCAGGACAACTAACCCCAAAAGCGGCGCACTTATCAGGAGCAGGCCATAGATGATTGACACCACGCCGCCGAGCGCCAGGAGCCAGCGGCCGTGCTCCCGGGTCAGTTTGAAGGCGGCCGCGAGCATCAACCCGCCGCTGACGAGCGCCCAAGCTGCTGTGATGATCACAAAGGCGAACAGTGCAGCGCCGGGGAACAAAGCGGCGATCACGCCCATTACGATGTTGAGTCCGCCCTCTGCCAAGAGCAAGCCCCAGCGCTCATTGGCTTGCGCTGCGCGCACGGCTGCAACGATGCCGAACACGCCATCGGCCAGCAAATAGGCTGCGAACAGCAGCGCCAGCGACAGCATGGTCGCGACCGGCCAAACCAAAGCGATAAGGCCGAACAGGATTCCGAACACGCCGCGCAGGGCCACCGCCCACCAGTTCTCGGCCAGCACGGCGCACATCGCGGCGTCGCCCGCGTCGCGCGCCGGAGTAAGCGTTGCGCGGCCATCAGTTATTGTAGCTGGGGATGAAACATTGTTTGAAGCTGGCCGGGACGCCGCGGGGCCGCTATCGGGAGGATTCGGATCGTTGTTCGCGCTCATGGCTGCTCCTGCTCCCTTGTTCCACCCAGCCGTTCGCCGAGATTAGTCTGAAAATCATCGATCGAGAAACGCGACCTTGGTCCCCTTCTCGACCATGCCCGCCAGATCCTTCGCGTCCCAATTGGTCAGCCGGATACAACCGTGCGAGTAGGTCTTGCCAACCTTGGCGGGCTCGGGGGTGCCGTCGATGCCGTAGCTCTCCTTGGTGAGGTCGATCCACACCGCGCCGACGGGATTGTTCGGGCCCGGCTTGATGGTGAACTTCTTGTCCGATTTGACGCCTTTGAACTTGTAGTCCGGATTGTAGGTGTAGCTCGGGTTCAGGACGACGGCCCGGACCTCGAATTCGCCGCTGGGCGCCGGCTTTTCCGCGCTGCCGATCGAAGCCGGGTAGACGGCGACGAGCTTGCCGTCCTTGCCGTAAGCGCGCAGTTCGTGCGCCTTCTTGTCCACCTCGATCTTGGTTGCGTCGCCTTTATCCTCCTTCGGCCGGGCGCTCTCGGCGTTGGCGACGAGGATCGTCTCGCCCGCCTTGAACGCCTTGCCGGGGTTGAGGGCCTTCAAAAGATCCTCGTCCATGTGGAATTTTTCCGCGAGAGCCTCGCGGAGGCTCGTAGCAATACATC
>CAVSLO010000053.1:0-21844 GCA_963728675.1 uncultured Alphaproteobacteria bacterium | reverse complement strand
TCCGCCCTGCGTTTCGGTCCATTCCGCCACGTGTGACGGGTTCGCTTTCGCTGATTTGGGCGTTCGTCGTCCCGCGCTGGGTGGGCAAACGGTGTCTGACCAGGGTTGCAGATTAGGGTTGTGGGGCTCTCCTGTGAAGCCGGCTTCTATTCGGCGGCGCCGGACGGGGCCGCGCTGAGGCTTTCGCCTCCGGCCCGTGTCTTACGCAAGCTCTCGCCCTTGAGGTCGATCCGGTAAGCCTGGTGGACGAGGCGGTCCAAAATCGCATCGGCATAGGTTGGATCCCCAATCTGGTGATGCCAGCGCTCCACGGGAACTTGGGTCGCGATCACGGTGGCGCCCCGCTCGTGGCGGTCGTCGATCACCTCCATCAGATCGCGTCGTTGCGAGGCGGTCAGCTCTGTCATGGCAAAGTCGTCGAGGATTAGCACGGCCACCCTGGCGAGCTTGCGCAGCAGGCGATTGGCCCCGCCCTCGAGGCGCGCCACCGCGAGGTCGTCGAGCAAGCGATTGAGCCGGGTATAGAGGACCACGTGGCTCTCGCGCGCGGCTTGGTTGCCCAGCGCGCACACGATCCAGGTCTTGCCGACCCCGGTCGGGCCGATGACCAGGATGGGGCGGTGCTCGCTAACCCAGCGGCAGCTCGCCAGATCGCGCACGAGGGCGCGATCGAGCCCGCGCGGGGTCCTCAGGTCGAGGTTCTCCAGGCAGGCGTTCTGGCGCAGATGCGCCCGGCGCAAGCGATGGGTCAGGGCCAGGTTGGCCCGGTCGGCTGCTTCGCGCTCGATCAGCACGGCTAATTGGTCGTCGAAGGTAAGCGCGTCGCGCTCTCGGGTGTGAGCGAGTTCTTCGAGCGCGCGCGCCATGCCGAATAGGCGCAGCGCCTTCAATTGCTCCAGGTTCTGGTGGTGCATCAGATCTCTCCATCTCAGGGGTTGTCAGTGGTAGTAGCCGGGCCCGCGCACGTTGCCGTGCGCGCCCGCGCCGCCGCTCTCGGCGGGCTCCGGCGGCGGGATCGCGCCGCGGCGCAGGAGCGCCGCGACGAAGCGGTACGAGACGACGTTGGCGGCGAGCGCGGCCTCGGCGGCCGCCTCCAGCAGGGCGGGGCCGTAGACCTGTCCGAGCTTGACGACGCCCTGGGCGGCGCGGATCGCCTGATCGACGTGGTCAGCCCGCGCGAACAGGCGCTCGACGAGGAGGCCCGTCGCGGTCCCGATCGCCTGGGCGGCGGCCTGCAGCGCCTCGGGCGTCAGGCGGGCCGCGGCGCGGTGGTGCGGAGGCCGGTGCTCGTCCAGGGTGACAGCCGCGCCCCGACCGCTCGCCTGTTGACGGGCGTGAGCCGCGACCCGGACCCCGTCATGGAAGATGCCGATGAGGGTCGGGGTGCGGTGGATATCGACCCGCTGGCCGATCAGGCGGGACGGCACCGAGTAGGCCACGCCATCAACGCCGACGTGGTAGTCCGGCGGGACTTTGAGGCGCGACCAGCGCCCGATCACGAAGGGCTCGGGCGGCAGCGGGCGCAAGGCCGCCTGCTCCTCATCACGAAACAGCGACAGCCGCGAGACCGCCCGGTTCACGCTCAGGGGCTCGGCGTTGACGAGCGCGAGTTGGGCCGCGATCGCCCGGTTGGCCTCCTCCAGCGACCCGAAGGTGCGGTGGCGCAAGGGCGCGAGCACGCGCCGCTCCACCTGGAGCACGCCGTTCTCGACGCTGGCCTTGTCGCGCGGGCGCCGCGTGCGGGTCGGGACGACGGCGACGGCGTAGTGCTGCGCGAGGTCGAGATAGTCGCGGTTGACCACGGGATCGAAGAACGAGGCGTGCGTGATCCCGGTCTTCAGGTTGTCGGGCACGAGCTTGCCCGGCACGCCGCCCAGGTGGGCGAAGAGCCGCACGTGGGAGGCGAGCCAGTCCTCGGCGGCTTGCGTCCAGGTCGCCTCGGCAAAGAGGTAGCCCGAGTACGGCAGGCAGGCGGTGAACACCGCGGCGGTGCGGATCGTGTCGCCGATCCGGATCGGCAGCGTCATGCCGGCGTAATCGACCTCGATCATCGCGCCGGGCTGGTGCTGCCGGCGCATGCGCGGCTCAGGGGCGCCTGCGGCCCAGGCTTTGTAGAGCTGGGTGAACTGGGTGTAGCGGTATCCGCCCGGGTGCTGGGCGAGGTACTCCTGCCACAACAGGATCCGCGTCACCCCGGGCTTGTTGAGCTCGCGATGCACCACGGCCCAATCCGGCGTGGGCCGCCCGGCCGGCAGCCTGGTGACATCCTCGTCCGGGGCGTTTGGATCAACACCGGTCGTGAACAGGCGCGCCTCCAGGGCGCGCTCGCTCAGGGGCTCGACGGCGGCAAAGCTGTCGATCCCGGCCGCCTTTGCCCGTTGGCAATAGTCGCGCACCGTCGTGCGCGGCATCCGACACGCCGCGCTGATTGCTTTGTGGCTCAAGCCGAATGCCAAACGGAGGCGCAAGACCTCCTTGACCCGTCTCATCTCCGACCTCTCCCGCGCCATCCCTTCCTCCCGGCCAAACCCGTGGCCGAGCAGGATGGAATGCGGCGCTCTCAGAAGTCAGACACCGCGGCCCTCAACCCACAGCTGTGGCGGATTGGACCGAAACGGATGGCGAAATCGCCGAAATCGCTGGGCGAATTGCCCCGAAACAGGGGGGCGGATTAGGCCGAAATCACAGGCGGTTTGAGCCGAGATATGCACTGCTTCGCGGCCGCCGTATAGCTCTGCCCCTCGGCGACGGCTAAAAGAGCGGTCGCACGCGCCACCTGCGCTGCGGGGGCACAGCGCGACCGGCTCAGGCGCGAGAGCGTCATCCGCTCCTCATCGCTCAACGCGCGCAACGGCTCCTTCTGTCGTCTCCGACATCGGCCACCTCACAACCCGTCACGTCACCAGTATGGCAGACCTCGTGACAAATGACCCCGACTAGGGCCTGTCCTCAATTAGGGGATTCCCAGGGAGCGTAGGCAATGCTTCATGGGCGGTCAGCGTGATTTGGAGCTGACGATGCGACGCTACGCCCTTCGCGACGACCAATGGGACCGCATCAAGGATCTGTTGCCGGGGCGGGAGGGCCATGTCGGCGTGACGGCGAAGGACAACCGGCTGTTCGTGGAGGCCGTGCTGTATCGTTATCGGGCCGGCATTCCGTGGCGGGACTTGCCCGAGCGGTTTGGCGATCCGGAAACGATCCATACGCGGTTCAGCCGATGGGCAAAGAGCGGGGTTTGGGAGAAGGTTTTCAAACACCTGTCTGACGACGCGGACAACGAATACGCGATGATCGACTCCACCATCGTGCGCGCCCACCAGCACAGCGCGGGAGCACGTAAAAAGGGGGTGAGGATCAAGCCATCGGGCGCTCGCGCGGAGGGTTGAGCACCAAAATTCACGCCACCGTCGATGCGCTCGGCAATCCGACCGGCTTTCATCTCACCGGCGGTCAGGAGCATGATCTGGCCGGAGCCGATGCCCTGCTCCCAGAGCTTGAAGCCGAGACGCTCATTGCCGACAAAGCGTTCGATGCGGACCAGCGCGTGCTCGAGCCTCTCGCTGAAGCCGGCAAGACGGCGGTGATCCCACCGCGCACAACCCGCAAGACGGCGCGCGCCTTCGACAAAGACCTCTACAAGGCGCGCCACCTCATCGAGAACTTCTTTGCCAAGCTCAAGCAGTTCCGGGCCATTGCCACTCGCTACGACAAGACCGCGCAAAGTTTCCTGGCCGGCATTCACCTGGCCGCCGCTCTCATCTGGCTCAATTGAGGACAGGCCCTAGTTCACTGACTGGTTAAAATCGGCGTTTCGCTGAGAAATGGGCCTTAATCCGCTTCGTCTCCTCCGTTCCACCCTATCAGCTCCGCCGCCATCGCGCGCGTAATCCGGCGTCCACGGCTTAAAGCCTCACGGTCGAGCGCCGCCACGACTTCCCCGGCGCGGGCGAGCGAGCGTTCGATGCGCAGGGCCAGATAGTCGATCACCTGACGTGTCGACGACGAGCTGACGGTCGACGAACAGCTTCACCAGCACCGACTTGAGCAGCGCGTCGTCGGGCGGTTCGAGGGCGGCGCTTGGGGCGAGGCGCAGGCGCGAGAGGAGGTCCGGCGTCCCCAGGCCCCATCGCTCGACCGGAACGGCGCTGGTCAGCAGCAGATAGCAGCCGCGCTCGCGGGCAAGGTTGAGCAGATGGAACAGGGCCGCCTCATCGCGCTCAGCCCGATCCGCGTCCTCGATCACGAGCGCGCCGTTGGAAACGAGGTGCGGAACCCGTTCCCCAGCGACCTCGGCGGCGTCGATCGTCCAAGCATGGGCGCGCGCGGCCCAGATCGCGGCGAGATGGCTCTTGCCGCTGCCCCGCGGCCCCACGAGGCGCAGGATCGTATCGGGCCAATCCGGCCAGCGCTCGATGAGGCCGTAGGCGCGCGCGTTCGAGGGGCTCACCAAGAAATCCTCCCGCCCGTAGCGTGGGTCGAGCGGCAGGTCGAAGGCGAGTTGCCTGGGGCGCTCACGCCATCGGTCAGGGTTCCGGCGGCAGGCTCGGGCGGCTGCCGTGGTAGAGCGCGCTTGCGAGATATTGCCGCAACGCAAAGCGCCCGAGCACGCCGACGATGGCGGCCAGCGGCACGGCAAGCAGCAGCCCGACGAAGCCGAACAGCGTGCCGAAGGCGAACAGCGCGAACATCAGCCAGACCGGATGCAGGCCGACCGACGCCCCGACGAGCTTCGGCGACAGGATGTTGCCTTCCAAGAACTGCCCAGCGATGAACACGCCGAGCGTCGCCGCGATCCAGGTCCAGTCGGGCCAGAACTGAACGATCGCCACGCCCACCGAGAGCACGAGGCCCGTGAGCGAGCCAACGTAAGGGATGAAGCTCGAGGAGCCCCGCCGACATGCCGATCAGCGCGCCGAAGTTCAAGCTCGATGAGCGAGAGCCCGACGGCGTAGAACGTCCCGAGGATGAGGCAGACGGCGGCCTGGCCGCGGATGAAGCCGGCGATGGCCCTGTCGATCTCGCGCGCCAGCCTGCGGATGGTGTCGCGGTGCCGGCGCGGCAGCCATCCATCGACGGCGCGCGACCATGTGGTCCCAGTCGACCAGGAGATAGAAGGCGACGACCGGCGTGACGACGAGAAGCGCGAACACACTGATGATGGCCTGCCCCCCGGACCAGAGGCCGCGCAGAAAGCCGGCGATCCAGGCCGCGCCCTGCCGGACCAGGTCGCCGATCGGACTTTTGCATGTCGGCCAACGCGCCGGACCCGCCGAGCTTGTCGATGAGCGGCCCGCCCTGCTCGGCGATGAGCGCCTGAATGCGCTCGACGTAAGCCGGCAAGTTGGCCACGAAGGCGGCCATCTGGTGCGCGGCCAGCGGGATCAGCAGCACGAGCGCCAGGACGAAGGCGAGGACGAACAGCGCGAGGATCAGGATCGTCGCGCCGAGCCGCCCGAGGCCGAGGCGCTCCAGTCGGTCGGCGACCGGATCGAGCACGATAGGCCAGCGCCATCCCGGCGACGAACGGCAGCAGCACTTCGCGCAGGACGTAAAGCGCCAGCGTGACGATGACGAGCGCCGCGAGCCAGAACCCGATGTGTCGCTGGACCGGCATGAGCCTCCGTTCGCTCGCTTGCAAGCTCAGGCCGCCATGTGCTTCAGCCAGCGGGCGAGATAGGCCGCGGCTGAGCCGATGGTCAAGGCGGCGACGATCAGCATGGCCGCGCTCTCGAAGCGCGTCGTGTCGATGTGGAAGGCTTTTGTGCCGAGCACAAGCGCCGCGAACGCGATCTGCGCCGCCGTGTTGAGCTTGCTGATGAACAAGGGCTTAATGGCCACAGGCCGTTCCATGAGCCGGGACACGATGATGGCGGCCACGATCATGACGTCGCGCGAGACGACCGTAATGGCGAGCCAGCCTGGCAGCACCCCCGTCACCGCGAGCGTGACATAGATCGACACCAGGAGCGCCTTGTCGGCGAGCGGATCGAGGTAAGCGCCGAGTTCGCTGCGCATGTCGAAGCGCTTGGCGATGTAGCCGTCGACCGCATCCGACACGCCCGCCGCCACGAACAGAACGAACGCGGTCATCCACCGCCCCTGCCCGATCATCACGATGACGAGCGGGACCATGATGAGGCGCGCGATCGTGATGAGGTTAGGGATGGTCATGCGGGCGGGGCGGCGCTTTCGCGCACCTTAGCGGCTGCGCCGCGCGGGGGCGAGAGGGCGGCTGGATCAGTTCCCCAGCGGCTTGTTTGCAAGCCGCTGAGACGCAATAGCCGAATGTCAGCGGCCAGACGCAAGCATGGTTGATCCGCTGAACAGCGCTTCGAAGACGCAATCCATTCGCTCAACCACGCTCGAAAACCGCACAAGGGCGACCTGTATCATGGGCTGCCGAAATCGACAGGACGCTCTCTTATGTTAATGAGATCGACGTTGGTCCGTCTTAAACGCTTCCTCGACCGGAGCGCGTTGCGTGAACCTCTGGTTTACACCCTTGAGCCCTGTCTGCCCTGATCAAGCGGACGGGGTTTTTTCTTGGTCGAGAACCGCCCGGGCTTGATCGCCGACCGTAGCCACAGGAGTCTGGTCCGTTCATCAACCTCGGACCCGGCTCATAGCGCCCTCGTTCGTCACCAGCGTCGGGCATCTGAACAAGAACGCGCCTTTATGGCCTACAAGCTCGTCATCTTCGATTTCGACGGCACGCTCGCCGACAGCGCCGACTGGATGCGGCGCACTATCAATCAGGTCGCCGAACGGTACGATTTCAAGCGGATCGCCGACGACGAGTTCACCATGCTGCGCGGGCGAGACAATCGCGCCATCGTCCGCCATCTCGGCGTGCCCGCGTGGAAGATGCCGCTGATCGCGAACCATATGCGCGCGCTCATGGCCCGCGACGCCGGCCGCATCCGCTTGTTCGCGGGCGCGGGCGACCTCCTGCGGCGGCTCGATGCAGGCGGGATCGCGCTCGCCATCGTAACCTCGAACGCCGAGGAGAACGTTCGGCGCATCCTGGGTCCGGAGAACGCCGGGCTCATCAGCTACTACGAGTGCGGAGCATCGATCTTCGGCAAGACGGCCAAGTTCCGGCGCGTGCTGAAGCGCAGCGGCGTGCCGCGTGCGGAAACTCTCTGCATCGGCGACGAGACGCGCGACATCGAGGCGGCCGCGGGCCTGGGCCTCGCTTCGGGAGCCGTGACATGGGGCTACGCCACGGCCGACCTCCTACGGGCGCACGGGCCGACCTTGGTGTTCGAGAGCATGGACGACATCGCCGCGCTCGTGAAGGCCGACCCGATCGCCCAGCGCCTTGCGCTCGCCCCTGGGGAGCCTTAACCCACGGCTCGGCTCGAAGGATCGTTAGGCATGGGCGGGCAAAGGGCGGACGGCCTCACTTACGCCGAGGCGGGCGTTGATATCGACGCTGGTAATGCGATGGTCGAGGCCATCAAACCCCTCGTGCGCGCGACTCGCCGGCCGGGGGCCGACGCCGAGATCGGCGGCTTCGGCGGCCTCTTCGACCTTAAGGCGGCGGGCTTCCGCGACCCGATCCTGGTCGCGGCCAACGACGGGGTCGGCACCAAGGTCAAGATCGCGATCGAGACCGGCCGGCACAACACCATCGGGATCGACCTCGTGGCGATGTGCGTCAACGACATCGTCGTGCAAGGCGCCGAGCCGCTGTTCTTCCTTGACTACTTCGCAACCGGAAAACTTGCGCCCGAAGCCGGCGTGATGATCATCAAGGGCATCGCCGAAGGATGCCGGCTCGCCGGCTGCGCGCTCATCGGCGGCGAAACCGCCGAAATGCCGGGCCTTTACGCGCGCGGCGATTACGACCTCGCCGGCTTCGCCGTCGGGGCGGCGGAGCGCGGAACGCTCCTGCCCCGCCCGGACGTGGCGGCGGGCGACGTCGTTCTCGGCCTTCCCTCCTCCGGCGTCCACTCCAACGGCTTCTCCCTGGTGCGCCGGATCGTGGCCAAAGCGGGCCTTGCGTGGAACGTTCCCGCCCCGTTCGCGTCGGACCGCACCCTGGGCGAAGCGCTGCTCGAACCGACGCGCATCTACGTGAAGCCGCTGCTCGCCGCTTTACGCCGGACAGACGCCATCAAGGCGCTCGCGCACATCACCGGCGGCGGTTTTCCCGACAACATCCCGCGCGTTCTGCCGCACAGCCTCGGCGTGCGGCTCGATCTCGACGCCATTCCGGTTTCGCCGGTGTTCGGCTGGCTCGCCCGCGCCGGAAACGTGGCCGAGTCCGAAATGCTGCGGACGTTCAATTGCGGCATCGGCTTGATCGTGGTCACGGCCGCCGACCAAGCCGATGCAGTCATAGGCGCGCTGCGCGAGGCTGGCGAAGCGCCGGTCGTCCTCGGCGAGGTCGTTGCGAGCGAGGAGACCGCGCGCGTGACCACAAGAGGCGGACTGAAGCTTTGAGCATCGCGCAACGCCGGCGCGTCGCCGTCCTCATCTCGGGGCGCGGCTCCAACATGGCCTCGCTGATCGAGGCGGCGCGCCGGCCCGACTATCCGGCCGAGATCGCGCTCGTGGTATCGAACCGCCCCGATGCGGGCGGCCTGTCCCGCGCCGAAGCGGCGGACATCCCGGCCGCCGTCGTCGATCACAAGGCGTTCCCCGACCGCGCAGCCTTCGAGGATGCGCTCGACGATCTTTTGCGCTGGCGCCAAATCGATTGATCGCGCTCGCCGGCTTCATGCGCGTGTTCACGGCCGGTTTCGTCGAGCGCTGGACGGGACGGATGCTGAACATCCACCCCTCGCTGCTCCCCCTGTTCAAGGGCCTGCACACGCACGCCCAAGCCCTTGAGGCGGGCGTGCTCGTGCATGGCTGCACGGTGCACTTCGTCGTGCCGGAACTCGACTCGGGGCCGATCGTGGCGCAGGCGGCGGTGCCTGTGCTGCCGAACGACACGGAGGAAACGCTCGCCGCCCGCGTACTCACCCAGGAGCACGTTATTTACCCGCGCGCCCTCGCCTCGGTTGCAAGCGGGCGGGCGCGGCTTGAAGATGGACAGGTGATCTACAGTGAAATGTGGCGAGGCAGCCGGCCGCTCATCGTGCCAAGCTGACACAAGGCCATCAACCACACTGCCACAACGTATGGCGCAGGGGAGTTCTCGATGATCACGCTCTACACCTTCGGACCCGCGTTCGGCTTGCCCGACCCGAGCCCCTTCGTGACGAAAACGGAGGTTCTGCTGAAGATGGCCGACCTGCCCTACCGAACCGAGACATCCATGGCGGCCTTCCGCAAGGCGCCGAAGGGCAAGCTCCCGTACATCGATGACGAGGGCGTGCGCGTCGCGGATTCCACCTTCATCCGGTGGCACATCGAGAAAAAGCACGGTGTCGACTTCGACGCCGGTTACGACGCTCGCGCCCGCGCCACGGCCTGGGCGATCGAAAAAATGCTGGAGGATCAGCTTTACTGGGCCATGGTGTTCGAGCGGTGGCTGGTCAACGAGAACTTCGACCGTGGTCCGCGCACGTTCTTCGACCCAATCCCCGCGCCGATCCGGCCGCTGATCGTCGGCGTTGCGCGCCGCAAAGTTCGTCGGAACCTGCACGGCCAGGGTTTCGGCCGCCATAGCCCGGAGGAGATTGCGGCGCTCGGCATCCGCGCATGCGAAGCCGTCGCGGATGTTCTCGGCGATCGGACTTACCTGTTGGGCGATACGCCTTGCGGGGCGGACGCAGCGGCATTCGCATTCATCGCCGGCGTTCTTTGCCCGGTCTTCGAATCGCCGGTCCGCCGCGCCATCGAGACGCGGCGAAACCTCGTAGCGTACCGTGACCGCCTAATGGAGCGCTACTACGGCGGCGCTTACGTGAAGGCCGCGGCTTAAACGCGGCGCGCTCTAAATCGGGCGCTGGAGCTTGCAAGCATCGATGGCGGCGAGCGCCTTGCCGCGCGCCGTGTCGTTGAAGACTCCGGTGCTCCGGTACGCGTCAAGCTCGGCCGAATCGAGCGAGCGCATGACGCGGGAGGCGTAGCAGCCGCACGGGCGCGTCACCGCGCTCTCCGCGGCGTTCTGGAGGCGGGCCTGCGTCACCGCGCAGCCGCGTCGAACGCGCTGCTCAAGCTCGCCCTTGCCGGCCGTCATCAGGCCGGGGTCTGGCGTGTAGTTGAAGCTGGCAGGCGACGCGCCGGCAAGCGCAAGCGCCGGAAACGCGACCAGAAGCGTGGCGGCGAGCAAGGTGCGGGCGGGCAGCGGCATGGGAACCCTCATGGGCGAAAACGTCGTCGCTAAGGATCGCGCCGCCTTCGCTGCGTCAAGGGTGGGAAAGCCACACTGGTCGAAACTTAAGCTTGGGACCGCTTAACAGCAGTCGATTGAGCCCGGCCTCGAATTGAGAATACGGCGCTCATCCCACGATCTCGTTGCCTGAAAAAAACTGGCGGATCTCGATCTCGGCGTTTTCGGGGCTGTCGGAGCCATGCACCGAGTTCTCGCCGACCGAGCGCGCGAACTGCTTGCGGATGGTGCCCTCGGCGGCCTGGGCCGGGTTGGTGGCGCCCATGATCTCGCGGTATTTGACGACCGCGTTCTCGCCTTCGAGCACCTGCACGACCACCGGCCCCGAGGTCATGAACTCCACGAGTTCGCCGAAGAACGGGCGCTCCTTGTGGACCGCATAAAAGGTCTCCGCCTGCTCGCGCGTCATGCGGGTGCGCTTCTGGGCGACGATGCGCAGCCCCGCGCCTTCGATCACCGCGTTGACGGCGCCGGTGAGGTTCCGCTCCGTCGCGTCGGGCTTGATGATGGAGAACGTGCGCTCGGCCATGGAACATCCGCGTATGAGGAGGAAAGATGGGCTTTATAGCCGCCACCCCGCCCCGCCTCAAGCGGCCTTTCGCAGATGCGAAAAGGGGGACGCCTTGCAAATCTTAAAAGCGTCAGGGCGTCTGTTAACGTATCCTTAACGTCGCGTTCGTACACTGGCGTCAATAAACACCGACGGGTGAGAGGACCACCTCGAAAGCCGTCACCTAACGTGTGTCTCGGCGCGTGCCTCCTCGCTCGGCCTGATCACCCGCAGCGAGAGTCGACCAAAAGCGGGACGGTCCCGCCCGCGCCGAGCTTCCTCCTTTTCCTGCCGCCTTCCAGAGCATGGGCCGCGATCACCGCCGCGTCAGCCAGAGCCGTGCGTCGCGCTGCGCCGCGGCGATCTCGGCCGCCGACATTTCCTGGGCCAGTTCGGCGCGCCGTTCGGCGGCAGGCCGGCAGCCCTGGGCGACCGCGATGTTGAACCATTTATGGGCGGCGACAAGATCGGTCGGGACCGCCCGCCCCGACGCATACATCATTCCGAGTTCGTAATAAGCTTCTCCGCTCGCCTGAGCCGGGATCATCCCGGCGGCTTCAGCCGCTTCCCGATCAAAACGCGCCATGACGTTTACCCCTGTTCTCTTGGTTCGGATCGCCGCGCCTGTTGTCCTGTGCAGCGATCGTGGGCGTAACCTGCGCGCAAAAGCACCACTTCCTCCATCAAGAGACCTTAATCGCTGTTGAACAACGGCGCCGTCTGCTGTCCGATCGGCTCGGATTGCGCCACGATGGAACAGGGCCCGCGGGTGCGGCGATGTGAGCGTTTGCAAACGGTTCACCGCATCCGAACCTTTCCCGCGCAGCCAACGTTTGTCCGGCGCAATCGAACGGACGGCGGACGGGTTGGTTTTGTGGAGAACGCCATTATGAATCCAGTTCGCGTACTAGGCTTGGCGGCGCTCGCGACGCTGGCCAGCCTTTCGGGCGCGCAGGCTCAGGAGCCTCCGACCGGCACTTGGCTCACCGAAGGCGGCGAGATCCGCGTTCGGATCGCGAAGTGTGCGTCGGCCTATTGCGGCACGATCGTATGGGAGAGAAAGGAAAGCCAGGACACGAACAACCCGGACCCGGCCTTGCGCTCGCGCAAGATGATCGGCGTGCAGCTCCTAACCGATCTGAAGCCTAACGATGAGGGCGGCTACACGGGCAATGTCTACAACCCGCGTGACGGCCGGACCTACACCGCCAAGGTCAAGCTCAAAAGCGCGGACGCGCTCGAACTTTCGGGTTGTCTCCTGGCCGTGCTCTGCCAATCACAAACCTGGACGCGCGTCGCCGAGCAGCGCCCTCAAACGCGCGGTTGAGCTGAGCGTCGCTTCAGCTAGACTTCTCTCCCGAAGCTGGTGCCTAGCGGCTGACCGGCTTTGAACAGGGAGGGAAACGAATGGTTTCAAAGCTATCACGCCGCAGCTTCCTGGGCTGCGCCTGCTGCGCTCCGCTGGCCGCCGGCATGGCCCTTGGGACAAGCGCATTCGCGCCCGCGCACGCTGCTGGCAAGAAGACGGATCTCACGCCCGACCAGGCGCTCCAATTGCTCAAGCAAGGCAACGAGAAATTCGTGGCCGACAACCCAATGCAAGCCACGATGAGCCGCGACCGCCGGCTAGAGATCGCTCAAGGACAGACGCCATTTGCGGTGCTGGTGTCCTGCTCGGATTCGCGCGTGCCGCCCGAACTCCTGTTCGGCCGAGGCCTTGGCGAACTCTTCATCGTCCGCAACGCCGGCAACACGGTTGATACGACGGCGCTTGGCAGCATCCAGTACGCAGTGGCCGAGTTGGGCGTGCCGCTTGTTCTTGTCATGGGGCACGAGCGCTGCGGCGCGGTCGACGCCGCGCTCGCGGTGGTCGAAAAGAATGCTGCCTTCCCCGGCAGCATCGGTCAGATGTTGGAGCCCATCGTGCCGGCCGCTCTGCAAGCCAAAAGCACCGCCCCGGCCAGCACCAGCCGCGAGGACGTGCTCGACATGGCCGTGCGGGAAAACGTGAGGCGCGTGGTGACGCGTCTGCGCACGGCGGCCGAGCCGATCATGCTGGAACCCCTGAAATCCGGCAAGCTCAAGGTGGTGGGCGCCCGCTACGACCTCGACGATGGCAGCGTCGATTTCTTCATGGAAAGCTGAGGCTCCTTCCGCGATCGGTTATCGCCAGGGGCCTTCGCCCGGTCGCATCGAGCGGTGGACAACCGGCCCGGATCAGCTTGATCCGGACCGTTCTTGGTTGCGCGCGCGCCGGTTCGGGGCGAGATGGAAGGCGGCAACGACAGCGGCCGCGCATGATCGGCTCAGGGAAGGACATGGCATGACGACGCGCTTGATCGGCGGGGCAGCCGCCGTTTTCATCACCCTCTTGATGACGCCGGCCTTTGGACAGACCGCCCCGTCCGGCGCTTCAGCCGTGGCGCAAGCGGCGCAAGCCCAAGCGCCGTCAGACGACGCGCGCCCGGCGCGGCGCGCGCGCAAGAAGGCCGACAAGAAATCCGGCAAGGAGCCGTCCGCCGGCCAGATGGCCGCCCGCGAGCGCCAAAAGAAGTGCGCCGCCGAATGGAAGACCGCCAAGGAGGCCGGAAAGGTCGAAGCCGGGATGAAGTGGCCCAAGTTCTGGAGCCAGTGCAACACACGGCTTAAGGCTGAGAAAGCCTGAACGGAGCGCGCCGGTCTCTCGGGCGAGGAGCCGTCGCTCACGCGGCGGCCCGCGACTTCTTCGGCAAAAGATCCTCCGGCCCCGCATAGCCCGGCAGCGCCTCGACCCGCCGCATCCATCCGGAAACGTTGGGGTATTGGCTGGAATCGTAGCCGGCCTGGGTCGCGTAGGCGGCGACCCCATAAAGGTCGATGTCGGCGATGGTCGGCCCCTCCCCTGCGATCCAGGCGCGGCCGGCCAAGTGATCGTCGAGAAATTTCAAAGCAGCGCGCCCCTCGGACTCGTAATGGGCCAGCACCTCAGGCGGAAACTGCAGGAAGCCGGCCTTCGCCCCGCGCGGGCGATAAACTCCGCGGGCCAGCCGGTCCCATCCCCAAAGAATCCACTCCCGCGCTGCAATCCGCTCGTCGAGGCTGGCTCCGCCGAACCGCCCCGTGGCGTCGGCGAGATACTCGAGGATCGAAGCGGATTGGCACAAGTGGCGTCCGTTCGAGTTATCGACCAGAAGCGGCACTTGCCCGAAGCGCTGCTTCGCCAGGTACTCGGGCTTTTTGTGCTCGCCCTCGCGGAGTGCGACGTGGACGTAGTCGAACGGCTCGCCCGCGAGCGCGAGCATGAGGCCGACCTTGTAGGTCGGGCCGGAAGCAAAAACGCCGTGGAGCGTGTAGCGTGCGGGCATGGCGGGTGACCCTCAGGAGCGCAGAACGTGCCAGACCCTAGCGGATCGCCGGCGAGCCCGGAAGCCTTGGCCGAACGATCGAGCGGTCGGCCCGCGATGAGCGGCATGGATCGCGAGCGCCGGCTATTGCAGCAGGCGGTCGGCATCGGCGCGGTCGTTCCGTTCGCCGCGGGCCTCTACGGCGTTCTGTTCGGCCCGGCGCTGACCGGCGCCGTCATGAGCGTCTCCGGCGAAAGCCACTATCGCTATCTCTCGGGCCTGCTCCTCGCCGTCGGCCTCTGCTTCTGGAGCACCATTCCGCGCATCGAGGAGCAGACCGGACGCTTTCGCCTTCTGACCCTGATCGTAGTCGTCGGCGGTTTGGCGCGGCTCCTGGGCCTGCTGCTGAGCGGCGTGCCGTCGCTGACCATGCTGGGCGGACTCGCGATGGAGTTGGTCGTTACCCCCCTCCTCTGCCTGTGGCAGACGCGGGTTGCGAACCGTTATGCCGAAAGGAGCGGCGTGGCGGACCTCAACCGGGACCAGCCGTAGGGAGATGGGGGGCGGGCATCGGCACGCTGCGCCCGCATCATAGGATTCCCCGCCTCTTGACGGATGCGTTCCGCAGGCAGAGATTCAAAACGTGCAGCAAGTCGTTCAAGACAAGCGGCACGCCAAGCCGATAGCTTAGCCAGCATCGGATGCTCCTTGGAGCAGAGGGAGGGAGGATGACTCCACCGACGAGAGAAAGCCGCCACGACCGCTGCGGCAGCGTTCGGGCCTCGGCATAGCGGCATCACACGAACGGCACGTCGGAAGCGGCTTCAGGGCTTAAACCGGTTTGAACGATCGACCGCGTTTTCAGCACAGAGTGCGCCCGCATCAGCCGCTTCCGCCGTGGCATTGCTGCCCCCCAATAAGCTTCTCATCTTCTTAGCTGCGCCCTCGAGTCGGTTGAACGGCTTTGAAGAACTGCTGCCTGTTCAATCCGGGCATCGCTCCGGCCCTCGCCCATTGCGATCGAGCGCAGAGCGGCCAACCCAGAATCAATGAAGCGCGCCCGAAGGCGCGCTTGACGACGACCCGCTTGATCCGATCGGCTTCCGCTTATTGGCCGCTTGGCTGAGGCGCCCCGGACGAGCCTGCGTTGGACGAGCCCTGCGCGTCTGGCGATGACTTTCGTCCGCGCGAGACAGTTCCGGTCGTATCCGCGCCCGAGCGCTGCCGACGGGTGGAGGCGCTTGACGCGGTTGTCGAGTCCTGACGCTTGGTCGAAACGTTCACGTCGTTCGACTGCCGGACGCCCCGGCGCTGCTCGACGGACGCGCCTGCCGACTGGCGAACCGTGGTGCGATTGCGTGTGACCGACACGCTCGGCTCCTCCGTCTCGACCTGACGGACCGTGCGGCGGCGGGTCGTTGCGACGCTCGGGCCCGCGACGGTGCGCTTGCTGCGAACCACGACCTTGCCGCCCTTCTTGCGCTTGCCGGCGGCCACTTTCTGGCCGTGCTTCTTGCTTTTCACGACCGTCTTGCGGCGAACCATGGTCGGCTGGTCGTCCTCGACCTCGACGCTGCGCACGGTGCGGCGGCGTGTGACGGTCGTCACGCTCGGCTCGTCGCGCGTTTCCGTCACCGAGCGGCGGTTGACCGAGACGCTGCCTTCCTCGCGGGTTCGGGTGTTGCTGTCGACGCGGGCGCCGCTGCGCTGGCCTTTCGGCGAACTAGCCGCCTGATCGGCACTCCCTTTCCCCGAACGTGATGTCGTTGCGGATGAGCCGGAGGACGTGTCCGGCGCCGTGCTGGAGCCGGGCGACGATTGGGCGAACGCGGCCGTGCTGATCAGCGCGGCGGCGAGCCCGAGAGCCATCTTCTTCATGCGACCTTCCTCTTCTGCTGAGAAGACCGCACGATGAACGTGTTCGCCAAGCTGCAAGTTCCCGCAGCCCGCGATCGGAGGCATGTCTCAGACGAAAACTTGCAAGGACTTGCAAGTTCTGAACGCGTGTTCATCTCGAATTCAGAAGTTCTCTTGAGGCAGCAATCCGGCTGCGCTGCTTGGCTGCCCCATCACGGGCTGACCAGAGCGGCTCGCACGAGGCCGTCGGGCCCGATGTCCTTGACGTCCTCATAGCCAAGAAGTTCGCTCAGCCGCGTGCGGGCGCGGTTCACGCGGCTTTTGATCGTGCCGACCCTGGTGCGGCAGATCCGGGCCGCCTCTTCGTAAGTGAAACCTTCGGCCCCGACGAGCAGGATGGCTTCGCGCTGCTCGACTGAAAGCTTGATCAGGGCGAGGCGGAGATCCTCGAAGTCAAGCTGCGGGTCCTGCGCGGGAGCCGTCGAAAGCCTGGCGGCGAAGTGGCCGTCCGCATCCTCGACCTCGTGTCGGCACTTGCGGTAATTCGAGTGGAATTGATTGCGTAAGATGGTGAACATCCAGGCTTGGAGGTTCGTGCCGGGCGCGAACTTGTCGATATAGGTCAAGGCTCGCACGACGGTGTCATGCACGACATCGTCTGCTTTCTGGACATCGCCGGTGAGCGAAATCGCGAAGCCTCGCAGGTTCGGCAAAACGGCCAAGAGATCGTCCTGGATTTGAGACCGCTGGAGAGCTACGGCGCTGCTCGAAGGGGCATGGGTCTCATGCGCGGCGGTCTGAGCAGCGTAAGCCGCCGTCGTGGAGTTCGACGAAACGTCAGCCATGGTCATGTCCGAACTATCCTGAAATCAAAAATTGGATGCATGAAAAGAAACGCAAGCATCAAGGCTTCGTTCCAGAGCATGCAGACTTGCCTTTAACGGCTTAACATTTGTTGATATTAAGACGACTCAGCCAAAAAATAGGCAATCCTCATATAACATATGCTAAGGCCTCGGACTGACAAATCCGGGTCACTCGTCGTCGCGCAAATGATTGGCGGCGTGGTCCTGGAACTGCTCGGTTTGGATCGCCTTACCGTCCATGCCGCGCTCGGCGCTGTGGCTGGCCTTGTCGCGGTTGCTGAGAACCATGTTCTCTTCCAGCACGCCTTCCGGCAAATCGGTCATCGCGCCTGTTCCGGAGCCTTTGCCCTGCGTGGCCGGACCCATGTGGGTCTTGCTTGCGTTCGCCATGTTTCTCTCCGTTGGATCGTTCGTTGTCCTGGGCGGACGGGCGGCTCACGAGCCGCCGTGAATAAACGTGCCGCCGCGGCCGAAGCCGCCGGTGCTTCCGGTTTCGTCCCGATCGTAGGTCCGCGTGCGGTCGCGGCCGACCGGCGGGCGGCGGTCGTCATACCGGTTCCGGTCAACCGACCGGCTCCGACCGAGGTCACGGCCGCGAGCCTCGTGCTCGCGGCGCTTGTAGATGCCGAGCGCGCAGCCCAGAGCCGCGCCCGTCCAGCGACGCCCGCCCGCGAAGTGCCCGACCACGGCGCCGCCGAGCCCGTACTTGAGGCAGCCGCCGGGCCGCGCGTCCGCCGAACCCGGAGCGGCTCCCAGCGTGAGCGCCGCGGCCGCGACGAAAACGATCTTGCGCATTAGACGGAATCTCCCGTGGTCCCCGGAAACGGGGCAACAGGGGGCGTGGTTCCCCCGATTTCTCGGTCGAGAAGCGTCCGGGCGCTTCGATGATGCGATCTCGGCGCTGCGCTAGGTGGTGTGGACGGATTTGACGAGGATGAAGGCGAGCGCAAGGGCGACGATTGAGCCGTAGTTCTGGGCCGTCTTCTCGCAGCGGAGCGCGACGCGCTTGAAGCGCTTGAGCTTGCCCACGGTCTGCTCGATGCGGGCGCGTCCCCGATAGAGCGCCTTGGGGAAGAACGCGGGCGCGTCCGGGCCGTGACCTTGACGGGGATCGCCGGGCAGATGCCGCGCGAGCGCGCCATCGCGCGGTTGGCCTTGCTGTCGTAGCCTTTGTCGCCCAGTGCCGCGCGCGGCGCGATTGGTGGCCCGAGATCGAGCAGGACCGGAAAATGGCGGCTGTCGCTCGCCTCGCCTGCGGTCAGGTCGAAGGCGAGGGGCAGGCCGTCGAAGTCGGCCTTGAGGTGGATCTTGGTTGAGAAGCCCCCGCGGGAGCGGCCGAGCGCCTGACCGTCCTGCCCCCTTTGGCTCCGGCCGCGGAGACATGGGCGCGCACGATGGTGGAGTCGAACATCTGCACCAAATGAGCGGTCTGGCTTGTCACGGCGAGCGCGTCGAAGAACGCCTCGAACACGCCGGCTTGGCTCAGCCGCCAAAAGCGCTTCCACACCGAGTTCCAGTTGCCGAACTCGGCCGGGAGCGCCCGCCAGGTGATGTTGTGCAGCGTGAAGTAATGCAGCGCTTCGAGGAACTTGCGGTCGTTGCGGCCCTTGTCGCCCCGCCGTGACCGGCAGGCCCGGAACAGCTCCAGAACCGTCGCCCACTCGTCCTCGCTCATCTGCGTCAGCATCGCCCGGCTCCCTTGCAGAGCCGTGACGCTCACCCCACCATGGTTCATTCCTCAATCCGTCCACACCGCCTAGGCGGCCTGAGAACGAGGTTCTGACAGCAACGGCGCCAGGGCGAGGGGGCGACTGAACGGTGAAGCGCCGTTCCTGGCGGAGCAGAAGCACAGCCCTTGAGAATTTCCGCCCGGATCCATCCAGTTTAAACCGATCCATGAGAACGAAAAGGCGACAGGCGACCGCCTCCACGTCTCTCATATCGACTTCACCTCTGCTTTCAAGCTTCCTGAAGCGTGTCTCTTTTGGAGCACACACTCATGAAAATCGAGAATAGACGGCCTCTTGCCACCTTGACCGTATGCGATGGTTCCTTGCTTGCTGGGCCAAGAGCGAAAACGCGGCGGGGGCCACGTCATGGCTATGCGGTACAGGCTTCTCGGATCGACGGCGCTCGCAGGCTTCACCTGGGTATGGACCGCGAGCTGCGCGCCCGCGGCGGACCTCGATCCCCGGAGCATTCCCAGCTTCGCATCGCTCCCAGCCGTGGACGGCGTGAACGCGAAACTGCAGGGCTTTGGAGGCGGCTGGGCAACCGACAACCGCCACTTGTCCCGCGACAATGATGATTTCCGGGGAGCCGGAGGCGCGCTCGGCTCGCTGACCGTCCCTCTCGGCCAGCAGTTCGGCTTCCAAGCGGACGGGATGCTGGCCTCCATCGGAGGCGATGCGGCGGCCGGCGCCGCTGGCCATCTGTTCTGGCGCGATCCCATGCGCGGCCTGATCGGCGCTTATGGGTCCTGGACTTACTGGGATCGGAACGGAGGGCTCAACGCCTACCGCATCGGCATCGAGACGAAGCGTACTTTCAACGCTTCACGCTTTCAGGCGTTCTGGGCGTGGAAGCTGGAGACAGCGGCACGCGCTACCTGACTTCGTTTACAACCTCATTCGGGACGTCCGACTTTTTCGAGCGCTATGACATCAAGACCCGGTTCTTCGACCGGCTCGACTTGAGCATTACATTACGGACAATTTCAAACTGTCGATCGGCCATCGCTACAGCGCCGGAAAGCATGCCGGGGCCGCCGCCGCAGAGTTTCTAATCGCGGATGTGGGCGGCACGGCGATCAGCCTTTTCGCGGAGGGGCGGGCCGGGAAGGACGACCGCGCCGTCTTCGGCGGCATCAAGTTCCTCTTCGGGCAGCGGGAGAAGCCGCTCATCCGCCGCCACCGTGAGGACGACCCGGCGAACGGGCTTCTTGACGACCAGTCGACGATCATCAAATCGCGCAAGGTCATAGGTACGTTTACGCCGGCTCCCCCGCCTCCGCCACCACCACCTCCGCCTCCGCCGCCGCCGCCGCCGCCGCCGCCCAGCGCCCGCGCCAGGGAAAGACTGGTTTGGCAGACCCCGAAATGACTTTGGGCAAGTTCAACCCTCTCCTACGAGGAGAGGGTCCGAGGGGGTAAGGAGCGAGCCCTCTCCGGAACGGCGCTCCCCTCATCCGGCTGCTCCGCAGCCGCTCGCGCCCGTTGGCGAGCTTGGTCAAAGGGCCTTGCGCCGGAGGCGCAGGCGAGCCTCGGATCAAGTCCGGGGTAAATTCCGCAGGGGTGGGGCGTCTTCCGGACGAGGCTCTTCCGGAGACGCCCCCTCACTCGGACGGCTAACGCCGTCTCGGCCTCTCCCCGCAAGACGGGGAGAGGGTTTTCATGCACCGCCGCATCGCCAACGCAGCGCCGATCCTGTAAGGCTCCGGCCAGAAAAATTCGCTGGAGATTCTTGCGATGACCGACCGCCTGCCCGGCTTCAACACGCTTGCGATCCATGCCGGCGCGGCGCCCGACGCCGCGACCGGCGCGCGGGCGACGCCGATCTACCAGACCACCTCCTTCGTCTTCGACGACGTCGACCATGCCGCGTCGCTGTTCGGCCTGCAGGCCTTCGGCAACATCTACTCGCGCATCGGCAACCCGACCTGCGCCGTGCTGGAGGAGCGCGTCGCGGCGCTGGAGGGCGGCACGGCGGCGCTGGCGGTCGCCTCCGGCCACGCGGCCGAGTTCCTGACCATGCACGCGCTGATGCAGCCGGGCGACGAGTTCATCGCCGCGAACAAGCTCTACGGCGGCTCGATCAACCAGTTCAACCACTCCTACAAGAACTTCGGCTGGAACGTGCGTCTGGGCCGACTCCGACGACCCCTCGAGCTTCGAGGCCGCCATCACGCCGCGCACCAAGGCCATCTTCGTCGAGTCGATCGCCAATCCGGGCGGCGTCATCGTCGACCTCGAGGCCATCGGCCGGATCGCCAAGAAGCACCGCATCCCGCTTCATCGTCGACAACACGATGGCGACGCCCTACCTCATCCGCCCCTTCGAGTACGGCGCCGACATCATCGTGCACTCGGCGACCAAGTTCCTGGGCGGGCACGGCAACTCGATCGGCGGCGTGATCGTCGACGGCGGCGCGTTCAACTGGATCGGCGACGACCGCTACCCGATGCTGTCCAAGCCGCGGCCCGAATACGGCGGCATGGTGCTGGGCGAGACCTTCGGCAACTTCGCTTTCGCGATCGCCTGCCGCGTGCTCGGGCTTGCGCGACCTCGGGCCGGCGCTCTCGCCGTTCAACGCGTTCCTGCTCCTCACCGGCATCGAGACGCTGCCGCTGCGCATGCAGCGCCATTCCGACAACGCGCTCATGGTCGCCGAGCATCTCGACGGCCATGAGGCGGTGTCCTGGGTGAGCTATCCCGGGCCTGCGCGCCGACCGCTACCACAACCTCGCCAAGCGCTACTGCCCCAAGGGCGCCGGCGCGGTGTTCACCTTCGGCCTCGAGGGCGGCTACGACGCCGGCGTGCGGCTGGTCTCGAACCTGAAGCTGTTCTCGCACCTCGCCAATATCGGCGACACCCGCTCGCTCGTGATCCACCCGGCCTCGACGACGCACCGCCAGCTCACCGACGAGCAGCGGGCCAGGCCGGCGCCGGCCCGGAGGTCGTGCGCCTCTCGATCGGCCTCGAGGACACCGCACGATCTGATCGCCGACCTCGACCAGGCGCTGACGGCGGCATGACCCTGGGAGCGTCGGGCTTGAGCGAAACCGGACCGCTCCTCTGAAGAGCAGTCGTGGTTCATGGGATGAGCGAGCGCGCCCCTTCGGCTCGGGCGCGCGGACGGATGCCTGCGCGCCATTCGCCGGACACTCATCACTGCACCATCACGGCGCCGTATCTGAGCCGTGGCGTTTCCTTGACCGGCAGCCCGCGGGTATTCAC
>CAVSLO010000052.1:0-23397 GCA_963728675.1 uncultured Alphaproteobacteria bacterium | reverse complement strand
CTTGATCCGACGATCCGCACGGCGTGCGCGCGAAGCAGCCGCAATGGCGTTCCCGTCAGGCCAGCCAGTCCGGAATCCGGTCGAGGCCGATCAGCTCCTCGTAGGTCGGCCGCGGCCGCACCACCGCGTGGTCCGCGCCCCGTGACCAGCACCTCGGGCACGAGCAGGCGCGTGTTGTAGGTGTTGGCCTGCACCGCGCCGTAGGCGCCGGCGGTCATGATGGCGAGGAGGTCGCCGGGCTTCGGACTGCGGCATGTCGCGGCGAGAGCGCCAGATAGTCGCCGGTCTCGCAGACCGGGCCGACCACGTCGGCGACGATCCGCGGCGCGTCGGCGGGCGGCTGCGACGACCGGCCAGATGTCGTGGTGGGCGTCGTAGAGCGTCGGGCGGATGAGGTCGTTCATCGCCGCGTCGACGATCACGAAGGTCTTGCCGCGCCCGTCTTCACGTAGATCACCCGCGTGACCAGGATGCCCGCGTTGCCGGCGATCATGCGGCCGATCTCGAACACGAGCTTGAGGCCGAGGTCCCGGTGTGGCGCTTGATGATGGCGGCATAGGCTGCCGGGATCGGGCGGGGGCGGATCGTTATCCTCGCGATAGGGCATGCCGAGGCCGCCGCCGAGATCGATGTGATGCAGCTTGTGGCCGGCGGCCATCAGGTCGCGGGCGAGCTCGGCGAGCAGCGCAGTGGCGTTGTCGAAGGGCTGAGATCGGTGATCTGGCTGCCGATATGCATGTCGACACCGGTGACCCCGATGCCCGGCAGCGGCCGCCCGGCATAGACGTCGCGGGCGCGGGCGATCGGGATGCCGAACTTGTTCTCGGATTTGCCGGTCGAGATCTTCTTGTGGGTCTTGGCGTCCACGTCCGGGTTGACGCGGATCGAGATCGGGCGCGCGCAGGCCCTTGGAGATCGCGACCTCGGAGAGCGCCTCGAGTTCGGGCTCGGACTTTCCACGTTGAAGCAGAGGATGCCGCTCGTCCAGCGCGGAGGCCATCTCGGTCCGCGTCTTGCCGACGCCCGAGAACACGATGCGCTCGCCCGGACGCCGGCGGCGCAGGGCGCGCGCGCAGCTCGCCCTCGGACACGATGTCCATGCCGGCGCCGAGCCGGGCGAGCGTGCGGAGCACGGCCTGGTTGGAGTTCGCCTTCATGGCGTAGCAGACGAGGGCGTCCGTGTCGGCGAAGGCTTCGGCGAAGACCCGGTAATGCCGCTCGAGCGTCGCGGTGGAATAGCAGTAGAACGGCGTGCCGACCCCCTCGGCGAGGCGCGGAGGTCGACGTCCTCGGCGTGGAGGACGCCGTTCCGATAGGCGAAATGGTGCATCGAGAAGCGCCTTAGAGCAACGGGTCGAGGATGAAGGGCTCCTTCGGGATCACGAACGGCTGGCGCACCCGCTTGCGCGTCGGACCCAAGGCGGCCGTGGGGAAGCCCCGGGCCCTTCCGCGACCGGGTCGTCCGCATCGCCGCCGTCCGCGACCTGCGCTTGGCCCGGAACGTTGGTCTCGCCTTCGAGGGCGGGCGCGGATCGGCCGCTCGACGCGCCGCGGCCCGGCGCGCCCTTCAGCCTCTCCCGCTGCGCCGCCTTCTCCCGCTCGGCCGCGATGGCCGCGGGGTCCGGCGGCGGTTCGAGGGACCCGCGCCGGCCGCAGGCCGCGAGCCCGAGAACGAGGAGGCAGGCGATCAGAAGGGACCGTCCGGCGGAGGAGGCGGGCATCATGGAAAGCTCCGAAAGGCGGCGCACCATAGCGGCATGGCGTTAAGGATGCGAGAGCTTAGCGCGGCATCGCGCTCGGGCGCGTCGCCGTTCAATGCCTCGCTCCGAAGGCGATCCAGCCACCGCTGCGCCGCGTCGCGCACGTTGGCCGGCGCGGTCCCGCCGTAGCTCGTGCGGCTTCTTACGGATTGCTCGACGCCGAGCACCTCGAACACGTCGGCCGTGATGCGCGGCTCGACCGCCTGCATGTCCTCGAGGTGAGCTCGTCCAGGCCGACGCCGCGCTCCGCCGCAGCCCCACGAGGCGGCCGGTGATGTGGTGGGCTTCGCGGAACGGCATCTTCGAGCACCCGCACGAGCCAGTCGGCGAGGTCGGTGGCGGTCGCATAGCCGCCCCGGCCCAGCGTTCTTCATGGCTTCGACGTCCGGCTCCATGTCCCGCGACCATGCCGGCCATCGCGGCGAGCAGAGCGAGAGGGCGTGGAGCGCGTCGAACCGCCTTCCTTGTCCTCCTGCATGTCCTTGGCGTAGGCGAGCGGCAGGCCCTTCATCACCACGAGCAGCGCGTTGCAGCGCGCCGACGATGCGGCCGGTCTTGGCGCGCACCAGTTCGGCCGCGTCGGGATTGCGCTTCTGCGGCATGATCGAGGAGCCGGTGGTGAAGCGGTCGGACAGCCTGACGAAGCCGAACTGCGGCGTCGTCCAGATCACGATTTCCTCGGCGAAGCGGGAGAGGTGCATGGCGCAGATCGAGGCCGCCGCCAGCGTCTCGAGCGACGAAGTCGCGGTCGGCAGACCGAATCGAGCGAATTGGCGGTCGGCCGGTCGAAGCCGAGCGCCTCCGCCGTCATCTGGCGGTCGATCGGGAACGACGTGCCGGCGAGCGCAGCGGCGCCCAAGCGGGCACTCGTTGAAGCGCCTGCGCGCGTCGGCGAACCGCCCGCGGTCGCGGCCGAGCATCTCGACATAGGCGAGCAGGTGATGGCCGAAGGTCACGGGCTGGGCCGTTTGCAGGTGGGTGAAGCCCGGCATGATGGGTCCGCGAGCGCAGCGCCTTGTCGGCGAGCGCGCTCTGCAAGTCGCGCAAGCTGGCCGTCGAGCGCGTCGAGGGCGTCGCGCACCCACAGCCGGAAGTCGGTCGCGACCTGGTCGTTGCGCGAGCGCGCGGTGTGAAGCCGCCCGGCGGCGGGGCCGACCAGATCGCCGAGCCGGCTCTCGACGTTCATGTGGATGTCCTCGAGCGCGCGCGAGAACGTGAAGTGCCGCTTTCGATTTCGGCCGCGACGGCCTTGAGCCCGCCCTCGATGGCGGCGACGTCCTCCGCGGGCAGGATGCCCGTGGCTTCCCCAGCATGGCGGCGTGCGCGCAGGAGCCGGCGATGTCCTGGCGCGCACAGGCGCTTGTCGAAGTCGATGGAGGCGTTGATCTCTTCCATGATCTCGGCCGGCGCGCCCGCGAAGCGCCCGCCCCACATCCGATTGCTCATTATGTCCCGCCTGTTGACCGCATGACCGACCCGACCGCCCGCTCCCGCCTGCCGCTTGCGATCAGCGCCGCCGTGGCGCTTGTCATGTTCCTGGGGGCCGGCGCCGTCGCCCTATACGGGACGAGGCCCGGCGCGGGCAACAGCGCCGCCGCGGAGTGCCGGGCCGCGAAGCCCGTGGCCGAACGCCTCGCGCCGCTCGCGCGCGGGAGTTCGCCGCCTTCAACGCCGCCGGGGCGCCCGCGCCGGTTCCAAACCTCGCCTTCACGGGGCCCGACGGCGCGCCCAAGACGCTGGCCGACTTCCGTGGCCGCGCCGTGCTCCTGAACCTGTGGGCGACGTGGTGCGTCCCGTGCCGGCAGGAGATGCCGGCGCTCGACAAGCTGCAGGCCGATCTCGGGGGCGACGCCTTCCAGGTCGTCACCGTCAACATCGATACGCGCAACCTCGACCGGCCCAAGGCGTGGCTGCGGGAGGCGGGCGTCCAAAGCCTCGCGTATTACGCCGACCCCCAGGCCAAGGTGTTCCAGGACCTCAAGCGCGTCGGCAAGGCGGTCGGGCTGCCCACCACGCTGCTCATCGACCCGCGGGGCTGCGAGTTGGGCGTCCTCGCCGGCCCGGCGGCCTGGGACAGCGCGGACGCCTTGAAGCTTGTCGGGGCGGCGGTGGAGCGATCGGCGGCCGAAACGCCCGTCAATACACCCAAGGAATGACCCGGGCGCTTCGCGCCATGTAGGCGCGGTAGTCGTCGCCGAAGGCGTCGAGCATCATTCGCTCCTCTCGGCCGACGCGGAGGAAAAAGAGCGTTCCGAAGCCGACGAGCCCCGCCGGTCCGGCGATCCAGTTCGGCAAGAGAAGCGCCTGCGCGACCGCCCAGAGCCAGAAGGCCGTGTACATCGGATGGCGCACGTGCCGGTACACGCCGTCCGTCACCAGCGTATGCCGCTCGCGGACGTCGAGCGACACCGACCAGTTGCGGCCGAGCGCCTTATGGGTGAGGCGGAACATGACGAGCGCCGCGAGCGCGGCCATCAGGCCAAGCCACGCCAGCCCCGGCCGGAACGGATAATCGGCGAAGCGCGGGAAGCCGGTCGCCACATAAAGCGCGGGCAGGACGCCGAGGCCCGTCAGCGAGACGCCAAGCAGGACTTTTTCGCGGGCGTCGCGCTCTGTGCGCGCGACGGCGGCCTTTTTGGCGCGGCGCTCGAACGGGTAGCGGATCGCATACCAGAGGACGACGACGACGACCCAGACCGCCTTGGCGAGGGCCGGCGTCATCGGCCGGCCGCCCGCGCCAGCGGGATCGGCGTGGCGGTCTCGGTTTCGACATCGCTTGCGCCGATGAGCGATCCATCGGCCGCGATCGACAAGGCCGCGCCCTCCGGTGTGAGCGCCTGCCGCTCGAACGGGACGGGGCCGAGCATCAGCATGAAGTAATCGTAAGGGGCCCGGCGGTCGTTGCCGCTGATGAACTGGCAATGAAGCCGGAAAAAGCGGTGGCGCATGCGCCGGAACGCCGAGGGCGTCAGCATCTTGCGCAGGCTGACCGGCCGCACGATCGGCTTGCCCGTCGGCGGCAGCCCCATCGCGGCGATAGGGTCGGCGCGGTAGAAATTCATCACGTCCCGAAGCGCCTGATAGTCGGCCCAGACCAGCGACGGCTCCGCGGCGACGCGCGCGACGGCGGCGCGAAACCGGCGTGCGCCGCGGTGCAGCCCGATTTTCAGGACCGAGGAGCCGACCGTCGCCAAGCCGACGGCTGGGCCGCGACGGCCGAGATCGGGGTCTTGACGCAAGGCGCGGTCGAGCATGTCGATCGCCAGAACGGCGCCGAGGCTGTGGCCCAGGATCAGGATTTCATCGGCGTCGCCGCGCGTCGCTGCGACGAGCGCGCGCGCGGTGCGTTCCAGGCGCTCCCCGAGGTGGGTCTCCTCGCCGCGAATGTAGGCGTACGAAAAGATCCAGTCATCCAGCATCAGGGGCAGGGACAGGCGCGGCGCCGCCCATCGCAGCAGAGCAAGAAAGAGGGCGAGGCCAGCCGCAATCCCAATCCCCCACGCGCCGGGCCATCCCGAGCGGGCGATCAGACCGGCGGCGGCAAGGGACACGAGCGCGAACACGCCGAGCAGCACGTAAGGATAGAGAAAGAACCCGGCGTAACGCCAACTGGTGCGCAGGTAGCCCCAGAGCGCCCCTCCAAGCACGAAACTCGCGAAGGCCAAGAGCGCGCGCGGAATGCGCTCCCGGTCCGGTCGGCGGTTCGCGCCGGCGACGACATCGTTCCACCGGAACAGGAGATGGTCCGTCTCGACGCGCCAGTTCGGGCCGCTCGCCCCGACGCGCCAGGCGAGGGCGTCGCCGTCGAGCGCCGGCTCGGGCTTCGAGGCCATCGCGTTTGCCGCCCAAGTCGTCTTGAAGCGATCGAGTTCGCGGATGAGGCGCTGATGGTACGACTCCGGCGGCATGGGATCGTAGCCGACGAAGTGAAAGACCAGCCGCTTTCGGATGACAGGCTTCGGCATGCTTCCTGTTCAGGTATGCGGCAAGGCGTCAGCGTCCTTACCAAACTGTAACCCTCCTGCATCACTCTCGGCTCGAATGTCCAGGGCCATTGACAGCGGCGCCGAACAGGTGCCGAGAATGGCCAAGCTTGGGGTTGGGGGATTCCATGCCGAATCGGGTTTTTTGGCGCGCTTTCGCGCTTGCGCTCGCGCCGTTCGTTCTGGCGCAGGATGGGTTCGCGCAAGGCGGCGCGGCTTCGATCGCGTCAACGCGAAGCCGCGCCGCCTATGCGAGCCGGCCTGCCGAGCGCGGAGGGACGGAAGCCGCTGAGACCCGGAGGCAGGGCCGGACTGCGGCGCAGCCGACGCGCGTCTATCTTTTGCGCGGCCTTTGGAACGTCTGGTCCTACGGAATGGACGACCTCGCCAACAAGCTGCGGGCTGTCGGCGTCGACGCGGTGGTCGTCAACCATTCGGCTTGGCCTCAGATCGCCGACATGCTCATCAAGCAGCGCGCGTCGGGAGAGTACACAGGGCCGATCGTGCTCGTGGGACATTCGCTCGGCGGCGACGACGTCATCCGGACCGCGCAAGCCCTTGGCGCCGCGAATGTGCCGGTCGACCTGCTGGTGCCGGTGGACGCCGTGACGCCGCTGGAGGTGCCCGCCAACGTCGTGCGCGCGATCAACGTCTACCAAGCGAACAACGGCTGGGGCCAGCCGCTCCGGCCGGCGGCCGGGTTCCGGGGCGTCTTCACCAACGCCGACCTGGAAAGCAACCGGCGGGACCTCCGGGAAGTGAACACCACCCACACGTCGATCGACAAAGGCCCGAAGGTCCACGCGGAGATCGTTCGCGAGGTCTTGAGGCTGCGCGCGCCGCGCACGGCGACGCACGCCAAACGCCACACGCGGACGACCCACAAGAAGCGCCCGCTCCATCATGCGAGCGCACCGTCCGCCGAACCAAGCGCGACGGCCCCGCAGCCGGGCGGCGCGATAAGCGCTGCGGCTGTCCAATAATCAACCCGCTGCTGAACGGCTTGGATCGGCCGAAAGGCCGGCTTTGCAGCAGGCCGGCCCTGGCGCGCGCAGGCGTCGTCCTCACACGCTCTGCTTCACCGGAACGCCCTTGTCGGCGAGAAGCTGCTGCAACTCGCCGGCCTGGAACATCTCGCGGATGATGTCGCAGCCGCCGACGAACTCGCCCTTGACGTAGAGCTGGGGGATCGTCGGCCAGTTCGAGTAGTCCTTGATGCCCTGGCGGAGGTCCTGGTCCTCGAGCACGTTGACGCCCTTGAACGGCACGCCGAGGTAATCGAGGATCTGCACCACCTGGCCCGAGAAGCCGCACATCGGGAATTGCGGGGTGCCCTTCATGAAGAGCACGACTCGTTGGACTTCACTTCGGTGTCGATGCGGGTGTGGGCGTCGGTCATCGGCGATGGTCCTTCAGGCGTTCGGAGAGTCAGTTGAGGTTAGCCGGTCATATAGACGACTCACGGCGGATCGTAAGTGAGGCTTTCGTCGAGCAGATCGTCGAGGGTGAAGGGGCAACTCCGGGATCGAGGCGGAGCCGAGGACGCGCCTCGGGATTTCGCTCATAGTCGAAGCCGGGATCACGACTCTGTTAGGCGTTCGAGCATCGGCAGCCTGTCTGAAGGCTTTCGTCCACATGACATCAACGTCGAGTTGCGGAAGTCGTCGCGGGCCTCGCGCAAAGACGTGTTTGTCTCGACCGACCACGCCAGCCGTGAGAGCACGTCCGGGCCGCAGTATCCGTTCAGGATGTGGTAAGAGCATTTCGAAGGCTGGCTCAGACGCCCTTCCATCCGCTGCGTCCCAAGCACTCCACCTCTTTAATGAGATTTTCCCAATCGACGGCGTTTGACAACTCGGGACTACCCGCGAGCTCGCGCAACGCGGCCCTGCTGCTCCGCCCAGGCTACGATGTCGTCGTGATACAATGTCTCCGCATCCATGATCGCCTCGACGCTAATCCCGCGGCGCGCTCGTCGTCAGCGCCAGTGCGTGGAGCACGCCGCCCATGCGGCCCTTGCAGGGCGGCGTAGACCATCTGGTGCTGCTGCACGCGCGACTTGCCCTTGAAGGCCGCGGAGATGACGGTCGCGGCGTAGTGGTCGCCGTCGCCGGCCAGATCCCTGATCTCGACCGTGGCGTCGGGGATCGCGGCCTTGATCATGCGTTCGATCTCCCGGGCGTCCATCGGCATGTGCTGCTCCCTTGCGGCGGTCGCGCCCTCACGACGACGGCGAAAGCTCCTGCGCCATGTACTCGGGCAGCCATCCCTCGTGCGCGGCCTTGAGGTCGGCCACCGATATGGCCTCGTCCCCCGGCAAGCGTCAACGAATCGCTCCCGTCATGCCGACGATGGCGCACCGGAACGCCCTTCGAGGAGGCGCCTAAAGGATCTCGGTCGCGGTCTCGCCGTCGACGGCGATCACGTAGCGACCCTGGTCTTCGCCGAACAGATACGCGTGACAGGGCAGGGCGACCGGGCACTCCGGCAGAACGGCGCGCCGATTCCGCCCGCCATCGCCATCTCGGCGAGCGCGACGGCGAGCCCGCCGTCCGAGCAGTCGTGAACCGTGTCGACCAGCCCGGCGCGGATGAGGTCGCGCACGAAATCGCCGTTGCGCTTCTCGGCCTCGAGATCGACGGGCGGCGGCGCGCCCTCTTCGCGCCCGCAGATCTCGCGGAGATAGATGCGACTGGCCGAGCCAGCCCTGCGTCTCGCCGATGAGCAGCACGACGTCTGCCCTCGCCGCTTGAAAGCGAGCGTGGCGTGTCGGTGCACGTCGTCGAGCAGGCCGACGCCGCCGATGGTGGGCGTGGGCAGGATGCCGCGCCCGTTGGTCTCGTTGTAGAGCGAGACGTTGCCGGAAACGATCGGGAAATCGAGCGCGCGGCAGGCCTCGCCGATGCCGCGGATGCAGCCGACGAACTGGCCCATGACCTCGGGCCGCTCCGGATTGCCGAAATTGAGGTTGTCGGTGAGCGCGAGCGGGCAGCCCGCCGACGGCGGTGATGTTGCGCCACGCCTCCGCCACGGCCTGCTTGCCGCCCTCGATCGGGTCGGCCTCGCAGTAGCGCGGCGTCACGTCGGTGGTGAGCGCCAGGCCCTTCGGGCCGTCGCCGACGCGCACGATGGCGGCGTCGCCGCCGGGCCGCTGCACCGTGTTGCCGAGGATGAGGTGGTCGTACTGCTCCCAGACCCAGCGCTTGGAGCAGAGGTCGGGCGAGCCGACGAGTTTGCAGAGCGCATCGACGTTCGCGCATCGGCGCGTCGACCCTCTCGGGCGCGATCGCCGGCTGGAACGTGTTGGCGATGTGCGGCCGATCATAGACCGGCGCCTCGTCGCCGAGTTCCTTGATCGGCAGATCGGCCATGACTTCGCCCTTGTGCTTCACGACGAACCGCAGCGTGTCGGTGGTCTTGCCGATGACGGCGAAATCGAGGCCCCACTTACAGAAAATCGCCTCGGCGCTGCTCCTCCTTGCCGGGCTCGAGCACCATGAGCATGCGCTCCTGGCTTTCCGACAGCATCATCTCGTAGGCGGTCATGCCCGTCCTCGCGGCAGGGCACGCGGTCGAGGTCGAGTTCGATGCCGAGATCGCCCTTGGCGCCCATCTCGACCGCCGAGCAGGTCAGGCCCGCCGCGCCCATGTCCTGGATGGCGATGACGCAGCCCGTGGCATCAGCTCGAGGCAGGCTTCGAGCAGAAGCTTTTCAGCGAAAGGGTCGCCCACCTGGACGGTCGGGCGCTTTTCCTCCGAGTCGTCGTCGAACTCGGCCGAGGCCATGGTGGCGCCGTGAATGCCGTCGCGGCCGGTCTTGGAGCCGAGATAGACGATCGGATTCCCGACGCCGGTGGCTTTGGCGTAGAAAATCTCGTCCGCCTTGGCGAGGCCGACCGCCATGGCGTTGACCAGGATGTTGCCGTTGTAGCGCGTCGTGGAAGCCGACCTAGCCGCCGACTGTCGGCACGCCGAACGAATTGCCGTAGCCGCCGATCCCCGCCACCACGCCCGCCACGAGGTGGCGCGTCTTCGGGTGTCGGGCGCGCCGAAGCGCAAGCGAGTTCAGGCCGGCGATCGGCCGCGCGCCCATGGTGAATACGTCGCGCAAGATGCCGCCCACGCCCGTCGCCGCGCCCTGGTAGGGCTCGATGAAGCTCGGGTGGTTGTGGCTCTCCATCTTGAAGACGCAAGCCATGCCGTCGCCGATGTCGATCACGCCCGCGTTCTCGCCCGGACCCTGGATCACCCACGGGCGCCTGCGTCGGCAGCGTGCGCAGATGGAGGCGCGAGGATTTGTAGGAGCAGTGCTCGTTCCACATGGCCGAGAAATGCCGAGTTCGGTGAGCGTGGGCTCGCGACCGATGAGGTCGAGGATGCGCCGGTACTCATCGGGCTTCAGGCCGTGCTCCTGCACGAGGTCCGGGGTGATGGAAACGTCGTTGGGGATCATCTCACTGTCCCATGCAGGCGGCAGGGTGAGTCAAAAGCGCGTCGGTGCGGATCGGTTATGGGCCGCCCTCGCGCGCGTGATGGCGCGAAGGTGCGTCGTCCCGGGTCATCGGCGTCTCGCTCCGGTCTTGAAACCCCGGCCATAGCGTCTGCGGCCCGCCCTGACAACGCCAGAGGCGGTCCGGTCCGCCGGGCGCAAGCGCCGCACTGGAATGTGTTGTTCCAAGCCGGGACGAAACTGCTGGCACGCCGTTCGCACATGCTTAGCCGACATCGCAAGCGGCGGAGCGAAGCAGTCCATGAAGACCTTTCGGCGTTTCAAGGAGAGTACTGGCGGCTCGGCGGCTGTGACCTTCGGTCTGGCGGCGCTGCCCCTGATCGGGTTCGCGGGCGCGGCGCTCGACTACAGCCGCGCCGCCTCTATCCGCACCGACATGCAGCGGGCCGTCGACGCGGCCGCCCTCGCGCTGGTGCGCGACGCCGGCCAGCTCAGCGATGCCCAGCTTGAGAAGCGCGGGCAGGCCGTCTTCGAGTCGCTGTTCCGGACCGGCTCCGGAACCGCGGCGGAGCCGATCAAAGTCACGCGCACGTCCAAGACCATCCGGGTCGCGGCCGCCGGGTCGGTGCAAACGACGCTCCTGGAGATCATGGGCTTCAAGACGATCGAGATCGGCACGAACGTTGAGGTGGCCTGGGGCAACAAAAAGATCGAACTCGCGCTCGTGCTCGACAACACCGGCTCGATGGGGCAGACAGTGAACGGAATGCGCAAGATCGAAGCGCTTCAAAAAGCTTCGCTCAAGCTTCTTAAGACCCTATCCGATGCAAGCGCCGAGACGGAATCGATCAAAGTTTCGATCGTGCCGTTCAACACACAGGTTCGACTCAATGCGGCTGAAACGGGAGCCAATCCTTATTGGGTAAGCTTCACCGGCGGGGTCAGCGCCGCAAACTGGACGGGCTACGTCGAGGACCGCAAGCAGCCCTATGACGCGAATGACGCCGAGCCGCGAATCGCCCAGGACGATACCTTGTATCCGGCCGTGGCGCGCGCCTATCCCCTGGACCTTGCTCCCGTTCAATCGCTCACCAGCGTGCGCTCGGGCTTCGCGGCGCTGAGGGGAACGATCGAAGGAATGCAGCCGACCGGCAATACCAACATCACTCTGGGCGTGACCTGGGGACTTGCGACGCTGTCCGAGAGCAAGCCCTTGACGGGCGGGGCCGCGTTCGGCGCGCCTGACGTCGAGAAGGTGATGATCGTTCTCACGGATGGCGACAACACGCAAAACCGCATCTACGACAAGAAAGGGAATCCGAAGCGGAACACCGACGTCTCGAAGATTGACCCGCGTACCCGCGCCGCCTGTGAGGAGGCCAAAAAGAACGTGACCGTGATCACGATCCGCGTCGTCGACGGCAATGCGGATTTGCTGAAGGCCTGCGCATCAAAGCCGACCGACTCGTCGCATCCGTTCTATATGAAAGGCGAGTCCCTCTACTACGACGTACAAAACCCGGCCGACCTCCAGCCCCTCTTCGAGGCGATCCTCCGTCAGCTTCTGGCGACGCGGCTTACCCATTGAGCCGGCCCCTTGGCCGACCGGAACGACCTCGGAGAGAGGGGGTCGCAAACCGGCGTCGTTGTGATGCCAGCTCCCCCGAGCCGCTGCGGGCTCGCCGGGGATGAAGCAGGGACTTGCGCCGCTCGGTTCATCAAGCTCTCGAACAAGCCCCGCCCGTCGGCGCCGCCGACGAGCGGGTCGATCAGGTTCTCGGGATGCGGCATCAGCCCGAGCACGTTGAGATGTTGCGAATAAACCCCGGCGATGGCATTGAGCGAGCCGTTGCGGTTGCGTCCGCCGTCACGGTCCCGCCGGCGTCGCAGTAGCGGAAGGCGATGCGGCCGTCGCCTTCGAGCCGGCGCAAGGTTTCGCCGTCGGCGAAATATTGCCCTCGCCGTGCGCCACGCACACCTTGAGGGCCTGCCCGGCCGGTACGCCCGCGCAAAGACCGTATCGGCGCGCTCACCAAGTTATTGCTGTCGTCTGGCGTGCGTATTTCAGCCATGACGATGGGTTTGCCCGCCGTCCTGCCCTCAGGCCTAAACGGCGGCGTCGCGGTCCGTCTCGGCCACGATCACCGCTGGACTACGCCGTCGCTGACGCTTCGATCCGCTGAGGCGCTTAACGCGAGGATTGGAGCGCCGCCCGCGTCAGCCGGTCGGGTCCGAGATCCTCGGCGTCCTCCACGGCGAGAAGTTGCGCCAAGCGGGCGCGGGCGCGGTTGACGCGGCTCTTGATCGTTCCGACCGCGACGCCGCAGATCTGAGCCGCGTCCTCGTAGGAGAAGCCCTGAGCCCCCACGAGGAGCAGCGCCTCGCGCTGGTCGGCCGGCAGTTTCGTCATCGCCGTGCGGAAATCGGCGAGGTCGAGCCGCCCGCCCTGTTCGGGAATGGTCGAAAGCCGCGCCGCGTAGGCCCCATCGATATCCTCCACTTCGCGTTTCAGCTTGCGCCACTCCGAATGGAACAGATTGCGCAGGATGGTGAAGAGCCACGCGTTGAGGTTGGTGCCCCGCTCGAAACGATCGATGTTGGCGAGCGCGCGGACCAGCGTGTCCTGGACGAGGTCGTCGGCGCGGTCGAAATTGCCAGTCAGGGAGATCGCGAAGGCGCGCAACGAAGGCACGGCCGCAAGCATGGCGTCCCGAAGCTCGGGTTCAACCGTCAAGTTTTTTCCCCTGAGAGGTGTTTGGGTCAAGATTGCCCAAGATCTCGAGAAAGCGATCGGGAACAGGCTGGTCCCTGAGGTCGTCGTACATGGCGCGAAGCTTCGCGCCGATATGATCCTGGATGCCGCGGTCCAGACCCGGCTCCTCAGCCGGCATCGCCTTCCGCGCCGAGGGCGCCGGTCGCGGAACCGGCCGGTCGAGACGGTTTTGAGCCATATTCCCCGCCCTTCAACAACATCCGGCAACGCGAGCATCGGGTCAGAGTTCCAGATGGGTTGAAGTTTTACACGAGTCGGACCCGTCAAGTCGCTCGCTTTGTTAGCGCTTCAAACGGCTCACGGCCGAGGTCAGCCGGCTTGGCCCTTGGCCGTCTCGCGTCGCGTCCGCGTGGAGTTCGGTGTAGCTCAACTGGTCCTGCGTTGCGCAACTGGGCCTGGGCGGACTCGACCTGCGCCTGGGCGGTCTGGAGCGCCTGCTGCGCCTTGTCGAACTGGGCGCGGGTCGCGAAGCCCCGCTCGAGGAGCGTTTGCTGCCGATCAAACGTGTTCCGCGCCTGGGTGAGCTGCCCTTGCGCGGCCGAGAGGTTGGCCTGGGCCGACCGCAAAGCATTTTGCTGATTCTGCAGATTGAGCCGGGCCGCGAGCTGGCCGGCCTTGAGCCGGTCCCGGACGTTGGCCCGGCGCTCGATCATGCGGCCGTCAAGGCGGAAGGCCAGGCTCGCCTCGTCCTGGGCGCGGATCTGGCCCGCGAGGACGAGCGGCTCGCCTCCGGCCCGGCGCTCCACGGTTACGGTTCGGACCGGACGAGCCTCGGGTCGCGGCGGAGCCGGCTCCTGGCACGCCGTCAGTGCGGCGGCCCCGATCGCCGCGATCCATGTCAAGCGGTTCGTCATGTCCTGTTCGACTAGGCGGGAGGAGGGGGCGCGCTCCGCAAATGTCCGGCCGCGGATGATCACCACGCGGTCGCCCGGCCGTCCTTGATCTTCGCCGTTGATGGGGACTTCCCCTCGCGCTCAGAACGCAGCGGCAAAGCGTCAGCCCCGTTTGAGCGCTCGCGTCGTGCGGCGCCCGCGAAACTCCGGAGCGCGCTCCCGCTCCGAACCCTCGTCCTTGCTTTTCAGCGCGGCGCGAAGCTCGTCGCGCCGCTCGTGGATCGAGGCGATCACGAGCCCCATGGGCACGCCGACGTCGACGAGCACCGATTCGGCAAGTTGAAACGAAGCCTCGACGATCTCGGGCACGGCGTCGTCCACGCCGAGGTTGTAGAGCGCGGTCGCGTGGCGGGCGTCGCGGGCGCGCGCGACGATCGTGAGATCCGGCTGTTCGCGCCGCGCCGCGGCGACGACCGCCTCAATGGCCTTCGGCGCGTCGAGGGTCACGACAAGCGCCTTCGCGGTCGCGATCCCGCATGCGCGCAAAAACTCGGGCGAGGCGGCCTCGCCGTAGTAGACCGGCTTGCCCTCGCGCCGCCGCGCGGCCACCACCGCAGGGTCAGCGTCAACCGCGATGTACGGCACATGATGGCGGGCCAGCATCTCGCCCACGAGCCGTCCCACACGACCGCAACCGGCAACAATGACACGGCTCCGGTCATCGGAGGGCGGTGGGGGTTCGAATGCGGGTTTCGACCGGCTCGCGCCTTCGAGGCGGTCCCCGAGACGCCGGCCGAACCTCGCCAGCGCTGGGATGACGATCATCGACACGGTCGTAAGGACCAGGCCCGATTGGCCGAGGGCGCTGGGGACGAGGCCGGCCGCCATGCCGCTTCCGATAATGACGAAGGCGAACTCACCGCTGGGGCCGATCAACAGGGCCGTTTCGAGGGCGACGCGCGGCGCCAGGCGAAGCAGCCACGCCAAGCCGAACGTAAGCGCCGCTTTCAATCCGATAAGGCCAACCGCGCCGGCGAGGATCGGGCCGGGCGCATCCGTTAGGCGCATCACGTCAAGGCCCATGCCGACGGAGACGAAAAAGACCCCGAGCAGCAATCCCTTGAATGGGTCGATCATGGCTTCGATGGCGCGGCGGTACTCCGTCTCGGCCAGGAGCAACCCCGCGATGAACGCGCCAAGCGCCATCGAGAGGCCGCTCCACGCTGCAACGAGGCTGGTCGCCAGGACGACGAGCAGCGCGGCAGCCATGAACAACTCGGAGCTTCGCGTAGCTGCGACGAGGTGGAAGAGAGGGCGCAACGCCAAGCGCCCGACTCCGACCAGCACTGCAAGAGCGATCGCCGCCTGCCCGAGAGCCAGGACGAGGGATGTCAGGAAGCTTTCCGAAGGCCCGGCGCCGAGAACGCCGATGGCGAACAGCACCGGAGCCACCGCGAGATCCTGGAACAGCAGCACGGAAAAACTCGCCCGGCCGACGGGCGTGTTCAGCCGTTTCTGTTCCGCCAGGATCGGGATCACGACCGCCGTGGAGGACAGGGCGAGCGCGACGCCCACGAGCCCCGCCGCAGCGGGCGCGAACCCGAGCATGACGAGGACCGCGCCGAGCGCCAGGGACGACACGATCGCTTGCAGCGAGCCGAGGCCGAACACGAGGCGGCGCAGGGTGCGCAGGCGCTCCCACGACAGCTCAATGCCGATCATGAACATTAGGAACACGACGCCGAACTCGGCGAGGTGAGCGATCTCCTCTCCCTTCGTGATCGTGAACCAGGACAGCCACGGCGTCGTCTCAGCCAAGCGCCCGAGGCCGAACGGCCCGAGCAGCGCGCCCGCGCCGAGGAAGCCCAGCACGGGGCTCACTCGCAGCCGATGGAACAGCGGCACGACGACGCCCGCGGTCGCGAGGAAGAGAACGATCTCCTTGTACGAATCGGGCGTGACGGGGGCGGCCATGATCCTCTCCGGGCTCGCGATCATGCGCGCCGGATCGCCGGACCCGCAACCTGCTTGTGGCGGTCTCGCGCCATCGCGTCCCCACGGGTCGATAGGACCGGGGCCGGGCTGTCGCTCCCGTGGGCCGATCCGTGATACTGGCGAGCCGCACCGTGCAACACCCCGAACACGTCATAGGCGCCATGCTCGACGTCACGATTCCCGCGGCTGCGCTCGGCGGGCTCATCAGCTTCCTGAGCCCTTGCGTCCTGCCCCTTGTCCCGCCCTATCTCTCGTTCCTTGCCGGCGTCACCCTCGACGAGTTGCAGGCCCAGGACGACTGGGGCGTGCGCCGCCGGGCGATCCTCACGGCGCTTCTCTTCGTCGCAGGCTTCTCGACCGTGTTCGTCCTGCTCGGCGCGACAGCCTCCGTGTTGGGGCAAGCCATTCGGCAGTACGTCGACGTGCTCAGCACCATCGCGGGTCTCGCCATCATCGCCATGGGTCTCCACTTTTTGGGGCTGTTCCGCATCGGCTTCCTGTACCGGGAGGCGCGGCTCAGCGTGGACAAATCCGTCGATGTCTGGGGCGCTTACATGATGGGCCTTGCCTTCGCGTTCGGCTGGACGCCCTGCATCGGACCGATCCTGGCCGCGATCCTGGCGGTCGCCGGCTCCGAGACGAGCGTGGCGCGAGGCGCGATCCTGCTCGCCGCCTACTCGGCCGGCCTCGGCGCGCCGTTCGTTCTCGCCGCCTTGGCGATGGGGCCGTTCGTCAGCCTGCTCAGACGCATGCGCTCGCGCTTCGCCTACGTGGAGAAAGCGATGGGGGCGCTGCTCGTGCTCACCGGAACGGCGTTTCTCGGGGGCTGGATCACCAGCGCCTCATTCTGGCTGCTGGAGACGTTTCCGGCGCTGGGGCGGCTCGGCTGAGCGGCGCGGGCGCGGTCCCGCGCTTCGGATGTGCATTTGTCGCGGTGGACCGTGCGGTTGATGACTTGGAGATTCGGCGCGCCCCAGAAGGCGAGAAGTTCCGGCCAGGCCGTCTCGCGATGCTCGCGCCAGACTCGGAACAGCGGCGTGCGGTGATCGACCTCGGCGGTTCGGAGGAGACGCTTGCCGGTCGCGGCGCAGCGGTGGCGCTGCCCGCGCTTCAGGAGCCGGACGTGATCGCTCGGCGCGTTCCAGAACTTCCAGGCGGCGACGCAGGCCGCGTGCCACGCGGCACGGCGGTTGGGGCGGCCGTCGCGCCAGAGGTCCACATGCCAGCCGAGACGAAACACCGGCTCGCCGCAGACGCGGCAGAACCCTGGTCCGCGCGCGAATGCCGCTTCGCGGTAGGGCGCGGGCGGGACCCGGAACGTATCGGGCTGTCCATCCGCCCGACCCGCGTCGACGCGCCACGTCCAGCCGGAGGGCGCGCCGCTGCGGCGCGCCAGCGCCCGCGCGAGGCGATCGGCCCGCAAGGGGTGCGCCCGCCAATACGCCTCGACGGCGCGCCCCGGCGTCTCGCGGCACAAACCGGAGGCCGAGCGCATGGCGCCGCACGGCGTTCGGAAACGGCTCGGGCAGGCGCGCGACGAGGCCCCCGATCACCCTCGCGTTTCGCGAGGCCAGCCAATCGGACCTGTTCATTAAGCAGCTTCCCAGCGAACGCTATCCGCCAGCGACAGCGCGGAGCGTGCATGGAAAAACCCGCCCCGACGCAAGTGCGGGGCGGGCCGTTCCCGTGGACGGGAGGCCGGAAATTACATGCCGATCTCGTTGCCCGAGTAGTCGATCTTGCCGTCGGCGCCCTTCTTCCAGACGTACATGACGTAGTCCGGACGGGTGATGTCGCCCTTCTTGTCGAAGGAGATGTCGCCGATCACGGTCTTGAACGGTCTTGCCCGAGTGCATGTACTCGGCCATCTTCTTGCGGATCGGTCGACTTCACCGCCTCGGCCGCCTGCGGCGAGGATCTGCGACCGCCGCGTAGGTGTAGAGCGTGTAGGCCTCGGGCTCGAAGTTCTTCTTGCGGAACTTCTCGACCGCCGTCCTTGGCGTTCGGGTTCTTGCGCGGGTCGGGCGAGAAGGTCATCAGCGTGCCTTCGGCGCCGGGGCCGGCGATCGAGGCGAACTCCGCCGACACGATGCCGTCGCCGGACATCATCGGGGCGTTGAGGCCCTGGTCGCGCATCTGGCGGATGATGAGGCCGGCCTCCGTGTGCAGGCCGCCGAAATAGACGACGTCGACGTTCGCCTGCTTCAGCTTCGAGACGAGAGCCGAGTAGTCCTTCTCGCCCGTGTTGATGCCTTCGTAGACGACTTCCTTCAGGCCCTTTGCGTTCATCGCCTTCTGGGTCTCGTCGGCGAGGCCCTTGCCGTAGGGGGTCTTGTCGTGAACGACGGCGACCTTCTTGCCCTTGAAGCTTGTCGGCGAGATAGCTGCCGGCGACCGCGCCCTGCTGATCGTCGCGGCCGCAGGTGCGGAAGGTGTTCCACATGTCCGCGCTCGGTGAACTGCGGGTTCGTCGAGGCCGGCGTGATCTGGATGATGCCGGCTTCCTGATAGACCTCCGAGGCCGGGATCGAGACGCCGGAGTTGAAGTGGCCGACGACCCACTTGACGCCTTCGGCGGCGAACTTGTTCGCGACCGAGACGCCCTGCTTGGGATCGGAGACGTCGTCGCCGACCGAAACGCTGAGCTTCTGGCCCTTGACGCCGCCGGCGGCGTTGATGTCCTCGACCGCCTGCTCGACGCCGTTCTTCAGCTGCGCGCCGAAGGCGGCGTTCGGGCCGGTGATCGGTCCGGCGACGCCGATCTTGATCTGCGCGTTGGCCGCGCTCGAGAAAGCGAGACCGAGACCGAGCGCGATGCCGGTCAACAGCATTTTCTTCATTAGGTCACTCCTCTGGAGATTTTCGGGTTCCTGACGCCCGCGACGGCGGGGAACCCCGCCGTCGGCGCAATCTTGCGTTTTTTTCGGCTGAAGTCACGCCGGTTCTGAGGGCGGTCAAAAAGCCCGATGCGGAAATTCAAGAGTTTGCCCCAACCCACTGTCCCTGAAAACAAATCTAAGTTCGCATGCGGAGCTCCAACGCGTACCTTACGGAAGCCAGCTCAACCCTTCGTCGCAGGTACTTCTCGCGCCAGGTGAACGGCCCGGTGCGCTCGTAGAGCCAGCGGTACTGGGTCGTCATCTGGTTCGCGCGGGTGTAGCGGATAGCCGAGAGGCCGATGATAGAACCACGAGCGCGTCGACGAGATAGTAGTGCAGCGAGAGCAGCGTGCCGCCGAACAGGGCGAAGTGGATGAAGCGCACGACGCCGGCGAGCACGAACGCCGCAGCGACGTATTGCCAGACCGGGCGCCAGGTGATGGCGACGGCGCGCCCGGTCATCCAGGCGGCCCAGCCGCCCATGCTCACGGTGACGAGAGATCGATTCCTCGTAGAGTATGCCCTGAGCCGTTCCCTCAGGCGGCGCACGCGTGATCGAGACACGGCAAGAGCCAGCATCGACGCGCTCTTCGTAGACGAGATGCCCTGCATCATCGCTAATGCCGCCCGCCTTCGAGATAGGCGGCCCGGACCTGCGGGTCGTCGAGCAGCTCCTTGCCGGTGCCGCTCATGGTGATCTTGCCGGTGACCATCACGTAGCCGCGATGGGCGAGCTTCAGGGCGTGGTAGGCGTTCTGCTCGACGAGGAACACCGTCATGCCGTCGCGCTCGTTGAGCTCGCGGATGACGTCGAAGATCTGCTTCACGATGAGCGGCGCGAGGCCGAGCGACGGCTCGTCGAGGAGGAGCAGGCGCGGCCGGCTCATCAGGGCGCGGGCGATGGCGAGCATCTGCTGCTCGCCGCCCGAGAGCGTGCCGCCGCGCTGGTGGAGGCGCTCCTTCAGGCGCGGGAACAGCGGCGCAGATCGCGCTCCAGATCCTGGTCGAAATGGGCAAAGCCGTTGACCGAGGCGCCCATCTGCAGGTTCTCGAAGACGGTCATGCGCGGGAAGATGCGCCGCCCCTCCGGCGACTGGGCGATCGACAGCCGCGCGATCTCGTGGGTCGGCATCTGGGTGATGTCGCGCCCGGCATAGGTGATCGTGCCCTCGCGCGCCCGCGGGCTGCCGAAGATCGTCATCATCAGCGTCGACTTGCCGGCGCCGTTCGCGCCGATCAGCGTGACGATCTCGCCCTCGTGCACGTCGAGATCGACGCCTTTGAGCGCGATGATGTTGCCGTAATAGGTCTTGACCCCGCGGACGCTGAGGAGCGGCTGCCGCGCCGCGTCCTGTGCGGCGCGCGTCTCCTCGACGAGGACGTTGATGCCAGCGACGCTCATACGCCGACCTCCGCCTCGACCTCCGCGACCTCCTCGTCCTCGACGCCGAGATAGGCGGCGATGACGCGCTGGATCGTCTTCGGACCTCGGCGCGGCGTGCCGTCCGAGATCTTGGTGCCGTAGTCGAGCACGACGACGTGGTCCGAGATCTCCATCACCACCGACATGTCGTGCTCGATCAGCAGGATCGAGGTGCCGTGCTCGTTGCGGATCGACTTGCAGCAGCTCGTTGAGCTCCGTGCGATCTCGCGCGGGTTGAGGCCGGCCGCCGGCTCGTCGAGGCAGAGCAGCACCGGGTCGGTGCACATGGCGCGGGCGATCTCGAGCCGGCGCTGGGCGCCGTAGGGCAGGTCGCCGGCCGGATCGTCGGCGCGGTCGACGAGCCGCGTCTTCTCGAGCCAGTAGCTCGCCTTCTCGATCGCCTGCCGCTCGGCCTGCGGTAGCCGCCGACGCCGAGCACGCCGAGGAAGGTGAAGCCGGAGGCGATCATCAGCGGGTTGTGCTGCGCGACCAGCAGGTTCTCGAGCACCGTCATGCCCGAGAACAGGCGGATGTTCTGGAAGGTGCGGGCGACCTTGGCCTTCCAGGCGATGCGATGGCCGGGCAGGCGCTCGAGCAGGAAGGTGCGAGCCGTCCTGCTGGCTGCAGCGTGATCATGCCCTCGGTCGGCTTGTAGAAGCCGGTGATGCAGTTGAAGACGGTGGTCTTGCCGGCGCCGTTCGGGCCGATGAGGGCGGTGATGTCGCCGCGCCCGGCCTGGAAGGAGAGGTCGTTGATGGCGACGAGGCCGCCGAAGCGCATGGTCAGGTGCTCGACCGTCGAGGATCGGGTCGTGCGAGCCAGCGCATCAGCCGTGGCCCTCCTTGACGAGGGAGCCGGAGACCGCCTTGCGCTCCTTCAGGAACACCGACGGCTCGCGCTCCGAGATGAGGCCGCGCGGCCGCCACACCATCATCGCGACCATGCCGAGGCCGAAGAGCAGCAGGCGGTACTCGTTCGGGTCGAAGCCCTCGCCGAAGATCGCGCTTGAGGAAGTCGAGGTTGCGCAGGACCTCGGGGCCGCCGACCAGCGCGACCGCCGCGATGGCGACGCCGATCTGCGAGCCCATGCCGCCGAGCACGACGATGGCGAGGATGATCGCCGATTCGAGGAAGTTGAAGCTCTCCGGGCTGACGAAGCCCTGGCGGACGGCGAAGAACGAGCCGGCGAAGCCGCCGAACATGGCGCCGATGGCGAAGGCGGTGAGCTTGGTGTTGGTGGTGTTGATGCCGAGCGAGCGGCAGGCGATCTCGTCCTCGCGCAGCGCCTCCCAGGCGCGCCCGACCGGCAGCCTGCGCAGCCGCATGGTGACGAAGTTGGTCAGCAGCGCCAGCGCCAGGATCAGGTAGTAGAGGAAGATCGATCCGGTGCATCGGGTTGAACTCGAGCCCGAAGATCGCCGCGAAGCCGTCGTCGTCGGCGTTGAAGGGCAGGCCGAAGAAGCTGACGCGCGGGATCGAGGAGATGCCGGCGCCGCCGTTGGTGAGGTCGACCCAGTTGATCAGCACCAGGCGGATGATCTCGCCGAAGGCGAGCGTCACGATGGCGAGATAGTCGCCGCGCAGCCGCAGCACCGGGAAGCCGAGGATGATGCCCCAGAACGCGGCGAGGATGCCGGCGAGCGGCAGGCAGATCCAGAACGACAGGCCGAAGGTGGTCGCAGAGCAGCGCGTAGGCATAGGCGCCGACGGCGTAGAAGGCGACGTAGCCGAGGTCGAGCAGGCCGGCGAGGCCGACGACGATGTTCAGGCCCCAGCCGAGCATCACGTAGGTCAGGATCAGGATGCCGAGATCGACCCAGTAGCGAGACTCGATCAGGCCGCCCTGGATCAGATAGATCGAGCAGCGGGAACGACAGCGCGATGCCGAGGAAGAACGGGACGGCCGAGCCGCGACACGCGCTGGACGGCGCTCGGTTCAGCGTGCGACGGGCTCGGTCGCCTGCGTGCGCGGCTGCGGCGTCGCCGCGCTCAGGCTCGCGTGGCCGCCGAAGGCGTGCATGCGCGAAGCCGCACGCCGAAGACGAGGGCGCACGAGGATCGCCACCAGGCCCCAGCGCGGCCGTCAGGAAGAGCTCGTTCGCCGGTCCTGATCGGTCTTGAAGGAGAGGATCGGGATCGACAGGCCGAGCGTGACCAGGGCGGCAGAAGCCGCGTCCTTGAGGGCCGCGCGCGAGGTCGAGCGTGCGGCGCGCGACGCCGGCCTGCGCGGCGGACGGGCGTCGTGGTCGCGGCGCGTCCATGGCGTGCCCTCAGACCTTCTCGACTTCAGGCCGGCCGAGAATGCCGGACGGCATGAAGATCAGCACGATGGCGAGGATCGAGAACGCCGCGACGTCCTTGTACTCGATCGAGAAATAGGCCGACCACATGGTCTCGATGAGGCCGATGAGCAGCCCGCCGAGCACCGCGCCGGGCAGCGAGCCGATGCCGCCGAGCACCGCGGCGGTGAAGGCCTTCACGCCCGGCACGAAGCCGTCGGTGAAGCTCACGACGCCGTAATACAGCAGGTACATGGTGCCGGCGACGGCGGCGAGCGCCGCGCCGATGACGAAGGTCAGCGAGATCGTGCGGTCGACGTCGATGCCGAGCAGCGCCGCCATCTTGCGGTCCTGCTCGCAGGCGCGCTGGGCGCGGCCGAGCGGCGTCTTCTGGACCAGATACCAGAAGACCGCGAGCAGCACGGCGGTCGACGACCATGATGATGATCTGCTTGTAGGACGAGGGCGACGGTGTAGCCGCTCTCGCCCTCGAACAGCACGATCACGTCGCGCACCATCGGCGGCGTCGGCTTGTTGCGCGGGCCCTGCGCCACCTGGACGAAGTTGGACAGGAAGATCGACATGCCGATCGCCGAGATCAGCGGCGCGAGGCGGAACGAGCCGCGCAGCGGCCGGTAGGCGATGCGCTCGATCGCCCAGCCCCAGAGCGAGGTCAGCACCATCGCCGATGACCAGCACGATGAGCAGCGCCAGCGCGACCGACGACGATGCCGAGCCAGGTCGTCAGGATCAGGAAGAAGATCAGCGCGATGAAGGCCGACAGCATGAACACGTCGCCATGGGCGAAGTTCACCATGCCGATGATGCCGAAGACCATCGTGTAGCCGATGGCGATGAGGCCGTAGATCGACCCCAGCGTCAGCCCGTTGATGAGCTGCTGGACGAAAACTTCCATGAGCGGCGGAGGCCTCTGATCCGGGTTGAGAAAGCGACGGTTCCCTTGATCTTGCACACAATCGAGGGCGGTTCCAGCGCGCCGTTGCGATCCGGTCCGAAGCGGC